>CAZQVB010000016.1:86923-103970 GCA_964596645.1 uncultured Roseivirgaceae bacterium
CTCGTAAGGCAGTGTTTTGTTTTCTCCGTAAGGGTAGGCCACGCCGAGGTTTATCCGCGAGGCAATGCCTCTGTGTTCGCCCAGGCTGATGTGCCTGCGAAAGTCGATGTTGAACTTTAGGAATTGATAATACTCCAGGCCCCGGTTGGTCACCACCGCCGGGTCGAGCACGTTGAAAATGGTGCCCCCCGCTTCGGCGTAAAGCTTCAGCAGTGACGATTTGCCACCCGTCAGGTCGTTGGGGTTGAAGTTGTATATCACAAAGAAATTCATGGAATTAACAAACGACGGGTTGAAGGAACGGATGAGTGGGTTGCCCTGGGCCTCCAGTTCCCGCAGTATTTCGCCAAACTCGCGCGTGGTGTCGGAGCGTATGAAGCTAAGCTCGGCCAGCGTGAAGCTGTACAGTTTGCGCCTGAACTCCTGCCAGTTGTACACGATGGCGCTGTTGAAGTTTGTTCTTTCGTACTCTGGCCGCTGCGTAAAGTTGTAGCCTGTGCGCACGGTGGTGGTGGGGTTGTAGCTGGCCATGCGGTAGCGAAAGCGCTCGCTGGAGGGTATTACAAATTGAGGAAAAGTAAGGGCCAGCTTGCCGCCGGCTTCTGTACTGCTGTATATGTCGTCGTCGGCGGTGGCGCTGGCCACGCCTTCAAAGCCGAAAAAGCCGCTGAGCTCCAGATTTTCTAAGCCGCCAAACACGTTGCGTTGCCGGAAGGAAAGGTTGTAGAATGGCCCCGGGAAGCCTTCGGTCACATTGAGGCCTACCTCGTTGGTGGCCTGAAATCTTTTGAGCGGACTGGCAAAAATATTGGCTACAAACATGCCGCCGGTGGTGTCGTAGTTTATGTTGATGAATTTAAAGTTGTCGAGCAGGGCGAGCTGGCGCTGTGTGTTCAATGTGCTTTCGAAGCTGTACAGGCTGTCTTTTTTTATAAATACACGCTGGTCGAGCACGTTCTTCGAGAAGCGCTTGTCGAAATACTGGAAGGTGATGTTTTTGTATTGTGTGCTTTGGCGCCTGGCACCAGGCACCGACAGGCCCGCGTCGGTCACAAAGATGATGCTGTCTACGGTAAACACCTTGTGATATCCGCGACGGGCCGGCTCGTTGATGATGAGCCGTATGTCGGCTTCGTGGGGCGTTTCCAGCGTATCGACCGTGTAGCTGATGTACTGACGGCTAAAGTCGAAGTAGCCATGATTTTTGAGTAGTATTTCAATTCGTTCCCGCTCGGCCACCAGGTCTTGCTGGTCGTAGCGAGCTCCCTGCTGCAACGCGGCATCTGCGCGGTGGGCATCGATGATGTTGTACAGCACGGAGTCGGTAGTTTCATAGATCACCGTATCGATGCGGTGAGGCTGGCCCTCGTCTATGTGATAGCTCACAAAAGCGCGCTTGCCCCGCATTTCTACCTGCTTCTCTACATCTACTTCAAAGAAGCCTTTATTTTCATAATAAAGCTCGAACTGCTGGCGCGACTGTGCCGCCGCGGCTGAGTCGTACACCGCCACTGGCTCTCCCCAACGCATGTAAATATTGCCTTCTTCCAGGTCGCGTTTTTTCTTCCCCAGCCTTTTTTCCAGTCTCGCCTGTAGACGCTTTATTTTGCTTTCATTGCCTTCGGCCTGCGCTATTTTTGCTTCGTATTTTTCCTGTATGGCGTTGATCTCCTCCGTTATTTCGGCCTTATCGTAGCGGCGCTGGCCAAACTGATACACATACACGTAGGGTGCAATGGGGAAGAAGAGCAAGGTCTTGTTTGGCTCTTGCCGGAGCAGTGGTTCCAGGGCTTCGTCGGCAACGGCGTTGTTGCCTTTTATCTTTTGCTTGCGTAGCAAATATTGGTCATCTTGCAAAAACCGTGTTCCGAGGCAGGAAGACAGCACAGCGGCCGTCAGAGTGATGACAATGAACCGTACACTCCAATTTTTCAACGTATCACCTTATCGATAAATGATCTCCAAACAGCAGGCAAAGTTTATCAAAAGTTTACAATTTAAGAAATACCGCCAGAAGGCGAAATCGTTTATCGTAGAGGGTGCGAAAAGTGTGCTGGAGTTGGCCGCCTCCGATCTTCGTACCACTATGATTGTGGGTACGGCCGACTTCTTCCATACACATGGCGCCGGGCTTGGCGACAGCGACATACAGATGGTGGAGGTAGGGGAGAAGGAGCTGCGTGCGTTGGGCACATTCGAGAGCAATGCACATGCCCTGGCCGTGGCGCACATGCCCGACGTGCAGCCATTGGTGCTGCAGCCTGACGACGTAATGCTGGGTCTGCTCGACGTGCGCGATCCCGGCAATCTGGGCACCATCATACGCACCGCCGACTGGTATGGCGTGCGCAAGATTCTGCTCTCTCCCGGTTGCGTGGATTTCTACAACCCGAAGGTGGTCAACGCCACCATGGGCTCATTTACCAGGGTTGTGCCTTATTTCGACGCACTACCGGCAGCGCAGAGTGAGAGGCAGTGGCGAGTGTATGCCGCCGACATGCACGGCACCAGCATTTATGATGTACAATTTCGCACGCCTGCCCTCATACTGATGGGCAATGAGTCTCGCGGGTTTTCCGAAGCAGAAGAGTCTCTGGTGCACGATCGCATCACCATACCGCGCTATGGCGCTGCCGAATCGCTCAATGTAGCCATGGCCTGCGGTATTATCCTGGACAACCTGCGAAGGCGGCAGCAAGGGGGTTAGCGGGGGCGGGAATGATCGATGGGCGCTGCCCATCGATGATGTATGTCGCCCCTTCGGGGCTAATATGGCGCGACAGCGCTAATCCCAAACATACTTCTCATCATATTCGACATTATACTTTTTCAAAATTGCCCGGTATTCATCCTTAAATTTTTTCTTACGGTGATGTTCGTGCTGGTTTGCGATGTAGGCAATTACTGTATCAACTTTTGACGGATTGACCGAAAAAGCTCCATAGCCATCCTGCCAATAAAAGTTTTCGTATCCTCTGCCTTTTGTTTTTATCCATTTTGATGAGTTTGATTTTAGCTCTTCCATCAACTTCATCAGCGCAATCTTTTTTGATAGCATGCAGAGTATGTGGATATGATCGATGTAGCCACCCACTTTTATCACCGTACAGTCAAGTTTATTGCAGATGCCACCGAGATAGGCGTGGAGTTCTGCTTCCACGGGCGGGTGTATCAGCGATTGGCGATGCTTGGTGCTGAATACAAGATGCACATAGTTTTTTACGAGCGACTGTCCCATAGTTTCTGATTGGATGTGAAACGAATATAGCGCTGAAAGGACGGGATATGATTATGTGTATTAGTGATATGTGCCGTTCTGGAGTATTACGCCCCTTCAGGGCTGCCCGTCGGTGATATATGTCGCCCCTGCGGGGCTTGCGATGATGGGTAGACAAGAACTAAGAATATGCTGCGAATATCTCAATAAGATTGATGGGGTTGTGATGTAGTTCCTAATCGTAAAGTTAGGGTGTTGTTGTGGTTTTAAGCATTTTATTCAAATTCTTACTTCAAGAATTCAACAGGAAGACTTGCCCTAGATTCCTTACAGGCATTTTTTATCGCCCTTGAGGCTTTGTAAGCAATTTCTTAATAAATTTTACTAATCTTCAGTGGAAAACATCACATACCCGTTTTTGCGATAGATGTTGCACTGTTTCGATTTAATTGATGTGTATTTTTGGGCTATAATATTTAATAATTATAAAAAATAAATGATGAAAAATTTACTAGATATTAGGATGTTGGTCGTCGTGGTGGTATTGGCGATTGGTTTTTCTTCTTGTCAGAAAGATACTGAGGTGGAACCAGAA
Organism: uncultured Roseivirgaceae bacterium; assembly: GCA_964596645.1. Taxonomy (GTDB): domain Bacteria; phylum Bacteroidota; class Bacteroidia; order Cytophagales; family Cyclobacteriaceae; genus CAVQEK01. The sequence goes on from CAZQVB010000016.1 coordinate 90,736, forward strand.
ACAGGAGAACCTGAGGACGTTGTGGTTGTTATTGATGACAATCAAACCTTTATTCAAAGCAATTTTATTAAGAGTTTTGAGCAAGTGATAGACAGATACGATGTGCCGGCTTTTGATGAGATAACCCACGAGTATACGAATGGTGTCTTGACAAAATCCTATCACAATCATGATGTTCACGGAAAATTTGGGGCCAAGTATATGTCCACCACCCATATTCTCAATGATGATGGTGCGATTACTTCATCTAGAGTTGATTATATAGAAGGTGACTATTTTGACGAGTGGGTATATGAATTTGATACAGAGGGATTTATTATAAAGATGTATGACAAAAACAATGATGACGAAGAAGATGAAAATTCATATCGTACATTCGAATACAATACTGAAGGCTTGCTTATACAAAAAAAGTTTGTTCGCGAGGGTGGCGATTATCCGTATAGTGAGGAAGAGACGTTTGAATATAACTCAAATCAAAATTTGATAAAAGCATTTGAGAATGGTGCACTGGAACATGAATATATCTATACTGACGGTAAAGTGACTTCGGAAAAATATTATAATGATATAGATGGGACTATAGGCTACATAGCATACTATGAATACAATAGCGATGGTTTAATGACCAAAAAATATGGAGATAGTTATCTGATCGATTTTGAATACAAGGAGGATTACTATCAGCACATTGAATATTACAGCAGCGGAGCGTTGAGAAAAATTTACAAATCAGATCATTTTACCTGGCTTAAAGAAACTTGGTTTTATAGATACAATGAAGAAGATGAATTTTCATATTGTATATATAGAGATACTAGGAGCGATGATCGAGAGGCAATTTTACGAGAGTATTATACTGGATCCATCGATAATTTAATATTAGTTGGATATGCGACATACAGTAAAGATGCACAGGATAAATTAATCAGCTCATTTTACGACACTAAAGATAAGTTGCAATACCAATTTAAATATGACGATACTGATTGGTGGACCTGGTATGACAAGTTTGGTGAGAAAATCGAATATGAATCAGATGTTGAAGAGTGGGCATTACGGTTAAGAGTTGGATATTAGAATTTTTTCCTCTTGCAATAAAAGCCACCAAGTGTAGACTCGGTGGCTTTTTTCTTGATATTTTTTGTCTGTTAAAAACGATACGACATTCCAACATAAAGACCAGACATGGTGCCGCCATAGAGCTCGGCATTTACCGCCCACTGCGGGCTGAAGTGCCATCGTGCTCCAGCTTGAATGGCCAAAAACACATCTGAAACAACGAGGTGGGGATCGCCCGGCCCATCATAGCTAACATTCCAAATGCTGTAGCTTAAGACAAACCGATATATAAGTCACGTATTATGAACAGGTCTTCGATGTGGCCCCTTTAATGTTGTTGGCTCAACCTTGACCCAACACTTATCTTACTGCCAATGCCGAAGTCCATGCCGGCATGTATTGGTCATACTTCAGACAATACGCCCAGCCTAAAATTGCGCAACGCGCTTATGCTATGATGATAGGCAGCGCCTAAGTGATGTGAAATAGAAATGCTCCGGCGGGAATTATTGTATCAATTACCTTTTTTGCTTTGAAATAAATGAATTATAAACATGGTTCCGCAGGCACCATGCAGACTGCGGTTGCTTAATTCAGCGCTTTATCGCCATTTTTTCAGTCGATCGCCTCCATAAAATTGCCCTGTTTCTTTTTTTTCTTATATGCTCACATTGATCTGTATACTCCCATCTACTGAGAATGGAAAATTGTTTACTTCGTGTTGTTATTTGACCGATACTTAGAGAGAATGATAAAAGTTGCTCAGACGCTATTTCAATGACCGACAGCCTGAACTCGGTGAAACGCGGACTTTTTTTAACAGGATGCATTTTTTGCTCATGCCGATTGTGGATTAAGGTATCATTCCTGAACAAACCTCACATTTAATGAGAAGACTTTTACTATTCACCTGTTTTTCGTCTTGCCTCTTTGCCTTCTGTACGCCCTCAGTTTCCGGGTCTTTGGCAGAGGCCACACTTATATACGGTTTGCAATCTGACGACACCGGAGCACATTCCAAGGATTTAGACAGCCTAATGGAGGCGGTCATTGCTGAGGGTAAAGTGACCCGCAATTTCACAGCAGCCGACATCACCAGCCTGCCCCTTGGCCTTATCAATATGGAAAAGCCTGTCGAAGAGCAGGTTATCATTCTGATTAGCGGTGGAAGGGCTACGGCCGGTGGTGTGTATGTAGATGCCTATCTGCGGGTGCCCTTTAACGCTGCCGGCCTTGACCTGATCTTCATGGGCAAAAATATCCCTGTGACCAAAGGAGGTTTGGGTGGCGGTGCCCTGGCCAAAATGTACCTGGCCGAAATCGTCGACAAACGCAGCCGCCAACAGGACCCGGGCTTTTCGCTGCAGATAGACAAAGGGCCGGAAAAAACCTATGTAGAGTGGGGCTGCAATGGCCTGGAGCAATTTAAGATAAGTGGAGATTTTGCACTGAGCCCGGAAAAATTTGAGGTAGACCGGGACATAGAAATAAGCTATTCCCACAGCGCGGTGGTGGCCGAATTCTCTGTGCAGGGAAAAGATTTTGGTGATATCGTCGCGCAAATTGACCTGCCGGTTTTTAAGATCAAAAACCTGAAGGATTTCTCTTTCAGGCTGAGCCATGTAGCGGTCGACCTGAGTGATGTTTCTAATCCGGGGGGGATGATGGGCAGCAAGCTCATCCCGGAATCTGTACTACAGAAGGGGCCGCTGTGGCAGGGGTTTTTCGCCGAAGAGGCCGGCATTATTTTACCCAAGTGGCTTTCCAATACGTCAAGGCGGAAGGAGTTCAGCATTCAGCACGCCATCATCGATGCCAGTGGTTTTACCGGTGAAGTTGCCCTCAAAAATCTGCTCACCATTGGCGAAGGCCAGGCCGGAGGATGGCCACTTTCGGTAGAAACGCTTTCTCTGAGCATTCTTCAAGGCAACCTGGTGGGTGGCGGCATGCAGGGTAAAATGAAATTGCCCATAAGCAACGGCGACAACCTCCTCAGCTATAAAAGCCTGGTTTATGAAGGATGGAAAAAAGATGCTTCAGAAGAAACAGAGACCAAATATACCGTCGAACTCGCAGATTTAAGCAAAATCGAGTGTAACGTGCTCTTGGCCGAACTGGCGCTGCACCCCTATTCTTGCATTCAAAGCCGCAAAAGCGGTGGTAGACTATTGGGGAAAACCGATTCAATTAATATTTAATAATAGTTAAACAGCTCATATAAATATCAAATGAAAACATTTAAGAATGGCTAACTCAAAATCACACACCGCGAACCGACTTTTTCCTGAAGAATTCATAAAGTCGTCGATTGAGAACTACACCTTTCACATAAATACAAATTCCAAATTTGTCTATCAGGTGCTTGTCGCAGCTTTTTTTGCAGTTATCTTGGCGATGCCAATGATTGACATGGATGTGAATGTCAATGCCTCCGGCGTTGTTTCTTCGGACGAAGACAGACATATTATCCATTCGCCGGTTTCAGGAAAGGTTACATTTTCGGCATTAAAAGAAAACCTGAACATACTGGAAGGGGATACACTCCTTTTGTTGGATCATGATCTTATAGACAAAAGGGAAATTCAAACACGAAAATTGACCCTTCAACTGGTAAGTTTTTCAGAAGATCTTGAACTGATGATCGACAACTTGCCGGATAAATTGCCAAAGCCTAAAAATTTGCGCTATCAGTCCGAACTGCTTGAATATGAAATTCATTATGAAAAATTGATATCCACCTGTCAAGGCGCCAGAAAGAATTATGAAAGACAAAAGCAACTGTTCGAAGAAAAAGTAATCTCGGAAAAAGATTTTGAAGTGGATGAATTTAATTTTATTCAGTCACAAAATGAGGTTGAACTTTTTACGAAACAAAAGAAAAAGCAATGGCAGCAAGAGATTGTAAATTTTACAAATGAAGTAAATGAATTGCAAGCAACCATCAACCAACTCATGGATGAAAAAAGTAAATATTTAATACTGTCCCCGATGAATGGTACCCTGCAAAACATTCACTCAATCGAGAAAGATCAATATCTTCAGGTAGGTTTTAAGTTGGCCGAGATTTCACCCGCTTCCCGCCTTATTGCTTCCTGTTGGGTGCCGCCAGCAAAAATTGGTTTGCTAAAGATTGGGCAAAAATGTTCTTTTCGTATTGATGCATTCAATTTTTATGAATGGGGCATGCTTCAGGGAACAATCCTGGAAATTTCAAACGATGCCTATATCTTGGAAAATCAATCAACATTATTTCAGGTCAAGTGTGAGCTCTCTGAGGATCATCTATCCTTAAAAAACGGATTTAAAGGTTACCTGAAAAAAGGAATGACGTTACAGTCCAACTTCCTGGTGGCAAAGAGAAGTATTTTCCAACTGCTCTATGACAAAGTGGATAATTGGATGAACCCATCTAGGCAAAGTCTCATAAATTAGAAATCATGAAAAAAGGCGTTCTGATAAAGCAAAGGGATATTACCGATTGTGGAGCAACCTGCCTCGCATCCATTGCCGCACACTACAATTTGAAGCTACCGGTCGCAAAAATACGTCAGATAGCAGGAACTGACAAAAAAGGAACCAGTGCTTTTGGAATCTTGACGGCTTCTGAGAAATTGGGGTTTTCAGCTAAAGGTGTAAAGGGCGGAATAGATGCTTTGCCTGGCATACCAGTGCCGGCAATCGCGCATGTGGTTATAAAAGAAGTTCTCCATCACTATGTGGTGATTTATAAAGTTACTGTAAAGGAAGTAAAAGTGATGGATCCCGCCACAGGCGAGATGGTGGCATTTTCCAAACAGGATTTTGAGAAGATATGGTCGGGCGTTCTCATCCTCATGGTGCCAAACGAAGCATTCAAAACCGGGAATGAAAAAGTTTCGATAAGCTCAAGGTTTTGGTTTTTGATCAGTCCACACAAAGGTATTTTGATCCAATCTGTCGTTGGCGCAGCTATTTTCACTTTAATTGGATTGTCAACAGCGATCTATGTGCAGAAAATCATTGACTTTGTCCTGCCTTCCCAAAATTATAATTTGCTCAATCTGCTTGGTGTTGGCATGTTGTTTTTATTGTCCATGCAAATATTGATGAACGTGTTCAAGTCAATATTTGTGCTAAAAACAGGGCAGCAAATTGATGCAAAACTTATTCTTGGTTACTACAAACATTTGCTCACGTTGCCACAACGTTTTTTTGATACGATGCGCGTTGGCGAGATCATCAGCAGGATCAACGATGCTGTGAAGATCAGGTCTTTTATTAACGAGGCGGCCATTGACATACTCATCAATGCTTTTGTCCTTGTTTTTTCTTTTGCGCTCATGTTTACATACTATTGGAAGCTCGCGTTGATCATGTCCATGGTTATCCCGCTCTACGCGTTTATTTTTTTTCTTACTAATCGTTTTAATAAAAAAGTAGAGCGGAAGGTGATGGAGCATGCTGCCGAACTGGAATCTCAACTGGTGGAGTCTATTGGGGCCATCAGGACTATCAAGTCATTTGGGATACAGGGATATTCCGGCATCAAGACGGAGACCAGATTTGTGAGCCTGCTGAATTCCATCTATAAGTCCGGCCTCAATGGTATTTTCACGGCAAATGCATCCCTCACCGTGTCCAGGATATTTACCATAATCATTCTATGGATCGGGGCGGGGTATGTAATGGATCAGATCATTTCTCCCGGGGAACTGATGTCTTTTTACGCGATTATCGGATATTTTACCGGTCCGGTGAGCGGCCTGATCGGTGCCAACCGCACCTTTCAAAATGCCAGGATTGCCGCAGATCGTTTGTTTGAAATTATGGACTTAGAAGTGGACAAAGAGGATACTTTGGTCTGCATGGAGAAAAGCGAAGTAGGAAACATTAGGTTTGAAAATGTGAAATTCAGCTACGGGACTAGAAAAACGGTTTTCGAGGACTTGAATTTGACGATCAATAAGGGGGACATCACAGCCATTGTCGGAGAAAGTGGAAGTGGCAAATCCACCATCGCATCTTTGCTGAAGAGGCTTTATACCATTGAGGAAGGCAGGATTCATATTGGGGCTTACAACCTGGCTTCTTTGGACAATGAAAGCGTGAACCAAGTCATTGGCATCGTGCCGCAAGAAATCGCCCTCTTTGCAGGATCTGTGATTGAGAACATCGCGCTCGGCGAATTCCAACCAGACACGAAGCGTATCATGCAATTGGCCACACAACTCGATATGATGGATTTTATAAATAAATTACCGGGAGGTCTGGGAAGTTACCTCGGTGAGAACGGGCTAAACCTTTCTGGCGGGCAACGGCAAAAACTGGCCATACTGCGCGCCCTTTACCTCGATCCTGAAATACTTGTTTTCGATGAAGCTACGTCGGCACTTGATTCCAAATCGGAAGAAGCAGTAATCAAAATAATGTTGAAAATGAAGGATGAAGGCAAAACAGTGATTTCCATATCCCACCGGCTGGGTTCCGTAACCATGGCCGACAAGATCATTGTGCTGGAAAAAGGAAAGTTGGTCGACGAAGGCACACATGCATATCTCCTGCACCACAGCAGGATTTACAAAGATTTCTGGGACAGGCAAATGGGAAATGGCACAGAAACAAAAATTTTGGAACTGTGAATTTCATCAAGCAAATAGAACGGTTGATTTTATTAAATAAATTGATCATAGAGCAGCAAACCGGCACCCCTGAAGACCTGGCAAGGAGATTAAATATAAGCCCACGACAAGCGTACAATATGCTGGAAATGATCCGCGACATGGGCGTGGACGTAAGATACAGCAAAAAGAGCCAGACGTATTATTATGAAAATTGCTCAGGTCTGCGTATTCAGTTTTCCCTAAAGGCGTTGAATTCGGAGGAAGAAAAAACGATCTTAGGTGGAGGTAAAAAAGACTGTGGACTGCAATTTTATTTCAGTTTGCAAGCATAGCTTAGTTCCATGTTATATTTTTAACCATTAAATATTATATTATGAAAAAGTTAGAATTAGAGTGCTTTGGCGTACAAGAGTTGGATGCCGGGGAAATGAAGGAAGTAAATGGGGGATTATGGTGGCAAGTGGTAGTGGCCTATGTTTTATTAGAAGCTTTATTAAACCCTGAGGCACATATTAATGCATTTATGGAAGGATTGGAAGCAGGAAAAAATAGCTAAAAGTTAAACTAATCAAATATGAAAAATTTAAATACATCCGAATTAAAATCTATCAACGGAGGTAGCGAATTCTCCGAAGCTGTTTTTAGAACTGCTGGATATATAATGGGATTTTTTACTTCTGAATCCTTTATCATGGCACAAGGAAAATATGGAGATTATGGTCCAAAATATTAGTTTATATTTGTGGGCACTAAATATTTAGTGCCCACTTTTTAAAATATTTTCAATGAAGCATTCGAGTTCTTTTAAAATATATTCAATAATAATAATTGTTGGCCTTTATTTTACAGGTTTAATTATCAATACTTGTTACAGACCATGGGTGTATGAAAATGGCAATAATGACTTCGGGTTGGCAGATATAGGGGGAAATTTTATTTTTGTTCCAATTATTAGCTTTGCATCTTGGATTTTCAGTTTTAGTCCCACAAAAAATAAGCAAAAGCAAAAAGATTTGTTGATTTTTTGTTCTATTTACATTTTGCTTGAAATAGCAAGCTATTTTATCCCATTTATTGGTACTTTTGATTTTAAAGATTTTGTCGGCTTAATCTTTGGATATTTCATTTCGGTATTCTTGTTGTGGATATATAATACCCTCAGCTTAGAATAGTTATTTTTAAGTTTTATCTGAAAATAATGATTGAGCGCTATTCTAAATAATATTTGGAGAGGTTGGCTAAGTTCTAAATAGCATATTGCCCAGCACCGTTTCCTTAAATGTGAACCACACCGTGTTGGAGGCTAAGGCAAGTGCGGCTAGCGACGGCATTCGCTCGGTAGACTTTTTGATTTTCTCCAAAGCCAGAAATCAGTTCAGATAATTCTTGGTGGCTACACCGTTGAATAGTGCCATGACCTTGCGCACCCTCTTGTCAATATTATTTACATATTACGCCTAAAACACTTTTTCTACGGTGCGGCTACCCAACGAGGCGTTGAACTTCTTTTGGTGATCTGCTGCGCTCTAGCAACAGCGCAGCAACACCTTGGCCAAACCTGCTCATCGCCTTATATTCTCAACCTCGACTTTATTCGCCCCACTCGTGTCAGTGCACAGCCGCCCACCATCAACCCTGCCACCTGCAATGCCGGCTACCAGGCTGTGGTATCGGTGCAGGGCATTGAGGGCGGACTCGAAAACACCACCTACCACATCCGGATACTGGATGAAAAAAATGCCCTGGTGGCATCGCAACTCACACAGGCTGCTTCGGCATTGCTGCAGGTGGGCAGGCCCGGTAATTTTATTGTGCACGTGACCGACAGCAGTGCCGCAGGTTGCCCAGGAGTAGACTCGCCTCTTCAACTCAATCCGCTGCCGGCCATGACCATTGATGCCGTAAGCACCACAGACAACCTGTGCACGGAGGGAAAGCAGGGTCAGATAAGCGTGCAATATCCGGAGTCTTTTACTGAGGCCCGGGTATTGCTTTACGACAGCACCTCGAAGGAAGTGCCTTCTGCTGCGGCAGGCAACCCCTGGCGCTTTCAGCAGCTTCCCTCAGGCGATTATACCGTGGTGCTCCGCCGGTCTGGCGCCTGCGCCGACCAGACCTCGACAATGGTCACGGTGGCTCGCCCGCCCAAGATGGCCGTATCCCTGAATGTATCGCCCATCTCCTGTAAGGATTCTGCGGATGCGGCTATGGTCGCCATAGTAAACGATTTTGGCCGGAGCTACGATCTTGCCTGGCTACACAATGGGGCGGTGTTCAATTCGCTGGATGAAAGTGTTACTGGATTGGCACCAGGCAAATATCAGTTTGTCACCCTGCCGCGATCCGTCGACAACGTGGCCTGTCCGGAGGATGCCGACACCATCACTGCCCACATTACCGAGCCTACCCGGGCCCTGGCCACCGTTACCCACGATTCTCTGCTCTGCCTCGATCCACCCATAAACAAGCTGAAAATAGGGCAGATGCAGGGCGGTTCCGACGTGTTTAATATTCTGGTGCACAAAAACAGCGCATCCTACCTCGACAAAAAATATTATAAGCAGGCCGATTTGGAAATTGATACCCTGAGCGATGGTGCTTATGAAGTGTGGGTGACCGATGCCATGCGGCCTTCCTGTCCGGGTTTTTACCAAAAGTTTCAGATAGACCCTGTGGAGCCTTTGGCCCTCAATGCTTCCGTGCTTCAGCACAATGCCTGCTATGGCGACCGGGAAGGGCAGATAAGCATCAGCTGGGAAGGGAAGAAAGCACGCTTTCATTTTACCGACACGAGGGGCATCAACACTTTTACACGCCTGGTAGAAGACAATGCAACCTTCACCATCGACAGCCTCACCGAGGGCACGTATACGGTTTCGCTTTCGCGGAATGCGGGCTGTAGCGAAGCGGTAGGCAAAACGCTGATCATCACCGCGCCGGAGCCCATCCGGTTCGACTATGTAAAAAAAGACATAGACTGCTATGGTCAGCCTACCGGCGAAATTTCCGGCTTTCTCTCCGGCGGCACCGGGGGCTATCGCTGGCAGTGGTCGCGCAACGGTACGCTCACGGAATACGCCGGCACGGAGCCAGACACCCGGTACACAAAACTGATAGAGGGCCGTTATGTGCTGGATGTGGAGGACGACGCGCTTTGTAAAGCGGATTTTGCCATCGACATTGTGCCGCTGGCCCAGGAGCTGCTGGTTTCGCTGGATGCTACGGATATTTCTTGCCGGGGCGCCGCCGACGGCATGGTAAGGGCCAACATCAGCGGCGGATCGCTGCCCTACCGTTTGCTATGGCAGAGCAACAATCACGATCTTTCAGGCAATGCTCAGCAGTGGCCCATACCTGCACCCGACACGGTTTCAGTACAGGTGGTGGACGATAAAGGCTGCCATGCCTACGATACGGTCAGCATTCATGAACCACCACCCTTTCACTTCCCCGATTATTTCAGGCTCTGCAACGACCAGCCCTACAAGGCGAGGGCCCATTACCCTGAAAATGATGTGGTATTTGCATGGGAATCAAATAATGGATTTTATGCCTATACCCCGGATGTGATCTTGCGAGACGCCGGCCAGTATACGGTGTCGGCCATCCGGCCCAACGGCTGTACGAACACCGAGGCTTTTGAGGTGGCAGTGCTCAAAGTAGATTTTATGGCCTCTTTCCTGGGCGCCTCCTGGGTAGAGGTGGGCGATACCATTTACCTCAAAGAGATCAGCCGCCCCAGGCCCGACTCGGTTTTTTGGGATTTTTCCGAAGGGCTCGCCGTCACCATCGATACACTGGGCGACCCGCTCATATCGGCTTCCGTGCCGGGCGAGTATCAGGTGGGGATGTATGCCTATAAAGACAGCTGCATGACCTACACCACCAAGACCTTCAGCTACTTTGCCGCCGGCCAGGCACCCGAGCTGCTGGGCGACGATATCTTTGGGCCGAAAGGCATAGAACGCTTCGTGGTGATGCCCAACCCCAGCGACGGACGCTTCGACATCGAGATCGGCATGTACAAGCCGGAGCCGGTGGCGCTGTTCCTGTACGACATGCAGGGCAAAGAGCGCTGGCGTGGCATCGATGAGGATCCCAAAATCACCTACAACTTTTCCGTGGAAAATACCGTGCTGGAGCCGGGCACCTACGTGTTGATGGCCGTGAGCAAAAATGCCCGAAAAACACTGAAAGTGATCGTACGTTGATGTTGCGCCACGCCACCATATTGTTGCTTTTCCTGGGCCTGGCACCGGCACTGCGGGCGCAGGATGTGGAGGGCATCTTCACCAGCAAGCCCTTTGAGCTCACGGGCGGCAGCATTAGCCTGGCCAATGTGTATTACAGCAGCTTTGGTGCAGCTTCCAGCCGCGAAGGTTTTTCCCTGTATGCCAGCGGCAACGTCAACATCAGCCTCTTCGGCCAGTCGGCCCCGCTGTCGTTCAGCTATACCAACCGCAAGCTCAGCTATGCCCAGCCCTTCAACAATTTCAGCTTTGCCCCCCGCTACAAGTGGGTGGCCACGCGCATAGGCAGCCACAGCGTAAACTACAGCCCCTACACCATGGCCGGCCACCGGCTTGGGGGTGCTTCGGTATCGCTCACACCCGGCAAGTGGAAGGTGGATATGGCCTATGGGGAACTTAAAAAAGCCATTGTGCCCGACACGATCGACGACCGGCAGTATGCTGCTGCCTACCGGCGTATGGGTATGGCAGGAGCCCTGGAGTATGCCTGGGGTATCGACAGGGTGTACGCCACCTTTTTTAACGGCAAGGATGATGTGGGCTCACTGCCGGAAGCGCTGCACACCGAAGAAAACGCCCCAAAACAAAATACCGCTCTCAGCGCCGGTTTTGTGAAACAGCTACTGGGAAAATTTACCCTGGACGGCGAGCTGGCCTACAGCCTGCTGCACCGCGACATCAGCAACAGCGTACAAAAGCGACTGACCAGCCAGCAGTTTTTTGTGTACAAAACCAACCTCAACTACACCGGAAAGGGCTACGGACTTTCGCTGGGCCTGGAGCATGTAGACCCCGGCTACGAAACTCTCGGGGGCTATTTTTTCAACAATGACCTGCAAAAATATCTGCTGGGCGGCCTGGCCACATTGCTCAACGGCCGGCTGCAACTGGACACACAGCTGGGGCTGGAAAAGAACAACCTTCAGAATACCGAAACCAACACCACCAGCCGTTGGGTGAGCGCCCTTAACAGCAGCTATCAGGCCAGTCAGCGCCTCAATCTCAGCGCCACCTATTCCAATTTTACCGCCTTCACCAACGTGCGCCCCAGTGCCGATTACGAATATCTGGACGAGGTAGACACGCTGAACTACCGGCAGATCAACCAGAGCGGGGGACTCTCGGCCAGCTACCAGCTTGGCAGCCCGCAACTGCCACAGCACCTGGCCTTCAATGCCGCCCTGCAGGTGTCGGGCTTTAGCGGGCACGGCAGCGATCAAAATCCCGGCAGCACCTTCCTGTCCCACACCTTGAGCTATGGGCTTAGCCTTCCCGACAGGGCTGTCAACTTCTCGGCCTCGGTAAACAGCTACGTGCAACGCTACAGCACCAACAGCTCCACATCGCTGGGCCCCAGCCTGAGCGTGGGCAAGGGCTGGATGGACAAGCAGCTCAACAGCACCTGGGCCCTGTCGTACAACAGCGGCCGGCAAGACGAAAAGCCGGCGTCCCACATCTACAGCCTGCGCTGGAACCTCAGCTTCCAGAGCAAGCACAAAAGAGAGAAAACCGACCAATGGCGCAACAGCGAGAAAAGCCGGCAGAGCGCCGAAAAGGAAAAGGTAACCAGGGACAAGGGCTACATAGACGAAACATCTGCCCTTACAGGCATGGACCTGCCAGAGGCACTGTCGCTCCGGAAGGAAAAGACCAGAACGGTGAAGGGCGCGGTAGAGAAGAAAGAAAGCACACAGGAGAAAAAGCGCTACCTGACCGAGCGCCACCGCTTCAACCTGAGCACGGCCTTTACACACCGAAATGTGCCTGGCGCCACGATGCCCAGATTTTCAGAACTGACCATTCGGATGACCTATGCATATTCATTTTAACCCATACACCACAACGCTCCTCCGGTGGCCGGTCTTCCTTAAAGGAATGGTCGCCAGCATGGTGGCGCTCATGCTAATTGTACTGGCCGGCCCCACCCAGGCCCAAATAGCCCCGGTAGACGCCCGCCTGCAAGTGCAGCCGCCCTACAGCATCTACCTGAGCGACTACACCTCGCCTGCCTCCGACCGCCTGCGCCTCAGCCTCACCCTGCTCGACCTGAGCAAAAGCGGCCTGGAAGTCGGCCTGCGCTTTGTGCTGGAGGCCCCCGGCCTGCGCATCGCCACCGCGCCCGACTACCGCGGCGAGCCCTTCTACCTCGATGGCGGTCGGCAGCTGCTGCTCGAGGGCTACGAGTTGGCCGACTACTTCCGCCCCGGGCATATGGTCTTCCAGGGCATAGAGGCAGGCCAGTTTGTGCGCAACGGCACGCGGCTGCCTGAGGGGCTCTACCGCTTTAGTGTGGAAGTGTACGAATACACCCGGCCCGGCAAGG
>CAZQVB010000017.1:0-32511 GCA_964596645.1 uncultured Roseivirgaceae bacterium
AGACAAGCAAAGCTCCACCCCCTACCCCCGCCAGCGGGGGACATTGCTAACCTTGAGGAGTACACAAACTTAGGACACGAGCATGGGCAAGTGAAAGCTTCTCCGGTGATAAACCAAGGCACCTATCCCCACCTCAATTACTCGCTTTATCCTCTCAAACCTTCGCAATCTCCGGGTATATCCACGGGGCTCTGTACGGTCTGCGCATGAGTGCTGCTGCCTCGGGATCATCTACAATTTGCTGTCGCTCTCCGTCCCAGCGTATGCTGCGGCCCACCTTCCAGGCGATCATAGCAAGCAGGCTCATATTGGTAGCATAGTGAGAATTTTGCAGATCCGCTGCCGGTGGCCTGTTTTCGGCTATGGCCATCAGAAAATCGGCCCAAAGCTCAGGTATGTTTTGATGATCGGGCATGTGCAAGGTATGCTCCTGATGCACAATGGCTGCGTTGCTGTCGTTGGGATAGAACGTCCAACCGTCGCGCCAGCCCATATGAAAGATGCCTTTGGTGCCATAAAAATATACACCCAGGTTGTGCTCCTCATTGCGGTGGCCGCCGAGCCTTCTGTGTTCCCAGGTGGCGGTAAAATTTTCAAATTCGAAAGTCGCCACCTGATAATCGGGGGCATCGGTGATGCTCTGCGGGTAGAGGTGACCCCCGCTGGAGTGGATTCTTTTCGGATGCTTTTCCTCCGACCACCACAGTATCTGGTCGAACCAGTGCACCCCCCAATCGCCGCAGGTGCCATTGGCATAGTCGAGAAAATTGCGGAAGCCTTTGGGATGAATGACAGGATTGAAAGCACGCTTAGGTGCAGGCCCCAGCCAGAAATCCCAATCGAGACCTGCCGGCACCTCTGCATTGGGCTGCAGCACCGGCTTGGTGGTGTTGTAGTTCACAAAGGCTTTTACCAGATGGATATCGCCCACCTGCCCCGAGCGCAAAAATTCCATTCCTGAAATATTATGTGGCGCTACATGCCGATGCAGGCCTACCTGCACGCGAACATCATATTTTTGCTGAGCGGCCACCATGGCCCTGCCTTCATCTATGGTGTGGCTTATGGGTTTTTCTACATACACATGCGAGCCCATTTGCATGGCATGAATGGCCGGCAACGCATGCCAGTGGTCGGGTGTGGCCACTATGGTGATATCCGGCTTTTCCCGTTCCAGCAGTTCGCGATAGTCAGTGTATAATTTCGGTCGGTGGCCGGTAGATTGCTCAATATGAGCGGCGGCAGGCTTTAATTGGTTCTGATCTACATCACAAAGCGCCACTACCCTGGAGCGGCCTGCAGCTACGGCTTCATTCAGTATGTTCATGCCCCACCAGCCACTGCCTATAAGCGCCGTGCGATATACGGGCTGTTGTTTGGCCAAAATTATGTTTGGAAATGCGGCCAATGAAATACCGGCGGCTGTGGTTTTAATAAAACTTCTTCGATGCATGCTCACTGTTAATAAATATTTAAATCAAAGGTATTCGCATTTCCCGCGCCACAGAACCACGATCATGGTATAGAAATTAGCTCCATGTGCGGTCCCACGACTGATCCTGGTCCCACTCGTTGGTCGGTGCAAAATATTTCTCTCCTCCGCGCAGATGCTCTTTGATCACCTCCTCGTTCAGGTCAACGCCCAAACCTGGAGTTTCAGGTACCTTCACATAGCCATTTTGTACGATGGGTTTTTCTATGCCCTTTACCAAATCTTCCCACCATGCTGTGTCCACATCGTGGTGCTCCAGCGCCACGAAATTTTCTGTGGCGGCGGCCGAGTGCACGTTGGCCATCAGTGAAATGGGCGTGCCGGCAAAATGCAAAGCCATGGCTATGCCCTGCTGCTCTGCGTAGTCGCCTATCTTTTTCGTTTCCAGTATACCGCCTGCGGAGGCCAGGTCTGGATGCACCATGTCTACTGCCTGCTGATCGATGAGGGCTTTGAAGCCATCGAGCAGGTAGATGTCCTCACCGGTGAGGGTAGGTGTATTGATGGCATGAGTGATTTGCTTCCACTGGTCGGTGAATGTCCAGGGGATCAAGTCTTCGAGCCAGGCCAGTTGATATTTTTCAAGAGCATTGCCCAGACGTATGGCTGCGTTCACATCGAAATGACCGAAATGATCGGCTGAAAGCGGTATGTCATAACCGACCAACTCGCGCACGGTGTGTACGTATTCCACGAGCTTATCGAGCCCGAGGTCAGTGATTTGAACACGCGTAAAAGGGTGCTTGGTCATGCCATACTCGCCCGGCTCTTCGCTCCATTGTTTCTTGAAATCCCAAACATCGGCGCCTACCAGCGCACCCGGTATGTCTTTGATGAGCTGTATGCCAAAGTCCATCTTTAGAAAGGTGAACCCCTTTTCTATGCGGCTTTTCATGCGTTGGGCGTATACCTCCGGATCGGAAGAAGCGGGTGTATCGGCGTACAGCCGTATTTTGTCGCGATACCGGCCACCCAGCAGTTGGTACACCGGCACGCCGTAGGCTTTGCCGGCCAGGTCCCAGAGGGCCATCTCTACACCAGACACACCGCCACCCATTCTGCCATGGCCGCCATACTGCCTGATGAGCTTGAAGAGCTGTTCTACATTTCCCGGGTTTTTGCCCAGCAGGCGGCTTTTAAGAAAGAGTGCATATTTGGGGCTGCCGTGGTCGCGCACCTCGCCAAGGCCATAAATACCCTGGTTGGTGTCGATCTTGATGATGGGCGCTTTGCTGGTATACGCTATCCTGAGATCGGTAATTTTAAGCTCGGAAGGGCGTGAGTTTCTGTTCACTTTCTGGGTCACGTACTCCAGCTCCTGTTCTGCGTGGCCTTCAAACATATAACCCAGCCCAAGACCACCAACAGCGGCCTTTTGGATGAACCCACGCCGGGATGTGGCGTGCCCGGTGGCTGTAGTGTGTTTAGGCGTTTTACTTTCCTTTATAGGTCTTTTCATGATTTGGTATTTAGGTGGTAGAGACTTGGCACGGGCCAATATTGATTTGAAAATATAAAATATATTTACTGACTTTGAATGTGCGGAGGCCAAGGCCCTGATTTTTTTCCCTATCCTTAAACACTCAATGCTCAAAAAAAATACTTTTTACACCCTCTTGCTGCTGCTTGCCGGTTTTTGTGCCCTGGCTTTTTTTGTCACATCGTTTTTCTTTCCCGATTATGCGAGCGGGCTTCTGCTGGTTGTTTTTTTTATAGCCCTGGCCTTAGGCATACGGCGTGTCGAGGCGGTGCGCAGCTTTACGTATACACTTTGGATATTTGCCGCCGTGGCCGCGGCCATGTATTACCCGGCGTTTTTCACTCGTGTGGGAGGCTTCGAGTTAAAATTCCTGATCGTGCCATTGCTGCAGATCATCATGTTTGGCATGGGTTCGCAACTGAGCGTGCAGGATTTTGCCGCCGTCATCAAAATGCCTAAAGGTGTGATCATTGGTGTAGTTTGTCAGTTTACCATCATGCCCATAGTAGGCATAGGCCTGGCGCTTGCTTTCGATTTTGCACCGGAGGTCGCGGCCGGTATAGTGCTGGTAGGCTCTTCGCCCAGTGGGCTGGCATCCAATGTCATGTCTTTTATCGCCCGGGCTAACCTGCCGCTATCGGTCACGCTCACGGCCATCGCTACGCTTTTGGCCCCACTCATTACCCCGGCACTCATGCAACTGTTGGCCGGCCAGTTTGTCGCCATAGACTTTTGGGATATGATGCTGGGCATTGTAGACATGGTGATACTGCCTATAGTGGCGGGTCTTATGTTTCATGCCGTGGCATACGGCACGGCTAGCACCAGGGGCAAGGTGCTTCAGGCACTGGCCTATGTCATCATTATATCGGTAAAAAATATCATATTCTACACCACCAGCAGCGCCACCTTGCATGCAGCCACCCTCCAATTTTTTTCAAACTTATTCTGGTTTTTTCTTTTGCCTTTGGCCGGCGGTTATTTCTTTAGACTGTGGGCCGGGGGCAGCAAAGAATTTCTCGACAAGGCATTGGCATTTATTTCTATGGCAGGTATCGCCATCATCATCACCATCATTACGGCAAATGGCCGCGACAGCCTGCTGCAAATGGGCCTGTTATTGATTCTTGCCTGCCTGCTGCACAACATATCGGGCTACACACTTGGCTACTTTGGCAGCAGACTACTGGGCCTCGATGAGCGCTCTTGCCGCACCATAGCCCTGGAGGTGGGTATGCAAAATGGCGGACTGGCCTCTGGCATAGCCCTACAGATGGGCAAGGTAGCCACAGTTGGTTTAGCGCCGGCCGTATTCGGGCCGCTCATGAACATCACCGGCTCCTCGTTGGCCACCTGGTGGCGCGGAAAGAAAATACCCGACCAACAACACCCTGATCCAAAATAACTCACTCATTAAAACCTACACGTATGAAATTGCTGAAACTTCTGTGCATTGTTTTTCTTCTGAAAGCGACTGCCGGCGCCGCCCAGATAACGCCCGGGGCGGATTTATTACAATTTTACACGCAGGAATGGGCCGGTGAACGCAGCGAAGACGGGCGGCCCGTTGTTTCCGATGCCCTGCTCGCCAGGCTCAAAAACATATCCATAGAAGAAGCCTGGGGCGTGCTGCGCAATGAAGGCTATCACAATCAGTTCGAAGGCAATTGGAAAATGCTGCATGATGATGAACCTTTCGTAGGTCGTGCGCTCACCGCACAGTACATGCCCTTGCGACCTGAGTTCAATCAGCGTCTGCTACAAAAAGGTCACGATGAAGGACATATAGGCGCATCCAACTCCTGGCCGATCGACATGCTGCAGCCCGGCGATGTATATGTAGCCGATGGCTTTGGCAAAGTGGTGGACGGCACGCTGATCGGCGACAACCTGGGCAATGCCATCTATGCCAGAACGAAGACCGGTGTAGTATTTGACGGTGCTGCCCGCGATCTGGAAGGGCTTTCGAAGATTGAAGGCTTTAATGCATTTGTGCGCGATTGGGATCCTTCATTTATCAATGAAATGATGATGACAGGCATCAATGTACCTTTACGGATTGGCAGGGCCACCGTCTTTCCTGGTGATGTGGTGCTGGCCAAAAGGGAAGGAGTAATTTTTATTCCTCCGCATTTGCTGGAGAAAGTGGTGATCAATGCGGAATTTATTGCTTTGCGCGACACATTTGGTCATGCTCGGCTGAAAGAGGGAAAATATACACCCGGCCAAATCGATGGCAAATGGTCGGAAGAAATAAAGGGTGATTTTTTGAAATGGATAGATAACAATCCGGACAAACTACCGATGGACCGCGCGGAGCTGGATGAATTTATGAAGAATAGAACCTGGTAAGGGCCTTCAGATATTAGCGCTGCTGAAGCTGCAATCGTTCGATTTGCTTATACATGTTGCTGAAGAAAGCCTCTCGCAAATCCGTGTTTTCTCTGTCAAATGCCTGAGCTCTGCCTTTCAGGCCATCGAGCACGTGCTGGGCATGGGTGCAAAAGGCCGGATCGGTGGTGGTGAGTATATTGAGCACGTTGAAGTTGATGTGGGCTACACAGAGGTCGTCCATCTTGAAGAAGACCATGTTTTCATTGAGGTAGAGGTCGTTGTAGTACAATTGAAAAGCTGCCCTTTGCGCGCCTTGCTCTTTCAATCCGGCCAGTTTATGCCCCTTTTCTGCCATACGCTCTACAAGGCTCACAATACTTCTGAGCTCATTGAGCAGCATGGCCCACTCTTCCTCATCGTGAAAAAGCCCCGCAGTGCGGCAATACTCGATTTGCTTCAGTGTGATGCGTATGGTATCGCCGCTCCATATTTCCAGGCTTTGTATGTCGATATATTGCTCCCAAATGCTCTGGGCCAGCGCTACGGTTTCGCGTGAAATTTCACGATGTGAAAACCTGCTGTCTTTATATTCTGGAAAATTGAGAATGTATTTCTTCCAGAAGAAAATCTTGAAAGCGGCCAGTCTGGGGTGAATGAAAAAATAAAATATGGGTATGTCTTTGGCAGAATAAATGAGCTCCCGGGCTTTAAAGCCTTTCATGGTGGCCAGGTTGTGCTGCAAAGAGAGCAGAAAATCATCGAAATGGAATGTCTTATGATCGATGGCCCGGAATTGAAACGGCACTGTGCTGTTGCTGCCCGAAAGGAGGCCATCCAGCGACACATCGTATTTGGTGCAGAGCAGCTTGAGTTCTTTGAAGGAAAGCTCCGTATCGCCGCGCAACCGCCGGTAGGCGCTGTCTGTGCTTATGCTTAAATCTTCAGCCAGAGATTCCACAAAAGAGATATTGGGCGGCAACTTGCTCTTTACCAGCAGCAAAAACTTCTGTTGAACATTCTCAAAGACTTTCTTCATGGTGTAGTGTGGCCCAATGCAGCACGCATTGAGAGCAATTTAATAAAGACAAATGCAGTATCACAATGTCGACGTCAATCATTGAAAGCAAAAAATAGCAAGGCATGTTTTCACCTTCCAATGCTTTTGCCATTCATCCATGCTGGCTTGTAAAATTCTCTCTAGACATCACCATTCCCCGCCTTCACCAAATCATTCACTTGTTGGTCGATGTATTCAAAAGCACTTGAAAAAGAGGTGTAAATTTTTTCAAATCGATCGCGAACCTGCTCGGTGGCCAGGTTGCCTATGCTGCCCATGTGGGTATGGGCAACTTGGGTTTCTGGCGTGTAAAGCCCTTCTTCTACCAGACGGCCCACCTCCATATATGCCTCGCGAAATGGCGTGCCCTGAAGCACCAGCTTATTCACCTGCTCTACGGTGAACAGATATTGATATTTTTCCTGGTTGAGCAACCCGTCGTTTACCTGCACTTTTTCGAGCATGAAGCGGGTCATGTGCAGGCAAGAGCGCAGGCTGGCAAACGCGGGAATAAAATGCTCTTTAATGATTTGCAAGTCGCGGTGATAGCCGGTGGGCAGGTTGGCGGTGATCAGGCTTATTTCATTGGGCAGGGCTTTCAACTGATTGCTGCGCGCCCGGATCAGCTCAAACACATCCGGATTTTTCTTATGTGGCATGATGCTGCTGCCGGTGGTGTATGCATCGGGAAAGCGCAGGAAGCCAAAATCCTGACCCATATACAAGCACACATCCATGGCAAATCTGCCAAGGGTGTCGGCGAATATGCCAAAGCTATTGGCCAGTATTTTCTCTGCTTTTCCACGCCCCATTTGAGCGTATATCACGTTGTAGTTCATCGATTCGAACCCCAGCAGCTCGGTGGTCAGCTGGCGGTCGAGCGGAAAAGAGGAGCCGTATCCGGCGGCTGAGCCCAGTGGGTTTCTGTTTACAATATCAAAGGCGCCTTTAAGTATGGCCAGATCATCGGCCAGGCTTTCGGCATAGGCGCCAAACCAAAGCCCGAATGACGACGGCATAGCCACCTGCAAATGGGTATAACCCGGCATCAGCACATTTTTATGCTCCTCACTCAGCTTTTGCAGATGCTCAAACAGTGCTTTTACCTCTTCCGTCAAAGTGCGGATTTCGCTGCGCATGAAGAGCTTAAGATCGAGCAATACCTGGTCGTTGCGCGAGCGGCCAGCATGAATTTTCTTGCCCACAGCGCCCAGCCGGCGGGTGAGTAACAGCTCTACCTGAGAGTGCACATCTTCCACTCCCTCTTCAATGGTAAATTCCCCCTTTATTATTTCATTATATATATCGCGCAGCGCAGGCAAAAGTATGAGGAGCTCTTCGCGGCTGATCAGGCCGATGGCCTCGAGCATACGCACGTGGGCCATGGAGCCGATCACATCGTATGGCGCCAGATGGATATCCAACTCGCGGTCGAGGCCAACCGTAAACTGTTCTATTTCGCGCGATACGTCTGTGTCTTTTTGCCAAAGTTTATTGCGCTGATTCGTCATGCTGCACGGTTGTTAATGAACCAAAAAGTGTCTAAAGCCTGTCGCTTCCGACAAGGTACTAACGCGAAACTAAATGATTTTTTTCAAGCCACTGTTCACGCACGCAGGTAACGTGAAGAAAATACTGACTGAAAAGCTTTGGAACAGCGCCATCAACATGCACCCGACATCACTTCAGCAATGATCACCGCCAATCGGCCTCTGCTATTTTAGAGCCATCTACCAGGCATTGGTACACAGCATCTTCCCTGAAGGCATATTCCCGTTCTATTTCAGGGCTGAGTGCCACGCCAAGCCCTGGTACATCCGGTAAGGTCAGCTTGCCATCTTCTACTTGCCAGAGCTGCTCCACCATGGCTGTGCGAAGCGGATAAGCGGGCATGGGCCACTCCGTCAACGTGCCTCCTCCGGCCACAGCAGCGTGGTAGTTGGCCATCATGCCTACCGGGCCACCCCAGCAGTGCACCACCACATCGGTGGCTTTGCGTCGGGCAGCGTCGAAAACCTGCACCACAGGCCCGATGCCGCCCATCACGGTGGCGTCGGGTTGTGCAATGTCATACATGCCGTGCTCAATGCGCTCGCACAGCTCCGCTGCTGTAGTGACTATTTCACCCCCGGCTATTTTAGTGTTCAGCTTCTGCCGCAAAAGCGGATAATCCTTTACATTGGCAGGCCCCAGCACTTCCTCTACAAAGAATATTTCCAGGCTACTCTTGTCGCATACGCTGTGTACAAAATGAACAACATCGGAAACCGACTGACCGGGATTTTGCAGGTTTTGGGTCATGTCTATGGCTATACTGATGCCGCGTTTTTTACCTTCCCTCATGCACCACACCGCCTTATCTACCTGGTGCTTTCTTGCGCGTATCTTAAAATACTGTATGCCCAGCGACTGCAGATAGTCCAGTTCTTTGGCCATGGGTAACGGACCGGTAGAATCGCCCCCACTGCCATACAGCGTCAGTCGCACACCATCACTGCCGCCCAGCATTTTGTACACGGGCACTTCCATGAGGCGTGCCCGGCAATCTTGCAGGGCTATCTCAATGGCACTTACGGCATGCATGGCGGCACCTTGCATGCTCCAATAGCCCGTGACGAGCAACATGTCGCGATAGATTTGATTGAAATCGCGCACATCGCGGCCCAGCAGGTGCGGGCGCATCATCAGGATGATCTGCTCAAAAACACGCGGAGCAAATACGGCCAGATAGCCTTCACCAAGCCCGCGTATGCCATTTTCCAGCGTAATTTCCACCAGGCCACACGTGCGGTATTGGTTAGGCAGATGCAGCTGTACCTCCAGATTGGTATCGGGATCGGCATAGGGTGCGCTGAGCAGTACCGGCCTTATTTCTTTTATTTTTGACATGTCAGAAGCCTCTTTTCAAATCCACAACATTTTCCAGTTGATCGCCATGCTCGTAGCGGGCCAGATTTTTGAGAAATACCTCCACTTTGTGCAGCAACTCGTCCGTGCTGCCGCCGCCGGTGTGCTGGGTAAGTATGCAGTTGCCGCATTCCCAGAGGGGGCTCTCGGCCGGCAACGGCTCCACATTGGTCACATCCAGCACGCAGCCGCCAATTTTCTTTTCCTGCAGCAAGTCGATGAGTACTGTTTCATCTACCACAGAGCCGCGGCCGACATTGACGAACACGGCACCACTGTGCAGCTTTTGCAGCCGGGTACGGTCAAAGAACAGCTTGGTCTCCGCCGTTTCCGGCAGACAGCTCACCACCACATCGGCTTCAGGCAGTTGTTCATCCAGCGCCTCCGTGCTGCGCAATTGTGCCTCCATATTGTATTTGTCCATCATCACCACCTCGGTACCCAGGCATTTGAGCCTTTCCTTCAGCAAGTTGCCGATGGAGCCTCCGCCTATTATGATGGCCCTGGCACCATGCAGTGTGCGCAATCTGGCACGAATAGCATCCTTGCGCCACTCTTTTTCCATACGACAACGGCTCAACTCATCAATGCCTCTGAAAATGGCCAAAATACCGCCAATCACCGACTCTACGACAGGCACGGAAAACATGCCGCGCAGATTGGTGATTTTGAGTGCGTTGCTTACTTCTATACGTTGATACTCCCCAAAGCCGACAGACTCCAACTGAAGCCAACGCAATGCCTTGGCCTCTGCAAGCCACCCGGCTGGTACATTGCCAAACGCTATTTCCGATTGAAGAAAATGTGCCTTTTGCTCCTCAGCACTTAGTTCTTGCCCGAAGGTAAGCGCATGGTGTCCCGCGTTGGATTTTAGTGACTTTGTCTCCCGCTCGCCGAGGGCGATCGCTATGTATGCCTTCATGTGTGTATCGATAATGGTAAAAAGTGTGCGGCAAAGCTATGAAGATTTTTTATATGTACTACATAATAGTGGAGCGATGCAAACGCCGATCATCAATTCGTCGCCAGCGCATCGCTGACAGTGCGAGCCTCTTGATTGTTGCATCAATTGAAAAATAATAAGGCAAAAAAAAGCCCATCCGCAAATTAGGACAGGCTCTTTATTGGTAATTCGTATTGGTTCAGCTATTCGCCCACCACATTGAACTTCACTTCTTTCTTCACTTCCTTGTGCAGGTCTATGATGGCCACATACTCTCCCACCTCTTTGGGCTGAACAGGGAAAGATATCTGCCGTCGATCTACCTCAAATCCTTTTTCGCGCAGGGTATCGGCTATTTGCAGTGTGGTCACTGCTCCGAATATTTTACCTGACTCACCCACTTTTGCACCTATCTCCAGGGTAGTGTCGCCGATGTTGTCGGCAATTTCCTGGGCATCGCTTTTTACTTTTTCAGCTTTGTGAGCCGCCTGGCGCACATTCTCCTCAATCATTTTCAGGTTAGAGCGATTGGCAATGATTGCAAAGCCCTGCGGAATGAGGTAGTTGCGGCCATAGCCCGGCTTCACAGCCACTACGTCGTTTTTATAGCCCAGTCCGCGTATATCTTGTTTTAATATAACATCCATTTGCGCAATTGCTTAAATTATTTCAACGAATCGGTTACGTATGGCAGCAGGCCGATGTGGCGTGCTCTTTTTACTGCCAGGGCCACTTTTTTCTGAAACTTCACACTGGTACCTGTGATGCGCCGTGGCAAAATCTTGCCTTGCTCATTCACAAATTTCAAAAGAAAGTTGGCGTCTTTGTAGTCGATATACTTAATGCCGTTTTTCTTAAACCGGCAATACTTTTTCCTTTTTTGGGTCTGATCCCTATTGATCGGTTCGTTTTGGAGTGTCATTTCGCTGTCTCAGTTTTGGGTTCTTCGCTACTTTTTTCCTTTTTATTGAATTCGCCGTTGCGACGCTTCACATTGTATTCCAATGCCCACTTGTCGAGCTTGGTGGTCATAAAGCGCAGCACTTTTTCATCGCGACGATATTCTATCTCCAGGGCATCGACCAAAGTAGGCTCAGCTCTGAACTCGAATAAACCATAAAAACCTGTGGTTTTTTGCTGGATCGGGTAAGCGAGTTTTTTCAAACCCCATGTTTCCTCGTGTACAAGCTCTGCACCTTTGTCGATGAGCACTTGCCTAAACTTGTCGACGGTATCCTTCATCTGAACATCAGACAAAACGGGAGTAAGGATGAATACCGTCTCGTAATCTTGTAAAGCCATGTTATTTTTTTAAAGATTTAGATTTCGGGCTGCAAAGATAGATGAATAAAACGACATAGAAAATACCGCTTTCGCAGAAAAATACAGCACAGGCCTTTGTACAGCCCCCAGACACAAGGCCTGCTTATTTGACCCGGAAAGACTTGCTGCCCATCAGATAGCTGTCGGTATATATCTCCATGGTGTAGCGGCCTTCGGCATACTCACTTCCCTTGTCGTAAACAAAAGACACTTTTTGCTGAGAGTTGTCGAACAGTATCTCCTGCTTGGCGGTGTAGAAGGTCTCTTTGCCGTCGAGCATGAAGGTGCCCGACCCGCGCGCCACATCGAAGAGCACGTTGTCGTTGTCGTCGATGATGCGCATCAGTATTTCTTTGCCTTGTACAGGCGCTACGTCGTTTTTGGCTATGTTGAATTCCACCTTCAGCTTGTCGATTTGCCTGGCGCGAAATTCGTCTTCCCGCTCTTTGCCTTTGTCAGTTACGGCGGCTACTTTAATATTTTCCGCCTCCAGCCGCGAAGCGAGCTGTACTTTTTCCGACAATTTTTCCTGTGTTATTTGCGCCTCCTGTAGTGTTTGGTTCAGCTCGTTCTTTTCTGTTTTCAGCACAGTGTTTTCGCTCAGCAGCTCCTCGTTGATGGTTTTTAACTCGGCGATTTCGGCATCTTTCATCACCAGCAGCTCTTTGTAGCCCTCCAGCCTGTTGCGAAAAGCACGCAGTTGCTTATCGGTACGCACACTGGCATCTTTTAGCTGCTCTTTCTCCTGTTCGAGCTGCTGCCTGGCCTGCTCTAGTTCTTCCACATTGCCCCCAAGCCGACGTATTTCCACTATTTTATCATTCAGCTCCGTGCCTATGCTGTCGAGCCGGTCATAGGCCACCATCAGTTCGCGGTCGCGTTCTTTCAAGTTATTTTCACGCACTATGTTTATTACTATGGCCGCAACCAACAGCACAGCCAACCCTACCACAACGTAGATCAAGGTCCTGTTCGATTTTCTCGAGGTATTGTCGGGGTTATTCTTTGGTAGCTCACTCATGGGTATGTTTGTTTT
The DNA here is from genome assembly GCA_964596645.1 of uncultured Roseivirgaceae bacterium. Lineage (GTDB taxonomy): Bacteria > Bacteroidota > Bacteroidia > Cytophagales > Cyclobacteriaceae > CAVQEK01. The sequence continues at coordinate 12,573 of CAZQVB010000017.1, forward strand.
TGATCGCCAAAAATATGCTTTAATTGCATTATTTCAATCTTTACGTATATAAAGAGAACTACAGTGCCAAAAGAAAATTGACTTGCTGAACCCAAAAAATAATCGGCGGCCGATCCACCATATGGCTTGTCGCTGAAGTGTTTACGCCCATTACCTCAAAGTACCACATGGGCAGGCGCAACCTTGCCATAGCCGAAGAACAAATAACCCATGGTGAGTCGCTCAATGGTGACGCTTGCGTCTGCCTGCTGCCTCAGCTGCTGCCATGCCGTATACATATCGGCGCTCCAGCGTATATCGTCGAACACCATTACAGAACGCGCTGCCATCATTGGACGCAATAAATGATAATACCGGATCATTACTTCACCACGGTGGTTGGCATCGATAAATACCATATCTGTTTTCTTGTTGCTCCCATCGCTCACAAAAGCAGGCAGCATCTGGTCTATATCTCCTTTTATCAGCGCTATATTGTTTACCGATAATTTTTCGAAGTGCCCTACGGCCATGTTGCTCAGGTGTTCATCTCCTTCGAAGGTGTATATGGTGTGAGGCCGGCAGGCGTACGCCATATATAATGTAGCTATGCCCAATGATGTGCCGAGCTCTACGATTTGACGCGGCTTTACAAACTCAACCAAACGGCGCAGCATGGCGCATGTGGCGGGTGAGCTGATGCCGTTGCGGGCTATTGCCGCCACTGGCCTCGTGCCCGGCTGGTGTAGCATCCTGCTGCCGGCACCCAGTTGTGCCGGTGGCAATACTACCTGAGACTGCCGAAGACTGGCCCGTAATGATTCTACCTCTGGTATGGCAAAAGCGCGTGCATGCCGCTGATGAAATACCCGCCGGTACAGGTCAAATAAAAAAGGGGACTGTAGTGAATGGTCGTCGACTACTTCAAGAAAATAACGGGCATAGCTTCGTGCCAGCGCTGCGGCGTCTTTTACCTGCACGCATCAATTCTGTTTGAACGGCGCCACCATGATGAACTCAGGGATACGAACCTCAAACGGCTTTCCGTCAATAATCCGCTCCATCTGGTATGAACCGTACATTTTGCCGATGCCGCTTTTGAGGTTGCAGCCCGACACATAGACATGCGACTGACCGGGCTCCAAAATAGGCTGCTGGCCTACCACGCCTTCACCTTCCACTTCGCGCAGATCGCGGGCGGCGTCGTGTATATACCAGTGCCGGCGCCGAAGCTGTATGGTGCTTTCGCCAAGGTTTTCTATGGTAATTTTATAGGTAAACACATAGTGAAATTGGGCCGGACTGGAGTAGCCTGGCTGATATTCCGTCTCTACACTTATCCTTACGTCTTTGGTGATCGAAGTAATCATTCTGCTCAGTTTACACATTTAATTCACCTTCGAATATCTTTGTAACTTTATACATTTTACTATTAAAAAACAAAGCATGCCTGGGCAGAAAAAGTTTGCATGCTTTTAAGTACTAATTTTTTCATCTCACTATGAACGTACAGATTGAAAACAGCTGGAAGCAACGCCTCAACGATGAATTTGAAAAGGATTATTTCCGGCAGCTGGCAGCGTTTGTGCGGGAGGAGTATCAGCATCACCGCATATTCCCGGCAGGAAGGGCCATATTCAATGCTTTTGCACACTGCCCATTCGATCAAGCAAAGGTGGTGATTATCGGGCAGGACCCCTATCACGGCCCTGGTCAGGCCAATGGCTTGTGTTTTTCTGTGAACGACGGGGTGCCCATGCCGCCTTCTTTACTGAACATCTTTAAAGAAATAAAAGCTGACCTGGGCACAGACCTGCCACCCACAGGAAACCTTGAGCGCTGGGCAAGGCAGGGTGTGCTGCTGCTCAATGCCACGCTTACAGTCCGTGCCAACACGCCGGCAAGTCATCAAAACAAAGGATGGGAAACCTTTACTGATGCCGTGATACGCTGCCTGGCAGAAGAAAAAGAAGGTGTGGTTTTTATGCTTTGGGGTGCCTATGCGCATCGCAAGGGCAGCATCATCGACGCCCGGCGACACCTGGTGCTGAAGTCGGCCCACCCCTCACCATTTGCTGCGCATAAGGGATTTTTTGGCAATCGTCATTTTAGCCAGGCCAATGACTACCTGCAGGCTGCCGGCAAAATACCCATCACCTGGTAGCCCACTCACCAGGCGTCCAGATCCTGAACGGCCAACGAAGGGTCAAGACCTGAGAAAGAACGCCCCATCAATACTGAAAACTTTACCAGCCGGCGCCTGCTGTCTTCGTTGGCTACGAAGTATATCAAATAATGGCCGTCGTTGCTTTTTGCCTCCTTGTGCCATGCCTTAGCCGGTTCTACTTTCATCTGTATGGGCTCGTCAGCCAGCACGCGCACATAAATTTTTTTACCGCCTTTATGCAGAGTGAGTTCGTGGCCATCGATAGAAAATTGAGCATCGGTAATAAAACCCCATCGAACCGGCAACGGGCTGGTGTCGAACATCACTTCATCGCGCAGCAGCACGGCATTTTCGTTTAAAAGCCGCACGCCGCGCCGGGCTGCTTTTGTTTCAGGATACACCGGCCCCAGGTCCAATATGCCAAAAGGTGCCTCATCGGCATCGTTGAAATGCACCACGTGAGCTACGCCCGCAGGGTCTTGTATGTGATCACCAATCACCAGGGTGTTGTGGCTTTTGTTGGTGTTTCTGTAGTAGTTCCATCGCTCGCCACCAGGGCCCTTATCCCAAAAGCCCGGTAGGTGGTAGTGCTCGCTGCCAAGATCTAAAGCCCAACGCTCACCATCAGCATCGAAGACGAAAGTGCCTGCGTCCAGCTGCTGATGGTTCAGCATGCCCTGGCCACCCTTCACAGCCAGGTAGATGGCCTCCCTGTTTTCTGCCGATCCCCGCAGAAAAACAAGGTCGGTGAGCCCCTTGAATAGCCTGGCATTAGTGTGCGCTTTGGCTTGTGTGTGTTCGTCGAACCAGGGCAGACAAAGAAAGAAAGCATAACCTCTGCCCTTGCGGTAAACAGCAGAACCCGGATTCACATTTTCTTTCAGTAGATTTTGATAATACTGTGCCACAGCAGGATTGGCATAGCGTTTTGAGAAGTAAAACAAGGCGGGGTTCAAAGACTCTTCCGCGCTGGCGGCATCGGCAAAGTTAAATATTTTGCCTGCCGGGCTCACGGCATTCACATAGAAGGCAGCCGTCTTTTCCAGCCCGGGCGATTTCGAAACATCAAAGTCGTGCTCCAGAGAGGCCGTCATGGAAGACAGCATCATGGAAAGATACAAGTTGGCATAGCCCCAATATGCCGGCCCCTCGTACCATACGCCGTCGGGCTGGTATAGCTTTAAGACGGGCTGAAGGCCGGACACCGCGTATTTCAGTATTTTTTCTGTGAGGTTGGGAAAGTCGTCGGCCACAGCCAATCCGCCAAGAACCAATCCTGCCGAGCACACCTGGTTCCAGTTGTTGTTCATAGTGGTCCACACATGGGGCTTGCCATCGGGCTGTTCGTATACCGCTATGCCGGGGTTCAGTCCCTTTTCCACTATGGCGTTTCTGATGGTTTCGCGCGCCCGGTAGTCCAGGTTATAGAAATTCCAGTCGTAACCGATGGCTACGGCAGCGGTCATTTCGGCTACGTCCAAAAAATGCTGCGGGTTCCAGTCGCTGTATTTGGTACACACATGCATCATGTCGGCAATGGCCTTTTCGGAGTACTTATCTTCTTCGAACATGCGATAGGCCAGCGACAGGGTGACGATGCGGCCAAAGTATGCACGGCTGATGTCGAGCATGGTATTGCGGCGGTCGAGGCTCGGTTTTATGTCCTTGGCCTTGAGCAGCTCATCGGCATCATGCCGCAGCTCGGCCAGTAGCTGTGCGGCCAGCTCATTTTCTAGGGCTGTAAAGCGCAAGGCCATTTCTTCGTATTGGCCCATGACCAGCCGCGGGTGTGCCATCTTTACTTCATAAGCATCGTCCTGCGTATAAGCATAAGGCGCTGTAAGCATGGATAAGATCAAGGGCATTGCCGCAAGGCCAATCAGGGTGCGCCATGTGTAGCGCCGAAAAAATAATTGAGGAGAATTCATAACAATGGGTGTTCAGCGGGTGGCTAAAAAATAGGATTCGGTGTAAAACTAGCGATTAGAAAATATTTTACCATTAAAGATTATATCCCTAATTTTGCCCGCATATTCTTTGAAACCATGATTCGACCGATCCCAAAAGTCATTCATTCCCTGCATCATCACCATAGCGTATAGTGACGCACGTCTGGTTTCGATTTTTCTACACTTTATTAACTTCTCTTCTTTACAATGAATAATATTCTGCGACTGGCCATACAAAAAAAGGGGCGCCTGAGCGACGACTCTCTTAAGCTCATCAAAGAGTGTGGTATCAAGTTCAACAACGGCACCGGCAAACTCAAGGCTGCTTCCCACAACTTTCCCATAGAGTTTCTATTTCTGCGCGACGACGACATACCCGACTATGTGGCCGATGGCGTGGCAGATATCGGTATAGTAGGCGAAAATGTCTTTGCAGAAAAAAATAGTGAGACGGAAATAGTACGGCGCCTGGGCTTCTCTAAGTGCCGGCTGAGCCTGGCCATCGCCAAGTCAGAATCGTACGAGGGGCTGTCGTATTTCGAAGGTAAAAACATTGCCACCTCCTACCCCGCCATTCTAAAGAAGTATCTCGCAAACAACAATATACAGGCTGAAGTGCATGAAATAAGCGGCTCGGTGGAGATTGCCCCCAGCATAGGTCTGGCAGAGGCCATCTGCGACCTGGTAAGCTCCGGTAGCACACTGCTGAGCAACGGCCTGAAGGAAGTAGAGGTGATCTTCCGATCAGAAGCCATACTCATCGGGCACCCAGGCTTGAGTCAGCAAAAACGGGAGACACTGAATAAGTTGTTGTTCCGCATGGAGTCGGTGCAGAATGGAACCAGCTATAAATATATACTGCTCAATGCCCCCAATGATGCTCTCGACACCATCATCGGCCTGTTGCCAGGCATGCGCAGCCCCACCGTGCTGCCGCTGGCTCAAAAAAACTGGAGTTCCCTGCACTCGGTGATCAAGGAAGATGAATTCTGGGAGAAGATTGAGCAACTGAAGTCGGCAGGAGCCGAAGGCATATTGGTGGTACCCATAGAAAAAATGATTCTTTAGTGCCCTGTGTGCAGTATAGTCAAAACCGGCGACTGGCTCTGAACATGACAGAAAAACATGCTCCGGGTGCCCGCCTTCTTAGAATATGTACGCGCGGAAACCTGTGCATGGTGTAGTCATTGACTAAATAAATCGAACATGAAATTTATCCGGCAAGGATCAACAGAGGAAATAGAAAATGCCCTGGAAAGGCCTATCCTCAAGCTCACCAACATCAGGAAGATCGTAAAGCCCATATTGAAAAAGGTGCGTAAAAAAGGCGATGTGGCCTTGGTAAAATACGCCTTGGAATACGACCACGCCACGCTGGAAAGCCTGCTGGTAAGCGAAGCAGAAGTAAAGGCCGCCGAAGAAAAAGTAAGCCCAAAGCTGAAAGCCGCCATCGATGTGGCCATTGGCAATATTGAGAAGTTTCACACCAAACAGCGCCAGCGACACCTGAAGGTGGAGACCATGCCGGGCGTCACCTGCATGCGCCGCAGTGTGCCCATATCGAGTGTGGGCTTGTACGTGCCCGGTGGTACCGCTCCTCTGTTTAGCACCGTCATCATGCTGGGCATACCCGCCAGGGTAGCAGGCTGCAAAGACATTGTGCTGTGTACACCGCCCGATACCAATGGCCAAATTCATCCGGCCATCATCTACACCGCCGCACTCATCGGCATCGACCACATTGTGAAAGCCGGTGGCGCACAGGCCATTGGCGCCATGGCGTACGGCACCGAGAGTGTGCCCAAGGTGCACAAGATATTTGGACCCGGCAACCAGTACGTGACGGCGGCCAAGCAAATAGTGGCAGAGCGTGGCATTGCCATAGATCTACCAGCAGGCCCCTCGGAAGTAGCCATAATGGCCGACAACACCTGCGTACCTGCCTTTGTAGCCGCCGATCTGCTCTCGCAGGCAGAGCACGGCATCGACAGCCAGGTGCTCTTGGTGACCACCCAGGAGTCGGTAGGCCGGGCTGTACTGGCAGAAGTAGAAACGCAACTGGAAAAACTACCGAGAAAAAAAATTGCCGCCGAAGCATTGGAGCACAGCGCCATCATAGTAGTGGCTTCAGAGCAGGAAGCAGTACAACTGCTCAACACCTATGCTGCCGAACACCTGATACTGGCCGTGCGCAAACCAGAGCGCATCGCTGAGCAAATCGTAAACGCCGGCTCCATATTTATGGGCAACTACGCACCGGAGTCGGCTGGTGACTACGCTTCAGGTACCAATCACACACTACCGACCAATAAGGCAGCTTATGCGTTTAGCGGCGTGTCGCTCGATAGCTTTGTGAAAAATATTACCTATCAGAAAATCACTGAAAAAGGATTGCGCAAGCTGGGCCCGCATGTGGAGGCTATGGCCGAAGCCGAGCAACTCTGGGGACATAAAAATGCCGTAACACTGCGACTTAATCATTTAAAAAATGGATCTGCTTAGCCTTGTAAGACCGCACATTCTAAAGCTGAAGCCATACTCCTCGGCCCGTGATGAGTACAGCGGCAAAGCCCGGATATACCTCGATGCCAACGAGAACAGCCTGGGTTCTACGCTGCCAGGTGGCTACAACCGGTACCCCGACCCATACCAGCGCGAACTAAAAAGTGCCATCGCGGCCATCAAGCAGGTGCCGGCAGCAAACATCTTTTTGGGCAATGGCAGCGATGAGCCCATCGACCTTCTCATTCGGGCGTTTTGCAAGCCCGGGCACGAAGGCATCATTACTACACCGCCCACTTACGGCATGTACGAGGTGAGCGCCGGCATACACGAAGTGTTTATACACAAAGCGCCGCTTTCTGCGGACTATCAACTCGACGAAGAAGCCATTCGCCAATCATTTGGCAAAGCTGCCAAGCTGCTTTTCATATGCTCACCGAACAACCCTACCGGCAACAGCATGAAGCCGGAGGTCATACGCAGGCTGGTGCAATCGTTCGAGGGGATCACGGTAGTGGATGAAGCATATATCGATTTTTCCCAACAAACCAGCCTGAGCACCTGGCTGAAAGAATACCCTCAGCTGGTGATCTTGCAGACCTTTAGCAAAGCCTGGGGGCTGGCCGCACTGAGGCTGGGGATGCTTTTTGCGCATGAAGACTTAGTGAACATACTGAACAAGATAAAGCCGCCGTACAACATCAATGCCGCCACACAGGAGCTGGCGCTGAAGGCACTGGCACTCGAAAGCCACAAAAACAATATGGTGCGCGATATACTCGAGCAACGCGAACTGCTACGAAAGGAAATATCGCAGCTTAGCGGTGTGGAACACATTTACCCGTCTGACGCCAATTTTTTACTGGTGAAAATCAATGACGCGCACCAGTTGTACCACCAGCTGATACAGCAGGAAATTGTGGTGCGCGATCGATCGCAAGTACAATTTTGCGAAGGATGCCTGCGCATCACCGTAGGCACAGCGCAAGAAAATGCAGCACTCATCTCAACACTCGCCCAACTTTGTCGGAAATGAAAAAAGCCCTTTTTATAGATCGCGACGGCACCATCATCGTGGAGCCCACAGAAGACCAACAGGTCGATTCTTTGGAAAAACTGCAATTTATACCGGGCGCTATAAGCGCGTTGAGCCGCATAGCCAACGAGCTCGACTACGAACTGGTGCTGGTGAGCAATCAGGACGGGCTGGGAACGGCATCCTTTCCGGAAGAAACCTTCTGGCCCGCCCATGAAAAAATGCTGAAGACACTGGAGGGCGAAGGTGTGGTATTTGCCGAAGAGCTCATCGACCGGTCATTTGAGCATGAGCAGTCGCCCAGCAGGAAGCCCGGTATCGGCATGATGGGCAAGTACAACAGTGGCGCGTACGACCTGCCGAATTCATACGTGATAGGCGATAGGGCCACCGATGTGCAGTTGGCGATCAACCTGGGCTGCAAGGCCATCTTCTTCGGCGACAGGAGCCACCCGGAGGCGGCACTCAGCACCCGGCACTGGGCGGAGATATATACCTTTCTGCGCCTGCCAGCCCGTACTGCCCGGGTAAAGCGCACCACCAACGAAACAGACATAGAGGTAAACCTAGGCCTTGATGGCCAGGGAAATACGACCATACACACCGGCCTGGGCTTTTTTGATCACATGCTCGACCAGCTCGGTCGGCATGGCGGTCTCGATCTTACCGTACATGTGCAGGGCGATCTGCAGATCGACGAGCACCACACCATCGAAGATACGGCGCTGGCGCTGGGCCAGGCTTTCTTGCAGGCTTTGGGCGATAAAAAAGGACTTCAGCGCTACGGCTTTCTTTTGCCCATGGACGATGCCCTGGCGCAGGTTGCCATCGATTTTGGCGGGCGGCCGTGGCTGGTGTGGGAGGCAGAATTCAGGAGAGAAAAAATTGGCGATATGCCGACAGAAATGTTCTATCATTTCTTCAAGTCATTTTCCGATGCGGCCCGGTGCAACCTGAACGTACAGGTGGAAGGGCAAAACGAACATCATAAAATAGAGGCCATATTTAAGGCTTTTGCCAAGTCGATAAAAATGGCTGTCGCCAGAAACATTGCTGAAATAGACAAGTTACCTACTACTAAAGGACTTTTGTAGGAACTCAAAACTCATATCAGTACATGGAAGATTTCTCTTTTTTTGGTGAAGACTCGTTCATCAGCCAGAGCACATACATACAGATAGGATTCACCGTATTGCTCCTCATTCTCTTTCTCGTTGTAAGAAAGATCACCCGCCGATTTATTTTGAAACATGCCGAGCGACACAAGATGGACGACACGCGCGTCATCTACATACGCAAGCTGGCGTACTTTGCTGTAGTCATTATATTTCTGATCTTGCTTTCGCTTGTGTGGCAGGTTTCCATCGCCGGCTTGTCGGTGTATTTTGCCTCATTCTTCACCATAGCGGGCATAGCTTTTTTTGCACAGTGGTCTATCCTCAGCAACATTACCGCTTCCATCGTGCTGTTCCTCTATTTTCCCTTTCGATTTGGGTCGCGCATCAAAATAATGGATGGTGATAATTCGGTGATTGGGCGCGTTGTCGACATCTCTATTTTTGCCATAGAAATAGAACAAGACAACGGCGAGCACGTGACGTACCCCAACAATTTGGCCTTGCAAAAATCGATCATAGAGCTGCATGGCAGCCATCCGGTAGAAAATGTTCCTGAGGATAAAAAGCCCCTGTAAAAAGCTGCGAACTAAACATTAATATTATTTTTGCAGCATGTCAGAGCAAATCCTCATTGTCGATTTCGGATCGCAATACACACAGCTTATCGCACGCAGGGTCAGGGAATTGAACGTTTATTGTGAGATCCACCCTTATAATAATTTGCCGGAAACAATAGAAAATCTTAAAGGGGTGATCCTCTCCGGCAGCCCCTGCAGCATTCGCGACAGCGGTGCCCCACAAATCGACTTGTCGGCCTATCGGGGCAAGGTGCCTGTACTTGGGGTTTGCTATGGCGCCCAGATGATGGCCTTCCAAAATGGCGGGCACGTGCTGCCTTCGGAAATACGTGAATTTGGCCGGGCCATGCTCACCAAAATCGATACGCACTACGACCTGCTGAAGGAGATCGCATATAACACACAGGTGTGGATGTCGCATGGCGATACCATATCGGCGCTGCCCGAAGACTACGAAGTGATCGCCAGCACAGAATCGGTACATATAGCCGCTTATAAAGTAGCCGGAGAAGAAACATACGGCATACAGTTTCACCCGGAGGTGACGCACACGCTGGAAGGCAAGACGCTGCTGCGCAACTTTGTGGTGCACATCTGTGGCTGCCGCCAGGACTGGACGCCCGACATATTCGTAGAAGCCACCATTGAAAGCCTGCAAAAGCAGCTCGGCAACGACAAAGTAGTACTCGGCCTCTCAGGTGGTGTGGATTCATCGGTGGCCGCCATGCTCATACACCGCGCCATTGGCAAAAACTTGTTCTGCATATTCGTAGACAATGGTCTGTTGCGCAAGGGTGAGTTTGAAGATGTGCTGCATTCTTATCGGGATATGGGCCTCAATGTACTCGGTGTAGACGCCAAAGACCGGTTTTATACTTCGCTGCTTGGCAAGGTAGACCCGGAAGACAAACGCAAAGCCATTGGGCGCACGTTCATTGAGGTGTTTGATGAAGAGGCCCATAAAATATCTGAGGTGAAGTGGCTGGCGCAAGGCACCATCTATCCCGACGTGATAGAGTCGGTATCGGTGAAAGGCCCTTCGGCTACCATCAAATCGCATCACAATGTGGGCGGCCTGCCGGCCAAAATGAAACTCAAGGTGGTGGAGCCACTGAACACCCTCTTTAAAGATGAAGTGCGTAAGGTGGGCAAAACCCTCGACCTGCCCGACGACATACTGAGGCGTCATCCCTTCCCCGGGCCCGGCCTGGGCATACGTATACTGGGTGAAATTACGCCGGAAAAAGTGCATACTCTGCAGGAGGTAGACCATATCTTCATCAGCGGACTGAAGCAAAGGGGCATTTATGACGAAGTGTGGCAGGCGGCCGCTATGCTGCTGCCGGTGCAAAGCGTAGGCGTAATGGGCGATGAACGCACCTATGAAGATGTGGTGGCCCTGCGCGCCGTCACCAGTGTGGATGGCATGACGGCCGATTGGTGCCATCTGCCTTACGACTTTCTGGCAGAAATGTCCAATAAAATAATAAACAAAGTGAAAGCCGTAAACCGTGTGGTGTACGACATAAGCTCTAAACCACCCGCCACCATAGAGTGGGAATAGCCAAATAGCCATGAACAGACTTCAATATATTGTACTCGCAGTGCTGCTTGTGGCTGTCACTTCTACTGCCGTGGCGCAGCGCCAAACGGAGACCGACCGCCAATATCAAAACGCCAGGGAACTGTTCGACCTGAAGAAATACGGGCTGGCCAAGCAGGCCTTTAAGCCTCTCACCAACCGCTTCGAGGGCAATCCCTACGCGGCTTATGCCAGCTTCTTCTATGCGCTCGCAGCCTATCACGACGGTGAGGAAGATCTGGCCCGTAACATGTTGCTGCAAATCAAAAAAAATTACCCTCAATGGGAGAATATACAAGAGGTAGACCTGTGGCTGGCCAAGCTGGAATTGGAAAGCGGGCAAATAAAATCTGCCATACAAAAAAGCCGTGATGTAGCAGGTGGAGATGCCCGTGAAACACTGGACGCTCTAAAGGCCGCACGTGTAAGTGACCTCCCTTACGCTGAGCTGCTGACGCTATACGAGGAATTTCCAGACGATAAAGTGCTTGCTACTGCGCTGGCTGCCAGCATACTGAGGCAACCCCTAGAGCTGCAGGACCGCGACTTGCTGGAAAATATCGTTTCCCTTTTTCAGCTGGACTCCAAGAAATATTCCATAGACGAACGCGTACAATCTGAAAAGAAAGCGGTGTATGAGGTTGCTGTGCTGCTGCCTTTCCTTTATCAGGATCTGGCACAAAGCCCATCGCGTGTGCGCAATAAATTTGTGATTGACCTGTACCAAGGCATATTGCTTGGGCAGCGTGCGCTCAAAAAACAAGGCATAGACATCAACATCAATGCCTACGACACCCAGCAGGATAGTCTCACTACACGTAAGCTACTGGCACTGCCCGAGATGAAATCGATGGACCTGATCATAGGCCCGCTGTACCCGGACCCGGTACGCCTCACAGCCGCCTTTGCCTATGAGCATAAGGTAAACATGGTGAATCCGCTCTCGCACAATTCGGAAATAACAAAAAACAATTCTTTCGCATTTCTCTTCAATCCCACCACAGAGTCGCAGGGGTTCCGGGCAGCAGAGTTTTTGGCAGGGCATCTGAATGATGGCAAAAAAACAGTCATGATATTTTACGGCGACAACCCCCGCGACTCTTTGCGCGCCGCCCAATATCGCCAGGCCATGATTGAAAATGATTACCGGGTCATTTACCACCGTGAGGTGCGTACGGAAAATGCGAAAAGAATATTGGATCTGCTCACCAACACGGTCACTATAGAAGAGGCAGACCCTACCCTGACCAACCTGAGCGAGCGTGATCTTAAGGTTTTGGGCAATTTGAGCCGTCAGGAAAATGAATACCTGGTGATAAGGCCCGACAGTGTGGGCCATGTATTTCTGTCGTCTTCAGATCCGGCCCTGGCTGCCAATACCATCACCGCACTGGAAATACGCCGCGACGATATAGCACTGGTAGGGCTGCACGACTGGGTGAAAGATGAAAAGCGCGTGATTTCTTTCGACGCCCTGGAATCATTGAAAACCTACCTGATCGCGCCATTTTACCCCCAGCACAATACCGAAGCACTCACAGCATTCAGAGAGGCGTATTATCAGGAATACAAAAGTTATCCTACTGAAAATGCCATGATCGGGTATGAGCTCACCATAGTGATGGGCACCTTAATGAACAGGTTTGGCAATCATTTTCAATTTGAAGATGGCGCCGATGCCGTTATAAAAGGCCGGCTCAGCCCGGGCTTTCGTCTGAATAAAGAACAGAGCAATCAGTATGTGCCGATACTGAATTTCCATGATGCCGAGCTGAGGCTTATCAATCCAAAATAGTTTTTCATGATGCACAAAGAAAAAAGCAAGGCTCTATACCAGCGCGCCAGGCAACTCATGCCCGGGGGTGTCAACTCTCCTGTGCGTGCCTTCAAAGCGGTGGGCGGCGATCCGCTCTTCATAGCCCGCGCCAAAGGCCCTTACCTGTACGATGAGGATGGCAATCGCTTCATTGACCTGATCAACTCCTGGGGGCCCATGATACTGGGCCATGCCAACGACGATATTGAAAAGGCCGTAGCCGATGCACTGGGCGCCTCTGTATCTTTTGGTGCTCCTACACGCAAGGAGGTGGAAATGGCCGAGCTCATCATAGACATGGTGCCTTCTGTGCAAAAGGTGCGTATGGTAAATTCCGGCACGGAAGCCACCATGGCGGCCATTCGCCTGGCACGTGGATATACAGGCCGCGACAAGATCATAAAATTTGAAGGATGCTACCACGGCCACGGCGATAGCTTTCTCATAGCCGCCGGTAGCGGTGTGGCCACCATGGGCACGCCGGATTCACCGGGCGTCACACGCAGTACGGCCAAAGACACGCTCACCGCACCTTTCAACGATCTGGATAAAACTGGTTTTCTTATTGATGAAAATGCCGGGGAAATAGCCGCCATCATACTGGAGCCGGTAGTAGGCAATATGGGCTGTGTATTGCCCACACCAGGCTTTCTGGCCGGCCTGAGGCAGCTCTGCGACAAGCATGGTATTCTGCTCATTTTCGATGAGGTGATGACGGGCTTCCGGCTTGCCCCGGGTGGCGCGCAGGAATTGTACAATGTGCTGCCAGACCTCACCACCCTGGCGAAGATCATTGGTGGCGGCATGCCCGTGGGCGCCTATGGTGGCAAAAAGGAAATCATGGAGATGGTATCGCCCGAAGGACCTGTCTATCAGGCCGGCACGCTCTCGGGCAACCCTGTGGCGATGTCTGCCGGCTTGGCTATGCTCACCCAATTGCGCAACCGGCCCGGCTTATACCAACAGCTCAGCGACACCACAGAGCGATTGAAGAAGGGTTTCGAAGAAAATGCCAAAGCACTTGGTAAGCACTATACCGTGAACCAGGTGGGCTCCATGATCAGCTTGTTTTTTACCGAAAAAGCCGTGAATAATTTTAGCGATGCCAAACAGTGCGATACGCAGCTATTTGGCCGGTACTTCAATGCCATGTTGGAGCGCGGCATATATCTGGCGCCATCTCAGTTTGAGTCCCTTTTTATCTCCGCTGCCATCGACATGGAGTTGGCCGATGAAATAATCAGTGCCAATAAGTCCGCACTGGAAGAGGTGTTAAATGGCTAAAAACCAGCAGTAAAGGCGCTGATCATTAAAGCGTCATTTCAGGTAATTGCGCCCTGTGCGCGCAGCATTTTTAGGGTCATTGGCACAAATGGACTGCCCCCCAATCAATTCACGCCCAAACCTTACATTTTTCAAAAGCAGCCACAGCGCAGTACATAGCTGCCTCATGCATTAAATGGATATATTTGTTCTGGTCAAAATTTTTTTGAAGTGAACAAGCGCTTTATAATCTTCTCATTCATTTTTTTACTGCAGGCCACCCTTCAATTTGCACTGGGCCAAAGCAGCAATCTGAATACCGATGCTAAAACCATAACGTATGAAGAGCTGTACGACAATCCGTACGACATCAGCAAGCTTTTCATTCATATACAGCCCATCTACGGCGAATTTTTCTCCACCAATTCCACCGCAGGTTTTGGGCTGGAAGCGCAGTATTATCACGAAAACCTGTTTGATGTAAAAGCCAGCGCACGCATACCCTACTATCGCCGTACAGACCTGGTGCGCGATGCGGCCTTCAAAAATGCAACGACCGACAACGAGCCACGGAGCTACAACTATTTCGAAATGGTGGGCACCTACCATGTGGTAGATCGTGAGGAAGATTCGGAGACGAAGTTTATTTTATTCTCCAATAGGTACAAAGGCGATAAATGGGCGGCTACTGTACCACTGCATACGGTGATACCCACCAAAATGAGACGCATCTACGGCGTGCGGGTTGGTGGCTTTTCATATGCTACGGCTATATCGTATGAAAATCTCTTGAAAGATCAGGGCGTGGAATTGATCAGCGATGAAGGTCAGCCAATGGATGATGCCGCATCGGTATATGGCGACATGACGGTGCAGGGTGCATACCTCGGCGCTTCCATGACCATAATAAAAAACGTGGCCGTGCAACCCGACAAAATCTATGGCACCCTGGTGAACGACCTGATCTTCAATACCTACTTCGATATCATGTTTGCCCCTTCCATCAATATTCAGCACATATTTCTGAACGAAATACGATATGCCTCCGATCCCGTGGAGCAGAATATGTTTGGCTTCCGCCTGGGTATCGATGGCAAATTCAACCGCGATGTAGGCTGGGGCTATAATATCGAACTGGGTCACAGGCCGGGCTTGCAGAAGTCGGGATTTTATGTACTGGGAAAGATCAGCTTTCCGGTGTTTTCCACACAGCTCCGTCATCAGGTAGAGAGCTTCGGCAAGTAGCGCCTTATTTGGGTGGGAATATGACGGGTAGTTGGTAGTGCCGATCGTGCTCGGGCAGCCCGGAGGCATTCGCCCTTTCCAACACCAGCATACCGCGCTCATCGTCGGGTGCGTCAAATTCCAGCGTGGCGCTGAAATCAACAAAATCTTCCGTCATCCACTCCCCATCGGCCTGGGCATAACTTTCGGTCAGTACATTGCCATGAGCGTCGAGCAGCTTTACAGGGAAATTGGCCTCGAAAAACCAATAACCCTTCGCCTTACCCTTTATGGTGAGGGGTGAAGTGACATCCATGTTGGGTAGCGGTTTTTCCACCTGTATCAATTGGCCAATGGGCGCTTTTATGTTGCCTGCTCCCAGTTGCATGGTCGACAATATTTTATCCACTACTCTCTTATCACTGCTCCTCACCTCCCCCTCGCGTACAAAGCGGTCGCCAGCCAGTGGGTCGCAGCGTTCCAATGGCTTTTCATCGCCCGACTTTGCATCATAGCAAGTGGCTGTAAAGTGACGAAGACCATACTGTGCAAAGATGAAGCCCTCCGCGCTCCAGCCGTCTGGCGGATCGGCCGGCACCAAAAAATAGGCCCAAATGCTGCTGTCATTAAGTAGAAAGACCTTGGATTGCTCAGCATCCCACTCGAACCTCAGCTCAGGATTGATCATTGCGTTGGCGCTTATAGTTTTGGAAGCGCCTGAGGGCAACTCCGTGCCTATTCCTTTTGGCCAAATGGCCACGTAGCCCAGCCCGGCATCACCATGTAGATGCAGGGGTGTGGCCTGCTCCGCTCCACGCCCCTTGGGAAATATGTTGATAGACAGTGCATTGCCGGCTGTTTGTATTTGTTCCAGCAATATCCACTCAGCAGGGTATTCCAGCGAAATATTATAGTCGCTGCTGTTGTACGACTCCATTTCGCGAATGATCGGCACGTCTTCATTTGCGGTGTGGGTCGATGAATCGGCATGAGAGGACGCATCCTTGCCGCCGGTTTGGCGATTGTCGCAGGCACATAAGGTACTGATCAGCAGCAGTAACGTATAGGAAAATGAGCTAAGCGTGGTGGTTGCGTTTCGGGTCATGTTCAGTGGCGGTTGAAATGTAAAGACACGACAGCCGCTGGGAAATGATTACAGTGTGACCGCCGTACATTTTTTAACCGCACTTTGTGTGTTTGGTTTTTTTGGCTGTGCCCGACACCTTCCTTTACTGGTGCCGGATAAATAATGAAAAGCCGTAGTTGGGATTGAAGCGACAGTGTATTAATTAATATTCACGCAAGCGAAGGCCACCGCTGAGCTGCTCAATGTTGAGGGTGGCCAATATGGCGGCATATTCTGCGGCGAGCAAGCGGCTTTCGCCTTCTATCTCGCGGCTTTGTATTTCACGAAAGTCGATCTCGTTGATGCCGCCGAGCCGGTATTTTTCCATGGCAATGTCAAGATTTTTTCGTGTCACCTTCAGGTTGGCCCGTTCAAGGCCTATTTCCTGCATGGCCGTATTGTAGCGATTGTATGATTTGTACAATTCTACCTCGGCATTGTTCAGCACCTGGTCACTTTGTATCTGTGCGCTTTGGTAGCGAATATTCAGGTTTTCCACTTCACGCCTTCTGTTGTTGCCATCGAAGAGGTTGTAGCGCAGGCGAAAACCGTACGAATAGCCATAGCTTCGGTTGGACTCCAAAAGCCCCACCTCGCTGGTGGACTTGAAATAGCTGTAATCGCCAAACAGATCGAGTTGCGGGAAAAAGCGGCTCCTGCCTTCTTCTATTTGCAGTTGACTCAGCTTCTGGTCGGCACGAGCCATCATCAGGTTTATATTTTGACTGCGAAGTTGGCCGAGGGCATCTTCATACGCTACCACAGGCACCATTTCTATGTTTTGCTCGGCGGCAAAAGGTGTATCGGCCGGCCTGGCCGCTATGGCATTGATATCGGCTTTCAGATTATCGATGATGAGATACTGCCTCAGCAACAGCGTGCTGTCCAGGCTGTAGTCAGTGATGGCCTGATTGCGATCTAACTCAGAGGATGCGCCAAGCTCAAACTTTCGCTCCGCCAGCAACAACCTGCTACGCGATACTGACAGGCTCACATTGAGCACCTGAAGCAGCTTTTGCTGTTGCACAAGTTCATAATACAGCGAAGCCAGGTCGAGGTACATGCGCTCCACCTCGAGGCGTGTGCCCATCTGCCCCAGCCTTTCCAGCTCATTGAGCATGTCTTTGGCTATAAACATTCTCATTCCGTCAAAAACAGTCCAGTTCAACTCGGCCATTGCACTGATGGAGCGGGTGTCTGCATTTTCGGCACTGCGTGTACGGCCGTCAAAGAAAATCTGGTTGGTATTGTTGCTGGTGATGGAACCATTGCCGGCAATATCGAGCGTGGGCAGAAAGCCGGCATTGCCGATGGTGTTGTTGTTGTCGGCAATGGTGGCCTCGTTGCGCTGAAGGCGAATGTTGAAGTTTTGCTGTAGTGCCTCTGCAAACAGCGCAGAAAAAGCCAACGTGTCGCCATTTTGCGCACTGGCATCTATATAGGTGAATAGTATCAGGATAATAACCACTGCCTTACGCCGCATTTTTCTGCTTCTTTTTGGAGGTGAGGAAAGTGTAAAGCGCCGGTATCACAAACAGGGTAAGCAACAGTGAAAAAGTAAGCCCACCAATGATGGCCACACCCATAGGAATGCGGCTGGTAGCTGCACCACCCAAGGCCAGCGCTATTGGCATGGCACCGAGTATGGTGGCGAGGCTGGTCATAAGTATAGGTCGAAAACGCTGCGTGGCCGCATCGATCACTGCCTCCAGCACCGACATACCATCGGCCTTGCGCTGATTGGCAAATTCTACGATGAGAATCCCGTTTTTGGTGACTATTCCTACCAGCACAATGATGCCGATCTGACTGAAAATATTGAGCGTATGGCCCAGAAAATACAAGGCCAGTAAAGCGCCGGCAAGCGCCAGCGGCACCGTGAGCATGATGATAAGCGGGTCGGAAAAGCTTTCGAACTGGGCCGATAGCACCAGATACACCAACACCAGAGCCAGCAGGAAAGCAAACAGAAGACTGTTGGAGCTTTCTGAGAACTCTTTGGAGACACCGGCCAGACTTGTACTGAACGACTCGTCCAGTGTGGCCGCCGCTATTTGGTCCATGGCTTCCAGCCCCTGACCAATGGTGAGGCCATCGGCTACATCAGCCGATATAGTGGCCGATACGTACCTGTTGTACCGGTAGAGAATGGGCGGACTGGTTTGGTAAGTCACCTTCACCAGGTTGTCGAGCTGCACTACAGCCCCCTGCTTATTTCTCACAGCCACCGACCTTAAGTCGAGCGGCTCGTCACGGTTTTGGCGGCCCGCCTGGCCGATCACCTGGTACTGTTTGCCGTCGAGAATAAAGTAGCCAAAGCGTATACCGCTGAAGTACAATTGCAGCGTCTCTGCCACGTCGCGCACCGATACACCCATTTCGCGTGCTTTGTTGCGGTCTATCTCTACCTTCAGTTCAGGCTTGTTGAATTTCAGGTCGATATCTACCAGCTTGAAGGCCTCATGCTCGCGTGCACGCTCGAGAAATTCCGGGATTACCTCTTTGAGGCGCTCGAAATTGGGCGCCTGTATCACATATGAAACAGGGAGTGAGCTGCCACGGCTGGTGGCGATGGTTTGCTCCTGCACCACAAAAGAACGAGCGAAATTGTGACGTGCCAACAGGCCGGAAAGCTCTGCGGCCACTTCCGCCTGGCTCTTGTCACGCCTGGACGGCTCTACCAGATTGATGCGTATAAAACCTGTGTTGGTGGAAACAGAAGCGCCAAAGCCTGGAGATGTGACGGTAAGAAAATTGTCTTTTTCAGGCATACTGTCCACTACAGTCACCAACTCCATCATGTATTCATCCATCTTGTCGAACGAGGTGCCCTCTGGCGCGGTGGAAATGATGCGCAGCCTGCTCTTATCTTCCATGGGAGCCAGCTCGCTGGGCAGCAATGTACCGAGCCAGTATATGATAGCCCCACTCAGCACCATCACCACCACGGCCACCCATCGGTACCGCATGAAAGCTGTGAGCCAGTGGTTGTAGCCTGAGATCATTCCTCTGAAAAAAGGCTCTGTTTTTCTGAAAAAGACATTTTGCCGCTCGCGCTGCTTCAAGATGCGTGAGCTCATCATGGGTGTGAGTGTGAGCGATATAAATGCAGAAATGATGACGGCACCGGCCACCACTATGCCAAACTCCCGAAACAACCGGCCTGTAAGCCCCTGCAGAAAGATGATGGGCAGGAATACGGCTGCCAGCGTAATGGTCGTAGAAATGATGGCAAAAACGATCTCTCTGGAGCCCTCGTGTGCCGCCTGAAATGGTTTCATGCCACGCTCCACCTTCGCGTAAATATTTTCCATTACTACGATGGCGTCGTCTACCACTATGCCGGTGGCCAGCACCACACCCAGCAGCGTGAGTATGTTGATGGAGAAATCGGCCACATACATGATGAAGAAGCTGCCAATAAGCGATATGGGAATGGCCACTATGGGGATGATGGTGGTGCGCCAGTCGCGCAGGAAGACGAATATCACGATCACCACCAGGCAAAAGGCCACGACCACCGTCTCTTCTACTTCGGTGATGGCTTTGCGAATGGTGGTGGTGGTATCGAGCGCCACACCGGTTACTATATCGGCGGG
>CAZQVB010000017.1:32521-101829 GCA_964596645.1 uncultured Roseivirgaceae bacterium
TCAACCCGGCGAAAGGCCTCATCCACAATATCGATATAGTTGGCGCCCGGCTGTGGATTCATGGCTATGCCTACCATGGGCACGCCACCGTCGCCGCGCAGGAGTGTGCGCTCGTTTTCGGGTGCCAGGCGGGCTATGCCAACATCGCGCATGCGTACCAGGCTGCCATTGCGCTCGGCAATGATGAGGTCGCCAAACTCCTCGGCGGTAGAGAGGCGGCCAAAAGTGCGAATGGTGAGCTCATTGGTCACGCCTTCGATGCGCCCGGACGGTATCTCCACGTTTTGTGCGAGCAGCGCGGTGCGTACGTCGAGCGGTGTGAGCCGGTAGGCTGCCAGCTTCAGTGGGTCAAACTCCAGCCGCATGGCATATTTCTTTTCGCCCCAGATGCGAATCTCACTTACACCCGGTATGGTCTGAAGGCGTTCTTTGAAGATATTGCTGCCTATGTCGGTAAGCTCCAGCAGGTTTCGCCGATCGCTCTGTACGGTTATAGACAGTATGGTTTCTGCATCTGCATCGGATTTGTTTACAATGGGCGGATCGGCATCGGGCGGCAGCGTACGCACCGCCCGCGATACTTTGTCGCGCACATCGTTGGCAGCAGCTTCCATATTCACTTCCAGGTCAAACTCCACCACTATGGTGCTGCGGCCATCACTACTGGTGGAGGTCATGGTGCGTATACCAGCAATGCCACTGATCGACTCCTCCAGCGGTTCGGTGATCTGCGACTCGATCACCTCGGCATTGGCACCCGTGTAGTTGGTGGTGACAGTGACGATGGGAGGGTCTACACTGGGAAATTCGCGAACACCCAGATAAGTGAAGCCAATGACCCCAAACAAGATCACCGTTATGGCCATCACTATGGTGAGTACCGGCCGCTCAATGCATGTAGATGAAATACTCAAATTATATGGCTGCTGATCGTTATCATTAGTTTTACATCGGCAAAGCCCTCAGCCTTCATACGCTGTGGGCTCTTTTTAGGGGTTGATCACTTTCGCCACCTGTACGCTCATGCTGTCTTTCAGCGCAAGTAGCCCGGTAGTAGCTACGGTATCGCCTGCCTGCAGGCCTTCTGTGATCTGAACTTCCTTTTCTTTTCTAATGCCGGTACTCACTTCGCGCAGGTACGCCCTGTTGTTTTTTACAACGTATACATTTTGGCTGTTGAGCAAAGGCACAATGGCAAGCGTGGGCACCATGAGCGCATTTTCTATACGCTCGAGACCCACCGACAGCTCTACAAATGCCCCTGGCACCAGCTTAGCCTCCTTGTTCGGACTCAGGGCCCGTACCTTCAGCGCCCTGCTGGAAGGGTCTATCATTGGATCAGTGGCATATATTTCTGCCTGGTATGCCTCGTCTGTGCCCGACACGGTAAAGTCGACCATCAAGCCGTTGCGGATGCCGCCGACGTAGCGCTCGGGCAGCTCAAATTCTATTTTTACAGGATCGCGCTGCACGAGTGTGGATATGATGTCGCCTGTGGAAATGAATGCGCCATTGCTGGCATACCGCAGCCCCACATGGCCGCTGAAGGGCGCATAAATGGTGGCCTTCCGTATGCGCGACTTCAGCAAATCCAGCTCAGCGGTCAGCTCATCTACCCTCGACTGCGATACGTCGTATTCTTCCTGACTCACGCCGCTGATGGCTATCAGTTGCTTTTTGCGTTCCAGATCTTCGGCTGCTATTTTTAGCTGAGCCTCAAATTTACTGCGCTGGGCCCTCAGTTCGGCGTCGTCGACCTTCACCAGCAGCGTGCCCTTCTGTACAAATGAACCTTCCTCGAAGTTCAGTTGCTCTATTCTGCCCGACAACTCGCTTCGCAATTCGATCTGTTCGTTGGGCAGAATGGTGCCGGAGGCCACTATACGGTTTTCGAGCAATTTGGGTTGGGCTACATACCCTTCTACCTGCACCTGGCTGGTACTGCGCCGGTTGCCTTGCTGCTCTTTATCATCGCAGCCCATTACCAGCATCGCTACCACCATCAAACTATAATATAATGCACGCATATAGCGGTAGATCAAGTGAAATAAAGGAAATGTAATGCTTTTCTCATGATCAGTTCATATTGAACCCAAGTATGACGCTACCCGTCCGCAGCATCCGGAAGAATATGCGGCAAAACAATACAAATAAGTTGTATTGCAGAAGCAAAAATAAGCCTCAGTTCAGAATTACCGGCTCAATGCTGCCAAATGCTCGCTCATGTAGACCAGGCCATATTCTTCGTTCATTGGGCCTAGTACTATGGTGATATATGGTAGAAAAAAAACACCCATCCGGCCGGTGCAGAATGGGTGCTGGTTGAAACTTTAAAAAAATTGACTAATACCCTTCGTTCTGTTGAAACTCACCAGGGTTGCTCACCCTATCGATTTGAGTTTGTGGGATGGGCATTAAACATCAGAATAAATATCACATTTCCACCGCTTTCCCCCCTCCCTTCTCAAACTTCAAATAATCGACATTGCCGGATACATTCTCCTCTGCACCGGTATAGCGAAATACAATATAGAGCGGTCGCTTACCCGTGGTGATGCCGGTGAGCGGTATACGGATTTGCTCCAGATTTACGGCCTTCACCTGCGGCATAGTGGCCGAGGCTACTACCGGGCCGTCGACCGCTTCCTGACGAAGCTCGATGGAAAACTGGCCATGGCCATGGGTTGCACCACAGCGTATCTCTACGGCCGATATGCGCTCCAAATCTATTTCATTGTACACGATGTACGACCCTTCTATGCCCTGGCTCACCACGATGTCTACATTGGTGCCTGCAGGCCTGCGCCGACGTGCATTACTGATGCTGTCGTAGCTTTCCGCTTCCAAAAGGGGATGGCGCAATCTTTTGGTGATGGTATTTTTCAGTGGCCCCACCACCTCGCCTCCCCGATCGGTATAGCTGGCCATAAAGATGTAGTAACCCTGAGTGCCTGTCTCCAAATGGTCTGAAGGCTGGTAGGCCCCACGCAGCGGCATAGATGGTGTGCTGTGCACGTCATTGAGCGACAATATATAGTTGACCATAGCCGTGGCCTCGTCGGAAGTGAGTTGCGGATGGGCCGACATATTTTGCTCGCCCCAGTTGCCATTGCCACCGGTAATGATTTTGGAAGCCAGCATTTGTATGGTTTCGTCCGACTCGGGATATCGCTCGGCCACTTGTATGTACATGGGGCCGATGGACTTTTCCTCTACTTTATGGCATGCGAAGCAGTTGTGCTCTTCTATGAGGGCCGCGCCATCGAGCAGGTCGCTTTTCTTCTGATGCCCCATTGCCGCACCTGCCTCGTCCTGGCCAAGGCCCATGTAGTCGATAGAGAAAGAAATAGCCTCTTCTTCTATACGACCGGGAAAGTCGCCGTCTTCCCCATCTGACACCATCACGGCATACTTGATCGATTCATCATCCCAATAAAATGTGTGATTGCCGTCTATTTCTATGTCAATCTGTGGCACGGCATTGCCTACACGCACCTCTACCGATTCTGTGTCTTCATCTCCCGATGCATCTGTTACCGTCAGTTGCGCCGTGTAGATGCCGGCTTTTTCAAACACATATTCCACTTGATCGCCTTCCATTTCTTCATCGCTATCACCAAACGACCAGCTATAGCTGAGCGCATCGCCGGCATCAAAATCATACGATTGTGCACCAGAAAACTGAACGGTAAGCGGAGCGGCGCCTACCAGCTTGTCGGCCGCTAATTTGGCCACAGGTTGCCTGTTGCCTTCTGCATAGTCGATTTGGGAGAGGGTGGCGTCCATATTTTGCGAAAACCAATTGGTACCATATTCTAACAGGTACATGGTGCCATCGGGAGCTATGGTGACATCTACAATATTGGAAAAGGTAAACGTGGGCAGAAATGGCTCGTATTTTTCCAAATTGTTGTCATCATCAAACGTGGCCGCCATTATCCAGTCGCGCATCCAGTCAAAAAAGAAAAACTTACCGCTGTAGTAGGCCGGCAACTTATTTTTGACCGCCGGGTACAAGTCTCTGTAGTACACGGGCCCGGCCATGGCATTTCTACCCCCTGTGCCGAGGCCTTCAAAGTCGGGGCTTTCCGCATAGGGATAGTAGATCATGGCCGGCTGTGCTGGTGGCAATTCCCGCATGCCGGTATTATTGGGTGAGTCGTTCAGCGGATTTTTCGGGTCGAAGGCGGGGCCAATATTTCCTGTGGCGTAGTTGTACCGGTGGTATGCTTGATTGTTGGCAATAAAATATGGCCAGCCAAAGTAGCCTGCCTGCTTCACCTGGTTCACTTCGTCGTAGCCTCTCGGGCCGCGCTCGGTGTCTTCTCCGGCATCCGGGCCTACATCGCCGTAGTAGAGTATGCCATTTTTTTGGTCAATAGAAATGCGGTAAGGATTGCGGCAGCCCATCACAAATATTTCCGGCTTGGTATCGGGTGTTCCCGGAGGGAAAAGATTGCCCTCGGGTATGGAGTAGCTGCCATCCGGTTCCGGCTTTATACGCAAGATTTTTCCCCTCAAGTCATTGGTATTGGCGCTGGATTTTTGTGCGTCGTACGTGCTCCAGCCGGGCATTTCATTCATTGGGCCATAGCCATCACTGTTGTACTGCAGCTCTGTGGTATTGAAGGGGCTGGTGTCGTCGCCGGTAGAGAGGTACAGCAGGCCGCCGGGGCCAAATTCTATAGAGCCACCGGTATGGCAGCATGTGGCGCGCTGCACGGGCACCTCCAGTACTACCTTTTCCGAATCCATTAGCAGGCTGTCTGCAATGAAAACAAAGCGACTGAGCCGCTGTATCCATTCGTCGCCCGCCGGAGAATAATACATATAAATCCAGTGGTTCTGTTCGTATTGAGGATCTTTGGCCAGGCCAATAAGCCCATCTTCAAACTTGGTGTGCACCGATAATTGGGCGATCTGACTGATCTGTGCACTTGCAGGATTGTAAAGCTTCACAGCACCCTTGCGCTCGATGAACAACACCTTGCCGTCGCGAAATACTTCCAGCTCCATGGGTTCATTCAAGTTGTTGCCGAGCACACGCTTCACAAAGCGGCTTTCCTCAGGGACCAACGGTGTATAGGCCTTTTCATAGCTCAGCGTATTATCGCCGATGGCAAACCGGATGCCGCCCAACAAGTGCTGTAAAAAAGCATCATCGGTATAAGCATCGGCGGAGTGCCCCAATCCTGTATAAAACGACCGGCCACCATCGTAGTAGTGATACCATACTATTGGATGGTCTTCGCCATGCTTGCCGCCGGCATAGGTTTGCTCATCGAGGCTGGCCAGCACTTGTATTCCCGGATGGATAAACTTGAAATTATACCATTCGTCATGGCGCTGCCACTGCGCCGGAAGGCCCCTCGTAGCGGGATGCTCCGTTTCGTGTACCAACACGGTGGCCTGCTGCGGCTCCGGGTGATCTTGAAACCAGGCGCCAACCAGCCGGCCAAACCATGGCCACTGGTACTCGGTAGTGGCGGCACCATGTATACCCACAAAGCCACCACCGGCTTGTATATATCGTTCGAAATGCGCCTGCTGCCGGTGATCGAGGGCATTTCCGCTGGAGTTCAGAAAAATAACAGCGCTGTACCTGTGTAGACTGTCGGTGTGAAAGTAGGCGGCATTTTCTGTGGTATCGGCCTGAATGCCATTTTGCCTGCACAGTTGAGCTACAGCCTGTCTGGCACCTTCTATAGACTGATGCCGGTAGGCCTGCGTGCCACTGAAGATGAGCACACGCTGCTCGCGCTCAGGTGCGCAGCCGGCAAGTAATAATATAAAGTACATAGCCATGGCGGCCACGCCCACTTTGCAATTCCTCATTTTTTCAAATTTTTTTGATGTGTAGGTGAAACGGTTTGAGTAGCTATAGTTGCTCAGGGCAAGTCAAAATTCTCAATCACATTTCGAGTGCTACAAAGTAAATGAAAGTTTGCGACCTGTGGCAATCCATTCATTCGTTCACTGGGCTTTTAAAGTGGTGTGAAAGATTGATCTTGTCAGGCATTGTACCTGTAGGCCCAACCGCATCACCATTCTTATTGTAGAAACACTACCTCAAATAGGCCGCTGTATCACTACGCCAACGCCACCTATTCTATATAGCCGCTAAAACATAAAGGGGAAAGCTGCTTACACAACTTCCCCCTTTATGCTTTAAATAAATATGTAAAAACTATGCCGTTTGCAGTTGAGAGTCCAGCTTCTGTGCCAACACAGCCTTGGGCGCTGCTCCTATTTGCTTATCTACCACTTCTTTGTTTTTGAAAAACAACAAGGTAGGAATACTGCGAATGCCATATTTGGCCGATACCTCAGGATTGGAATCTACGTCCACCTTGCCTATTACGACTTTACCGTCATATTCGTCTGCAAGTTGGTCCACCACGGGGCCTATCATTTTACAAGGCCCGCACCACTCTGCCCAAAAATCTATCAGAACCGGCTTATCAGAAGCCAATATGTCGTCATAGTTTGAGTCGGTAATTTCAACAGGTTTTGCCATCATCATTATGTTTTGGTTCAATAATTTTCGTTAGCCGCGCAAATATAATGCTAAAACACCGTTGCCTGACTTTTGTCAGAACGGCTACATGGTTTTGTATCAATTCCGACATTATAGCTAAAAATAGGCCGCCTTGGGTTGTCAGCACCGCAGACTTTATGTCAGTATGGTGTAGTCGATGTCTTTATATTTATTGAGCGCATCCAGCAAGTCATTATTGGGTTGCACCATAAATTTTCTGCTCAACATCTCCACCAAAATATTTTCTTCTTCGTCGTACAGATCCATGCGCAGGCTGCACTGGCCCGGATGCGCCCGCAGCAACTCTTCAATGCGCTCCATAGGCAATTTGGATATGGTCTTTGAATTGACACGCAGCCTCAGGCCCTTGCTTTTCTTATCCCTGATCTCACTGAGCAGTGCAATATCCTTGATCTTAAATTCCTCCTGCTTGTCGCCCCAGGGCTTGTTCACCACCTGGCCGCTGATGTATAGAAACCACCCCGGCACCATAAAGCCCTTGAACCGTATGTAGTCGTCGGAAAAAACATAAAATGCGTGGCTGTCCTCGTAGCCCTCCACAGTGAGCACCCCAAAAGGCTTACCCCCTTTGGTGGTGCGGTGGGCTACATCGACCACCACACCTGCCAGTGTCATTTCATGGCCGGCCTTTCCGGTGAGGTCTTGCAAGTCGCCAAATGAATTGCGCACCAGATGCCTCATTTCAAACTTATACTGATCGAGCGGATGGCCTGAGATATAAAATCCGACCACCTCTTTCTCTATGCGCAACTTTTCCAGCTCACTGTAGGGCTCGCATGCTGCAACGGCCGGCACCGGCACCTCCATGCCACTATCACCCCCAAAGAGCGTTTGCTGTGCGGCATTGGATTCTTCCTGCAATCGATGGCCGTAGCGGATCACTTTTTCTACCAAGGTCTGCTCACCATCTGCCGCATGTAGATACTGCCTTCGGTGACAATCGGCAAAGCGGTCGAATGCCCCTGCCATGGCCAGGCATTCGAAGGTTTTTTTATTCACGGCTCTCAAGTTTACACGTCGGGCCAAATCGAAAACATCGGCATAGGGGCCATTTTTGTCGCGCTCCTGTATGATGGCATTGACGGCGGCCTCGCCCGTGCCTTTGATGGCGCCAAGGCCAAAGCGTATTTCCCCCTCTTTATTCACCTCGAATGCGATACCCGATTCGTTGATGTGAGGCCCCAGCACCTTGATGCCCAGATTGCGGCACTCTTCCATAAAAAAGGTGACCTTATCGATATGGCTGAGGTTGTGCGTGAGCACAGCGGCCATGTATTCGGCCGGGTAGTTGGCCTTTAGGTAGGCCGTCTGGTAAGCCACAAAAGAGTAGCAGGTAGAGTGCGATTTGTTGAATGCATAAGCGGCAAATGCCTCCCAATCCTTCCAGATTTTCTCGGCCACCTTCACATCGTGATTGTTATTCACGCATCCCTCCAAAAATTTCGGCTTTAGCTTTTCCAGCAGGGCAAATATCTTTTTACCCATAGCCTTGCGCAGCATGTCGGCCTCACCTTTGGTGAAATTGGCCAGCTTCTGCGAGAGCAACATCACCTGCTCCTGATATACCGTGATGCCATACGTTTCTGCCAGGTACTCCTCCATTTCGTCGAATTCATACGAAATAGGCTCTTCGCCGTGCTTACGCGCTATGAAATTGGGAATATAGTCCATCGGGCCCGGCCTGTATAGCGCATTCATGGCAATGAGATCTTCAAATTTGTCGGGCTTCAGCATGCGCAGGTATTTTTGCATACCAGCCGACTCAAACTGAAAGGTGCCGTTGGTTTCGCCCCGCTGATACAAGTCGTACGTTTTGGCATCGTCGAGCGGTATGTTGTCCGGGTCTATCACCACACCATGTTGCTTTTGAATGTAGCGCACGGCGGTGTTGATGATGCTGAGCGTCTTGAGGCCCAAGAAGTCCATCTTCAGCATGCCTGCACTTTCTACCACGCTGTTGTCGAACTGCGTCACCCAAAGCTCTGAGTCTTTGGACACACATACCGGTATAAGCTCTGTAAGATCTTCGGGCGTGATGATGATACCACAGGCATGTATGCCGGTGTTGCGCAGTGACCCTTCCAGTATACGTGCCTGTTTCAGCACATCAGCCTCTTTGCTGTCACCTTTGCTTATTTCCTCCAGCGCCTTTACTTCTTTAAAGGCCTTGGCCAATGTGGTGCCGGGCCTTTCGGGTACCTGTTTGGCCAGCGCATTGGTTTGTGACAGCGGCAGCTCCATTACACGTCCGGCATCGCGTATAGACGACTTGGCAGCCATAGTGCCGTAAGTGATGATCTGTGCGACCTGGTTGCTGCCATATTTTTTTACTACATAATCGATGATCTTTCCTCTTCCCTCATCGTCAAAGTCTATATCGATATCGGGCAGCGATACACGGTCGGGGTTCAGAAACCGCTCAAACAGAAGGTCATATTCTATGGGATCTACGTTGGTGATGCCAATGCAGTAGGCCACAGCAGAGCCCGCCGCCGATCCGCGACCTGGCCCTACCGATACACCCATCCTGCGTGCCTCCGAGGTAAAATCCTGCACGATAAGAAAATAACCCGGGTAGCCTGTATTTTTTATGGTAGCCAACTCAAATTCCAGCCGGTCTGTGATCTCAGGGGAAAGCTCTCCATAGCGCTTCTTGGCCCCTTCAAAGGTGAGATGGCGCAGGTAGTCGTCTTCACTGCTAAAGGGCTCGGGTATCTTGAATGCTGGCAACAGCACATTCCTGTCCAGTTCATATGCCTCTACCTTATCCACCAGTTCGTACGTGTTCTCTATAGCCTCGGGCAAATCCCTGAACAGCGCCTTCATCTCATCCTGATCTTTGAAATAAAATGAATCATTGGGAAAGCCATAGCGAAAACCCCTGCCCCGCCCGATAGGAGTAGACTGATATTCATTTTCCTTGATGCACAGCAATATGTCGTGGGCATTGGCGTCCTTCTGGTCGAGGTAGAATACATCGTTGGCGGCGATTACCTTTAGGTCGTATTTTTTAGCGAATTGCAGCAACACGTCGTTCACCCGATCATTTTCTGGCAATCCGTTGCGCAGCAGTTCCAGGTACAAGTCGTCTCCAAATACCGATATCCACCACTCCAGTGCCTCCTCGGCTTTGTGCTCTCCGGCGTTGAGTATGAGACTGGGTATTTCACCGGTGAGTCCTCCTGTGAGGGCTATCAGATTGGCCCTGTATTTTTTTATCAGATCTTTGTCGATGCGTGGATAAAGGCCATACAAGCCTTCGATATATCCTAAGGAGCTAAGTTTGCTGAGATTGCGATAGCCCTCCTTATTCTTAGCCAACAGCACCTGGTTAAAGCGCTTATCCGGGCTGTCCTTTGTGAATTTCAGCTTTAATCGCTCCTCCGCCACAAACAATTCGCAACCCACAATTGGCTTAATGCCCTGAGCCAACGCCTCCCGTACAAACTTGAAAGCGCCAAATAGATTACCAAAATCAGTAATGGCCACTGCCGGCATCTCGCAAGCTTTGGCTTTTTTCACTATTTCCTTGATGTTGGGCGTAGACTGGAGTATAGAGAACTGCGAATGCACATGAAGGTGGCAAAACGGGGTGTTGATCTCACGAACCGCATACGTGCTGTCGCGGGTAAAGCGTGGTGCCTTCTCAACCCGCCTGGCAAAATTGGCGGCTTCAAGTTTTGGGCCCTCATACACGATGGCCTCCACCGGCGTGTAGTCGACGGGCTTTAATACGCGTTTTTTTAATAATTGAAAAAAACATTTGGCATTGGCGGCCACGTCGAATGCCGCATCATGCGCATCGCCAAAAGACTGGGAAAACAACTTGTGGTGAAGCTCCAGCAAAGTAGGCCATTTATACTGACCACCTCTTCCACCAGGCAACGCACAAAATTCGGTCGACTCCAATTGCGTGTCCAGCGCGGCCATATTCTCCAACGCATTGGCCTGACCCAGGCGCAAAAATTCGGCGCCTACTATTTTCAAGTCGAAATCAATGATGTTGTGACCAATGACCAATTCGGTGTTGGCCAAATCCTTGGCAAATCTTTCGAGCACCGCGCTCAACGGCAATCCGTCGGCCAGGGCCCGGTCGGTGGATATGCCATGCACCTTTTCGGCATTGTAAGGAATAACAAAACCATCTGGCCGCACGATAAGATTTTGTGCCGAGAGCAACTTGCCGGTACCATCATGCAGCTGCCAGGCCAACTGCACGATGCGCGGCCAATTGTCAAAATCTGTTAAGGGTGCCTGCTTATTTTCAGGCAAACCGGTGGTTTCGGTATCAAAAATTAAATACATGAAGAAAAGTTGTTGCTGATCGGTTTTATAGAATTGAGGGCATTTGCGCGCATCAAAAAACTAAAGTAAGTAAATCGTGATCGAAAGAAAACGGCTGTTTTCATGCCAATGGAAAAGTGAGGCCTGGCAAGTTAGAAACACCCTTTTTATGAGCAGAATGGCTGAGATTTAAAAAAACTTCAAGAATCGATATTCACACTTTCAGACGCTTGTCAAAAGAAAAGGGCAGGCGCTTTAAGAGTTTAATACGCTTAAATTGTGGATGAACTGCGCTGATCACATAATTGTACTCCGACGGCACGATAGAAGAAGGCACCTGTAATACCGGTGCAGACCGCGCAGTAAACCACTCACTACCCATCTCCTGACACACAGCTGGCCGGCTGGTTTTTATCCAATCCAGCGGCAAAGTGTCCAGGTCAATTGTTGAGATCGCCATATCATCGGGAATTTGTATGGTCATTAGTATAAAGGATAAGGCGAGCATCTCGCCACTGCTGTGCACCACATTTTCGAGGCATGCAAGACTGGCGCTTCCGGCAGTATAGATTACCCGTTCACTGCGGCGGTTCCACCTATTTTCCACCCCACTGGCAAAAAGCGTGTGAGAATACTTTTCAAGCGCTATACGGTATACAAGCATTGCCTAAGCCAAATCGCCATGCGCTATTCTCATCAACTCATCCATAATTTGATTCATCCCTTCTGAGGTAGTGAGAAAAGACATGGGTGTGTCTCCGTCGAGGCCTGTAGAGGGCTTTTCGAGCCATCGCTGAAAGGAGTCGGGAGTGCCAAACAACTCTTCGCCCAAGGCCACCACCTGGTTGTATTTGAGCACTATTTCGCTCTTTTGTGGGGAAAGGCGCCTGCCTTCGCGTATGTAGTTGGTGAGGGTTTTGGGAGAAACCTCAATAAGTGCCGCCAGTGCTTCCCGGCTGGTATGACGCCTGTCGGCAATGGCGGTGGCCCACTCGATGGGCACGCCCACACGTGCGGCTTTGGCCAGCATATAATGCCCATCGGGCTTATCGTAGAGGTATAGTGCTTCAGGAATGGCCACAGACTGTGAAATATACTCCGCCAATGGCTCAGCTACATCATTGGGTGTTTCTGTAGTAATGGTATAAGGTTTTCTCTTTTTAATATTTCTCTCAGCATTGGCCATGGCGCTCTCCTTTCTCTAATTCAGTAAATTTACCACCAACTTACACAAATTTACTTATTATACTCATATTTCTCCATTTTGTTTCACACCTTACTCTACGGAGCCGAATTTTCAAAATCAGAATTTTGAGAAGTGACAGTTTCTGAAGCAGCAGCATCCTTGGCTTTGGGCTCGGGAAAAAAGCTTCGCTGAAAAATGAGAATAATAGCAACCCCTACAAAAATAGAGGAATCGGCAATATTGAAAATAGGCCATAAAGACAGATACTCACCTCCAAATACCGGCACCCAATCCGCCACTCGCCCTTCCCAGATATCGATGTAGAACATGTCAATCACCTGCCCATGCAATAAGGCATATGGCGCATCCGGCGGCATATTACCCTCAAGCCATACACCATAAAATGTGCTGTCGATGACATTGCCTACTGCACCGCCCAGTATGAGTGCGATGCACCACACCAGCCCGTTGGGCACATCCTTTTTCACCAGGTGATACAAATAATAGGCAATACCCACCATGGCCACCAAACGAAATGAAGTCAACGCCAGCTTGCCAAATTCAGAACCGATCTCCAGGCCAAAAGCCATACCCGGATTTACGGTATAATGAATCTTGAACCAATCGCCAAAAACCGAAAATTCTTCGCCGAGGTACATATTGTGATATACCAGCATCTTCACGAACTGGTCTAAGGCAATAATGCCAATTGCAAGAAGGTAAAACTTAACGTACTTCATTTTCATATTTAAAATATACAACCGGTTGCTAGCGCATTACAACTCCACACGCTCCAACAACACCTCTACTGAAAGATCATCTATTTCTACAGAATGCCCATGCGGCAGTGTTTTGGCCCATTGCAAATCTAGGGCTTGTGTCTCTGCGCAAATGTAATCTTTGTGTACCTGAAGGGCATCATACAATAGCTGTTGTTCTGCGACGGTAATCCTGACCTTATCCTGTACATCAAGCCCCATATCTTTGCGCATATTTTGAATGCGGTTTACAAAATCGCGGGCCAGACCTTCCCGTTGCAGCTCTTCCGTCACGGTGATATCCAGGGCAACCGTGAGCCCATTTTCGGTGATCACACTCCAACCCGGTATATCCTGCGACTGCACCAGTATATCATCATCTGCCAGGGTGATTGCACCATCGGCCAGTGGTAATTCAATGCGGCCATTGGACTCAAAATAGCTGATATCTTTCTGGCTAAGCTGGCCCACCGCCTTACCTATCTCCTTCATTTTCGGTCCGTAAGTAGCCCCTAGTTTTCGGAAGTTCGGTTTGGCAGATTTTACGATCACGCCGGAGGCACTATCTACAAATTCTACATTGCGCACATTAACCTCCGCCAGTATGAGGTCAGCAACGTCGCGCACCTGCCGCTCTACATCCTTTTGCAGTACCGGTATCAGAATTTTTGCAAGCGGCTGTCTCACTTTCAATTTATGCTGCTTACGCAGCGAATGCACCATGGAAGATATCTGTTGGGCAAGTTGCATACGTTCTTCCAGATCCTTGTCAACCATTTTTTCTTCTACCGCAGGATAATCCTTAAAGTGTACAGAGTCGCTGCCGTCGTATGACGATTTGCGCAGATCCAGATAGAGCTTTTCTGCGTAGAATGGAGCAATTGGAGCACAGATGATGGCAATAGTTTCAAGGCACTTATACAGCGTGTTGTACGCAGCACGCTTATCGGTATTGAACTCGCCCTTCCAGAACCTTTTTCTATTCAGCCGCACATACCAGTTGCTCAAATCATCTACTACAAAACTTTGAATGAGCCGCGCCGCCTTGGTGGGCTCATAGTCGTCGTATGCCTCGGATACCTGGGCGGTCACGCTGCTCAATTTGGAAATGATCCAGCGGTCGCTTTCTGTTCTGTCGCTTTGGGCTACAGGATGCGCTCTGTAGTCGTAGCCGTCGAGATTGGCATAGAGGGCGAAAAATGAATAGGTGTTTTGCAAAGTACCAAAAAAGCGTCTTTGCACTTCCACAATGCCGTTCAGGTCGAACTTGAGGTTGTCCCACGGGTTGGCATTACTGATCATATACCAGCGTGTGGCATCGGGGCCATAGGTATCTATCGTGGCAAATGGATCGACCACATTGCCCAGCCTTTTCGACATTTTGTTGCCTTCTTTATCAAGCACCAGGCCGTTGGCAATCACATTTTTAAATGCCACGCTGTCGAACAGCATACCTGCTATAGCGTGAAGTGTGAAAAACCAACCCCGTGTCTGGTCTACGCCTTCAGCAATGAAATCGGCCGGATAGTGCGCGGCGAACTGCTCCTTGTTCTCAAAAGGGTAATGCCGCTGTGCATACGGCATGGCTCCGGAGTCAAACCACACATCGATGAGGTCTGGCTCTCTATACATTTTTTCGCCTTTGGCACTTACCAGGATGATGTCGTCCACGAAAGGCCGGTGCAAATCGAAATCATCTTTGAGCGGTGCCGCCATGAAGCCGGCTTGTATCGACAGGTCTACTTCCTCTTCAAGCTCCTTTATGCTGCCTATGCACTTCTCCTCTGTGCCGTCTGCCGTACGCCAAATCGGCAGTGGCGTACCCCAAAATCGAGAGCGGCTCAGGTTCCAATCCACCAGGTTTTCCAGCCAATTGCCGAAACGGCCCGAACCGGTGCTTGCCGGCTTCCAATTGATGTTTTCGTTCAACGCCACCAATCGTTCTTTGAAGGCGGTGGTTTTGATAAACCACGAGTCGATGGGATAATACAAAACAGCCTTATCTGTGCGCCAGCAGTGCGGATAGGAGTGCACAAACTTCTCTACCCTAAATGCTTTATTTTCCTCCTTCAGCTTGATGGCGATGAGCACGTCAGTGCTTTTGTATGCCGGGTCTTCCTCATCTTCACCCGTATAGTTCTTCACATACATACCTGCAAAGTCGGTGATCTCCTTTACAAATCGGCCCTGCTTGTCTACAATTGGTGCGTCATTGCCATATTCATCCTTCACCATCACACCCGGTATGTTGTGCTTCACGCTGGTACGGAAGTCATCGGCACCGAATGTTTTGGCCAGGTGTACGATGCCGGTGCCGTCTTCTGTCGACACGAAGTCGCCGGCCACCACGGTGAAGGCGGGATGAGCCAATGGAATATAGGGCATCAATTGCTCGTACGACATGCCTACCAGCTCACTCCCCGCATATTCTTCAATGACCGACCAGGGAAGTATTTTGTCACCCGCACCAAATTCCTGAGGCGCATCCTTTCCCTTTTCTGAAAAGAAAGTATTGATCCTGTCCTTTGCCAGGATCACCTTCACCGGAGCATAGGTGTAAGGATTGAAGGTTTGGACCTTTGCGTAGCGAATATGCGCGCCAACAGCCAAGGCATTGTTTGCCGGCAAGGTCCACGGGGTGGTGGTCCAGGCCAGGAAGTACTCATTTGTGGTGCCGGTAATTTTGAATTGCGCCACTATAGAGGTGTCTTTCACGTCGCGATATGCGCCTGGCTGGTTCAGCTCATGGGAGCTAAGACCTGTACCAGCGGCGGGGCTGTATGGCTGTATGGTGTATCCTTTGTACAACAGGCCACGCTCGTGAAATTGCTTCAACAGAAACCAAAGGGTCTCCATGTATTTCCTGTTGAAAGTGATGTAGGGATCATCGAGGTCTACCCAATAACCCATTTTTTGGGTAAGCGTATCCCACTGTCCTTTATACTTCATCACTGCCTCACGGCATTTGGCATTGTACTCTTCTACCGATATGGCCTTGCCAATGTCCTCCTTATTTATACCCAGCGCTTTCTCCACCTCCAGCTCCACCGGCAAACCGTGGGTATCCCAGCCGCCACGGCGCTCTACGAGAAAACCCTTCTGAGACTTGTACCGGCAAAAAATATCCTTTACTGTCCGGCCGATTACATGGTGAATGCCGGGTGTGCCGTTGGCCGATGGCGGGCCTTCATAAAAGGTAAAAGCAGGCGCCTCTTGCCTGCGCGCCAGCGATTTTTTAAAAATGTTTTGATCATTCCAAAATGCCAAAATCTCCCTGCCAACGTCCGCCAGATTGAGATTTTTGTACTCTCTATATTTCACTTCGGCAAATGCTTTATTGATTTTAAAATTCGATTTATTGATCGTTTCGCTGATCTGGCACACCATTCAGCGTGATCAGGTCAAGATCTATTTCCTCATCTTCGCTCTCTTCATAAAACTCGTCGTAGTGCTCAATGGGTGGATGGCTGTCGCGCCGCCGCTTGCCACTATCAAAACGCATAAGCAGCGCCGGCAGCACAATGAGGTTGGAAAACATAGCAATGAGTAATGTGGTGGACGTGAGCACGCCCAGCATGGTAGTGCCTACGAAGTCGGAGCCGGCAAATATGATGAAGCCGGCAAACAGCACTATCGATGTGTAAATCATGCTCGCACCCGTCTCTCGTATTGTTCTACTCACAGCCAAAGGCACAAAGAAATTGCTCGCAAAAAGCTCCTGCCGGTACTTGGCCAAAAAGTGAATGGCGTCGTCTACCGCTATACCAAATACCACACTGAAAATAAGTGCTGTGCTAGGCCGGAGTGGCACATTGAAATAACCCATTATTCCGGCAGTCACCAACATAGGTATCAGGTTGGGAATAAGCGAGATGATGATCATCCTCGCATTGCGGAAAAGAAAACCCATGATGATGGCAATGATCACAAAAGCCAACACCAGGCTCATGCGCAGGTTTTCTACCAAAAACTTGTTGCCTTTCACAAAGAGCAGCGTGGTTCCTGTAGCCTTGGCCTGTATCTCAGGATCAGAAAAAATCTGGTCGATATTCCTTTGAACCACATGCTGAAGCAGCGAATCAAGTCGGTTGGAGCCTATATCGGCCACTTTAAAAGAAATCCGCATCGTCTGCTGAGCACTGTCTACAAAAGACTTTAACAGATTGCCCTGCTCATCGGAATCGGTGAGGTATCGAAGTACAAAGTTGCGATCGGCGCGGCTTGGCAGCTCGTAGTATGCGGGGTTGCCATTGTAAAATGCCTGGCGTGCTGCCTTAATAAAGCTTACCAGCGACACCGGCTGAGAAATATTGGGATGGGCTGTAAGTGAATCTTCGAGCGCTTGCACTTTTTCAAGAAACTCCTGCCGCAACACACCCCGCTTCTTATCGGTGTGCACCACGATTTCCAAAGGCATTATTCCACTGAAGTTCCGCTCAAAAAATTCCAGATCCTTTTTCACCTGGCTGTCCTCAGGTACGTCATCTACCATAAAAGACACCGACGTCAACTGCAGCAATCCGATCACCGAAATCACTACAAGTATGCCCGTCACCAAAAATATGCGATACTTATGCCGATGCACCACCAGATCGATCATGGTGAGCACTTTGTCTATAGCCTTAAACCGCAAATGCTTGAGCTGCTTACCGTGCGGCGCGGGCAAATAGCTGAAAACAGCCGGTATCAGTATGATGCTGACCAGAAAAGTAGCCAGTATATTAATGCCTGCAACTATGCCAAACTCCCTCAGCACCACTATATCAGTGAATGCAAGAACAATAAAGCCAACCGCTGTAGTGAAATTGGTGATGAGTGCCACCAGGCCGATCTTTCGTATCACATGGCTCAGGGCGCGTATCTTATTTCCATGAAGGTTGATCTGCTGGTGATACCTGTTCAGCAAATAAATGCTGTTGGGAATGCCAATAACCACAATCACCGGCGGCAGGAGACCCGTCAGCATGGTGATCTCATAGCCCAATATTCCCAGTGTACCCATCGACCACACCACAATGACGGCGATGACGATGATGGGGAAAAGGACGGCATCCCACGAGCGAAAAAAGAACAATAAAATGAGTGCGGTGATGATCAATGAAAGAATCAGAAACACCTGAAGCTCCGCCTTCACTTTTCCATTTACTTCGGTGCGTATGTACGGCAGTCCCACGTACCGCAGGTCTATACCGGTATGCGCTTCAAACGACTCCGAGGCGTGCTTGATGTCTTCCACCACCTGATTGCGAATGGGTGAGTTCAGTATCTCCGCATCCAGCGAAAGCAGTACGAACGTAGCCCCGTTCCTGTCGTTCACTATCTGATCTGCGTAGAAGCGCTGCTGCACAGCGATATGAAGCAGACTATCGAGTGTGGCCTGATCTTCGGGTATTTCTTCAAAAAGCGGCTCAAGATCAAACTTCTTTCTACCCGCATCTTTTCGGAGTATCTGCAACAAGGGCAAGGAGATCACCTGCTTTACGCCTTCAATGCTGGTGAGCTCTTCACTCCAATATTTGAATCGACGAAAATTGTCCGTTTGGTAAATGGCGCTGTCATTCAGCCCGATGGCCACCACATTGCCATCTTCACCAAAACGCTCCCGAAAATCCTGGAAAAACTGCATGTCCTCATCGGACTTGGGCACTACGGTGGCCAGGTTGTAACTGTACTCCACATCCTTGGCCATATAACCCATAAAGGCCGTGATCACCGCCAATATAATGATCAGTGAAAGCCTGTATTTCAGGACGATATGTGCGAGTTCAGTCCACATTTTTTAACAGGGGGCAAATGTAATGAAATTTGATTTCAATCATTTGTGGGCACATTTTTTTGTTGAAACCCACGTGCTGACAAGCCGGCATCTCATGATCCGCTGCCGACACAGTAATACCTGTTCTGTTCAGGGAAGCTGTCTGATGCAGGTAGACGGGTATTTGGCGTGTTCAAGCAATTTGGCTGGCAGAACCGACCACCATTGCTAGTAGAGTATGTGTACCCAACCTTTGTACTCACGCTCACTCATTGCAGGATCGAGCACATCGAAAGTGACGGTGGCGTGATAATAATAAACACCCGCTGGCAGCAACACGCCATCGTCGGTTTTGCCCGACCAGTTGATGTACAGGTTTCTTTCCACTGAGCTCTCCGAGTTGTACACTTCCTGGCCGCCACGTGTGTACACTTTAAAGACTACGTTCTTCACAAAGCGGGGGCACTTGTTCTGATTGCTCTCCACGTCGAAAGTATTGAATGCCGTGAAAGTGTCGTTGTAGTCGTCTCCATTGGGTGTAAAAACATTGGGCAACTCGAAGAATGGGCAGTTGTCGTTGCAAATGATCTCTGTTGGCTCGCTTTCATTGCCCGACCGGTCTACTGCCGTTATGAAATAGCAGCCCTTGAAAGAGTCTAGGTTTTCATGCAGGAAAGACGTCGTGTTCACATTCGCCACAATGTTGTATGTGCCTTCTTCACCTGTCTCTGAGAAGTATACGTTGTAGCTTCGCACGTCACTTTCGCATCCCGGGTCGGTGCTCGCCTGCCAGTTCAGCTCATTAAAGAAATCTTCAAAGTCGCAAGGCTGCCCGTTGAGAAACTCAGTGCATTCATTGTTGATGTTTAAATTTTCCAAAGTGAAATCTGGTGGAACGCACGGTGGCACCGTGTCGTTGGGCTGAGCACAGATCACCTGCGATTTGTTCAGGAAAGGTGTGGCCAGCTTATCGTTACCATAAGTGCCCTTAGTGATGATGTAGTAACAATACAACTCAGTATCGTCGAGCTTATCATTGCCGGTAGCACTGCCATCGTCAATATAACTGGCGCCACTGGCCGTTACATCCACACTGTCGATCAGCACCAGTTTCTCCGGGTCGTTGGCATCCACGCGATTGCGATAGATCAGGTGATTGGGGTGCTGTTGAGAAAAGTTCGTCCATGGCACATCAGCACTCCATTGCAGCTCCATGGCGCCCGTGATGGGTGTGAGCTCCAGCCGTACAGAGGAAGCCGCGGAAGTAGTATCGATCGCCGTTTGGGCAGCATCATACACCACTATGGTATAATTGTAGACCTGGGCAGAGGTATTGAGCCCGGTATCCACAAAGACGGTATCGGCTATTTTTCCATTGGAAACCAACGCCAGATTAGCAGGTTGAAAGCCACTGCTGCGGTACACCTCATAGCTGTAGGGTGTCGGATATTTTGACTTGTCGATGTCGAACGGCGAAGTCCATCGCACGTATATTTCGCCATTGGCGGCATCCGTGTTTTCTATACTTACATTGGTGGTGAGGGCACCAAACTCTCCGTCGAATTCTTCCAATATAGTGCACGCCTCAGCCGACACCACGCTCTCGCCGCCACCGATAGTTTCAAATACTGCCACCAGTCTGTAGCAATACCGAACGCCATACTCCAGCCCCTGGCCCATGTTGTCATCTATGTAAGTGGTCTGCCGTATATCGATGGTTTCTACCAACTCATAATCACCGTTTTCCGGTATTCCCAACTCACAGTTGCCCGGTTCGTAGGCGTAGCTGTCTACCCTACGCCATACCTGCATAAAATCAGCATTCTGGCATAGATAATTGTCCCAGCTCAGTTGCACCTTGTTGCCCTGGCCCTGCTCAGCCATGAGGCCTTCGGGCGATGGACCAACCACGGTCACAAACCAGCTATCGAAATCGGCCAGCTTGGCGCCTTTACCAACCGGCGGCTGGTCCAGTGCTTTCACATTTACCTGATAAGGCTGCTGATCGATGTGGGAACAGTTGGTGGGCCAGGTAAAAGAGAGTGTAGCCGGCGATGGCTGTGCTACCGGCGGGGATGGCGTGAAAGACGCCGGATTGTTGATGAGCTCAAACACACTTCCAAATGCATCCATAATGATGGGGTCGCCATCCGGGTCTTCCGCCATTATGTCTTGTTCCAGCAAGGTGCCGGCCACCACGCATGTATCGGGAGGCATGATCAGTTCCGGTCGTTCATTGTCGCAGTCGAGCACGTTCACCTGCATGTCGCGTGTTACGTAGCCCAGTTCAAACCATTCGCCTTCTATCTTTCTCCACTCTATTATTTTAAAGGCAAAGTTGTACTCTCCCTCTCCGCCGGGCGCATCCCACACCACATTGCCCGTTCGCCTGTCCAGCGTGAATGTGGCCGGGCCGGTCATGTCTTCATTTTGAGCACTGTAAAAATTGCGGTCGTGGGCATCCGGAAAGCGATAATTCACCACAGGTATGTCCTGATCTTGCTTCGGTATGGTAAATTCGTAGGAAATGCTGTCGCCGTCTGCATCGTAAGCCCCGGCATTGTGAAAGAAGGCTACGCCCACACAGGCGTCATCTATGGGCGGGTTCAGCAAGATGGGCGTATTGTCGCAGCCAAAGAATGGGTCGATCACAATCACCGTTTCTATATAAAAAGGAGTATTGACGGAGTTGTCCATGTTCACGATGTTGTCGTTGCGGTTGAACTCCCTAAAGCTGATTTTGTACATGCCGGGCCCGGGGAAGGCGTGCGTTTTATAAAAGACGTTCAGCGCTTTTTCATCGCCCAGGTTCAAAAACTCATCCGGATTGCCAGTCTCAAACGTATCAATCTCGCCGTCGCCGTAGTTGATCTCCCCGCCACCAAAGAGCACATCGGAACCCGTGTCGGTATAGCCGGTTATCTTGAATCGGTACGAATAGTTTTGGCAGGAAATCAATTGGGCCGTCACCTCACCAGCCCTGATGTGCGTAGCATTGGCGCTGAAATCCATCGCTAATGCGGCTATAAAAAAAAGAAAAACGAAGTATGCTCTCCGCATTATTTTAGGTTCTGTTCCAACCACCAATCTAGTTATTAAGTACCAAATTATGGATTTAGTATGCAATCAAACAAAAAAATCAGAGGTAGGTTGCAGCATTTCATTTTAAAATGATTTTGATCATGTCGCTCAATTTAGAATTGATTAAAATTTGTTCTGCCTGAGCGGTTGTTTTGGTCAATAGTAACGGCACATATACCTTTGGGCGATTTTGTGCATGACTAATCTTAAAATTCGGAATTCATATGGCGTGGCTTACACAATCCCTTTCAAGCTCTTTGGGAAAAAAAGTAATTGTCTCTCTCACGGGCATTTTCCTGATCCTTTTTCTCATTGTACACATGGCGGGCAATATGGCCCTGCTCAAACACGATGGCGGAGCGGCCTTCAATCAATATTCACATTTTATGACAACAAATCCGCTCATCAAAGCGATTTCATATGTGCTGTACCTCAGCATACTGATTCACAGCATTTATGGCGTGATACTGGCCATTAAAAACAGGAAGTCGCGCGGGGAGCATCGGTACGCTGAAGTAAACAACCAGAGCAGTTGGGCATCGCGCAACATGGCTTTGCTCGGCTCGCTCATATTTATATTCATCGTTATTCATATGAAAAACTTCTGGTTCGAATACAAATTTGGAACAATAGACACGGTCACCATCGAAGGCGAAGAATATAAAGACCTGTACTCAGTTACCTATGCCGCCTTCAAGCAGTGGTGGTATGTCGCTTTTTATATTGTAGCGCTCATAGCCTTGGCCCTACACCTGGCGCATGGTTTTCAGAGTTCTTTTCGCACCCTGGGCATGAGCCATCAGAAATACGTGCCTTTTGTAAAAGGGCTCGGCCTGGCCTACAGCATACTCATACCGTTGCTGTTTGCCATACAGCCGCTGTATATTTTGTTCTTTAAATAGTCGGAAACAATAGATAGAAATACTATGCTCAACTCGAAAATACCCGAAGGACCCGTAAGCGAAAAATGGCCGAAACATAAGTTCAGCCTCAAGCTGGTAAACCCGGCCAACAAGCGCAAGTACGACATCATAGTGGTAGGCACCGGACTGGCAGGCGCATCGGCTGCGGCTTCATTTGGCGAAATGGGATACAACGTAAAGGCATTTTGCTATCAGGACAGCTCGCGCAGGGCACACAGCATCGCAGCCCAGGGCGGCATCAATGCTGCCAAAAATTATCAGAACGACGGCGATAGCGTATACAGGCTGTTTTACGATACGGTAAAAGGTGGCGACTACCGCTCGAGGGAAGGCAACGTATACCGGCTCGCCGAGGTTAGCAACCACATCATAGACCAGTGTGTCGCTCAGGGCGTGCCTTTTGCCCGGGAATATGGCGGATATCTGGACAACCGTTCGTTTGGCGGCGCCCAGGTATCACGTACATTTTACGCCCGTGGCCAGACAGGCCAGCAACTATTGCTCGGCGCCTACTCGGCACTCAGCCGGCAGGTAGCCTCTGGCAAGGTAAAAATGTACCCACGCACCGAGATGCTCGACGTAGTGATCGTAGATGGCCATGCACGCGGCATCGTTTCGCGCGACATGGTGACGGGAAAGATAGAAACACACAGCGCACACGCGGTAGTGTTGGCAACGGGAGGCTATGGCAACGTCTTTTTCCTCTCTACCAACGCCATGGGCTGCAATGTGACGGCAGCCTGGCGGGCGCATCGCAGAGGAGCTTTTTTCGCTAACCCTTGTTTCACACAAATACACCCAACCTGCATACCTGTGCACGGCGACCAGCAGTCGAAGCTCACGCTGATGTCTGAGTCGCTGCGCAATGATGGCCGCGTGTGGGTACCGAAAGAAGAATCTGTGGCAGCCAAGCTGCGCAAGGGTGAGATCAGCCCCAATGATGTGTCGGAGGAAGAAAGGGACTACTACCTGGAGCGCATCTACCCCTCATTTGGCAACCTGGTACCACGCGATGTGGCCTCGAGAAATGCCAAAAACGTGTGCGACGAAGGCCGTGGTGTAGGAGAAACCGGACTTGCCGTATACCTCGACTTCCGCGACGCTATACAGCGCGATGGCATGGAGACT
Source organism: uncultured Roseivirgaceae bacterium (assembly GCA_964596645.1). GTDB lineage: Bacteria > Bacteroidota > Bacteroidia > Cytophagales > Cyclobacteriaceae > CAVQEK01. The sequence goes on from CAZQVB010000017.1 coordinate 56,196, forward strand.
ATAAAGGCCAAGTATGGCAACCTCTTCCAGATGTATGAAAAAATTACTGCCGAAGACCCATACAAAGTGCCCATGATGATATACCCGGCTGTGCACTACACCATGGGCGGGCTTTGGGTAGATTACAATCTGATGACCACCGTGCCCGGATTGTACGCCGCCGGCGAATGTAACTTCTCCGACCACGGCGCCAACCGGCTGGGGGCTAGTGCACTGATGCAGGGTCTGGCCGATGGCTATTTCATATTGCCGTACACGATAGGAGATTATCTGGCCGGCCTGCCAATGAAGAAGGTGACCAACGATCATCCGGCTTTCAAGCAAACTGAAGAAGAAACACGCGAGCGCATCAATACCATCCTGAGCGTGAATGGCAATGTGACCGTCGACCAGTTTCACAAGAAATTGGGTAAAATCATGTGGGACAAGTGCGGTATGTCGCGCAGTGCCGAAGGCCTGAAAGAAGCCAAAAAGGAGATTCAGGAGTTGCGCATGGATTTCTGGAAAAATGTGAAAGTGATCGGCGCCAACGAAGAGCTCAACATGACACTGGAAAAAGCGCTGCGTGTGGCCGACTTTATGGAGCTGGCCGAGCTGATGGTGGACGATGCCCTCAACCGCAACGAATCATGCGGCGGCCACTTCCGCGAAGAAAGCCAGACTGAAGAAGGCGAAGCCAAACGCGACGATGAGAACTACTCGTATGTGGCAGCCTGGGAATATACCGGAGACGTAACCAAGGAAGAACTGCACAAGGAAAACCTGGTCTTCGAAAATGTAAAACTTACGCAAAGAAGCTACAAATAATGGAAAAAGGCAGAAACTACACGTTGAAAATATGGCGCCAGAAAAACGCCACAACCAAGGGTGCTTTCGAAACTTTCGAGGTAAAGGACATATCTCCCAATAGCTCCTTTCTGGAAATGCTCGATATACTGAATGAAGACCTGCTGCTACAGGGCAAAGACCCGATCCATTTCGATCACGACTGCCGCGAAGGCATTTGCGGCACATGCAGCTTGTACATCAACGGACGGCCTCATGGACCTGAGCGGGAGATTACAGTTTGTCAGTTGCACATGCGCTCTTTCGAAGACGGCGCCAAGATCACCATAGAGCCTTGGCGCGCCAAGGCATTTCCTGTGATCAAAGACCTGGTTGTAAACCGCAGTGCCTTTGATCGGATCATAGAGGCGGGCGGTTTCATTACGGTAAATACAGGGCCTGTACCCGATGCCAACGCCATACCCATACCCAAGCGCGATGCCGTCGAAGCCTTCGACGCTGCTGCCTGCATTGGCTGCGGCGCATGCGTGGCGGCATGTAAAAATGCATCGGCCATGCTCTTTGTAGGCGCTAAAATAGCCCAGCTTTCGCTGTTGCCGCAAGGCAAGGTGGAGCGCAAAAGGCGCGCTTTGGCCATGGTAGAGCAAATGGACAAAGAAGGATTTGGGGCATGTACCAACACTACCGCTTGCAGTGCCGAGTGCCCAAAAGGCATTAAGATGTCCGTAATCGCCCGGCTGAACAGGGAATACTTTGGGGCTGCACTCACCGCAGAGCAACATTAATAATCTAGGGATCGACCGCCGCTTGTAAAAACGCTTTCCATGGCGGTTGTCGGTTGCTACACCTATCTTTGCAGGGGCACTTTGCCCCTTTTTTTATGTGGGGGTCAGGAGATTCGCCTCTAAGCTGGCCAGCGATTAATGATGAAGCCTTATTGACGAAATGGAAAACGCTAATAAAATAATAGTGACGTGTGGACCGGGCCTTGCGCCCTGGGTGTCGGCCGAAATACAGCAGATGGGGCTGCCTGTCATCGCCTCTTCGGCCAAAGCAGTGGAGACCGCCGGTGTGTTCACCGATGTGCAAAAACTGAACTACACATTGCGCACAGCCAACCGGGTGCTTTGGCACCTGCAATCCATACGCGCCGCCGATGCCGACAAGCTGTACCAGGCAGTATATGCCATGCCCTGGGAGCAGTACTTCGACAATAGTGCGTACCTCAAGGTCGATTCGTTTGTGAAGAACGACAGCATCAAAGATGCCCGCTTTGCCAACCTGCGGGTGAAAGACGCCATTGTTGACCGCTTCACCGAAAAAACAGGACAACGCCCCGACTCGGGTGCCGAAAATAAAGGCGTTGTGGTATATCTGCACTGGCTCGAAGATCAGGCAGAAATATACTTCGACACCTCCGGAGAGTCCATAGCCAAGCACGGCTATAGAAAAAACCCCTGGAAGGCGCCACTGATGGAAAACCTGGCCGCAGCCATCGTTATGGCCACCGAGTGGGATAGGTCCTCACATTTTATTAATCCTATGTGCGGAAGCGGCACCCTGGCCATAGAGGCCTGTCTGTTGGCCATCGGCATACACCCCGGCCAGCAGCGCACACACTATGCCTTCGAGCACCTGAGCATGTACCAGCGCGAAGCCTGGCAGGAATACCGCAAATCGCAGCATCGCCTGGTGCCAGGCAAGCTGCCATTCAAGATCATAGCCAGCGACCGCGACCGGCGCGCCGTGGAGGCCGCACAGGAAAATGCCAAAAAAGCCGGCGTAGCCCATCTCATCGACTTTCGGGTGGGCGATTTCAGGCGTACTGCACTACCAGAAGATGGCGGCATCATCATCATGAACCCGGAGTATGGCGACCGCCTCGGCGAAGAGCAGGCACTGGAGCAGACCTACCGGGAGGTTGGTGATTTTTTCAAACAAAAAGGCGCGGGTTTCACAGGCTTCATCTTCACCGGCAACATGCAACTGGCCAAAAAGGTGGGACTGCGAACCGCCAGAAAAATCCCTTTTCACAACGGCATGTACGAATGCCGGCTGCTGAAATATGAACTGTACAGCGGCACGCGCACCTAGTGCTCAATACGCTTCAGCAGGTCTATTACTAGCGTTTCGATTTGCCATCAGTAATAAGACGACGCCAGCCACAGCGGCTGCAAATGAAGCGATCAATATGCTGATTTTAGCCATTTTCACTGTTTCATCGTCTGTAAAGGCCAGATTGGTAATGAACAACGACATGGTGAAACCCACACCGGCGATCATTCCCACACCTAAAATGTGCATCCAGCTCATGGACTTGTTTTTGCCCGCCAAGCCAAGCTTGTGCCCGGCATACGTAAAAATGCCAACCCCTAAGATTTTACCTACAAATAACCCCATAATGATGCCCAAGCCCAATGAATCGGCAAATACTTCCCCTATCGACACATCCAGTTTCACGCCGGCATTGGCGAGTGCAAACAGTGGAATCACAAAAAATGCATTGAAACCAGTTAGTCCATATTCAAAGCGAAGCAAAGGTGGCTGAGAATACTTGGCTTTGCGACGCACCTCCTGCAGCACCTCGCGCTCTGACTCATTCTTCACCGGATGCCGCTCTCCGAGATTAGCCTTTTCCAACTTCTCCAATTGCTCACTCACCTTTTCCCGAAAGCGCAGGCTGTCGATCCTCGGTTTTATGGGTATGGTGAGTGCAAACAATACGCCCGCTATGGTCGGGTGTACCCCGGAGTGTATGAAGCATATCCAAAACGCAATGCCCAATACAGAGTACAATGCCAGATGCTTAATGCCAAACCGGTTGATCGCCAGTAAACTGATGAACAACCCTGCCGCCACGGCCAGGCGCACCCAGGCAATGTTGTCGCTGTAGAAAAAGGCGATGACAAGTATGGCGCCCAGGTCGTCGGCTATGGCCAAAGCAGTGAGGAATATTTTTAAAGCTACAGGCACACGTTTGCCCAACATGGCCACTATGCCCAGCGAATAGGCAATATCGGTGGCCATGGGTATGGCCCATCCATTGGTGGTATCGGTGCCACTATTGAAGATGAAAAAAATGGCTGCCGGCACCACCATGCCGCCCAGTGCACCAAGCAACGGCATGGCGGCCTTTTTCCTTGTGGACAGCTCGCCTACCATCACTTCACGCTTCAGTTCCAGCCCGGCCACCAGAAAGAATATGACCATGAGCCCGTCATTCACCCACTCTTTCACCGTAAGATCAATCTCCAGGCGATCTACGAGCCCTATCGCAAAATGCTCTTCCAATATACGATGGTAGCCTTCAGCCCATCCTGTATTCGCCACGATCAGCGCTACTATGGTCGCCAAAATAAGTAAAAGCCCACCGGTGGTTTCGGCGTTAAAAAATCGTTCTGAGGTTTCCTGATTGTAGTTTTCGTCAATAGAGTTTCTTTCTTGGTATTTGCTCATAGGTAGTCTTAAATCTGCCTCAGGGCAGTGTGGAAAAAATTCTTGCAAAAACCTGAAAAGCCTGTCATCGCTTCGCCCAGGATCGGGCCGAACTGCCGTATAGCGATCAATTTGAATAAACCAGAATAAGACAGAACTGTTGGGGTGGCGTGGCATACACTGCTGGGGACACACACTTTCGGCTGCTCCGAATCAAGCTATGACTCAACACACCTTTAAAAATATTCTCCATCAATCAGTTTGTTGAGCAAATGTATTTTGCACGTGTTTCCCCCAAATCAATTCCTGCACGCAGAGAAGGCGATAATGCGCCATCTTGAAATCAATGCCTGCCGGGGCTATTGTGGATGAAGCATATTAACTTTGCCGTGATTAAAATTTACTCTATGCCAAATATATCACCACTGCCCGATGCTGATCGCCCGGCAAAGCTGGCCGCCTTCGACAGGCTGCTGACCATCATGGACGAACTGCGCGAAAATTGCCCCTGGGACAAGAAGCAAACCATCGACACATTGCGTCACCTCACCATAGAGGAGACCTTCGAGCTTTCTGATGCCATACTAAGCAACAATCTGGATGAAATAAAAAATGAGCTCGGTGATATTTTGCTGCATATTGTCTTTTACAGTCGCATCGCCTCGGAGCAGCAGGCTTTCGACATCGCCCAGGTACTGCACAGCATCTGCGACAAATTGGTGCGCCGCCACCCACACATATATGGCGATGTGCAGGCAGATGACGAAGAGGCTGTAAAGCAAAATTGGGAGAAAATAAAGCTGAAAGAAAAAGGCAATACGTCGGTGCTGGGCGGCGTACCGCGCTCGCTACCGGCCCTCATCAAGGCCATGCGCATACAGGAAAAGGCCCGTGGTGTGGGCTTCGATTGGGAGCACAAAGAGCAGGTATGGGAAAAGGTAGAAGAAGAGATGCGGGAATTCAAACAGGAATTTGACGTGGCCCGGGGCGAGCTGCCAGACCAAACGCGGGCCAGTGAAGAATTTGGTGATCTGCTCTTTTCCCTGATCAACTACGCGCGCTTTGCCAACATAAACCCCGAGGAAGCCCTGGAGCGTACCAATAAAAAGTTCATCAAACGATTTCAATATCTGGAAAGCGAAACCGCCAAAGCAGGCAAGACACTGTCGGAAATGACGCTGGCCGAGATGGACCTATACTGGAATAAAGCAAAATCCCTGTAAACCCTGCATTTTCGCCACGGCCGCACTAACTTTGCCCCCCTGGTGACACAGCCGGCATGCACCGGCGCCATAAGCTTTTTTCAGATAACGCATATTTCATTTTTAATACGACCACAATGAAAGTCTTAAAATTTGGTGGCAGCTCAGTAGGCAGTGCCGACAGCATACAGTCCGTGGCCCGTATAATCAGCGACTATGTAGGCCAGGGACAAAAAATTGCCGTGATCGCCTCAGCCATGCAGGGCGTCACCAATATGCTGATAGAGACAGGCAAGCGTGCCGCACAGGCCGACGAATCTTACCGCGACATTATACAGCAGATAGAGAAAAAGCACTTTGACGCCATACAGCAACTGCTGAAAGTGAAAAACCAAAGCCCTGTATTGGCCGAGATCAAAAGAAAAATAAATGAGCTCGACGACCTGATGCACGGCGTGTGCCTGCTCAAAGAGCTTTCGCCGCGTACCATGGATTTGCTCCTGAGCTTTGGCGAGCGCATGAGCTGCTATGTGATCACCCAATATGTGCGACAGGAAGGCATAGCGGCAGAATTCCTGGATACACGCCGGCTCATTGTTACCGACAGCCGTTTCGGCAATGCGCGTGTGCTCACCGACATCACCTACCCCAACTTACAGCGGTACTTCCAGGAGCACGATCAGGTACAAATCGTCACCGGCTTTATCAGTTCCACGCAAGATGGCGTCACCACCACGCTGGGCCGCGGAGGCTCCGACTACACGGCCGCGTTGCTTGGGGCAGCCCTGGATGCAAAAGAAATAGAGATGTAGATGGCGTGATGACCACCGACCCGAGGCAGGTAAAAAAGGCTTTTCCGCTGAGTGAGATGACCTACGAAGAGGCCATGGAGATGTCGCACTTCGGTGCCAAGGTGATATACCCGCCAACACTGCAGCCGGCTTTCCATAAGAAGATACCGCTGCGCATCCGCAACACGTTCAACCCTGCCTTTGCAGGCACACTCATTCACCATGAAGCTGCCAGCAGCGACTTTCTGGTGAAGGGCATCTCTTCCATTGCCGAAGTAGCGCTCATCAACTTTCAGGGCAGTGGCATGGTCGGCGTAGCCGGTGTGTCGTCACGGCTTTTTGGCGTACTCGCCCTGCACCACATCAGCGTCATCCTCATTACGCAGGCATCTTCCGAGCATTCCATTTGCTTCGCCATAGCGCCGGCAGACACCGCACTGGCCGCTCGGGTGCTCGAAGAGGAGTTTGCACCGGAAATAAGCACCGGTAAGATAGACCCGCCTCACATCGACAACAACATGGCCGTATTGGCCATCATCGGCGAAAACATGCGCCAGACTCCCGGCATATCCGGCACCATGTTCGACAGCCTGGGCAAAAACGGCATCAACATTTCGGCCATTGCCCAGGGCTCCAGCGAACGCAACGTGTCCGTGGTCATTCATAAAAATGACCTGTCGAAAGCGCTTAACGCCATCCACGAAGTATTTTTTCTTTCCGATGTAAAAACCCTCAATGTCTTTCTGGTGGGCGTGGGCCTTATTGGCAGCACGCTCATAAAGCAAATCCGCGGACATGCCGAATACATGAGCAAAAGCCAGTTGCTGCGCATCAACATAGTCGGACTGGCCAACTCGCGGCACATGATCTTCAATACCGAAGGGGTGGATCTGGAGAATTGGAAAAGTGAATTGAGCCAGGGCCAAGCCTGCGACCTGGCAGGCTTTGTAGCACAAATGAAAAAGCTGAACCTGCCCAATGCCGTGTTTGTAGACTGTACGGCAAGCGCCAGCGTAGTGGAGCACTACGAATCTGTGCTGAACGCCAGCATCTCCATCACCACACCCAACAAAATTGCCAGCTCCGGTGCTTTCGAACAGTATGCCAGGTTGAAGCAAAGAGCCTTTAAAAATGGTGTGAAATTCTTGTATGAAACCAATGTGGGCGCCGGCTTGCCTGTGATCACCACCCTGCACGACCTCAAAAATAGTGGAGACAAAATTCTGAAAATAGAAGGTGTGCTATCCGGCACGCTCTCTTATATCTTCAATTCCTTCAACAGCGAAAAGCGCTTTAGCGAGGTGGTGCGTGAGGCAAAGGACAACGGCTACACTGAGCCAGACCCGCGCGATGACCTCAACGGGATGGACGTGGCGCGAAAGATTTTGATATTGGCCAGAGAAGTGGGCTATGACCTGGAGCTCGCCGACGTAGAGATAAAGCCACTTCTGCCATCGGGCTGTTTTGAGGCTGCCAATGTAGAGGCATTTTTTGAAGAGCTGAAAAAAGAAGATGGCACTATGGAAAAAGTGCGCGCTGAAGCCGAAGGCTCAGGAATGGCGCTGCGCTACATCGCCCGCATGGACGACGGCCGCGCCACCATTGGGCTGGAAGAAGTGGATGCGAAAAATCCCTTTTTCACCCTCTCAGGCAGCGACAATATGATTGTATTTGTGACCGACCGATATCGTGAAAGGCCGCTGGTGATCAAAGGCCCGGGCGCCGGTGCTGAGGTGACAGCCGCCGGGGTATTTGCCGAGCTGATCACATTGAGCCACTACCTTAGATAGAATGTTAGTCCTTCTTTTTGGGCAACACCATGGCAGAAATTTTCAATCGCTGATCTTGCTGCACAGCATTCGACCTCAGGGTGATCACCTTGTTCTGCCGGCCTATCTTGCCGGCAGTGTCGAATACAATTTTCACCTCGCCTTGCTCACCTGGCGCTACGGGGCCTTTGGTCCACTCCGGCGCGGTGCAGCCACAGGTGGTAAGCACGTTGTTCAGCACCAGCGGTGCATCACCGGCGTTGGTGAATATAAACACATGCTCGGCCTGCTCACCCTGGTATAAGTTGCCATAGTCGTGCGAAGAATGTTCAAATGAAAACCTTGGCCCGGGCTGCTGTTGTACCGAATCGGTGGTCTGTGCCCACAGCGTACCGCCTAGGAAGATCAGGGCCATTAATGCCAGTATTTTTTTCATGACTTTTTCAAATAACAATTTTTTCATCATTGCAGATTTTGCTTTCCAACGGCAGTGCTCAATACCGGTATAGGCTTAGCCTGTAAACAAGTCCGGTGGAAAATTGAGCAAATAAAGTTCCTTTTCTGCACGTGTGAGCGCGGTGTACAACCACCGAACGTACTCTTTGTCATATTCTTGCTCGGCACGTGCCCCATGGTCAATAAATACCACAGGCCACTGCCCGCCCTGCGATTTGTGGCAAGTAAGTGCGTAGGCAAACTTTACCTGCAGCGCGTTCAGGTACTCGTCCGTTTGCATCGCTTCCTTTTTCTTCTTTTTGGAGCTGATGTCGGCGTACTGCTCCATAGCGCCACCATACAGCTTTCGACCCTCTTCAGCACTCAGCGAGGGGGTGTTGGAGTGCAGGGTGTCCAACACGATTTTGGCTTCAAAAGGTGCCAGATCAGGATAATCTGCCATCTGCAGCTCCACCTGGGCGAAGCGAAAGCCGAAGCGCTCCTCCACGTCAAACAGTTTTTTTACCCGCACAAAATCTCCGTTGGCCAGAAAGCCCGCCGGGCTGTCTGCCGGCAGAAAGAAGTAATTGTTTCGCACCACCATCAGCATATCGCCCGCCTCCAGTTCCTCTTCAAAATACAGCAAATGGCGGCGGATCATCTGGTTGTATCGCACGGCCTGCCAATTGGCCCGGCAAATCACGCTGGTTTTCTCCATGCCGTATTTATCATAGGCATATCGAAGGCCATCTTCCAGCTTTTCGCCGCCTATACGATATATGTCTTTGAAGCCACGCGTATGCATTTTTATGTCGATCTCCTTTCTGCCCAGTTGCTCCCGCAGGTAAGTGGCGTTTTCAAGTATGCCGGAAGAAGCCTCCTGTCGCACCACATCGCGCAGCTCGGCATCGGCCAGGTCGAGGCCATATTCCGTGCGCAGATATTCCACATTCAGTCCAGGGCTTTCTGACTTGCCCACAGGTGGTAGCTGTGCGGTATCGCCGATCAGCACCAGCTTATTGCTGCTGTCTTCAAACACGTAGCGCACCAGATCGTGCAGCAGGCCGCGAGCGCCAAACTCAGCGTCATCTGAAAGCATGGACGCCTCGTCGACAATAAATACCGTCTTCTTGTAATAGTTGCGCTGCAACAAAAACTTCAGCTCACCGGAAGAGGGGTCGGCCACCTGCTTGTACATGGTTTTGTGCATGGTAAAAGCAGGCCTGCCAGTGTAGCTGCCCAACACCTTTGCCGCACGGCCCGTAGGCGCCATCAGTAAGTATTTATAGTTGAACAGCTTAAGCTGCTCTATCAACGTACTGACCACGGTAGTTTTACCGGTGCCTGCATAGCCTTTTATCAGCACGGTATTGCAACTGCGGCTGCCACCCACACCTATCAAGTGGTCGAATACGCTGAATAAGCGCTTCTGGCCCTCCGTAGGTTCGTAGGGGAATTTGGCTAGGATCAGGCTGGAAATTGATGGCAAGGCGCTGCTGTGTTATGCTGCAATATGTATTTATTTGACAAGACCTTATAATGCGCAATAGTACTATGGACACATTGAACGACAAAATAGTGGCTCAATTCGGCAACCGGCTACGGGTGCGTGTATGTGGTATAGCCGAGGAACAGGGCCGCGTTTTGTTGGTGCGTCACAAGGCTTTGGGGAAAAAAGGCATTTTCTGGTCGCCACCCGGCGGGGGCATGGACTATGGGGCATCGGCTGAAGAAAACCTGATCAGGGAATTTCTCGAGGAGTCGGGGCTGCACATCCGGGTGGGCAAGTTCCTGTTCGTGCACGAATTTCTTGAAGCACCGCTGCATGCGGTCGAATTGTTTTTTCAGGTACAAATTATTGGCGGCACGCTTAAAAAAGGTATCGATCCGGAGCTGGCGCACGATGCCCAGATCATCGATGAACTGCGTTGGTTTTCGCGCGAAGAAATTGAGGCACAGCCTGCAGATATATTCCACAATGCGCTGCACAGTGCACATTTTTTAGGAGCTGGAACACCTTCCCGCCCCTACCTTCTATTCCGCCCCAGCGGCTGAAATAGCAATTTATTAAATTGTTTTTTCAGGCATAAAATATTTATACTTGCAGAAATAAATAAGCACACCGATGTTAACACGAATCCTATCTATATTTTTCTTTTTAGTGGCAATAGCCTTAACGGTATTTTTAGCCTACCGCATCAAATTTAAGATCGACGAAGATCGACGCATTGAGCGCAACGAGGAGATGGTGATCAACAAGTTGAAAATGATTCGCGATGCGGAAGTGGCTTTTCAGGCCGTAAATGGCCGCTACACTGGCAGCTGGGACACGCTCATCAGCTTTATAGATACAGGCCATATGTACATCACTGAGCGCTCTGAAGAGATTATACTGAAAGAATACGGTACGGAAGATGTAATCGTAACTACCGACACCATAGGTAAAGTGTCGGTGAAAGATTCACTCTTTGTGAACCGCGAGCCTGTGTTGGCTTTGGCAGAAGGCACGGTCACAGAGCTGAACATGCAAGAAGGCGGTGTTGTGAATCGTGGCGACTTGCTGGGAACAATTCAGACGCAAAGTGGCAAACGACTGCGTATAAAGGCTCCCCTCACCGGCCGGGTAGAAGAACTCTATATTCGAGAAGGCAGCCAGGTACAGCCCACTTCCAACGTGGCGCTACTGGCTTATAAAAGAATAGGCGATGTGCAAAACCTGCCATTGATCCCGGGAACAAATCAAAGGTTTGAACTTTTTGCCGGCAAGGTGACCAAAGGCAATGTGGTAGTGGATGTATTTGAAGCCCGCGATGTGGCTCCGCAAAATCCGCTGAGAAAGAGAAATCCTGAATTGGCCCTTCGCGTAGGCTCACGCACCGATGTATCGACAACCGGAAACTGGGAATAAATTTGGAGAGCAAAGCAAAGCAGACTTATCGGCTTTTAAAAAATATAAAAGATCCTAAATTTAGTATCGACAGGCTGGACTACTACAGCCTGTCTTTGCATTTGGGCCCGCGCGATTTTCAAATGCTCATTACCGACACAGAGCTAAACCGCTGCCTGCTTCTGGAAGATTATATACTGGAGATGGGCGAGGCTGACGGGCAGCAGCACCTGGGTGTTGTGAAAAAACTGTTTGACGAACACCATCTGTTGCGCGCCGGATTTTGGAAGAATGTCACCTTTTCATGGAAAAACCGGAAATTTGTGCTCGTACCCAATGCACTGTACAGCTCAACCAGCGGCGTACACCACCTCACAGCCAATGCCACCGTATACCCCGACCACGACCTGATTTTCACCCGCCATCACGATGGTGGTGATTTTGTCAACGTGTTTGCCGGCGACAAAGGCATCTTCGATTTTTTACAGTCCACCTATATCAATACATCCGTTCACTATGTGCATCAGAGCAGTGTGCTGATCGATCGGGCGATTGCAAAAAGCAGGCTGGATAGTAAGGAAACTTTGCTTCTGTATATCGACCGCTTTAGTCTGCACATCGCCGTGGCACAGGGGGGGTCACTCAGGTTTTACAATCAATTCCCCATCAAAAAATTTGAAGAGTACATACGCTTCGTTCATATGGTGACCAACGAGCTTGGCCTGCGGCATAAAGAGGCGCGGATGCTGTTGTACGGCTACCTGGGCAAAAACACACCACACTACGAAGAGCTAAAAAAAGCGATGGGACAGCTACAACTGGGCACCCGTCCCGAAGGACTTACCTTTGGCTATGTGTTCGATGAAGTATCGGACCATCAATATTTCGACCTGTACGGCATCTATCTTACCCAGCACACGGCATGAGCGCCAAAGTAGCCATATTCCCGGGTTCTTTCGATCCATTCACCAATGGCCACTACGACATAGTGAAGCGCGGCCTTCGGCTGTTCGACAAGATCATCATAGCCGTAGGCCACAACACACAAAAAAAGCGATATTTTGATGTGGCACTGATGTCGCAAAAAATCCAGGATGCTTTTGAGGAAGACCCGCGCGTGCAAATCGAAATATATGATGAGCTAACCGCTGACTTTGCCAAGAAACACAAAGCCGGTGTGCTACTTCGCGGGCTGAGGAACACCACCGATTTCGAATATGAAAATACTATAGCACAGATCAATCACAATTTGTTTCCCAGCCTGGAAACAGTCTTTCTGATCACTTCGCCGGAATTCGCCTTCATCAGCTCCTCCATCATCCGCGAGGTGCACCGCTACAACGGCAACATTGACAAGTACGTGCCGTACGTGCTTTAGTCCATCTGGTAGTAGCGCCGAAATACACTTCTGATGGAAGGGTATGTATTGTAAAATGCCTGCTTTAGTTCGCGCCCGCTCATCCAGCGTATCTGCTCTATGTCTTCCTCCAGTTGCGGTTTCATTTCACTGTCGTCGAGGCAGTACATTATGTACCAGTTGGTTTTCTTCAGTATCTTTTTGCCATTCTGCTTGTAGGTATGCCAGGTGGAGCAAATTTTTTTGCCAAGCTTTACTTTAATATTGCACTCTTCCTCCACCTCGCGCACGGCACATTCTTTTGCCTTTTCGCCCGGCTCCTGTTTTCCCTTCGGCAAATCCCATTTTTTGAGGCGGTAGATCATCAGTACTTCACCATCTTTGAGCACCAGGCCTCCGGCTGCCTTTATTATGGTGTATTCGCTTTTTACATGTTTTACCACCTGCTCGTAGTCTTGCACCAGAAAGGTGATCTCCTCGAGCTTTTTGGGTTTGTCTTTTTTCAGCTGTACCAGAAAAGCGTCTACCGTTTTCTCTGATGCGCCTTTCACCAACACTTCCTCTCTGAGCAGCTGATGATCAATTTTCTGTGTTGACGTTTCCAGCACCAGGTCGTAATGGGCCTCATCGAGCAGATTGTCGTGCGGGACGATGTTGACCGGAATATCTTTGATAAAAATCTTCATTGGCTGTGCGCGCATTTTCCGCCAAGGATAAAAAAAATATCGGTTGGAAACAGATTTTTTTATTTTTGCCGACGCATCAAATCCTCTTTTATGTACCTGCAAGACCGATCGGCCATAGGAATGAAAATAGCCAGCATGCTGTTGGAAATAGGCGCCATCAAGCTTAGTCCGCACAAGCCCTTTACCTGGGCGTCCGGCTGGAAATCTCCCATTTACTGCGACAACCGGCTGTCGCTTTCATACCCCGACGTACGCCTGTTCATCAAAAATGCCATAGTCGATGTACTCAATGAAAAATATACGCTACTGGAGTCTGTCGCCGGTGTGGCCACTGCAGGCATTCCGCAGGGCTGCTTAGTAGCCGATGCCATGAACCTGCCCTTTCTTTATGTACGGCCTAAGCCCAAGGACCACGGCATGGAAAACCTGATTGAAGGCAAGGTGACGCCGGGGCAGAAAGTAGTGCTGATCGAGGACCTCATATCTACAGGGGGCAGCTCGCTGAAAGCTGCTGAAGCCTTGAAGGCCGGTGGTTTTCAGGTGCTGGGCATGATTTCTATTTTTTCGTATGGCTTCGCCGTAGCTGACCAAAATTTTGGCAAGGCGGGTATAGAGCTCATTTCGCTGTGCAACTACAACATACTGCTCGATGAAGCCCTGAAAGGTGGCTACATAGAAAGCGACCAGTTGCCCTTGCTAAAGGCCTGGCGGGAAGATCCTGCAGGATGGGGCCGGGAAAAAGTGCCAGATAAGTTGTAGAAAGGAATAAGCACGTTCATTCCATTTTTTTCAGCACATTTCGCCCCTTCCTTCTACCTGCGGGCTCTCTATAAGGATATCCGCCTTTAAAGAGTAACGCGGAACTTACCCTGCGTTTTTTGCTCGAATGCGCCAATGCCAAAAAGCGCGAAGTCGTATTTTACCGGGTCCTGCGCGTCGAATTGGCGAAGGGCGTGGGTAAGCTCCAAAGCTGCCTGCCAGTCGAGCTGCTTGCGCTTGAGAAGGCCCAGATGCCGTGCTACCCGTTCCACATGCAAGTCGCAGGGGCATACCAACTGCGACGGCTTTATTTTTTGCCACAGGCCGAAATCAACCCCATTATCGTCTTGTCGCACCATCCACCGCAAAAACATGTTGATGCGCTTACATGCTGACTTACGTGCCGGAGAGGCCACATGCTTGCCGCTGCGCGCCGGGTAATCGGGCAGGCTTATAAAAAATGACCGAAAGGCATTGATACCCTCTTCTACCGTACTGTCCTGGCTATTCATCCCTGCCAGAAAAACGTCTTCCATGCTGGTATGCCGGGCATAAAGCTCCTTCAGAAATTGGATAAAATAAAGCAGATCTGTGGTGGTAAATGTGCGGTGCTTGAAGTGCAGCAGCGCTTTGAGATCATGCGCTGAATGCTGCATCACAAATGCATATGGGCTGTGATCCATCAGCTGCATCAGCTCCCGGCATTTATTGATGATGGTTTTGCGCTGCCCCCAGGCCAATGTTGCCGACAGAAAACCTGCAATCTCTACATCTTGTGGCAAGGAGTACAGGTGCGGTATGCAAACCGGGTCATGCGCTACAAAGGCCTTTTGATTGTACAGTTGCACCTTGTCCTCAAGAAAGGCCCGCAAGTCTGAGGCGCCGGCAGTCATTGCAAGGTCAGGGTATATATGAAACCTCTACCGGGAACCGGAGATCGACCGCCCCGAGCCTGTCGTAGGCTTTCTTCGATATTTTCACCAGCACCTTCTCGTTATCGCCCGCTTCGGGTATTTTACCGACTACACGCACAAACACGCTCTGCCCATTCATGTCATTTTTTATTTGCATAATGGTACCCACCGGCGCCTTGCGATGCAGTGCCAAATACTTTTTGGTGTCGCCCGCCTCTTCTATCACTTCTGCTATGCCTCGCTCCAACACTTTTTC
Organism: uncultured Roseivirgaceae bacterium; assembly: GCA_964596645.1. Taxonomy (GTDB): domain Bacteria; phylum Bacteroidota; class Bacteroidia; order Cytophagales; family Cyclobacteriaceae; genus CAVQEK01. The sequence continues at coordinate 71,473 of CAZQVB010000017.1, forward strand.
CATACTTCGCTCCTCTGTATACCTGGTGTCGCTGTCGGTGTCTGGTGCAGCGTCTATAACGACGGCGGGTTTTTCCGCCGCTGGCGCCGCTGGATTGTTAGCTGCCGCTTTTTCATCGGCAGGCAACATAGACGAGTTGCCCTGACTCTTCGTTTCGGCCGGCTGTATGCGCACTTCATTTTTTGCAATCAGTAGCTGCTGGCCTATCCGCACATTATTGTCCGTCAGGTTATTCCATTCCTTCAGGTCGCGCGTGGAAAGGCCATAAGCTCGGGAGATAGAAAATAATGTCTCCCCGGGTTTCACCTCGTGCGTGGCGGCATTGGGCGGCACAGTGCTTTCATTGGCCCTGGCTGCGGCAGGCCTACCCGACGGTGCAGATACAATGAGCTGTTGGCCCACTGATAAGGCATTGTCCATCAAATTATTCCATTGGCGCAGGTCACTTAAAGAGACGCTGTACTGTTGTGATATAGAAAACAGTGTCTCCCCTGGCTTCACCTGGTGCTTGCTTCGGCCCGTGGTCTGCCTCTTAGCATCGCTGCCGGAGACAGGTATCAAAATCTGATCGCCGGCTTTCAGCCCTGTGGACGCTATGGAAGAATTGATGCTTTTTATAGACGCTATATCCACAGCGTATCGTCTGGAAATGGCGTAGAGTGTTTCTCCGGGCTCTACCCTGTGCACGATAAAAGTGCCCTGACTGCGGGTAGTAAGGCCAATGGAATCGTAGTGGAGTGCGCGTTCTGCAAAGGCAGACAATGTGCTGAAAGAAATAAAAAAGAATAAAATAACACCAACTCTAGTCATACACTTTAATCGTAAAAACATTGATAAACCCCCGCCTCGGCAGAGGGGTGGGCAAAGATACTAAGAATAGGGCGCCACGAAATAAAAAAACGACGACCGGACAAAAATCAACCGTGAATTCCGCCAGTATTGCTATGGGCTCCCTACCTTTATTACTGTGCAATATCCGTAATTTGCACTTGGAAAAAACGATGCCCGGCAAGCGGCATTGCGTTGGCAACTTTTAGAATAGCAGGTATAGCATGAAAATAGATCAAAGCATAAATCCGGGTCATTGGCTGTCATTCATTATTTTTTTACTGCTGGCGCTGAACGTATCCGCACAGGGCCACTCGCCCAAGAAGGTTTTCGTTTTTACCATCGACTCGGAGATAGATCCACGCACCAACCGCTATTCTGAGCTTGCCCTTGATGAGGCACGCGAAGTAGAAGCCGACCTGGTGATACTCGAGCTCGACACGTATGGTGGCGCTGTAAACGATGCCGACGACATCCGCACCCGTATTCTCGATTTCGACATTCCCATATATGTATTCATCAATAAAGATGCTGCCTCGGCAGGGGCGCTCATTTCTATAGCGTGCGACAGCATATATATGGCACCGGGGGCCAGCATTGGCGCGGCCACCGTGGTGGTGGGCACCGGTGAAGCTGCACCGGACAAGTATCAGTCGTACATGCGCTCCATTATGCGCTCTACGGCAGAGGCTCAGGGACGCGATCCAAAAATAGCGGAGGCCATGGTGGATCAAACCATTGAAATAGACACTGTGAGCAAGGCAGGCCAGGTGCTTACCTTATCTACCACAGAGGCCATGAAACTGGGCTTTTGCGAAGCCGAAGTACAGTCTATTGACGAAATACTCGAGAGAACCGGTTTTGCCGGCGCTACTGTTGTAAATTTTGAGCTTAGCGCCAGCGAAAAGGTCATTCGTTTTTTTCTCAATCCTGTCATCAGTGGCTTGCTCATACTCATCATCATTGGCGGTATCTATTTTGAGTTGCAAACGCCCGGCGTTGGTTTTCCTATTATGGCCAGCATAGTAGCAGCCATTCTCTATTTCACGCCCTACTACCTCAATGGGCTTGCGGAGAATTGGGAGATTTTGGCTTTCATGTGCGGGGTGGTGCTGTTGGCTTTGGAGATTTTTGTGATTCCCGGCTTTGGCATTGCGGGAATCAGCGGAATCGTGCTTTCGATAGGCGCACTGGTATTGGTGATGGTGAACAACGACATGTTCGATTTTTCTTTTGTAGACACCAATGAGCTTTTGGCCGCCATATCTTCTACCATTGCCGGCATGATCGCCGCCATCATCATCATGGCTTTGGGTGGAGCCCGATTGGCCAACTCTCAAATGTTCAAAAGGGTGGCCCTGCACGACACACAAAATCGCTTGGAAGGATATACTTCCAATTTCCAAACTAAATCGTACCTGGGCCAGCGTGGGCAAGCCTATACGGTGCTCAGGCCCGGAGGAAAGGTGCTTATTGACGGCGAAATTCTCGACGCCTACACCAGGGGTGAGTTTATAGACAGCGGACTGGAAGTAGAAGTGATCGACGAAAGTGGCACATCGCTGAAAGTGCGAAAAGTCTGAACCAGCACCTCTGGCCTCTTCCTGAGGTAAGTTTATGCCCTTCTATGCGGTTGACTTAATTCAATAAATGAATTTGGTTTGCGTTTCGTTCGCAGTGTGGCGCAGCGTCCAATAATTGTACAATGAAAGCTCAATCAAAATTGCCTTCTTATTTGCTTGTGGTCATAGCGCTGTGTACCGGCAGCCTCAATGGTGTATTGGCGCAGGAGAGCGCTTATGAAATCACGGTGACTGTCAAAAATTTTCAAGACAGTGTGCTCTACCTTGGCTACCCCTATGGCGACAAAAAATATCTTCAGGACACGGCCTTTGAAAGCAAGCCAAACACCTTTGTTTTCACAGGGGAAAAGCCACTCGATGGGGGCCTTTATTTTATTTATAACCCCAAAAACATATACTTCGACTTTGTGGTGAGCGAAAGTGAGTTTGAGCTATCGACGGATACCACCGACCTTATTGGCGCCATGCAGGTAAAGCATTCTGAAGAGAATCAGGCTTTTTTCGACTTTCAGCGCTTTATGCGTGACAAGCAACAAGAGGCTCAGATAATAACCGAAAAGCTGAAGCAGGAAAAAGACAGTACCACCATGGCGCAGCTACAGGCCGAGCTCAGCCAAATAGATGAAGAGGTAAAGACGTATCGCCAGCAGATCATTGACAGGCAACCCACCTGGTTTGTAGCGTCATTTATAAAAGCCACCATGCAGGTAGAAGTGCCGGAAGCTGCCAACCCTGCCGATCCCAACTACCGGTATCATTATTACAAATCACATTTTTTTGACAACATCAATTTCTCGGATGCGCGCATGCTGCGCACACCGATCTTCCACAGCAAAATTGATGAATATCTGGAAAAGCTGACACCCAAACATCCCGATTCAGTAGCTGTAGCGGCCCGGCGGGTCATAGAATTGGCGCGTGCCAATGACGATGTATTCCGCTATACACTGGTGACGCTGGCCAACAAATACGAAACCTCTAATGTGATGGGCATGGATGCTGTGTTTGTGGACCTGTCGGAAAGATATTATCTGAAAGGAGACGCCTTCTGGGCCGACTCTGCTTTGGTAGCCAAAATAGCGCAGCGTGTGCGAGAGCTAAAACCTACCCTGCTGGGCTCGCCAGCACCCGCCATGCATCTGGTCGATACTGCCATGCGGGCCTTTAACCTGCGGCAGATCAAAAGCGACTACTTAGTTCTATATTTTTACGACCCCGACTGCGGGCACTGCAAAAAGAAAACTCCTGAATTGCTCAAACTGTATAATGAAACGCTGCGCGAAAGAGGCGTGAAGGTGGTTGCCGCCAACATCAATAAAGATGTAGATGAATGGAAAAACTACATAAAGAAGAATGATCTAAACTGGATCAATGGCGCCGATCCAAATTACCACAGCAACTTCAGGGCAGAGTACAACATAGACAGCACACCTAAAATTTTCATCTTAGATGAAGAAAAGAAAGTGATTGCAAAGCGGCTTGATGTCGATCAGATCGACGAATTCATCACACGCCAAATAGAAATTGCCAGCCGCGAAAATCACCCCTGACTGAGCACAGCGGCCCCCTGCTACACCGCCTCTGCCTGTTCTTCGTATTGCTCGACGGGAATACAACTACACATGAGGTTTCTGTCGCCGTAGGCGCTGTCTACCCGGCCTACCGAGGGCCAAAACTTATTATGTTTCACATACGGCAAAGGAAAGAAAGCTTTGTCCCGGCTGTAAGGCCTGTTCCACTCCTCCGCCAGCCCCACCTCAGCCGTGTGGGGTGCATTTTTTAGTACGTTATTTTTAGCATCCGCAACGCCCGTTTCCACCTCTTCTATTTCGCGGCGTATATGGAGCATGGCGCTGCAAAACCGCTCCAGCTCGGCAAGGCTTTCACTTTCTGTTGGCTCTATCATGAGCGTGCCCGGCACTGGAAAAGATACCGTAGGCGCATGAAATCCGTAATCCATCAGCCGCTTGGCAATGTCTTCTACCTCAATTCCCGATTTTTTAAACTCCCGGCAGTCTACGATCATTTCATGGGCGCAGCGATTGTTGGCGCCTGAGTAAAGAATTTTATAATCGTTTTCCAGTCGTGCATTCAGATAGTTGGCATTGAGTATGGCCAGCTTAGTAGCATTGGTTAATCCCTCGGCGCCCATCATGGCGATGTAGGCGTAGGGTATAATCAAAATTCCCGCACTACCCCAGGGCGCCGAAGTCACACTTCTGATGGCCTGACTGTAGCTTTGCCTGGCAAATGCATGCTGCGGCAGAAATGTTTCGAGATGTGCAGCCACGCAAATAGGGCCTACGCCCGGGCCGCCACCGCCGTGGGGTATGGTGAACGTTTTGTGCAGGTTGAGGTGGCATACGTCGGCACCGATCTGTCCGGGACTGGTTAGCCCCACCTGGGCGTTCATGTTGGCCCCATCCATGTATACCTGGCCACCGTGCTGGTGTATGATGTCGCATACCTCGCGGATGCCCTCTTCAAATACGCCGTGTGTAGAGGGGTAAGTCACCATCAGTGCCGCCAGCGTATCTGAGTGAGCCTCGGCTTTCTGCCTAAGATCTTGCACATCGATATTGCCTTGTTCATCGCACTTCACAATCACCACCTTCATGCCGGCCATCACGGCACTGGCCGGGTTGGTGCCGTGCGCCGAGGATGGAATGAGCGCAATATTGCGCTGCTCCTCTCCCCTGCTCTTATGATATGCCCGTATGACCATAAGGCCGGCATATTCCCCCTGAGCGCCTGAATTGGGCTGAAGCGAAGTGGCCGCCAGTCCCGTAATTTCAGATAGCCAGCGCTCCAGCTCATGCACGATGTGCCGATAGCCCTGCGCCTGATCTGCCGGCGCGAACGGATGCATTTCTGCAAATCCCTTCCAGGTAATGGGCAGCATCTCGGCGGTGGCATTCAGCTTCATGGTGCATGAGCCAAGTGAGATCATGGAATGCACCAGCGACAAATCCTTATTTTCCAGCCGCTTGATGTAGCGCAGCATTTCATGCTCCGAATGATAGGTATTGAATACAGGATGTTGGAGGAAATCCGTTTTCCTCTGTAGTTCGGCTGGTATGCCAGACACAATCTCCTGTGGCAACGACTCCTGAAAGCTTACGCCTGCTGCGCCGGCAAAAACTTTCAGCAGCACACCTACCGTGTCGAGGGTGTCTGTCTCATCCAGTGAAATGCTGATGCTGCCATCGACATACCGCAAGTTAATCTCCTTTTCAAGTGCGCTTTCCCGAATGGAGCGCACCATGTTGGCGTCACTTATGCGCAAAGTAACAGTATCAAAAAAGGCCTTTTCACCAATCTGAAAGCCATATTGCTTCAGTGAATCATGCACCAGTCTGGCCAGCCCATGAATTTTTCGGGCTATTGCCTTCATTCCTTCCGGACCGTGGTATACTGCATACATGCCGGCCATCACAGCCAACAACACCTGAGCCGTACATATATTGGATGTGGCCTTCTCGCGCCTGATGTGCTGCTCTCGAGTTTGCAAGGCCATCCTATAAGCCGATCTGCCGGCAGCATCTACCGACACGCCAATAATGCGTCCGGGTATTTGCCTTTTATGCTCATTCAGTGTAGCAAAGTATGCCGCATGTGGCCCTCCAAAACCCATCGGCACACCGAGGCGCTGGGTGGTGCCAACTACTACATCGGCACCCATTTCGCCGGGCGATTTCAACAAACAAAGACTGAGAATATCGGCTGCCATTGCCACAAAGAGCTGATGTTCTTTCGCTGTCTGTATAAAACCAGCATAGTCGGTGATAGAGCCGTCGGCACCGGGGTATTGCAGCAATACGCCAAATAGCTGTTCATCGCTTATATCGGCCGCATCGATGGATGCTACCCGCACCTCGATCCCCAAAGGTTCGGCACGCAGCCGTACTACTTCCAATGTTTGTGGATACACCTGCTCATCGACCAAAAAGGTGTGCGCATTTTTCTTGTCATTTTTTCTAAGTGCATAGAGCATTGTCATGGCTTCTGCCGCGGCAGTGCCTTCATCCAAAAGTGACGCATTGGCCAGCTCCATACCGGTAAGCTCCGTGACCATGGTTTGAAAATTGACAAGCGCTTCGAGCCGCCCTTGTGCTATCTCGGCCTGGTAAGGCGTGTAGGCTGTATACCAACCAGGGTTTTCCAGAATATTTCTTCTAATCACCGGCGGTGTGACGGTGTGGTAATATCCCTGCCCTATGTACGATTTGTGCACTTGGTTTTCGGCTGCAATGCGCTCAGCCTTTAGCAAGAATTCTCGCTCCGAAAGTGGAGCAGGTAAATCGAGCGGCTTATTGCTTCGTATGCTGCCGGGCACCGTTTCATCGATCAGCTGATCGAGCGTATCGGCTCCTATGGTTTCAAGCATCTTCTCCAGGCTTTTGGCCCATTCCCCATTATGCCTTTGCTCAAAACTTTTCGTTTGTGCTAGATTTATTTTCATAATGCTCCAAATGTGTGTAACCGGGCTTGTGGCCCACCTTAATTATTATGGTCAAAAACGAATATTCACTGTGTTAGGCTGACATCAAACCTTTGCCATTTTCTCTGTGATTCGCTTTTGACCAACTTCATTGCTGCACCAAAATTAGATAAAAACGCTGTCGTCTTGGAAGTAAGTCCTGTTTGGGCGTAAAAGTAAAATGAAATCAAAAATGTTATCAGGGCGCTAAGCCAAATAAAATATCACCATCCGCACTGTACACATGTGCATTTCTATGACTTGTTCCTTGCGTCGCAGCTTTAATTTTTCCCATACCTCTTTTTCCCAATTATTTATAAAATAAAGCTGCCGGAAAATATATTGTGCATCAGCGCCTGGTTGATTTTCCGCCTTTCCTGCCGGAAGCCTTTTTATCTTTGGGGCGTTCGGTGATGTGCTTCTTTTTATCGTGAAATGCCCCCTGGAATTCGGGATTTTTCTTTCGCTTGAAGTGATCAATATCACGTGCTATGGCTTGCGCCTCTTCAAATTCCGTTTTCTCTATTTTCACCGAGTCCGGCATGGGCCGCTGGGCTATTTTTTCTCTTATTATTTTTTCAATTTCCGCCAGATGCAGTACCTCGGCCTCATTGGCAAAAGTGATGGCGATGCCCGTATGATGTGCCCGCCCCGTGCGCCCTATCCTGTGTACATATTCTTCGTACGACCGTGGCACATCAAAATTGATTACATGGCTCACCTCGGCGATGTCGAGCCCCCGTGCAGATACATCGGTAGTGACCAATACGCGCACTTCACCTTCTTGAAACTGCCGAAAAGAATTGATCCTGCTGTTCTGCCCTTTGTTGGCATGGATCACCCGTACTTCATCCAGCAGTTTTCGGCTCAGGTACTTATATAAGTTATTGGCTGTATCCTTTTTGCCTACAAATACCATCACCCGGGCAAGTGCCGGGTCGAGCAGAATCACATCAAGCAAGCGGATTTTTGTACGCATGTTGGGCACAGCGTAGTAGTAGTGCTCTACCGTTTCGGCAGGGGTGCTCTCTGCGGTCACCTCAATGCGCTCTGGAAAGAGTAAAAACTCATCGGCAAACTTCTGCACCTTGGAGGGGAATGTGGCGGAAAAAAGCAGGTTTTGTCGCTTAGTCGGCAGCTTTTCTAATATCTGTCTGATCTGAGGTGCAAAACCCATATCGAGCATTTTATCGGCCTCGTCCAGCACAAGGTGTTTTACATATTTTGTAATTAGCACATTGCGTTGATAGAAATCGAGCAATCGCCCGGGAGTACAAACAATCACATCGGGCGTAAGGGCCAGCGCCTCCAGTTGAGATTTGGTGCCGGCACCGCCAAAAAGCCCGGCGAAACGCAAATCGAGATAACTGCTCAATGATGACAGCGCCCCCGTGATCTGGATGACCAGCTCCTTGGTGGGTGCTATGATCACGGCGCGGGGGCCCTTCGGCTGATGAAACTTGAGTGTCATGAGCAGGGGGAGCAGATAAGCGGCTGTTTTTCCCGTGCCTGTTTGCGCTATTCCCAGCACATCGTGCCCTGCTCCTATGAGCGGTATGGCCTTCTGCTGTATTGGGGTGGGCTTTGTATATTGCGCATCCTCAATGGCATTGAGCAATTGCCTGTTGAGCTTGAAATCTTCAAAGCGCTCGATCACTTTGGCCATTGTCCGTCTGATTAGTAAACAAAAAATGCACTGATTATGCGCAGCATCAAAATTGTAAATGCAAAAATAGTAAATGAAGGCCGGGTATATGAATCGGACGTCTTCATTAAAAATGGTTTTATCGATACAATAGGCGGCGACCTCTCTGCTACCACAGCCGATGAGGTGATCGATGCCTCGGGCCAATACCTCCTGCCAGGCCTCATCGACGATCAGGTGCACTTTCGGGAGCCTGGCCTCACACACAAAGCAGATATTTTTTCAGAGTCGCGTGCTGCTGTGGCCGGTGGCATTACTTCCTATATGGAGATGCCCAACACAGTGCCCCAGACTGTCACCCAGAAGCTTCTGCAAGATAAATATGATCTGGCCGCGGTATCGTCGCTGGCCAACTATTCATTTTTTATGGGCACCACCAACAACAATCTGGAAGAAATAAAAAAGACTGATCCCGGCACAGTCTGCGGCATCAAGATATTTATGGGCTCGTCGACAGGCAATATGCTGGTGGATGATGAGCGGGCACTTGAAAATATTTTCCGTGAGGCCAATCTGCTCATCGCTACACATTGTGAAGATGAAAAAACCATTGCCGAAAATCTTGTGCTGTATAAAAACAAGTATGGTGATGATATACCCATGGCCTGTCATCCGGAAATCAGAAGCCGCGAAGCGTGTTACAAGTCGTCTTCATATGCTGTGGCACTGGCCCAAAAATTTAAGGCCCAACTGCATGTGCTTCATATCTCTACACAAGAAGAAGTTGAGCTGTTTTCATCTGAGCCGGTACTTGCCGATAAACGAATAACGGCCGAAGCGTGCATTCACCACATGTGGTTCGATGACAGCGACTACGCCAGTAAAGGCTCGCTGATCAAATGGAATCCGGCCGTAAAAAGCCGCCGCGACCGAGAGGCCATACTTGCCGGTGTGCTCAATGATCAAATAGACATTATAGCCACGGATCATGCGCCACATACTCTGGATGAAAAATCGAATGCCTATCTGGCGGCGCCATCAGGTGGCCCTTTGGTGCAGCACGCCCTGCAGGCAATGTTTGAGCTAACCCTGAATGGCAAGATATCTCTGGAAAAGCTGGTAGAAAAGATGTGTCACAACCCCGCCATCCTTTTCAAGATCAACAGGCGAGGATTTATCCGGGAAGGCTACTGGGCAGATCTGGTGTTGCTTGATCCCCGGCTTAGTCAGCAGGTGGGCAAAGACAACTTATTATATAAATGCGGCTGGTCGCCATTTGAGGGTCAGCTTTTCAGAAGTCAAGTGACACATACCATAGTGTCGGGCAAGATCGCCTACAGAAACGGCGAATTTGCCATTAATTCCAGCGCACAGCGCTTGCTTTTCGATCGATCTTAATGAAGATAAAAATTTTGCAATTACCCTTTGATGGTCTAATTTTGCAGTCCTTTAAACGGTGATTGTAGCTCAGTAGGTTAGAGCGCTGGTTTGTGGCACCAGAGGTCGCGGGTTCGAATCCCGTCTTTCACCCTTTATCAAAGCCGGCACCATAAGCCGGCTTTGTTGTTTTAAGATGAATTCAGCACCAAAGCTCCTTTCACAAATAAGCCATCAATATTAATTTTTTGTTACTGAAAAATTATTTGCATTGACGGATATGCATTTTTTAGCCTTTCGGAATGGAAATATGATGATTACCCCAAGTCATATTGTTGTCAAATTATCACATTATCAATTTTTTATTGCAAGCGATATGAATTTTACGGAACTGGCTCATTCTGATTGAAACCAATTGAATAAAATTGACGTATATTTGCAGTGTAGTAAGAAACAAAAGAAGTCAGAAGGACTTCTTACAATTGAAAATCAGAAAGCAATCTACGGCGGTGCAAAGCAAGCCGGTTACTTTTCCAGCCTTTTCTTCATTCATAGTCGATAAAGGGTTTTAAAGCTGGGAAGCTAAAAAAATTCTGATTTTAGTATCAATATTGAAACGAATTAGCGATTGCATCGTAAAAGGTGTAAAACGAAATAAAAATCTTAGTAGTTTTTTCATAATTTTGGGTGTTTAGGTGAGCAAAGGCGGGTAATTCCTGCCTTTGTTTTTTTATGCCCTTTCCACAACGCATTTTCCCAAATCATCCGCGAGGGAACTTTAGAAACTATATTGTATGACGCACAAAAAAAGGCGATGACACTACCTGAATAGCGTGTATCATCGCCTTGGATAAAACTACTTCTTCTTGTTTTACAGAAATTTTTCCTTCTTCTCGTTTTTTACATCGTTTACGAAACTGCGAAACTGCCGCTCGTCGTCTTTTTTGCAGATCAGCAATACGTCTTCGCAGTCGGCCACCAGATAACCCTCCAACCCCTGTATCACCACCAGTTTGCCTTTAGGGGTATACACCATACAGTTGTTGCTATCGTAAATCATTGCGTTGCCATTCACCACGTTCTGATCCCCATCTTTATCCTTTATTTCGTGTAGCGAACTCCACGAGCCCAAGTCGGACCATCCAAATTCCGAAGGAATCACAAACACGTTTTCCGCCTTTTCCATCACTCCGTAGTCTATGGAAATTGACTTCGTCTGAGCATAGGCCCAGTCAATCTTTGCCTGCTCCTGCTCTGTATAATAGTGCTCGCTCAGAGAGCTGAATGTTTCTGCTATATCTGGCAGATGCTTTTCAAAGGCGCCGATAATGGCTTGAATGTTCCAAATGAATATGCCGGCATTCCACACAAAGTCTCCGCTTTCGAAGAATTTCTGCGCCAAATCGGGCTGAGGCTTTTCTGTAAAGGTCTTTACCTTCATTATATTGCCTTCGCTTTCCTGAAAAAACTGGATGTAGCCGTAGCCCGTTTCGGGGCGTGTGGGTTTGATGCCAATGGTGATGAGTTTATCGTCTTCGTTGGCAGCTTCCACACCTTGATTGATGGTATTCAGAAAAGCCTCTTCTTTGAATATGGCATGATCGGCCGGCGTTACGATCAACACGGCGCTGCTATCTCTCTCTGCTATTTTATAGCTGGCATAGGCAATACAAGGCGCGGTATTTCGACGATCGGGCTCAAGCAGTATTTGTTCGTCCGACAGCTCCGGTAGTTGCTCGTTTATCAGGTCTTTGTACAAGCCATTGGAAACTACATAGATGTTTTCTGCCGGGCATATTTTTTTAAATCGATCAAAAGTGAGTTGGATGAGGGAGCGGCCTATGCCCAATACATCGAGGAATTGCTTAGGGTAGGTATTGCGGCTATAGGGCCAGAAGCGGCTGCCTACACCGCCAGCCATTATTATTACATACGTTTTGCGATTCATTGTTCTATTTAGTTTGGTGGTAATTCATGGAAGATGCCATTATGTGCATTTGCGGCGAACTTAATAAATAAACAGCACTCTATACTTTTAAACTAAAAGGGCTTAAATTTGTGTAAGAAAAATTAGCCCAAAGCCACAATAGTCCCTGTCTGCGGCAATTTGAAAAACCAGAGTAAAAAATTTGATCAAGATGAGTTTTTTAGGTTGTAGTCGCACTATCATCCATAGTCTGACTGCGCATAAGCCGCACAGATTCAGGTCGGTTTACATTTGAAATTTCCGGTTTCTGTAGAAGTTTGCTTTGATCGGCTTTCCCAGGGCCGGATGGAAGTTAGGATTTAGTTGTTTAATAATTAGTAAGTATTGGATACGATTAAGGAAAAATTGAAGGAGGTATTTGGTTACTCCCAATTCAGGGGCAACCAAGAGGTGATTATACGGAACATTCTTAATAATCGTAACACCTTTGTGATCATGCCGACCGGCGCGGGTAAGTCTTTGTGCTACCAACTGCCGGCGATCATTAAAGACGGCACAGCCATCGTCATTTCGCCGCTGATAGCGCTGATGAAAAACCAGGTGGACCAGCTCAACGCCTTTGGTCTGAATGCAAAATTTTTGAATTCCACCCTTTCCAGAGCTGAGATCACCAGGGTGAAGAATGAGACGCTGAGTGGCGAAATAAAATTGCTTTATGTAGCACCTGAGTCGCTCACCAAAGAGGAAAACCTAGAATTTTTAAAGCGAGCAAACATTTCGTTTGTAGCAGTAGACGAAGCGCACTGCATCTCCGAGTGGGGTCACGACTTCCGGCCGGAGTATCGGCGCATTCGCACCATTATAGAACGCCTGGGCAACCTACCCGTAATTGCACTCACGGCCACAGCCACACCCAAGGTGCAGCTCGATATCAAGAAAAACCTGCAGATGGAGGAAGCCGATATTTTTATTTCTTCCTTCAACCGCCAAAACCTGTACTATGAAGTTCGGCCAAAGGTACATGCTAAGAATCAGCTCATTCGGTTCATCAAAGACCACCGGGGCAAGTCGGGCATCATCTACTGCCTCAGCAGAAAAAAGGTAGAAGAAATAGCCGAATTGCTGGTGGCCAATGACGTAAAGGCTTCGCCCTATCATGCCGGCCTCGACAGCGCCGTGCGCATCAAAAACCAGGATGATTTCCTCAATGAAGAGGTAGATGTGATCGTGGCTACCATTGCTTTTGGCATGGGCATCGACAAGCCCGATGTGCGCTTTGTGATACACTACGACACCCCCAAATCGGTAGAAGGATACTACCAGGAAACAGGCAGGGCCGGTCGTGACGGACTGGAAGGCAATTGCCTCCTTTTCTACCGGTATAAGGATATATTGAAGCTGGAGAAGTTTCAAAAAGACAAAACCGTAACGGAACGCGAAAATGCCAAGTTGCTCCTCGATGAGATGGCCGCATATTCCGAATCTTCGGTATGCCGCAGAAAGCAACTCCTGCATTATTTTGGTGAACAGTACAATGAGGAAGCCTGCGGCAAAACCATGTGGTGCGACATCTGCAAGTACCCGCCGGAAAAGTACGAGGCTCAGGAATATGCTCTCACCGTACTGCAGGCTGCAGAGCAAACAAAGGAGCGCTTCGGCCTGAAGCACCTTGTAGATGTGATCCGTGGTGTAGCGAACCAGCACGTAAAAAGCTACGAGCACGACAAGCTCAGCATATTTGGCGAAGGCAAACACCAAAGCGAAGGCTTCTGGAGCTCGGTAGTGCGTCAGACACTGCTGCACCATTTTCTGGAGAAAGACCTGGAAAACATTGGCATACTCAAGCTAACCGACCTGGGGCGAGCATACGTGAAGCAGCCACATGCCATACAGTTCGTCAAAGATAAAGACTTCGAAAAGCTGATAGAGCAAGAAGATAATGAGCCGAAGATCAATGCCACATCCTACGACGAAAACCTTTTTGAGCGGCTTAAAAAGCTGAGAAAAGAAGTAGCCAGGCAAAAAAACCTGCCACCATACGTCATCTTTCAAGACCCTTCGCTCGAGGAAATGGCCACTGTGTACCCCACCACCAAAGAAGAACTCAGCAGCATCAATGGTGTAGGTATGGGAAAGGTGCAAAAATTTGGCAAGCCATTTCTTGAAGCCATACAGCAGTATGTAGATGAAAACGACATAGTGACGGCCAACGAAGTGGTGGTGAAATCGACGCTGAATAAAAGCAAAATCAAGATTTTTATCATTCAGCAGATCGATAGAAAAATAGACCTGCAGGAAATCGCCGACGCCAAGGGCATAAGCTACACCGAGCTGATCGGCGAAATAGAAAATATATGCTACTCGGGCACCAAGCTGAACCTCGACTACTACATCGACAACATAATGGATGAAGACAGACAGGAAGAGGTGTTCGATTATTTCCTCAGTTCCGACAGCGATCGCATTGAAGACGCCATGAAGGAGTTGGGCGAAGAAGAGTACGACGAGGAAGATCTGCGGCTTCTGCGTGTGAAATTCCTGTCGGAATATGCCAATTGATCACAAATAGAACAAACCATGAACATAGCCATAGTCGGCTCCGGAGGCCGCGAACATACATTTGCCTGGAAGTTGAGACAAAGCCCGCAGTGCGAAAAACTGTACATAATTCCTGGTAACGCTGGCACTGCCCAAGAGGGAGAAAACGTAGACATAGATCCTTCTGACTTCGAAAAACTAGCCCTGTTTCTCATACACAACCACGTGGACCTGCTTGTGGTGGGGCCAGAGGCGCCTTTGGTAGCAGGCATTAGAGATCGGCTGGAAGCCGATGAAAAGCTGAAGCACCTGCGCATTGTAGGCCCCGGGCAAGCCGGTGCTGAGCTGGAAGGCAGCAAGGATTTCGCAAAGCGCTTTATGCTAAAGCACAACATACCTGCCGCCGCCTCCGCCACTTTCACGCGCGACACCCTCGTAGATGCAAAAGCTTATCTGCAAGATCATCCGCTGCCTGTCGTGCTCAAAGCAGACGGGCTGGCTGCCGGCAAAGGCGTGATCATTTGCCATAGCAGGGAAGAGGCGATATCCACTCTCCACAGCATGTTGATAGAGCAACGCTTCGGCACCGCCAGCGCACGCGTGGTGATCGAGCAGTTTCTGGAAGGTATTGAAGTCTCGGTGTTTGCACTTGCCGATGGCAACAGCTATATACTGCTGCCAGAAGCCAAAGACTATAAGCCCATAGGTGAAAACAATACCGGGCCGAACACCGGCGGAATGGGTAGTGTATCACCGGTCAATTTTGCCCAGGGCACCTTCTTGCAAAAAGTAGAAGAGCGCATTGTAATACCAACCGTCAATGGTTTGAAGGCTGACGGTATTGACTATTGCGGCTTCATATTCTTTGGATTGATCAACGTGAATGGTGAGCCCTTCGTGATTGAGTACAACGCCCGCATGGGCGACCCTGAGACGCAGGTGGTGCTCCCCCGCATAAAATCCGACTTTGTAGATTTACTGATGGCTACTGCAGACCGCAAACTTCAAGATGTGGTGCTGCAAGTGGATGAACGCACAGCCACCACTGTGGTGATGGTAGCCGGAGGATATCCCGATGAATATGAAAAGGGCGCGGCCATACAAGGTCTGCAAACATCACAACCCGATACGATGGTTTTTCACGCTGGCACCACCCAAAGCGAGGGGAAGGTAAAAACAGCGGGCGGGCGGGTACTGGCCATCACTGCCTTGGGCCATAGTATGCAAGAAGCCCTGGAGAAGTCGTACAACCGGCTGGCCCACATTCAATGGAAAGATGCCTACTATCGCAAAGACATCGGCAGAGATTTGATTGCTTTGCAATAATTCCACTTTCTCGTTTGCCAGCTTTCTGTTAGATTTAAAAAATTGGCCGATGGCCCAGCGGCTACATGCCCATGGCTATGGCCTCACCGGTCTCCATCATTCCCGAAAGGTTGTAGATGAAGAGGCCTGCTTTTACCTATTAAATATGAATGTATCATGTCCGCATGCTTAACATGTAGTACTAAAAATAAAATCACCAACGTGCACGGATGCAAAAATAACGGCACCTGTGGCACAGAGGGTTGTAATAAACTCAATAGCTTCGACTGGCTGGCAGATATGGATCTGCCGGGCGAAGCCAGATTTGATATTGTAGAAGTGCGGTTCAAAAATGGCCGTAAGGAGTTTTTTCGCAACAAAGAAAAATTTCAATTCTACACCGGCGATGCTGTGGTCGTAGATGTACCCAACGGCCACCACATTGGCCATATATCCCTGCAGGGCGAGCTTGTGCGGTTGCAGATGAAAAAGAAGAACGTACAAGACGACGCCGACATACGCCCCATATATCGCATAGCTACCCAGCGCGACCTGGAAAAATACGATGAAGTAAGTGCACGCGAAATGAATATACTGTTTCGCACACGCGAGATCATCGACAGCCTGAAGCTGCAAATGAAACTCACCGATGTGGAATTTCAGGCCGATGGCACCAAGGCCACCTTTTTCTACTCTGCCGACGAGCGTGTGGATTTCAGGGAACTGATCAAAATATTGGCTTCTGAGTTTCGCATTCGTGTAGAAATGCGACAGATCAGCTTGAGACAGGAAGCGAGCCGGCTGGGCGGCATTGGCAGTTGTGGGCGCGAACTGTGCTGCTCTACCTGGCTTACCGACTTCAAAAGCGTAACCACCACAGCAGCCCGCTACCAGAACCTCTCACTAAACCCCAGCAAGCTGAGCGGGCAGTGTGGCCGCCTGAAATGCTGCCTCAACTACGAGTTGGAAACATATATGGAAGCCCTGAGAGATATACCGACTATCGACAAGCCACTGCTGACACTGAAAGGCGATGCGCACTTGCAAAAGACGGATATTTTTAAAAAAATAATGTGGTTTGGCTATGCCAATGAAAATGCCTGGATCCCCATATCAGCCACCAGAGCCAAGGAAATAATAGAGATGAATGCCGAAGGTAAGAAGCCGGAGACCCTCAAGGAAGATGCCCTGGAAGTGAAAGGTGAGGTGTCTGAAGCACTGAATAGCGACCTGGAACTGTTGGATCAGAAGTTTAAGCAAAAGGGCGGCAGCGGAGGAAAGAAGAGAAAAAGCCGCAATCGTAAAAAAGGCCGCAAAGGCAACAAGCCCCCTACGCCATAACCTGCTGAATGTGACGAATCAATAGAACTGTCCCATATTTATATTGCCTCCAATGCGTAAAATTTATTTTTTTCTTGCCTCTATAGCCCTCTTGATTATAGCAATAAGTGGCTGCGACCAGCAGGCGGTATTTGAGCAAAAGACAGATTTGCCAGAAAACCGATGGCCACACGACTCAACGGCCATTTTTCAGTTTACCATAGAAGACGCGCAGGCACCCAAAGACTTGATGATAAAGGTGCGTTATACGGCTGAGTATGAATACAGGAATTTGTACATACAATACCAGCTCAAAGACACTGCCGGCCAATTGGTGGCGGAAAATCTGGAAAATATTCAACTCTTTCATGCCAAAACAGGCACCCCACTGGGCAGCGGGGTCGGTGGCACATATGATATTGAACAGGTTTTCCGGCAGGGCTTTACCTTCCCGCAGAGCGGGCTCTATACGCTAAGCTTGCAGCACTTTATGCGTGTGAACGTGCTCGAAGAAATAGCGGCTGTCGGTGTGGCTGTTGTCCCTGCTGAGACTAAGTAGTGACCGTGGTGCTTTTTTAAGAAAGCTTGATCAGCCGCTGAATACGATCTTTCACCACTTTGGCGTCGTGCCAATATTCCCGGCTGAAAATACCGCTGAACCGCCAGTTCTTTCCGTCAAGCGCAAAGGGTGTGTAAATGTGCATATCCTTTATTGAAATGGCATCGTGGTATAGATCATCATCTGTGAGGATCAATCCAACGTATGTGCCGTCCTTTTTTACGGTGAGGTCTGCAAAAGGCATCTCTTCTACCAACTGAAAGTCCATCTCCTCATCCCAGCTCATTTGTGGCAGCTTCTTCTTCAAATACCAGTCGGCGCCATGTGCTTCGCTTGCCGGTAGTGTCGGCACAAATTTGCCTTCCGACACATCGAGTGCGTATTCCAAATAGCGCTTCAGCAGCTTTGGCCCTTCATTGCGCGTGTCGTCCACGCTCAGTTGCTGAGGCAGTATACTGCTCACCACATACACCTTTTCCCTGGCCCTGGTCACCGCCACATTCAGCCGGTTTTCGCCACCCTTTGCATTGAGGCTGCCAAACTGGTGCACGATCTTGCCGCGATTGTCGGGTGCGTAGCCGATGGAAAATATAATGATGTCTTTCTCATCACCTTGCACGTTTTCTATATTTTTCACAAACAGCGTGTCCGGCAGCTTTACCCCCTCCTCAGCCGACCTCGACTCGAGCATATCCATAATTAAATCCTGTTGCTTTATGTTGAATGTGACAACCCCGATCTCCTGTCCGGGATTCTCCGTCAGGCATTGCAGCACCAACTCTGTGGCCTTGGCCGCCTCTGTTGTGTTGGTATTATTTTCCCATACGCCTTCTACCTTTATGTAGCGGATAGATGGCTCGCCTTCATTGATGATGTGGCGATCGGGCAACAGGCGCAGTTTGCCATTGTAAAAATATTGGTTGGAAAAGTCAATAAGATCAAGTGACCGGCTGCGATAATGCCCCCGCAGCTGCGACTTCATCAGATACATAGAGGCCAGGTCGAGCAGTGAGCTGACCTCAAGCGCCACCTCATCATCGGCCGCCTCCTCATCCCAGCGAACCTTGTACAGGTCGAATGGGCTCAACTGCTTGTCGTCGCCGGTCACTACGATCTGCCTGCCGCGATACATGGCCGGTATGCCGCGCTCGGCAAAACATTGCGATGCTTCATCGAACACCACCAGGTCAAACATGGCCTCCATTGGGAATAGTGCCGAAACAGCCTCCGGACTGGCCATCCAGCAGGGCACCAGATTGAATAGCTCTTCAGAAAAATGAGTGATCAACTTTCGCAATGGCCATATCTGCTTTTTCTTAGTTACCTGGTGCTGCAGATCGCGGTAGGTCACCATGTTGTTCAGTCTGTTGAACTCCACATCGCGAAAGGTGCGTTCACGCACTTTCATCAGCGCGATGTCATTGCTCACCTTCAGCTTGTCTTTTACGGATTCTTGCAGTTCCTTCTGCATGTGCTCAAACTTCAGGGAGTTCACGGCACGCAGTATTGGGTATTTTGTTTCTATATGGTCTATCCAGGCGAGGCGTATACTGTTTTGAAACAGGCGCAGCACCGACTCTTCGTCACTGTTTTCCTTGTAGTCCAGCACCTTATCAATCACAGCCCGCTCGTATTCTTCCAGGGTGGATTTGAGTTGATCAAAATCGCACAGTGCGTCAAAGTCACTGTGCAGCGTGGTCATCAATTTCTGGCTCAATTCGGGATCACTGAGTATGGCGTCGATGCGGGCTTCGCGAAAATATTTCTGCCATCGCAGCATATGCTCGGGTATCACCGATACCAACTCCAGCAGTTGCTCTATTTTTTCCCGGAAAAGTTCAAGGCTGTCGTTTTGGCTGCTAAAGTACTCGCGGAAGTTTCGAAACTGCTCAAATATGCCAAAAGCAAGCACGGCATTGCGTTGATGCGAAAACCAGATTTCCACCTCCTCGCGAGTGCCTTCTTCCGGGAAGTCGGTCAGCCACCTGGCCGATCTTACCTTAGATAGATTGTGCTCCATGTTCAGGCGCAGGTCTATCTTTCGCTCCAGCATGGCATAGGCCTCTTTGGAGGGTGAGAGCCGGTTAGACGCCATTACGCGTCTAACTATGGCTTTATCGGTAGAAAGCAGTTGCCAACGAAGGTATTTCAGGGGGTTCTTGTATGCGTCCATGCGCTGTTTCAGAATATGCTGAAAAGCGCCCAGCTCTTCTGCGGGCAGGCTCATCTCAGGCCCTGGCTCATCGAAACAGCCAATGGTAGTTTTGGCCAAGGTACTGAGCCATAGCTGATCGGGAAAGCTCTCTGCGGTGATGTGCTCCTTGGCGTTGATAATGTATCTGAAATAGCGGTAAGACCGCTCCTCGGTCAGGTAGCCCAGCATGGCGCTGAGCTCTTCACGGCCTTCGTGAATTTTTTCGGCCACCTTCACACCCATACCATAGCCTAGCAGCTTTTCAATTCTTTTATTCAACTTCTGCTGAAAGGCCGGTATCTCTTCCAGGTAGGTGCGCATGTGCTGCAGCTCAGCTATGCCATACCCCACAAAGCGCTTTCTATTTCGCCAGGGGTAGTCCTCCGCATCAAACTGCCTGTGATACAGAAAATAGTATCGCAGCTTTTCTTCAAATCCCTCCAACACATCGGCTGTGAAAAACTTATATTCCTGCCTCAAATTGATGGCCGGCTTATCACGGTCACTGGTCAGGTAGAGTTCCTTTACGGATATGCCGGCTTCGCTATCGTCAAACAAAGCCGCCCTGAATTCTTCAAATTCCTCTGTAATCTGATCCACCTTTCGGCAGGCATGCAAGAAGCGGCGTTCGAGTTGTATGGCATCCAGGCTATTGTTGCGCTGGCGAAACTCCTGCAACTTTTCGATTTGCGTGTTTATTTGGTCGTAAATAGCCTTTCTGTCGTTTTTGAAATCGTGAACAAGGCCAACGAAATAAGCAAGTTGCTTCTCCTGCAGCCGTTGATACACCACATCCAGTGCAGCCCGCTTCTGGCACACGAGCAATACCTGCTTGCCCCGCGCCACAAAATCGCTGATCAGATTGCAGATAAGCTGCGACTTGCCGGTGCCGGGGGGGCCAAGCACCACCATAGAATTGCCGCGCTTTATGGCTTTAAGCGCATTTTCCTGATAGGCATCCAGCTTGAAAGGCGTGAAGGTCTCCTCTTCTTTCACCTTGTTCAGGAAATAGTGGTAATCCGGGCTGTTGCCCTCGTCGTCCACATCTTCCTGCCGCGATCGGTCGGCAAAAAATTCCTCAATGTCTGTGTACTGAGCGGTTTCTATCAAGTGCATGTAGTCGGGCACCAGGTAAGAACCTGCCTGCGGGAAAATACCCAACACAGCCTCAGGATATAGCTTTAGTTCACCTTCTTTTTCCTGCTCGTCGAAGTCGGCCTTCTTATAATTTTCAAAGCTCCGCAGTTCGTCGAGAAAATTCTCCTGATTGAAATTGACGGCCACCGGGCTGTCTTTGATGAGCTGGTAAAGCTTGGTGCGAAATACGGTGGTGTCGGTTTCGTAATCGTCGAATGTGTGCTCTACAAAATCTTCCTCCAGCGATATCTGGTTGTAGTGCGAGTAGGCCAGCAGAAAGGACTTGTTGAACGTGATGTTCACATCTTGCCTGAGGGAAAGCCACCATTGGTTGCTCTCCTGCGAGAGGGTAACCGGGAAAAAGAGCAGTGGACAACGGATGAGCGTGCCGTCGGAGAGCTTGCCTCGTACAAATGGCCAACCCACGTACAAATCTCTGGCACCGCGCTCTTCAAATATATATCGATCGATGCGATCGATACGCTTCAATTGCATAGATAGAGTGTTGCCTCTGGCATTGCGGCTATCTGCCTGGGCACACAGCAGCGTCTTATTTCGACGGCCCATCAGGTCGGCTATTATCGAAAAAGACGATTTGTTTTCAACGAAGTTCAGGTCGTGAATGTCCAGAAACTGATCGGAGATGAGCCTCAACAGCAGTATAGATCGGTTGTTGCCAGATAGGTTAGTAAGCCGCTTGAGGTACTGTTGCAATATTCGCTTCATAGCGAGTTGAAATTACAAAGTCAAAAATTATTCGAATCGAATATAGCGCAAAAGAATTTCGGGGGTATGTATGTTTTGCTGCGCTAAGCACGCCTCCAGTTGCGATTGTTTTTTAATGCTGCTATCACTGATGCAGGTGTAGAGCGCCATCGATATTTCTTTTGAAATGTAAGGATGGCGCTGCCACTGACTGGGTTGGCTCTTTTTGAGGTCTATTTGTACTGGCACATAACCCTCGGCTATGGTAGTCATATTTTGCAGGCTGAGGAGCCCTTCGTCGGTCATGTGGTAGATCTGTGCAAATTGGTCTGGCGATACATAGCCGCCCAATAAATC
Source organism: uncultured Roseivirgaceae bacterium (assembly GCA_964596645.1). Taxonomy (GTDB): domain Bacteria; phylum Bacteroidota; class Bacteroidia; order Cytophagales; family Cyclobacteriaceae; genus CAVQEK01. The sequence goes on from CAZQVB010000017.1 coordinate 93,428, forward strand.
GCGGTATTTGATGGTGCGGCCGGCCAGCACGGTGCCTATGCCGCGCAGGGCAATCAGCTCATCTGCCGTAGCACGGTTGATGTCGATGTGCGGAGTACGGCTGCGGGTGGTGATGGTGGATGGATTATACTCTGGCTTTGCGCTGAGCAGGCTGTCGGGCAGTTGTATACCCGCCCACACACGCTGTACATTGTCGGTAGAGATGTCATAAATTTTCAACAAATCCTTCTTCACTCTGAACTGGCCGCCGCTCTGCCGGTACTTCACTATGCGCGCAGCAATGTACGGCTGAAAGCCGAGCAGCTTCAGGCTGTCTTCTGAGATGGTGTTGGGGTCAAATGTGAAAAGTGCTTCCGGTGGGTGTTCCCTCGCGGCCTCTATACGGCCCACAAGGCTATCGAGCATGCGAACATCTTCATGGTGAGCCAGACTTGTGGGCTGGTACATCCGAAAAAAAGCCCCGGAGAGCATCATCAGCAAAATCAAGATCAGCGCCAGGTAGCCCAGGCTTTCCGACTTGGTCATGCGTATAGCCTCTCTTAGAAAGCGAGCAGCGCGGCGAATGATCGACATGAGAAATCAATTAAAACCACAAACCAATACAATATACTTTTTATTATCGTTTTGATGCACGCGCCATCAGCAATGCCCGGCGCCACCTCACTACAGCCCAACTCCATATGTTTGTAAATGCGCTGAAGCAGGTATGCCTGCCAGCCTTTTCAAATTGTCATTCATTCTGTTCAGATAAAAAATTCATTATTTGTACTTTTGCCCTTTGATTGCTTTTCAATGATCTCAAATCTTAAAGCTTTAAGTCTCTCATACAAAGCAGCTCCGCTGGAAATACGCGAACTGTTCGCGCTGGATGATAAAGGGGTGCATGCATTTCTCAGCCGTGTGAAAGAATTTACGGGTCTTCAGGAGGTGCTGGTACTTTCTACCTGCAACCGCACCGAAGTGTATTATATCTCTGAGGCAGATCTGAGCACGCAGCTTTTGAAACTTCTGGTATTCGATAAGCAACCGCTGAATGCGGATCATTATCTGGAGTATTTTGAAATCATCAATAAATCCCGACAGGCATTGCGCCACTTGTTCAGGGTGGCCATGGGGCTGGAGTCGCAGGTGGTAGGCGACATGCAGGTAATAGCCCAGGTGAAGCAAGCCTACCAACTCAGCGCCGATCATGATATGGCAGGCCCCATGATGCACCGCCTGCTGCATACCGTATTTTATACCAATAAGCGTGTGGTGCAGGAAACCTCGTTCAAAGATGGTGCGGCGAGTGTTTCTTATGCTGCCGCAGAAATCACCAAAGAACTGGCTTCTAAAATTATAGCGCCCAAAATATTGATTTTGGGCCTGGGCGAAATAGGCACCGACGTATGCCTCAATCTGAAAGATGCCGGCTTGCAAGAAGTGTATGTGACCAACCGTACAGAGCAAAAAGCAATAGACATAGCTGCTGAGACTGGTTTTACAGCCCAACCGTTCGCGCAATTCAGTACTTTGATAGACCAGTGCGATGTGATCATTTCTTCCGTGGCCGGCAAAGAGCCGCTCGTAAAAATGGAGTTTGTACAGTCATTGCACATCCCCGGCTATAAGCATTTCATTGACTTGTCGGTGCCGAGAAGCATCGAAACTTCTGTTGAAAATATACCGGGCGTCACGCTGCAAAACATTGATGGCATACAGGTAAAGACCAACGAAGCGCTGCGCAAACGCCAGGAGGCCATACCTGTGGTGGAGGCAATAATAGAAGAGACCCTTGCCGACTTCAGCGATTGGGCTAAGGAGATGATGGTGTCGCCGGCCATCAAGAAATTTAAAGAAGCCCTGGATGACATCCGCAAGGAAGAAATGGCCAAATACCTGAAAAAACTGGACCCTAAGCAGGCTAAAGTGCTCGATCAGGTGACTAAAAATATGATGCAGAAAATAGTAAAATTGCCTGCGCTAAACCTAAAAGCAGCCTGCCAGCGCGACAATGCCGAGAAGCTGGTCGACGTGCTGAACGAACTTTTCAACCTGGAGCACCTGCCGGAAAAGAAAAAATAATTTCTTAATGTATTTGCCGCTCAGGCAAATGTAGTGCTCCAGCAGCGTCCTATCATTTCTTCACGAACGCCTTCTTCTATGGCTCTGCATTTATTTCACCGAGTTTGTCACCATTATTAGGCGCTGGCTCGCCAAAGCCATTTACGGGCTGTTCAGCAGATTTTAATTATTTATTGCCTTACAATAGCGACTACTTTTTTCATTCATCGCCAATAAAAAAGGCGCCTGCCTTTCAGCAGCGCCCTCTTTATTTTTATTAAACACGTCTCTATTTCCAGTTCAGAATTTTCAGAAAATCCAGCTCTTCCGGGTTTTGTACATATTTACGCGCCGCCTCATAATCTTCCGGCCCGATGTAGTGCAAGTTGTTGCGCAGCAGCATCTGCGGGCGCGTGCCTTCGATATCAACTATCCGTGGCGGTATTTTACCATCAGTATTTTGCAAGTCCTTCAGGAAAAGTGGATTGATGTTTCCTACGGTATCCACATACACCATGCAGCCGCTATGCCCTTCACTAAATAACTTGTACACACCCATACCCAGCAGCGAGCAATACACCAGGTCATAACCGATGGGGCGCACGCAGCGAATTTCATAACCCACCTCCACTGGCCGAGCCTTCACTTTCAACTTCAACTCTTGAAAGCGGTTCTCAATCATTTCATTGAAAATGTGTGCCTTCGACACTTTACCAAGTTCCGGATGACCGTGGTCGTCATAAGTAAAAACGATTCCGGATTTCTTGATCTCATCATCACTCAAATTGTGAAACACCCCTTCGGACACGATGGCCGCCCCGTATTCCATTCCGAGCAGTTTGCGTTTCACTACCGACGACACCACCAGGTTCACAATTTTATCGACGGTAATGGTGGCCTTGTCGAACATCTCCGGGATGATCACCATCGGATAGTGGCAGGCAGCGCCGATGCCGGCAGCCAGGTGGCCTGCAGACCGCCCCATAGCAGATACTACAAACCACGATCCGCTGGTACGGGCATCTTCGTACACCGTGTTACAAATGGCCACACCGGCTTCCTTGGCAGATTGGTAGCCAAATGTAGGGGTGCCCTCCGGCAGCGGCAGGTCGTTGTCGATGGTTTTCGGTACGTGTATATTTTTGATGGCAAAGCCCTTATCGTCCAAAAATTTGGCAATGCGGTTGGCCGTAGAAGCCGTGTCGTCGCCACCCACGGTCACAAGGAGTTTTATATTATTGTCCTTGAAAAGGTTGAGGTTAAATCGCTGCTCAAAGTCTTCATTGCTGGGCTTGAAGCGGCTCATGCGAAGCGCCGATCCGCCACGGTTGAAGATGTCGTCTGCGTATAAAAAGTCGATATCCACAGTCTTTGGGCTATCGCTGAACAAGCCGGAGTACCCTCCGTGCAAGCCAATTACGCGATATCCTTTGCGCAAGAATATTTTTGACACACTTCCTACCACTGTATTCATACCTGGCGCAGGGCCACCGCCACAGCATATTGCAATTGCTTCTTTCATTGTGTTAAGTTTTCGTTAATGAACCAAAATTCTGATTGTCAAACTTTCGGTTTGTTGGGCGATCGCCAGATGGGAAACATGTCCGGACAGTGATAAAGCCAAAACAGAGGCCGATAACACCTCGGTGTGCAATGCGACACAAGCTCAAAAAACCAGGGGCAAATGTAGATAAAAATGCCTTATACGGAAAGCGCAAGGCTTATTTTGGATGTTTCGCATAGCCCTCAACCCGGCAAACACTGCATTATTATTTAGCGCAGTCTTTACTGGCAACAATTCTATGGCACCCGCAAAAGAAAGGGCTACGGCAATTGTAAAAAGCGCTCTGCCGCTGCACTACCATCTGCAGTGGTGAAATGCATCACGTACATACCAGCACGCAGGTGGGCCAGGTTCAGCGTATTGTCTTCACTGCTTTTTAGCGCAATCGATTTTGTGACTGCCTGGCCAAGCATGTTGTAGATGACCAAATCTGCCGCGCGGCTTGTCCGTATATTTATGGCATTGCCGTGGTATACAGGATTTGGCCAAATGCGCAGCACCAGGTGCCCGGCATTGCCACTGCCCTCGCCGGTCGCGTTGTTCTTTAGCAGCATCAGTCCACCTCGGGCTGTACCCAGCACCAAACTTGCCGAACCTTTTCCATACAAATCGCCCGCAGCGGGTCGGCCATTGGTTCCGATAAAAATCGTGTCGATACTGTCGCCCTCGCCCTCTTCCAGTACCAGCTCAGGCTCTGGTTTGGTGTTAGATAAGCGTTTGAAGTCGTTGTACACATGGAGCAAACCTCGGCCATCGGTAATAAGTAAATCTTCCCTGCCGTCGCCATCCACATCGCCAGGCACTACGGCCAGTTTCAGTCGCTCCAGGCTGAAGTCGCGCCCAAGACCGAGATATTCATCATCTTGTAAGGTAAAAGACGGCGCAGCAGAGGCCATGCCTTTGTATAAATGCAGCGCACCATCTGGCTGCCCTACCAGCATATCTTGCACGCCATCTTCATCTACATCTGAAAAAACCGGCACCGCTCCCGGCAACAGGCTTAGTGGCAGTACCTCAGGGGCGGCAAACGCCATGGGCGACCCCGATAACGCCGTATTGCGCAACCAAAAAGCCTGCACGTTTCGTGTTCCGTACACTTCGCCAGTTACGAATAAATCGAGAGCTTCGTCACCATCTAGATCGGCAATGGCCACCGTCGGATCCGTCAGGTTTAGTGCCGATAGATCGAGAAAATCGTCGTCTGTGAAAGAAAAAGCAGGTGTAGAGGCAGTACCAGTATTGGTGAGCAGGGCCAGTCTGCCCAGCAGCCGATCGTCTGCGGCCAACCCGTCGGCTGCCGCTATTACATCCAGATCGCCATCGGCATCTACATCGGCCAGGGCCGGCATGGCATTGTCGCCCAGGTCCAGCATTTCGTTTTGCAAAAAATCATTCCTTTGATATCGAAAATCCGGATTGTCTGTAGTGCCCATATTGGTATACAGCCAATTGGAGTGCCTAAAGTCAATGCGGTCGTCGATGTTGGTACTCACATTTGGCGATACGAGTAGGTCTTCTACTTCATCACCGTTTACATCCAGATAAAAACCCGCCGGAAATAGGAAGAAATTGGCAGGCTGAGTGGCGTTAGGGTACTCAGCAGAATACGTGGTCATCACAGCATGGTAGGAATCACCATTATTTCTAAAAAAATACAGCTCCTCACATTGCTCATGGCCGGCCAAAAGGTCCAGATCACCGTCACCGTCATCGTCGAGCAGAAGCAGCGCTTTGCCGCCGGCATGAGCCACGCGGCCACCGCCAATATCGGCACATGTAGCACCATCAAAGGCAAACGCGTTGCAATCGCATTCGGCAAATTCTCCCCATGTGCGGGTGGTTATTTCGTATTCCAGGGAGTCAGCGTGGCCATAGCGCTCGCGGCTCATGTTTTTGTTGTAACGCATATAACCGCCTATGGCAAAGTCATACACTACGATGTCCAAATCGCCGTCGCCGTCTACATCGGCTATAGCGGGTATGTCTGAGGCGTTTACAATCAGATTGATCAGGCCGGAGAAGCCCATGGTACGCAGCGGGTTGGCCACCAGCTGCCAGGCGGGGTTTTGGGAAGACTCGCCCGTGTTTTTATACACCACCACACCCCGGGGGCCGTTGCTGAAAATATCCTTTTTACCATCGCCATCATAATCGCGCAATACCAGCCACCCGGCCGGTAATTCTGGTAAAAGCCGCTCTGCACCGGGCAAAAAGCGATGTCCATCGTCGGTCTGCTCAAAAACCAGATAGCGCTCATCGGTGCGGTCGAACAGGAGCAGCTCCTCATGGCCATCGCCATTCATATCCAGCGTGTTGTATTGAACGGCGTTCAGCCCACCCACCCACGGCAACTGCACAGGTCTGTCAGCAATCGACAGTGGCACTTCATGGTCATATTTCAAATATGCCTGGCTGTGGGCGATCATGGGAAAGATCAGCAAGCACAACATTGGTATTTTGATCATCCGGGAAAAAATAAAGTTGTGGAAGCTTATTAACTTGCTGCCAGCTATGCATGGCTCAAATGCATGCTTATTTTTAAAACGCAGGCAAAACGAAAACCATTCCTGATGGTCGAACAATTATACAAATCTTTTGTGCAAAGCAGCGGCGTAAGCACCGACACGCGCAGTATTACAGCCAATGAGATATTTTTTGCGCTGAGAGGGCCAAACTTCAACGCCAATGAAAAAGCCACTGAAGCCATTGCCAAAGGCGCCCGGCTCGCCGTGATCGATGACCCCCAATACGCCTTGGCAGACAAGACCATGCTGGTACCCGATGCACTCAGCATGCTGCAAACACTCGCCAACCATCACAGGCAGCAATACCAAATACCTGTGCTCGCCCTCACCGGCTCCAACGGCAAGACAACCACCAAGGAACTGCTAGATGCCGTGCTCAGCAGAAAATACAATACCATAGCCACCATCGGCAACCTCAACAACCACATCGGCGTGCCGCTTACACTGCTGCGCATCGATGCCTCCACTGAGTTGGCCATTGTAGAAATGGGGGCCAACCATGTGGGCGATATCGCTTTGCTGTGCAATATCGCCGAGCCCACCCACGGCTTGATCACCAACATAGGCAAAGCCCATATAGGTACGTTTGGCGGGGCAGAAGGCATTCTTAGAGGTAAAAGTGAGCTGTACGATTTTTTGTTAAAAACAAATGGGCAAGTCTTCATCAACCAACATCAGCCAAAACTGATGAACATGGCCAGGCGCTTCGAGTCTCCGGTGCTGTACCCCGATGCCGGCAGCCACCATCACTGCGAACTGCTCAGCGCAGAGCCTTTTGTGAAAATACGCGTAGCCGATGGTACAGAGCTGAACACCCAGATTGCCGGCAGCTACAACTTCGACAACATAGCCACGGCACTTTGCGTAGGAGATTTTTTTAATGTGCCGCCAGCCGAGGCTTACCAGGCACTGTCGGCTTACACACCAGCCAACAACCGCTCACAGATTTTACATAAAAACGGCAATATCATCATCCTTGACGCATACAATGCCAATCCTTCCTCCATGGAAAAAGCCATTGAAAATTTGACAACTATACCCGGGGCAAAAAAGGGCGTGATACTGGGCGATATGTTCGAGCTTGGCGACGATACGGTGCCTGAACACAAACAAGTGGGCCAATGGGTAAAAGCTGCGCTATTCGACTTGGCGATATTTTGTGGTGAAGCTATGCGGCATGCCTTTGATGAAGTGCCTGGTGCTCTGCACTTCACCACCAGGGATGAGCTCATGCGCTACCTGAGCGAAAATAAGATTGAAAACCACACCCTACTGATCAAAGGCTCGCGCGGTATGGCACTGGAAAAAGTTCTTGACAACCTGTAACTGACCATGAAAGACGTAAGACCCATTTTTGAATTTCTGAAAGCGCTGATTGACAACAACAACCGCGACTGGATGCTTGCCCATAAAAAGCAATATGACCAGGTCAAAAAAGAGTTTGAAGCTTTAGTGAGCACATTGCTCACTAATATAGCGGCTTTCGATTCCAGGATGCAGGGTGTTACCGCCAAACAGTGCGTGTTTCGCATCAATCGTGACATTCGGTTCAGTAAAGATAAATCGCCTTACAAAAATAATTTTGGTGCAGCCATGACCCCCGGCGGCAAGAAAGCTGACTATGCCACCTATTACCTACACTTGCAGCCCGGCGCCTCCTTTGTGGCGGGCGGCATCTACATGCCCCAGCCCGCTGTATTGCACAAGGTGCGGCAGGAGGTCGATTACAATGCGGGTGAGTTTCAGAAAATTTTGAACGAAGCAAACTACAAAGCACTTTATGGAGAGTTGCAGGGCGAAAAATTAAAACGGCCTCCTAAAGGATACGAAGTCGACAACCCCAATATAGAATGGCTGAAACACAAGAGCTTTATAGCCATGCACCACCTAAACGACGATGAACTTTTTGATGATCATTTGGTAGAAAAACTGACCCAAATGTTTGCCGCACTGCTTCCCTTCAACAGTTTCTTGAACCGCGCTCTGGACTGATTTTATACGCCTCATGCTGAACCTGCATGAATAGTCGGACCGGTTAAAAGGTGGATTCGTAGACTGGTGGAATAGTGGGTTGGTGAAACAGCTGAAAGCTGAAGTGACCATGCCTAAATGAGGCTGAGCGTTAACCTTCCTGATTGCCATCGCCTGCGGCAAACTCCAAGTCAGACCATAGGCGGACAGGTTCAAAATGTAACCCAATTTCCATGGCCTGAGGCCTTTAGATTTACAAAAGATAAATTTTCAAAGATTGTTATTATTAAGAATGTGGG
>CAZQVB010000018.1:0-94092 GCA_964596645.1 uncultured Roseivirgaceae bacterium
GAGTGAAAAGCGCCAAGCCGGCGGTATTGGGGTTGAAGAATTTTGGAAGCATGGGGCAAATGAAAGCTTTACCGGTGAGATGAAGATCAAAATGCTTTAGAAGCTGCAGACAATAGGCCTTGTGCCCTAATCAAATTCTTTTGTCAACGGAGTAGGATAACGAAATAAAATTTAGCGAATTTACTGCATGCCAGAATGGGGCGTACAGCGAAGCTTCTCCGGTAGCTTTTTAAAAGTATACATGCTCACCCCTTACTCACAGTATTTACCATAATTGCACAACAAAATGAAATGGCAAGGCAGACGCAGAAGTTCGCATATAGATGACCGTCGTGGTGCCTCTGGCCCGAGAATGGGCCGTGGCATGTCGCCTATGCTTATAGGTTCGATGCTGCGCATTCTCTTTTCAAAAACTGGCCTGGTCATCATTGGCATTTTCCTGGTGGTGTCGTTTGCTACCGGCAACAACCCACTCACCCTGCTGGGCAACCTGCTCGGTGGCGGGCCGGCGGCGACCACATCGGCCTATCAACCCTCAGAAACTGAGGAAGCGTTGGCTGACTTCAGCGCCACCATACTTGCCGATACCGAAGATGTATGGAGCAGGGAGCTGGAAAACTACCGCTATCCCACACTCGTACTTTTCACCGATGCCGTGGCTTCGGCCTGCGGCAACGCCTCTAGTGCCACAGGCCCTTTCTACTGCCCCGCCGATGAAAAGCTGTACCTTGACCTCAGCTTTTTTGCGGATATGGAGCACAAACTCAATGCCCCCGGCGACTTTGCACAGGCTTATGTGATCGCGCACGAAGTAGGGCACCACATCCAAAAAATACTCGGCATCACGGATAAGGTGCACAATCTGCGCGGCAGGCTGAGCGAAAAGGAATACAATGAATATTCGGTTCGTCTGGAGTTGCAAGCCGATTTTCTGGCAGGCGTATGGGCGCACCATTCCGAAAAGGTAAATCCTATGATGGAAGCCGGCGATCTCGAGGAAGCACTCAATGCCGCCAACGCTATAGGCGACGACCGCCTGCAAAAACAGTCAACTGGCCGTGTGGTTCCCGACTCTTTCACCCATGGCACATCGGCTCAGCGCATGCGGTGGTTCAAAAAAGGCTTTGAAACCGGCGACCTGGCACAGGGAGATACGTTCAGTGCCGCCAACCTGTAACACTTCGGGTATACCAAGAACCGGCTCGCCTGCTTGTGGCTTCATTTTATGCACAATGCCGTATTATTGCATCATAATATATTGATGATACAATGGCTAAACTATTGATAATTGTCAGTGGCATATCGGGTGCACTGGCTGTAGCACTGGGCGCATTTGGTGCCCACGCATTGAAAAAAATGCTGGAGACCTCAGGCCGCCTCGACACCTTCGAGACGGCCGTTAAATATCATTTCTATCATACCCTTGCCTTGCTGCTGGTGGGGCTGCTGCTGACCAGAGTCGATGCCAAATTGCTGGAATATGCCGGTGGATCATTCATACTGGGCATCATCCTTTTTTCCGGCTCACTATATCTGCTATGCTTCACCGGATACACGAAGCTGGGCATCATCACACCTTTCGGCGGATTGTTGTTGATCAGCGGCTGGCTGATGATGGCATGGGCAGCGGCAAAGCACACCGCATGGTAATCAATCCCTTGAGCTAAAGACCTCCCGATGGCACAAAAGTCGGCTTGGGAGCAGTCGGCTTTAGTATGCGGGGGCACGCGATATGCAATACTCAACTATGGATATAGAGGGCATTTGCAGAAATAACTCAGACTTTATTGCAGACCAGTGGAAGGCGGTGGTCTCATTTATTTACTTTTGCGCCACAGCTAAAATCCTGTCTCACGAATGCACGAGGCCATTGCGTGCCACCTTGTAAAACCCATTATGAAAGATTCTGTGTTGGACCACATGCGTACATCGCTCGAGCAAATCATCAATGACTATGATTTTGGGCGCGCACCGGCCGAATTGTACGACCCAATACGCTATCTGATGTCGCTCGGCGGCAAACGGTTGCGCCCGCTGCTTACGCTGCTGGCCTACCATCTGTATGAAGAGGACTACAGCCCGGCCCTGATGCCCGCAGTGGCGCTGGAAGTATTTCACAACTTTACTCTGATGCACGACGACATAATGGACTGCGCGCCCAAGCGACGAGGCCAGCCAACCGTGCACGAAAAGTGGAACAACAACGTGGCCATACTCTCCGGCGATGTGATGCTGGTGCGTGCCTATGACCTGATGCTTGAAGTGCCGGCCGGCCGGCTACGCCCAGTGCTCAGGGGTTTCAACGCATGCGCCGCACATGTGTGCGAAGGCCAACAGTGGGATATGCACTTTGAAGGAAAGCAGGAAGTATCGTTGGATCAATATCTGAAAATGATAAAGCTGAAAACGGCCGTACTGCTGGGTTTTGCTTTGCGCCTTGGGGGGCTGCTTGCCGGCACCAGCGAAGCAAGCTGCGATCGACTCTACCAGGTGGGCATCAATGCCGGACTTGGTTTTCAGCTGAAAGATGACCTGCTGGATGTATATGGTGAGTCTGAAAAATTTGGCAAGCAGGTGGGCGGCGATATCATAGCCAATAAAAAGACCTTTTTGCTGATAAAAGCCCAGGAACTGGCCAATGCTGAACAACGCGCCGCCCTGGACCAATGGCTGAATACTTCTACCTTCGACCCTCAGGAAAAGGTGCAAGCGGTCACTGCCATATATGATCAACTGGGCATACGCCAACACACAGAAATGGCGATTCAGCAGTATTTCGACCAAAGCCTGACACTGCTGAAAGGTTTGCAGGCGCCGGAGCACAAAAAGAAATTGCTGCTCGATTTCTTTACAAAACTCACCCGACGAGAACATTGAACAAGCATCGATGACCATAACGATAATAATCATTCTCGCTACTGTGATACTGAGCATAGCAGGCTGGAACAACAACCAGTTGCAGCAACACTGGATGTTCAACCCGTACAAAATACAGCGATATGGCCAATATCACCGGTTCATCACGTCGGGCTTTATCCATAGCAACACACTGCATCTGTTGTTCAACATGCTGGCGCTGTTCTTTTTCGGGGGTGTGATAGAGCGCATCTATCAGCAGGCATTTGGCACCATGGGTTTAGTGTATTTTCTCGTCACTTACATAGTGGGTTTGGTGGTGTCGAGTGTCAGCACATTTTTCAAATATCGGCATGAGCCGTACTACAATTCTCTGGGCGCTTCTGGCGGGGTGGCGGCCATACTCTTTGCCTCCATTCTTTACCGGCCCACGGCCTCCATTTGCCTGTACTTCGCGCTGTGCATACCGGCGTTCATTTTAGGCGTTCTGTATCTTTTATATTCATATTTTTCCGGCCGTCGCACGTCAGACAAGATAAACCACGATGCGCATTTGTACGGCTCCCTTGTCGGTATTGTGTTCACCGTACTTCTCCGCCCGGTGGTGTTGGTGGAGTTTTTCGAGCGCATTAAAGCGTTTAACCTGTATGAATTCCAATTCCTCACAGTTTCATTTTCTCATTTCTGGTAAAGGTTGCCTATTTTCGAAAACATCCTTGACGGCTAATTTTGCACAATGGTGTTGGCATGGCTTACTTCCATTTTGCTACGCTATTATTTTTTAACTTGTCGGTGTTGACCGGCCCTGTCCTCAATGAAAGAAACCGCTAAAATACTTGTAGTAGATGACGACCCCGACGTGCTTGTGGCGGCCAGGTTTGTGCTGAAAAAGCATTTCACCCATGTAGAAACAGCCAGCCGGCCAAACGAAATAAGCCACCTGCTTGCACATACCCGCTACAATGCCGCCCTTATCGACATGAACTATTCCGCCGGCCTTACCGACGGACGCGAGGGCTTCGAACTTCTGCACACCATCAAGCGCCACGCTCCGGCTACACACGTGGTAATGATGACTGCCTACGGCGACATCGATCTGGCTATAAAGGCCATAAAAGAAGGGGCAGCAGATTTCATCGTGAAGCCGTGGGACAATGCCAAGCTGATTTCTACTACACTGGGGGCATTAAAAAAAGGTTTGTCGGAAGCCAATAGCCCACTACCCACCGAGCAGCCTGCTGCAGCACAGCACCACCAGGCCTTTGCCGAGGTGGAGCGTATCTTTATGTTTCTCGACATTCGGTCGTCTACCTCCATTGCCGAAAGGCTCGGTCACCTGCGGTACTTCGGCCTGCTGAACGATTTCTTTCGCGACATAGCCGGACCCATTGAGAATAGCCGTGGCCAGATATACCAGTACGTAGGAGATGAAGTAGTGGTAAACTGGACGCCGGAAAACGGCCTGAACAACGCCAACTGCATAGCTTGCTTCTTTGGAATAGAAGAAGTAATGGAACGCCTCGCCGGGCAGTATGAACAAAAATACGGGCTGGTGCCCACCTTCAAAGCAGGTATGCACATGGGCAAAGTATCTACCGGCACGGTGGGCACATTGAAAAAGGAGGTGATATACACCGGCGATGTGCTGAATACCACCAGCCGCATAGAGGGACTGTGCAATAAGTATAATGTGCGGTTGCTGCTATCGCAAAATCTGGCCGACCGCCTTCCGGCCGACCGGCGCTATGCCACCAAATCCATAGGCGCTATCGGCCTTCGCGGTAAAAGCAGCGAAATGCACCTGATGACGGTAGAGCGTGCGCCGCGATATATCGACGAATAAATGCTGCGCCGGGCGGCTCGGCTGCATTCGCTGCAAAGCGGGCACAACAAGGTTCGTTTCTTCCTATTCGTTTTCTAATATTTCAAATTCTACGCGGCGGTTCAGTTCGCGTCCGTTCAGCTCATCGTCGTTGGTGGCAATGGGCTTGCTCTCGCCATAGCCCACTACTTTGAGTCTTTCTTCACTGATGCTGCCTTCTTTGAGCAGATAATCTGCCACGGCCTGTGCACGCCTTTCAGAGAGGCCCTGGTTATACTCTTCCGGGCCTACATTGTCGGTATGGCCGGCTATTTCCAGCGTCACCTTGGGGTACTCGTTCAGGAACTTGATGGTGCGCTTTAATTCGGGAAAAGACTCCTCTTTCAGTACTGCCTTGTCGAAATCGAAGAAGATATTGTTGAGCCGTACGAGTGCACCTTTTTCTATAGGCACCAGGTACAGATCTTTTTTTATTTCATTGTACTGCTCGGTCTGGCGTAAGTCTATGTTTGCGTTTACCGCCACAAATCCTTCTGCTTCGGCCAGGTAGCCATACATGTCGCCACTGGGCAGTATGATCTGGTATTCGCCGGTGACAGGGTCTGAGTGGATCATGCCGATTTCTTTGCCACTGGGCAGTTGCTCGTAAAATATGCGTGCTTCTATGGGGCGGCGTGTTTTGGAGTTGTACACCGTGCCTGCCACCGTCACCACGGCATCGGGCTGATGCTCGGTGGGCAGTTCAAATCGGTATATGTCGGAGTTGGCGCTGGTAAAGTCGCGGGAGAAATAGCCGTATTCGCCTGTGGGCGGAATGTTGAAAAAGGTATCGTCGCTTTCAGAGTTGATGCCAGGCCCCAGGTTCTCAGGTTCCGACCAATTGGTCCAGGTGCTGTCGAGCCGGCGGCTGATGTAGATATCGCTACCGCCATAGCCTGTGTAGCCTTTGGAAGAGAAATAGAGTGTTTTATCGTCGGGGGCCAAAAAAGGAGAGGCCTCTTCCAGGGCGGTGTTCAGGTCTGCGCCCAGGTTGAGTGGTTCGCTCCAGCGGCCGTCGGGCTGCAGAAAGCTCACATACAGATCGCGGTCGCCAAAGGTGGGATATCCCTCTACCGACATCAGCAGCACTTCGCGGTTGTTGGCCAGGAAGAAGTTGGCGTGTTCCGACACATTCGTATGGTTGATGATCTCGAAGGGCACAGGCTTCGACCAGCCCTCGCTGGTGCGTGTGCTCACCGACACACCGGGTTTCATTTTGCCATTTTTAGTATATCTGTTGCCCAGCGTGATGATGGCCGTATTGCCATCGGGCGTGATGGAGCTGATGAAGTTGGGGCCGGTGGTATTGAGCGGTGGGCCCATATTTTTGGCTTCCAGCCATTGGCCCGATTCTTCGTCGAATTGAGAAAACCAGATGTCTTCTTTATCGTCCACACCACCCATGTTGCCGGGGTGGTTTTGTCGGCTAAAGATCAGCGTCTTCCCATCGGGCGTTATCAGCGGCTTGAATTCGTTGTACACGCTGTTTACGGTTTCACTCAGTCGCTCGGGCGTGGCATTCACTATGGCGCTTTCTGCGATTTGCACCTCTTGCGTTACGGGTATGGTGCCTTCCGATATGGCTATAGCGTCAATTGCATTGTAGCCCGGCACGGCATCGCAATGCAGCACCAGTTTCACAGCGGCTACTTCATACTCTGTAAGGTCAAAAAACACATGCAGCATACGCGATGGTAGTTCAACCGGCCCTGGTTCGAAGGTGTTGATCAAAAATTCATTGCCTGCCCGGTCATATACAAAGATCTGATAGATGGCACCGGGGTTCATAGACTCTGCTATGGCAATCTGGCGTATCTTGAATGGCTGGTCGAAACCTACCTTCACATATTCTTCACGATCTTCACGAAAGGGCATCCAGGCGTTGGGGCTGTCGCCCATGCCGGGCGTCACGTCGGGCTTGCCGATGAGCTGCTCGGCAGAGTAAGCGCGCGGGGCCAGTTCTGAACTCGCCTCCAGTATTTCCGATACCCATGCAACACGTTGCGCAGTTGCCAGCCCCGCGGCACCCATAAGGCCGAGCAGGGTGAACAATGAAAAAATGAATGTAGTACGTGTGTGATTCATAAGCGGTTGAAAATCTGCGCCTAAATATATTGTAATAATTTAGAATAATCGACGATAAAGAGGGCCCTGCCAGCGAAGCGGGCCATGAAGGTGTGTCGGGAGAGGCATTTGGAAAAAAACAAATAAGGAGTGCATGGGTATACATTAATATTGCTCGTATTATTTTAACCATCATTTCAGTAAAAGTCTCACGTCATGACACGCACCCCTCAAACTGTAGTCGCTTTTGGAGAAGTACTTTATGACATCCTTCCCGATGGCCCCGTGCTCGGTGGCGCTTTGTTTAATTTTGCCAGCAGGATCAATGAATTTGGCGAGACGGGCATCCTGATCAGCCGCATCGGTGAAGACGAGTTAGGCCGAAAAATACTGGCCCGGATGGAAGACCTGAAGCTGGAAAAAACCTACCTGCAAGTAGATGAGGCACACCCCACAGGCACGGTAAAAGTGATGCTGGACGATGAGCGCAACCCCGACTATGAAATCATCGAAAAGGTGGCCTATGATTATATCAACCTTACCAAAGCACAGGAAGATGTAGTGGCCAGGGCCGATTGTTTTTGTTTTGGGTCTCTGATACAGCGGCATGAAGTGTCGCGCAATACACTGCACGAGTTGTTCAGTTGCTTTGGCGGGCGCTACATGCTCTACGACATCAACCTGAGAAAAGACAGCTACACGAGAGAGATCATCGATACGTCACTGGATCATGCCAATGTGCTGAAACTCAATATCGACGAACTGCAAGAACTGCGGCTGATGTACAACATCAACACGTCGCATCCGGCAGATATAGCCTCCGCAATGTTAAACAGGTTTAATCTCAAACTCTGTATACTCACTATGGGCCACGAGGGTGTATTTGTAGCATCGAGTACTGGCGAGAAATTATATGTGCCTGCCTATAAGGTGAAGGTGGTGGAACCCATTGGTGCAGGCGACGCCTTCACAGCGGCATTTATGAGCAAGCTGCTGCAAAACAAACCATTGATCGAGTGCAGTAAATTTGGCAATATGATCGGCGCCATAGTGGCCGGCCAACGCGGCGCCACCCAGCCCATAGACGACGAAACCTTTCAGCTTTTCGAAAAAGGCGCTGAATACGCCACTATCAACGCGCAGTTCAGCGACTATCTCGTGAACTGATGTCTTGTGGGTAAAGGCTTACATTCATTTTAATATTCTTTGATTTCGCCGCGTAATGGGTGGCTTTGTGTACAGTCAGTGTAGACTGCGGATGGCGCCCTTTCAGGGCTGGCTGGGATCTGGTGCTGGCTTTTGGGGATGGGCTGCATTCATCGTTGTGTGTGATAGTGCCCTTTCAGGGTTTAGGACAGAAGTGGCGATGAAAGAAATTGGCATAAATGGCTGAATAATAGCTCTTAGAAAAAATAATTTATTAATTTTCATGCCGACGAGGGAGAGCTTTTTTTAATGTTTTTAACCACCCCCATACTGGTTTTTTCAACGTGTGTCATGGTAATCGTGCCAATGTCGGTAGATGCAATGGGCATTGGCCGCCGTGTCAGCATCAGCGAAGGCGAGTACCTGAATCGCCCACACTTCGTCATCAACACCAAAAATGCCACCTACTTTCTCGACAAAGCCGGTGGCGGCCTGTCGCGCCTGATCGACCGTGAGGGCAAAGACTGGATTTGCTACAGCGACAGCCCTAGAAATGAATATCCTGCGTCTGCTGCTTCCTCTTATCGGGGCCTGCCCAATTTTGTACATAAATCGGAAGATGACGGTGCCGGCTATCCCGGGCGCAATCAGTGCTATAGCTTTCAGGTAAACGACCATACCATATTGACCATTAGCAAAAGTGGCCAGTGGCAGTGGCGATGGCAGTTTTTTAAAGATCACGCACGTTTAACCGTGGAAAAAATAGATGAACAGCACAAATACTGGTTTATGTACGAGGGTGTGGTGGCCGGCCGATTCGCCCCCTTCGAGCAGTATTGGGGTAATAACCTGGGTGGACCACGGTATGAAACGCATGATTACTACCGCGACGATAAAATTTTCGCCAACTGGCTCTGGGCATATTTTGGCGATCAGACGGTAAAGCGTGTCTTCTTTGTGGCCATGGACCGCCCCGACCGCTACATCGATACCTTCTCTTACCTGGGCAGCACCGATCAGGGCATACATTCCCCCAACGGCATGGTGGTGTTTGGCTTTGGCCGCATGGGCGACTCCGAGCCACAGCTCACCGACACCGGCAATACTTTTTTATTTGGATTTGTGAAAGGCCGGGTAAAAAACCAGGGTGGCCATGAATCGGTGCAGAAAGAAATAGAAAATCTAAGGAAATGAGCTCCGGCTGCACACCACCTTATCACCCCGCACTACCGGTACCACGTCTCCGCTATCTATCGTAAGTGAATAGCTGAAATCTTCATCGGACACCAAATGGCGCAGCCGATGGCGGTGAGAAGATTTGGAAAGATACTCTTTCAGATCGGGCTTGGCCGCTTGCCACAGATCATAGGCAGCCTTTGCAGAGTCGCAACTGGTTGTATATCCGGCATTGAGCAACTTTTCTGTTAGTGCGCCGGCAAATACGGAATCTTCCAGATTGAAGAGCCCCTTCCAGCCAGCACAGATCACGACCACCGGCAAACTGTCCGTCAGCACCCAACTGGCCACGGCTTCGAGGTTTACAAAAGAGCCAATGGCAACAGCTTGTGCATCGGAGGCATCGCGGATTACCTTGGTGCCGTTGGTGGTGGAAAATACAATTTCGCTACTTCGCCATTGCGTTCGCTGGCCACAATGAATCCGCGATTTTTATACGCAAGTGCGGCATCTAGATCGGCTACAGGAATGATGGCCTGCACACCACTTTCCAGTGCGGCACATATGGAAGTGCTGGCCCTGAATATATCGACGACCACTGCTACGAAGGGAGGCTTTGTGAGTTTTTTGTGGTAGAGCAGTGGGGAGAAACAAACCTCGATCGTTTTCATAGACCAACAAATGCGTTCAATTTTGGCGCAAAAATAAAAAATTGCCTCAATTGGCCGCGCAGTTGGCTGGAGAACGGCAGCGTCATTTGCGATTAATTATCTACCGCAATGACCCAAAGGTTTACCGCAACGATCACAAAGCAATAGTGACCTTTGCGCTAAACCTTGCGCCCCTTGCGGTTAAGAAAATAATTGATTGAAAGACATTTCAGCTTTCTATAAGAAACCCCTGACATTGCCGGTGCTACACTTTTGAAGGGTTGATCATTGGCCTTGAAAGCCCGGCTGCCATCTGCAATGGCTGTGCATCAGCTCAATTTCTTGTAATATTCTACCTTACCATCTATGGCCAGGTCGGCCACACGTTCCACGAGTTTGGCTCTTTCTTCGGCGCTGAGTGCACGAAATGATTTGGCAAGCGCTATTTTTTCCTTCATCATATGTTCATTTTCTGCGCCTGTGATGAGCACACTCACAGGAAGTGACCAGACAAAGTGCAGAGCTTCCTGCATGCTGATGCGTCCTGGCACTACGGGGTCGTCGGTGTTCCACTGCACTTTGTCGATCCTGATTTTCTCTGAAAAAAAGCGCCCGTCGGCCAGCGTCTTCATGGCGAGCACGCCCATATTGCGATCGAGCGCCACGGGCAGCACTTTTTGTATAAAGTGGTCGAGGTTGGCATCTACCACATTGATGGGCATTTGTATGGTCTCGAAGATATGCCGCTCTGCGGTATGCTCAAGCACGCGCAGGTGCGACAAAGGATTTTGATGTCCGGTGAAGCCGATGTGTTTTACCAGCCCCGACTCTTTGGCTTCCATCATCACATCAAACACGCCGTTGGCCACCCGATTGTCTACATCCTGCGGGTCGTACACCGAATGTACCTGCCAAAGGTCCAGATAGTCGGTTTTCATACGGCTGAGGGAGCCTTCCAGATGCGCCCGTGCCGTTTCCGCGTCGCGGGCCTGTGATTTGGTCATGAGGAAAATTTCTTTCCGATAGCCGGGCGTCAGATATTTTCCGTACCTGATCTCGCCGGTGTGCGGACCATACGACTCTGCCGTATCGAAAAAGCGCACGCCACCGGCCAGGGCGGCCTCTATCACGGCCTGTGCATCGCGTTCGCTGGTCCAGCCTACATGAAAGCCGCCCACGCCGAGCATGGTGACCCATTCGCCGGTTTTCCCAAGCAGGCGTTTGGGCAATACCGCACCAATACGATCACCTTCTTCTGCATGTGATTGCGACGAGAAAGGCAACATCAGGCCAGCCGTGATGCCACTGAGTTCTTTGAGAAAAAGTCTGCGATTTTTCATGCTTTTTATCTTTTAGGGGTGGGGCAGCCGGTTTGTTCAATCAGATTTTCCACGGCCACGCTACGCAAGTGCGTATGTCGGGGAAGAGCACATAGTCGGCTTTGCCCTTGAGTACGAATGTGTGCACGATACCGGAGAGCGTTTTTCGCGCTTCCTCTATGGTCTTGCCACTCACAGCCACATCATCTACCAGCAATATGCGTGTGCCTGCGGCAAGACTGACATACAGGCCGGCAAGTGTGAGCGGGCGTTCGTAGCGAGGAGTATTGGCTTCGTCGCGAAAATTGAGATGAACCAGATACATGGGCACCTGAAGCTGGTGGGCCACTATGGCTGCGGGCACCGTACCGCCCGTGGCTATGCCCACCACCACATCTACCGGTGGAAATTGAAAACTTCGCACGGCATCACTGACCATGTCGAAAGAAATAGCCAGCTTATTGTCCTTTACCGGTTGCGACGATGTGTTGTTAATGGGCGCTACGATTGGCTATGAGCAATGGCGCAAAGCTACCTGCGCCTGGAGATGATAAACAAGTTGATGGCAGACAGAATGACAATACCCGGCAGCATGGTGGCCACACCTTGCGCATCGAATGAAACGGGAAAACCCTGTGGCAAAATGCCAGGATACGCATTCACGAGCAGATACGACGAGAGCTTGGCCAGCAATAGGGCCAGAGGCGCCAGCACCCATTGCAAAATGGCAACATGACGCAATGAAACCAACGCAGTACTGAATATGATGAGTTCGAAGCTGAGTACCGAGGCAAAGTGCCAGCCCGGCTGTCCGGTTAATAACATGTTGGCGAATGGTGCCAACGCGCCTGCAAGCACAGCTACATGGCTGCGAAAGTAGAAGGCCGCCACCAGTGGCGCTATAAAGATGGGCAACAACACAGCCCCCACCGGGGCCTGTCCGCTGTAGGGAAACAAATGGGTGAGCACCGGCAAAAGAATAGTAGCTACCAGCACCAGTGCGGTTTCTTTGATCTGCAGCCGCTCTGCGGCCAGGTTCTGCTTTATTGTGATGTTGTGTCTCATGATTATTTTGTTTTATAGGTCTACTTCTTCATTTACTGATCATGGCGTTTTTCTCCAGAAAAGAAGATGAGCCAAGGCTGCTGTTCGCAACGTTTGATCTAAGTTACTTCAATTGGCATTCAAAATACAATGGCGATAATCAAAATCCTGCTCAATTGTTTTCAAATCACCTTGCGGTTCTGCTTTGCAGGCATTTTTCCGGAGTAGCTACCAGTATCGGTATTCAAACATCATGGTAAGCGCCACGCCGGCAATGCCCGATGATATGACCAATACCCAATCGCGCCTGTTGATGCCCATCAGGTTGACAAAAAGAAATGCCAGAAAAAGAAATATGGCCAGCACTACAAATTGCCCGAGCACCAAACCAAGGTTGAACACAATGGCCGTGGTGAGCCGGGGCACATCCGGTCCCAGCATATCGCCCAGGTAATAGGCAAACCCAAACCCGTGGATGAGGCCGAAAATGGCCGCCAGAAAATAATTTCGCTGAATATTGCCACGAATGTGGAAATGATCTTTTTTCCGCAAAATGTTGGAAAGGGCCGTAAGAAAAACAGTAAGACGAACCAGATACAGCACAAGGTCAATATTGGGTCGGTACAGATTGAGCACGGCAGAATAGAAGGTGATGGCGTAGCCAAATACAAAACAGCCCAACAAAATGAGTACACGTCGCCAGTCTTTCAGTAAAAAGATGGCGGTAATGGCCACCAGAAAAAGGATATACTCCACGCTGTACAAATCTACAATGTGCCGTATGCCCAGCTTAAAATACAAGGAATATTGAGCCCAGGTCATTCAGGTATTCGTTCAAATCATAACCAACAGAAGCGCAATTATAAGCGATAATTTTTTGATAGCATCGAAAATTTGCTACGCCATCATTACGTGAAATACCGATCCTTTCAACCTGTTGATCTTCTTCATCGGGAGTAAAATAATGTTAGTACCAGGCCTTATAGGCTACTTCCCAGCCGGCGCCGGTATGCCTCAGCAGTGCAATATGCTGCGATAGAAAGGAGAAGTGCAGGGGCCTGGCTTCCACCTCGGCCCAGGCTTTGGCAAACATGCCGGGCGACAGATCCCTAAATGCCAGCGTGATGTGCGGCCTGAAGGGTTTGAGCTGTTCAGACTGAACAATGCCCAGTTGCATGCCTGACTTCAGCAGCTCACTTCTCAATGTATCGAGTGGCCGGGAGGGCTTCACATGCGCATATATGACGCGCGGGGCAAAGGCGCCAAAGCCATCAACCTGGATACCAAAACTATCACGGCCATGCGCTGCCTCATCGACCGCGGTTTTCAGTATTTGTTCGTCAGACTGCGGCCAATGAAAGGGCGGCAGCAAGGTAATGTGTGCCGGCGATCGCAAGGCGCGCTGTGAATGGTATCGGCTTGCAAAGTATTTTTTTATATCGGTGAGCGTCTCCTGCAGTTCGCCTTCGGGCACTATGGCCACAAAGTATAGTCTGTCGGCATTCATATGGGCTGCAACTGGAATTCTACGAAATTGATTAAAAAAGCATTTTGAAAATTAATACGGTTCGGCTCCAAGCTTTTTCTTAGTAGATTTAGAGCTAATATCAACCCATATGCACAGAGTATGAAGCATATATTTTTTCAACCGCCCCGCTATATGCCCCTGCTGGTTTTAGCGCTAGTTACTGCCACAGTCATTCAATCTGCTATAGGAAAGGTTGCCTTGATCGTGGCACCCGACAGCACAACGACCATTCGTGTGCACGGGTACATTTATGACTCTCTCAGCGGCACCCAACAAGGCATGCCTGTAGAGGCTAAGCTGGTATTTGAGAGCTTGCCATATGGCAGCGAAATAGGTATAGTGAAATCGGCAGACACCAGCGGATACTACGAGTACACCATGAATCAGGATGCCAGCTACAAGGTGAGTGTAAGCAGTGAAAACTACAAAACGCATGTGGAAGTAGTAAATCCTGTCGCCACCGCCAATGCGCGCATCGTACGAAAAGACTTTTATCTGCTGCCAGAAGTGCGCGAAAACCAGGTGATACGCCTGAAGAACCTGATCTTTGAGCAGGGAAAATCGAATATAACAGTAGACTCTTATGGCGAGCTCGACCGCTTTATAGCCATGATGGAAGAATATCCCAGGATGGAGGTACAGCTCGAGGGTCACACTGACTACAGGGGCAGCAAGAGGCTTAATTTACAACTTAGCGAAGAGCGTGTGAATAGTGTAAAGAGCTATTTGGTAGGCCATGGCGTAGAAGAAAAACGCATTCGAACCAAAGCCTTTGGCGGCTCCAAGCCACTCACACGCGAAAAATCGATAGAAGCTTCCGACATAAACCGACGAGTAGAAGTTCGCATACTTAAATTAAAATAACATTTCTATTTTTACATTTCTTACCACTACCGCGCTCTTGAAACTTACCTAACGGTTCCTCTCATGTTGAAAAAAATCTTCCTCTTACTGCTCGTAGTTTCTTCATTCGAAAGCTTTGGCCAAAGGACGTACTGGGCGTCATCCGTCATCGATTTCACCTCAGAACTTTCATCATACGAATACTCTGCTGAGCAGGTGATTGGCAAGCCCGACGCTTTGCCCCAGGGTGGCGACAACCCCAACGCCTGGATGCCGGCCAAGCCAAACAAGGTAGATTTTATCACGGTGCGGTTCGACCGCGAAATAGAAGTGCAACAAATACTGATCGCCGAATCGTACAATCCCAGCGCCTTATCAGAATTATATCTGTACGACGACAAAGGCGTAGAGCACCTTGTGCACCAGTTCGAGCCAAAGCCCATTGATCTGAAGGGCCGGCTTATCAACATATTTATAGAAAAGACCGACTATCCTGTAAGCGCCCTCAAGCTGGTTCTCGATGGTCGCACGGTGCCGGGTTACAGCGGTATAGACGCCATCGGCATTTCCAGCTCACGCAAACCTGTGGAAGTGGAGATAGACCTGCCCGACAACTTGCGCGAGAAAATATATGTGGAAAAGCTGGACGAAAAAGTTAACAGCCCTTATGAGGAATCGCGCCCGCTCATATCGCCAGACGGTCGCACGTTATATTTCAGCCGTGCCAACCATCCTGAAAATACCGGCGGTGAAGATGACAACAACGATGTGTGGTTTTCAGAAATGGATGAAGCAACCGGAGGCTGGAAGGAAGCCAAAAACCTGGGCGAGCCCATCAACAACAAAGGGCCCAATTACATAAGCTCCATAACCCCGGATGGCAACGCCATGACTGTGATTCTTGGAAACGAATATACAGGACGTGACAAAATGAATCCCGGCGTGTCCATCTCGAGCAAAACCAGCGAGGGCTGGAGCGAACCCAAACCCCTGGACATCACCAATGCCTATATTGAAAGTGTGGACGGCAATTACTTTTTGGCCAACAACCGCCGCGTACTCATCATGGCTATAGACCGCTACGATGCTTTTGGAGGAAAAGACCTCTATGCCAGTTTTTTGCAAAACGACGGCCGGTGGAGCGAGCCACTCAACCTGGGCAATGATGTAAACACAGCCCATGTGGAATCATCGCCTTATCTCGCCGCCGACAATGAAACGCTGTATTTCAGCTCTAAGGGCTATAGCGGATATGGTGGCAGCGATGTGTACATCAGCCGCAGGCTCGACGACACTTGGACCAACTGGACCGAACCCGAAAACCTTGGGTCAGATGTGAATTCTGAGGGAGATGATATGTTTTTTACCATACCGCCTTCGGGCAAGTTTGCCTTCTACGCCAAGTCGTCGGAAGGGGACAAAGGCGATATTCACAGCATTGCCCTGCCGATTTTTTACCAACCCGCCCCCGTGGTTTCTCTCTCGGGCAAAGTGTTGGATGACGCAACAGACAATCCGGTAAATGCTAAAATCACCTACAGCCTGCTGCCTGAAAATGTAGACATTGGCTTTGTACACTCCGACTCGCTCACAGGGCAGTACGAAATCTTATTGCCTGTAGGCTCGGCCTACGATTACCAAATAGAGGCAGAGGGCTACGAGCCTCTGAGTGCGTCCATCGATCTGGCCGATCAGACAGACTTCAATGAAATGGTGAAAGACATACGCCTGACCAACGAAGGCGGCAAAGCAGGAACAATAGTGGCTCAAAATCCTGAGAAGCAGCAGGAAACTGCCGGTACTACGACCAGCGATTATGAAGATATACCCTTGGAAGAGGTGAAAGAGGTGCGATTTGAATTTGCCTCAGACTACGTGGAAGAAAAATACCAAAGCGCATTGGATAAGGTCGCTGAGCACCTGCTTGCCCACCCACTGGGCAAAGTGACGCTCACCGGCTATACAGACAACACTGGTTCTGCCCAATACAACACCAACCTGTCGAAGAGAAGGGCGCAGAGCGTGGCCGACTATTTGGCCGGCAAGGGCATTGCACGTGCGCGCATCACTGTACAAGCCAAAGGAAGTGAGAATCCTGCGGCATCCAACGAAACCAGTGATGGCAGACAACTGAACAGACGCGTTGAGATCAATCTTGAGTAAATGAGCTAATGACGCTATGGCTCAAAGTAGCGAGTCACTGTGAAAAATATGACCTTGATATGGGCTGCGTCGCGTGTACCCGCTTCTGGTGCGTGTATTCCCATTTCAGCTTTATTTCGAATACTTGTATATCGTCCACAATATTTTATATCCGGCCATTACAGTGCCTCTGATGGTGCCGGAGACTTTGGATTTGCCAATCCTCTTTCTGTAACTCACGGGAACCTCTGCGCAACGCAGGCGGTGAATGGCAGCTTTTAGCTGCATCTCCACCGTCCAGCCGTAGGTGCGATCGCGCATATCCAGTATTTGCAGCTTGTCCCAACGAATGGCACGAAAAGGGCCCAGATCGGTGAAGTGCACGCCATGCAGTTTTCTGATGAGGTAGGTAGCGAGATGGTTGCCGACAATTTGCTGCGGCGTCATGGAGCCCCGTTGCCGGTTGCCGAGCGCACGCGAGCCAATTACCAGGTCGGCCTCATTGCGTGCTATAGGTGCAATCAGCCGATCCATCTCTTGCGGATGGTCAGAATGATCTGCATCGAGAAACACGACTATATCAGGTTTTTGTTTGGAAGACTTCAAATACTCGATGCCTCGCAGGCAGGCATTGCCATAGCCCTTTTCTGTTTCCCTGAGCACAGTGGCTCCGGCTTTCAACGCTTCACTGTACGTATTGTCCGTAGAGCCATTATCGACCACCACTACCTCCTGAACAATACTTTTTGGTATTTCCCTCAATACCTCCTGCACACCGTTTTGCTCGTTGAAAGCCGGAATGACCACGCTAACCCTCATGGGCGTAGATATAATCGAGTCAGGCGATGGTATATATTTCCCTGATCTTTTTCAGGATTTTATCAAAGTCAATATCAAGGTCGATGAGCCTGCCATTGTTGAGACTGTAGACCCAGCCATGTACGGTGGGAAAACCATTTTGGATATAGCTCTTCTGCACAAATGATGTTTTGATCACATTGATACATTGCTCGTATACATTGAGTTCCACCAGCCGGTCTGTGCGCTTCTCCATATCTTCAATTTTGTCCAGTTCCTCCTGATGAATTCGATAGACATCCCGTATGTTCCTCAGCCACATATTGAGTTTGCCGAGATCTTTTTGTTGAAGAGAGGCCTTTACACCTCCACAGCCATAATGCCCACACACAATGATGTGCTTCACCTGCAGCTGCTCTACTGCATATTGTATTACAGTTTGGATGTTCACATCTATACTCACGACAAGATTGGCAATGTTGCGGTGTACGAAAAGCTCACCAGGCTCCAGACCCATTATTTCATTGGCAGGCACACGACTATCGGCACAGCCTATGTAAAGAAAATCGGGGGTTTGCTCCCTGGCCAGTTTGGTGAAAAAGTTTTCATCTTGGGCCAGCTTACTGTTCACCCACTCTTCATTGTTTTTGAATACCTGCTTATAGATTTCTGAATACATGGTTTGAAATTTAGGTTTAACGTTGGGTAGTAATATTATGATCGTTGATTATGCTTTTTGATGTCCCAGTACGCATGCAATGGCTGGTGTATATGGAACAGGGCACGGTGCGTGATGTTTTACACAGTGCTTTCGCACCCATTTTGGTGCAACATTCGAAGGTAAAAAAAATCCGCTAATGATATAAAGCTTCGGCCGTATTGCAGGTTACGACATGAGCTGGTATACCGCAAAAGATGCCACATATGCCAGCACCGACATATACACCAACTGAACAATGGGCCATTTCCAGCCATTGGTTTCTTTTTTGGTGATGGCCAGCGTACTCATACATTGCATGGCAAAGGCATAGAAAACCAATAAGGAAAAAGCCACGGCCGGAGTATACATGGGGCCGCCGGTTCTCGGGTTTATTTCTTCTTTCATCCTGGTTTTGATCGTGCCTTCATTGTCGGAGCCTATGCTGTATATGGTGGCCATGGTGCCTACAAATACTTCCCTTGCCGCAAAAGAAGTGATGAGAGCGATGCCTATTTTCCAATCATATCCCAAAGGACGAATTGCCGGTTCTATGAATTTGCCAAATATGCCGGCGTATGAATTTTCCAGCTTGTAGTTTTCTACTCTATGCTCCAGCTCTTCTTCAGTTACAGGCTGCTCCAGACTGGCCCGCACTTTTTGCTCGGCATTTTCCAGCCGATCGCCCGGACCGAAGGAAGCCAGCACCCACAGTATGATGGATATGGCAAGAATGATTTTACCGGCCTCCAGCGCAAATGTCTTCGATTTTTCGTAGATGGTGGTGCCTACATTCTTCCATCGTGGAAACTTATACAGCGGCAACTCCATGATAAAATAGCTCCTTTCCTTGAAGTCGAGCAAGAGAGAGCTGATCCATGCCACCAAAAAAGCTGCTGCAAAGCCAAGTATATACATGCCCATAAGCACCAGGCCCTGAAGGTTGAGAATGCCCAGTACCCGCTCTTCGGGCACCACCAGCGCTATGAGAATGGTATACACCGGCAGCCTGGCCGAGCAGCTCACCAGGGGCGTTACCAATATGGTGGTGAGTCGCTCCTTCCAGTTGTCGATGGTGCGTGTGGCCATGATGGCCGGTATGGCGCAAGCCACGCCCGATATAAGTGGTACTACGCTGCGCCCGTTGAGGCCAAAGCGGCGCATCAGCCGGTCCATGAGAAATACGACGCGTGCCATGTATCCGGACTCTTCCAGCAGGGCCACAAAGGCAAAAAGCAATGCGATCTGGGGAATGAATATCAACACGCCGCCGATGCCGGGAAGAATGCCCTCAGTGAGCAGATTGGTAAGCAGACCGGGTGGCAGCGTGTTGTTCAAAAAGGTGCTGAGCTCACTGAATGTGAAATCAATGACGTCCATCGGCACGGTGGCCCAGGCAAAAATGGTCTGGAATATGAAAAACAGAATACCAAAGAAAATGACGTAACCCCACACCTTGTGTGTAAACCACCGGTCGAGTTGCGAAGTGAAGTTTTTGCTCTCGTGCAGGTTGTACACTACAGCTTTTTCAATCACTTTTTCAATGAGCTTGTAGCGTTCAATAATTTCTTTGGACTGGTTCAGCTCCGGATTGTACTTGTGCTGCGCTATGAGCTGCTTTACAGCGTCTTTGTCTTCGGCGGAGAGCCTGGGAAAAATGTGAAATTGCTGCGCCACCAGATAAGCCTGGTAGTTGTTTTTGAGCGAAAGCCGCTCTTTGACCGAATCCACTACAGGCCTGCCAAACTTCTCTGCTTCTATAAAGGGCATGCCGTTTTTGTACAAGCCATCGCGCATGGCCTTTTTCAGCAGGTCTATGCCTTGTCCGGTGCGCGCGTTGATGGAGATCACCGGCACGCCAAACTCTTTGGCCAGTGAAGTGGGGCTCACACGCTGGCCCAGGTTGGTGGCTACATCGAGCATGTTCAGCACCAGTATCACGGGTATGCCGAGGTCTTTCACCTGGGTGAACAGCAGCAAATTGCGTTTGATGTTGGAGGCATCTACAATGATCACGGCCATATCCGGATGATCAGCCGCCTCATCGTCTATGAGCAAGTCGGCCACCACGCGCTCATCTACAGAGCGCGGATATAGGCTATATGCGCCCGGCAGGTCTAGCAGCTCTACTTTGTTGTGCTCATCGAGCTTGCACGTGCCGCTTTTCTTTTCTACCGTAATGCCCGGGAAATTGCCTATACGCTGCTTCAGGCCTGTCAGATGGTTGAATAGCGACGATTTACCTGAATTAGGATTGCCGATTAGCGCTATTCTTTGCAGTCTTGTTTTGCTCATCTATTGGCTACTCCTCTTCTATCAGTATATTGGCAGCCTCGGCCAGGCGAAGGGATAAATTGTAGCCGGCCACGTCCAATGCTATCGGATCGCCAAAGGGCGCTGTAAAGTTCACCTTTACACAAATGCCTGGCAAACAACCCATTTCCATCAACTTAAGCGATACCAAATTATCGTTGTATCCCTTTATAACTCCCGCCTGCCCCGGTTTCAAATTGGCCACTGTGCGCATGTTTGCCACTCTTATTTAGAATGATTTTAAATGCCGCAATTTACAAGCAGCCGCGCTATAATCCAACACCGCCGCTTGCTTTCTGCTTTGTTTAATTATTGTCACAATTTATTAAACAAAAAACACAATTCACTCCCTGCTCTCTACAGTTCACTACATACAATGGGGAGTACACTGCCTATTCGTCTTCAAACCCATTCAGTGCCTGTTCTTCACTCGTATTCAAACAAAACCATTTAAAGCTATGACAATGAAAATCCAACAAACCATCTTCCGACCAGGAATATATTTCCTGCTCCTATTGCTTACCTCCTTCGTATTCGTGGCATGCGACGATGATGACGACGATGACGACATCATTGAACCTACGCTTGATGTAGTAGAATTAGCTCAAGCTACACCCAATCTCAGTACGTTGGTCACAGCCATCGGCGCAGCCAATCTGACCACCACGCTGAAAGGCCCCGGGCCATTTACAGTATTCGCACCGACCAACACCGCCTTCAACGCTTTGCCAGATGGCGTACTTGCCGCGCTGCTCGATAAGCCGGAAGTGCTTGCCGAAATCCTGCAATACCATGTGGTGAGTGGTAAGGTTTTTTCTTCAGACCTCAGCGACGGTGATGTCAATACGCTGCTGCCAGATCAAACCGTAGAAGTGGATGTGAATGGTGCCAGCGTTACGCTTAACGGATCTGCTATGGTTTCAACCGCCAACATTGAGGGCACTAACGGTGTGGTGCACATCATCGATGAAGTGCTGATCCCCGAGAATTTCTCCGCCTTCGATATTGTAGAGATTGTAATGGCCAATGACGACTTCTCAACGCTGGAAACAGCACTGGGTAAATTTCCGGCTATTGTCACTGCACTGCAGGGCGACGGACCATTTACTGTATTTGCGCCCACCAACGCAGCCTTTGAAAAATTCCTGATGGAGGATTCCCGCTTTGCCACACTGGCCGATATTCCTGATGCCGTACTCGAAGATGTGCTGCAGTATCATGTGATAGCCGGGCAAGAAATATATAGCAGTGCCATAGCCGCCGGTGATGTGCCATCTTTGCAGGGTGAAAATATAACCATAAGCCTGAATGGCAGCACAGTAGTACTCAATGGAAACGCGAATGTAGCCAACGCCGATGTGCCGGCCAGCAACGGCGTGATCCATGTGATAGACAATGTGATACTACCACCAACATTGCAAGAATAAAGAATAGAATGACGCTGGCGAACAATTCAATTCACACACGTGTTTGCGTGCTAATCTATAAATCACCAATGTTTTATAGGTTGTTGGGTTGTTTGTTTGGTAGGATTAGCCTGGGTTTGTTGACCCAGGCTTTTTTTATGAAATTGCCCAATCTCCACATACGGCCGCATGTTTAAAATTCGCCACCGGTACCTGTATATACTGCTGCTGGGTCTTTACTCTTATCTCAATATACTATTTACCGAAGGCCAGCGCCTCTTCGGATTTCAGATGCACAGCGCTTATCTGTTGCTGGGCATAATGATGGCCGTGCTGCTGCTGTGGGAAGGCAATCGCCTGCTCGAAAGACATTTGCCACAGCTCACTGCCTGGCTCCATCACCGGGTGCACCCGCTCATTGTTTTTTTCCTATTCAGCCTGGTGAATGTGGTGGCAATCGCCGGACTCAGCACCATTCTGCTCTCACTGATCACCGACCACGGGGTAGGCGATTGGTTTTTTCATTTTAAAATTTCTCTTGGATTTGTTTTTCGTGTCAATCTTTTTCTCAACAGCATCAATGCTATTGTCTATTTTATGAATCAACTGAAGCAATCGCAGATAGAAGCCGAACAACTGAAAAAGCAGACACTCGAAGCACAATTTGAGGCTTTGCGATCGCAGATCAACCCACACTTCTTGTTCAACAGCCTCAATGTACTGGCTGCACTGGTGTATAAAGATGCCGACGCCTCGGCGCATTTCATTCAGGAGCTGGCGAAAGTGTATCGATATCTCCTGAACTATCAGGATAAAAAAATAGTTGAACTGCGCGACGAACTCGATTTCCTTGCGTCATACACGTATTTGCTCAAAATCAGGTTTAAAGACAACCTGACGATAGTCAATGATATACCGGATCATAGCCGGTCTTTGTACATAGCTCCGGCCAGTTTGCAGATGCTGATTGAAAATGCCATAAAGCACAATGTGCTCTCTTCGCGCCAGCCACTTGAGATAAGGTTGAGCGTAGAAGGAGAGAAATATTTGATGATAGAAAACACACTTCAGGAAAAGCAAAACAGCGAACCATCAACATTCATTGGCCTGCGGAACCTGCGGCAGCGATACCAGTTTATCAGCAATGCAGAAGTGATGATTCAGAAAAGTTCTGACAGGTTTTTGGTGAAAATACCCTTGATAAAACTCTCAGAAATATGAAGGTACTGATCGTGGAAGATGAAGCGCTGGCGCGTGAGCGACTGGTGGAGTTTGTGCATCGCTACGATGCCTCGATTCATGTGGCCAATGCTTTCGACACTGTAGAAGAAACAGTGGATTTTCTTCGAAAAAAACCGGATATCGATTTGGCTTTCTTCGACATTCGCCTCTCCGACGGTCTCAGTTTTGAGATATTCAATCAGGTATCGTTTACTACACCCATCATCTTCACCACCGCCTACGACGACTATGCAGTACGGGCCTTCAAGGTGAATAGCATAGACTATCTTCTCAAACCGATTGATTACGATGAGTTGGTAGCCGCGATGGGCAAGTTCAAGAACACCTACCAAAAACCGGCTGCCGTGATAGATAGCGACAGCATACGCCGCATCATCAATGGCATGAACAACCAGTATAAAAAGCGCTTTTTAGTAAAGTTTGGCGAGCACCTGCAATTCAAAACCATAGACGATATCGCATACTTTTTTGCAGATGGCAAGACGGCCTACTTAGTCACCAAAGGAAATAACCGCAAATACATAGTAGACCACACGCTGGATGAACTGGAGAATAAGTACCTCGACCCCGAGAATTTTTACCGCATCAACAGGAAATTTATTGTGTGTATAGATGCGATAGAAGATGTGCGCCAGTATATCAACAGCCGGCTTAAAATTAAAACGACTCCCCCCTGCACGTCAGACATGATCGTGAGCCGCGATAAGGTTCCCTCTTTTAAAATGTGGATGAATGGCTGAAGGCGATTCTTCAGGCCCTTGCAGCCCGGCATGTATTGCACCTTGCGTAGTTTAATAGTATGATTGCATTGCGTATTATTTATCCTACTATAAACCAACATGCTGATGAAAACGATCCCCCTCCTGCTGTTGCTCGTTAGCCTTTCATCGCTGCACTGTATGGCACAGTCGGCTCTTCCCGCTTCCGAAGAAGATTTCAAGAAAGAGCTGTTGGCCCTGCGCGCCGATGTGAACAACATCCAGTACAATCTGGAAGCCTCACACAACAAGTTCAAGTGGGGTATTGCCACAGCTACATTGGGCTACACCGTCACCATAGCCGGTGGCCTGTTGCTGGCCAATGGCGATGTAGATCCGGGTCGGGTGCTGCTGATCACCGGAGGAGCCATAGGCATCACAGGCACTTTCCTGCTGGTAGATGCCTTTAAGTATCTTGGGCGGGCCGGCGACAAAAGCACCGTACCTCCCTCAAAGTAGCTCCACAAGTCTGTAAAAATCGTATACTGAAAGTCGAAAAGCCTCACTGTGGTCGCGCGAGGCAAAAAGCGGCAGTTTCACTCCACCAGAGTCTATATAAAAAATTTGGGAATCGGTTTTCAAAAGACGGTATAGCCGACTCGCCCCGGCGTAATAGTCATCGGTATTGCCCATCGCTATGTGCAGTGTGCCATTGGCAATACTGTCGGTGGTGAAAAAAATGTCAACGGTATCCTGATCGCGCAGTTGGCCCGTTGGCTCGAGCAGCATATAGGCTTTGTCCATTCTCCAGTTCATCACCAATGCCACATTGAGGGTATTGCTCGAATCGGCCATGGCACCGTCGCGATGCCTGAATATGCGGATGCCGGCCTCAGGCAACTCTTCCAATTGATAGTACGGGCTGCGCACATTTTTAAAGAAAAGCTCAGACCCATCAGTCGTGTCGTACACTGGTAGGTCTGCATCAATAGTGTTTGACTGATTTTCGCATGCTACCAGCATGGAGAGCATCACCAAAAAGCTTCTTGTATTTGCCATTTGCCCGACCTTAGAAGCCCAAAACTGTGCGTACACCGAAAGGTTGGAAAAAGGCCTACCGGAAGTCGAATACCAATGTGCCCCGGTACAGCATAGGTTCAGTGCCGCTCGACTGCACAATGTTTCGCTGCGACTGAGGGCCCAGCCTGTCGGCATTTTTGAACTTGGTGCCTATGGGGCTTATGGCATGCAAAAAGGAAATATCTCCTTCCGGAAAGACCCCATCCGTATGGTCATTGCGCCCACCCTTTGGCGACTCCGGCGTATACAGGCGGAGAAATATGCCTTTCGATAAAGAATAAATGGTAAAGGGTTTCTCCGTATTGTCGATCCGCGCCCAATACATATCGGCATGATAACCCTTGAACTCCGGGTACACCCACGACTCACCGGTTACCGTGTTGTTGTACTCCTTTTCCCACACGCTGAACTGCTGACCTTTCATGCGGTTTTTCCAAACGCGGTACGGCCCCTGGCCCAGCCAGCGCACACCGCGCACCTTTTCTTCAGGATAATTGAAGCTGATGCCCAGATTGTCGTAAAAGCCTGCTCTTGGCACGTAGGCATAGTCCAGGTGCAGCAACCCGTCGGAGGTAATGTGGTAGCTGGCCTCTTTCATGGCGCCTTCATATTGCATCACGATGTGAATGGCCGTATCGGACTGCGAGCTGGTAAGGCCTTTGTAGCTATTGTCGCCGCCTACTGGCACTGGACCACCGTTGAACGATATGGCCTGCCCATCGCTCACCACACGCTTTAGCGCTCCGGCAGATTTGTCAAATACATATTCCATTTTTCCTGCTGAAACCGTAACCTCGTCATCCGTTTCATCCAAAGTCAGGGCAGTCGATGCCTTGGCAGGTATCATTGTTTTATTCAGCGCTGCCGGATGCTTCAGTGGCCAGGTGTAGGTCACTATGTTGTGTCCGGTTCGGTCAAGTATTTTCAATTGCAGGGCGTCGTGCTGGCGAAAATCGTTTGGCAGGTCTAGTTGGATGTGTCCGCTTTGGCCCGGTGCCATATTCGGGAAGCGGGATTGGCCCTCTCTGGCGGCTGAATAACCCGCTTGTCCTGAGCCAGGAGCAGGAAAATCTACCAGCGACCAGGCATAGCTGCACTCATCGAGGTTGGTGAAGTGATAGCGATTTTCCACATTCAGCAGTCCGCTAAAGCCGGGCTCCAGAAATTTCTTTTCTACCACCACCGGCGACCATATGGCCTTTATGGCGTAGTAGCTGCCTTCCTTCTCCCGGTATGGGCCCACAATGCCGTCGGGTGCATTGCTGCCATTGGTGTCGATGCTGTCGTTGCGATCTATCCGCACCAGACCTTCGTCGGAAAACACCCATAGAAAGCCACCTGCACCGAGCGGATTTTCGCGGATGAGCTTCCAGTAGTCGTCGAGGCCGGCACCATGGCCACCGTCGTACAGGCCGTGCAGGAATTCTGTTGGAAAAAAGACGTCTTCACCCTGAAACAGCATGCCGGGGCAGCAATTATAGTCTTTGTAGTGGTGCGTATCTGTACCGTTGAACTTCTGCCAGGGATGGATCACGTGCCGCTGCTGAGGGTCATATAAGTGAAAATCATCATCGAGTTCATAGTTCCAGCCCCCTTCATTGCCATTGTCCCACAGTATAATGCTGGGGTGGTTTACATCGCGCACCACCAGCTCTTTCACCAGCTTTTCTCCCACTTCGGTGTCGTAGGCGTCTTGCCAGCCGGTGAGTTCATCCAGTACAAAAAGTCCAAGTGAATCGCACACATCCAGAAAATGCTTGTCGGGCGGGTAGTGCGACATGCGCACGGCGTTCATGTTCATGTCTTTCATCAGTTGCACATCCTGAATGCTCAGCGCCTTGCTGGTCGTGCGGCCCGATTCTGGCCAGAAGCTGTGCCGGTTCACGCCCTTCAGCACCACCTTCACATCATTCACATACAGGCCGTCGCTCACACGCAGCTCCACCGTACGAAAACCAAATCGCTCTGAAACGGTGTGGAGGTCATTTTTTCCATCAGAGAGTGTGATCTGCACCAGATATAGATTCGGGTATTCGGGCGTCCAGGTTTCTATGCCATCTACTTGCGACTGCAGCCTCACCATGTTTTGCCGGGCATCTGGTTTTGCAGAGAAAGCCAACCCCACAGGTTTTCCCTCAAGGGTAGTAATCTGAGCCTTTACCTCAGCGCCTTTTTTCACATTATTCAGGTACACATCTACGGCAAATTGACCATTGGCGCGGGCATCCAGTGCCACTCTTTCTATATGTGTGTTGGGTTTAGCCTCCAGGTATACCGGCCGGTATATGCCACCAAACACCCAGAAGTCAGCATGCCGCTCAGCCTTATTCACAGATTCGTTATCCGACCAATTCTTCACCTGCACTTCCAGGTCGTTTTGGCTGCCATAGCGCAGCAGGTGGCTTATGTCATATTTGAATTCGTAAAAGCCTCCACGATGTTTTGGTCCGGCCTGCTTGCCGTTTATTTTCACCACGGCGTCCGTCATCACCCCTTCAAAGACTATGTTGACTGCTTTCTTTTTCCAATCTGACGGCACAGAAAACTGGTAGCGGTATGTGCCTGTCTCATCGGACTCCGGCTGCTCGCCACGGCCGTAGTTGTACACGCCGTAGCCTTGTGTCTCCCAGTTGGAAGGCACAGCAATGGTGCCCCACTTGCCGCTGTTCATGCCGCGGTCTATGTGAAATTGCCAGTCTTTCGTGTTGTCTTTATCGGTACCGGAAAGGTATTTCACCTCCGTTTGCTGAGCATACAAGGCCTGAAAAAATATTATACAAAGGCAGACGGTAATGAGCGATGATTTCATAAAGTGCTGTGTTTAATGAAAATGACCAAGTGCGGGCGAATTTAGAGCAAAGCGCACTATTGTGAAAATATGAAGGCAGGAGGCCCGACTGAAGGTGGAAAATTGGCGACTCAAAGCCAAAGATCAATTTCTCATTGAGGCATTATCATGAGCAGTTGATGTGAGTTTTGAAAAATTAATAAGCTGCTTGGCAGAATGGGTGAACTTTGGTAAACCGGGCGTTGGATTAGCGGGTGTTTATGCATAATTTTAAAGTAAATGCCGAGGTGAGATGAACTTTTATCAAGAACTGCAGTTGGCGCCGCGCTTTTATTGGAGGACGTTCCGGTTTATAGACAAAAACCGGTTGTGGTCATTTTTTCTCCTACCGGCATTGCTCAACCTACTTCTGGCTACGGGCATCACCTACCTGGCAATCACCACTGCTGGCAAACTCACCCATTGGGCCGCCTCGCAATACGGCATGGTAGCAGTACAGCTCTCTCACCAAAGCTTTTTCGGCGGCATGTTCCTGTTGTTCCTGCGTATAGCAGTCATATTTATGTTCGTAAAGCTATACCGCTACCTCATCCTCATTTTGTTCGCACCCTTTATGATGCGCATAGCCCACAGGGTGCAATACATCAATCTCGGGATCAGCACGTCGAATTGCTCAAAGCCCCTTCATCACCTTTGCGGGCGCAGCGTGCGTGTCGCCATTCACAGCTTTGCGCTGGATTTGCTTTTCACCTTCACCATCATACTTGCTTCGTTGCTCATTACCTGGATACTGCCGCTCACCCCGCTCATTATATTATTAATAGAAAGCTATTTTATAGGATACACCCTCATCGACTATCGCAATGCGGTGCTGGAGCTGGATGAAAAAACAAGTGACAGACTCATCAACGACCACCGCGGACTGGCCACCGGTGTTGGCTTATTTTTCAATGTGGGCCTGCTCGTGCCAGTGGTTGGCATCGTATTCGCGCCGATCTTTGCCCTGATCGCCGCCGGGCTATCCATCAATTACATTGAAAAACGAAAAAATTTACTATGTCCATCCAATCCGTCAATCCTTACAATGGCCAAGTACTAGATACTTTCAAAGAATTTTCTGATCAGCAAGTGACCGAAGCGATAGAGCAATCGCACAAGTCATTTTTGAAATGGCGCGAAACCAGCTTTGCAGAGCGGGCTGAGCTCATGAGGAAATGCAGCGACACCCTGTTGAAAAACAAGGACAGGTATGGCCGAATCATCTCCCTGGAAATGGGCAAAATCTTGAAAGAAGCCACGTCGGAAGTGGAGAAATGTGCCAAAGCTTGTCAATTCTACGCAGAAAAGGCGGAAAGCTTTCTGGCCGATGAGCCGCTCCATGTGGACAAGGGCGAAGCATACATTCATTACAATCCACTTGGCCCCATACTGGCCGTGATGCCGTGGAATTTTCCGTTCTGGCAGGTGTTTCGTTTTGCAGCACCCGGCCTTATGGCTGGCAACACAGGCTTGCTGAAGCATGCTTCTAATGTGCCACAGTGTGCACAGGCCATAGAGCAGTGTTTTGCTGAATCAGGTTTTCCCAGAGGGGTATTCCAGTCGCTTCTCATCTCCAATAAGCAGGTAAGCGCCATTTTGGAAAATCCCCTGGTGCGGGCGGCCACGCTTACCGGCAGTGAGGGCGCGGGAAGCAAAGTGGCCGAGGTGGCAGGAAAACATTTAAAGAAGACAGTGCTGGAGCTGGGCGGCAGCGACCCGTTCATTGTGCTACAAGATGCCAACCTTGAAGAAGCCGTTAAAACCGCAGTTAAAGCCAGAATGATCAATTATGGCCAGAGCTGCATTGCTGCCAAGCGGTTTATAGTGCACCAAAGCATTGCGGATAAATTTGTGCAAGGCTTTGCCAACGCGCTGGACGAAATGAAGTACGGCGATCCCCTGGATGAGAATTCAGACTATGGGCCGATGGCGCGCAAAGACCTGGCCGAAGACCTATATGAACAGGTGAAAAAATCCATAGAAAAAGGTGCGAAGCTGCTGTATGGTACGCTGCCCGCTGACATTGAAGACGCGAACTTCCCCCCTATGATCCTCGGTAACGTACAGCCCGGTATGCCTGCCTACCACGAAGAGCTTTTCGGTCCGGTGGCCAGCATATTTGAATTTGAAGATGTAGACCAAGCCATTCATATAGCCAACGACACAGATTTTGGCCTCGGCGCCTCGCTATGGACGCAGGATGACAAACAAGCCCACGCACTTGCCGACCGCATAGAAAGCGGTGCGGTGTACATCAATCAACTCGTATTCTCTGACCCCAGCGTGCCTTTTGGCGGTGTGAAACGCTCGGGCTACGGACGGGAGCTCAGTCATCTGGGCATCAGGGAGTTCACCAATCAAAAAACCGTTTGGAAAGCATAATGTGAATGTTTCCCTGGATTGACGTTCCGTCATGCCATTGTTATAATCTTTGTGCACAGCCAAGCCCAACGGATAGAATTATTGTAAATCTTTTCTTCGGGTTTGCAATGCCGTGCTGATTTATGCCGCAGCAATGTACGCACACCATCTACCCCTTAGAGAGGATTAAGTGCCAGGCGTTTTTTTACAACCCTGCACAAAGCCATCAATTGTAATTCCCAAAAACGTACTATTTTCGCGCCTGTCAATTCATTTTTCGGCCTCACTGCACAGTATGGATTCTGTAAAAGTATTTGCTCCGGCTACTGTTGCCAACGTTACCTGTGGCTTCGACATACTGGGCTTTGCGGTAGATGCACCCGGCGATGAGGTGATGTTGAAAAAGAACAATACAGGCCAGGTGCGCTTTGAAGAAATAGTGGGCGATGGCGGCTTATTACCACTTGACCCGGACAAAAACATCTGCGGGGTGGTGATCAAGCAATATCTTTCTGCCATAGGCTCCGGCCAGGGGGTCGATATTTATTTAAATAAGATGATGCCGCTGGGCAGTGGCCTGGGTTCGAGTGCAGCGAGCAGTGTAGCTGCCGTGTACGCCATCAACGAACTGATGGGAAAAGCGAAATCTGTTGCTGAACTGCTGCCCATTTCTATGGAAGGTGAGCGCATAGCCTGCGGCGCCGCCCATGCCGACAATGTGGCACCATGCCTGCTGGGTGGCTTTGTGCTGATAAAAAGCTACGAACCACTGGAAACAGTGCAGCTTCCAACACCCGATGCACTTCACGCCACGCTCATTCATCCGCAAATAGAGGTGAAAACGAAGGATGCGCGCGAAATACTGAAAAAGGAAATCTTCTTCCGCGACTCAGTGCGACAAAGCGGCAACGTGGCCGGCCTGGTAGCCGGGCTTTTTATGAGCGACTACGATTTGATCAGCCGCTCACTGGTAGATCATATCGTGGAGCCTATACGCGCCATATTGATACCGGGCTTTGACAAAGTGAAGCAGGCTGCGCTCGATGCAGGTGCGCTGGGGGCGGGCATATCCGGTTCAGGGCCATCTATTTATGCGCTCAGTACTACTTATGAAACAGCAGCAAAGGCCGGTGAGGCCATGCAAAAAATATACGCCGGCTATGATATTGACAGCGAAGTATACGTTTCCAAAATAAATCCTGCCGGCCCCAAGGTGCTCGATTAGAATATTTATCAATAAAAACCCCATAGATGATGAAATACATAAGATCAATTTTTTCTGCATTGCTGTTGGCCACCTTTGCCATCGGTGCAAGTCAGGCACAAGATACTTTCGACCCCAAGCTCAGCGAGCAGTGGGAGCCTAAGCCACGGGTGGTAAACCCCGGTGATGCACAGAAGGCACCATCCGACGCCATTGTGCTTTTCGATGGCG
Source organism: uncultured Roseivirgaceae bacterium (assembly GCA_964596645.1). GTDB lineage: Bacteria > Bacteroidota > Bacteroidia > Cytophagales > Cyclobacteriaceae > CAVQEK01. The sequence continues at coordinate 31,487 of CAZQVB010000018.1, forward strand.
GAGACCTCTCCGAGTGGATTGGTACAAGCGGACAGCCTGCACGCTGGAAAGTGGAAAATGGCACTATGACAGTGGTGCCCAAGTCGGGGGCCATCACTACACGCAAAAAATTTGGGGATATGCAGCTCCACATCGAGTGGCGCACACCATCGGAAGTGAAGGGCGATGGTCAGGGCCGTGGCAATAGCGGCATATTCCTGATGGACCGCTACGAACTTCAGGTGTTAGATTCTTACGAAAATGAAACCTATCCCAATGGTCAGGCGGGTAGTTTTTACAAGCAGCACATTCCTTTGGTCAATGTGACCAAAAAGCCTGGTGAATGGCAAACCTATGACGTGATATTCGAAGCGCCTGAGTTTACAGAAGAAGGTTTCCTGAAAAGTCCTGCACGCGTTACTGTTTTACACAACGGAGTGGTTGTACAGAACGATGTAGCGCTGTTCGGCCCCACCGAATACAACAAATTGCCCCGATACACAGCACACGACAAGGCGCCCATCACCCTCCAGGACCACGGCAACCCCGTAAGCTTCCGCAACATCTGGGTGCGTGAGTTGTAATGGTAGACTGGTAGATTCGTGGAATGGTGAAGGGGTGGATTAGCTCAAAGCTGAAAGCTCAAAGAAAAAGTGGATTGGTGGATTGTTAGATTCGTAGACTGGTAGATTCGTGGAATGGTGAAAGGGTGGATTAGCTCAAAGCTGAAAGTAAAAGTGGATTTGTGGGATGGTAGACTGGTTTACCACTCCCCACCACCTTTTCCATGGTCTGTGCCGCACAGACCATTTCGTGCGGTAGGCCCAGCGCATTTTGCAGAATTGTGCTGGCAAGATTTTCTTTGATTCGTTTCTTTTCATCAACTGGAAGAGAAATGAACAGATATGGATTGTCGGCACCCTTTTAAGCATTTTGCTCCCCATATCACCGGTAAGCTTTCACTTGCCCATACTTCCAAAAATCTTCCACCCGGCCTCCGCCCTCTGTCAGCAGGTCATGCTGATCTGGCCCGCCCGGCATTTATTTCAGGTTTTCATCATCTGTTTACTTTATAGACAGATACTGAAACAAGTTCAGGATCACCATCCTATTTGACAAGGCGCTCATTTCCATTTGTTTTATACTTTCTTTAGCTTAGCGCAGTATCATAAACATCAAAAGTCGAAGGCCTTGAACGTAAACCAGAAAGTGTCAGAAATACTGATTGATAAAATCGGACTTGTAGAAACGGAGATTACACCGGATGCCAGTTTCACCAAAGATCTGGGGATAGACTCGCTCGACTATGCCGAACTGGTGATGGAGTTTGAGCAGGCATTCAATATTCGCATACCCGACAGCGATGCCGAGCACCTGGAAACCATAAGCCAGACCGTGCGGTACATCGAAGGCAAACTGAAAGAAAAAGAGTAGAAGCAGTACTCTTATGCCTGCAAAAAAGCGCTTCTTATTTCTGGTTCAAGGCGAAGGGCGCGGCCACATGACGCAGGCTATGGTGCTCAACAAACTGCTTACTAAGCATGGTCATGAGGTGGTGCATGTATTCATCGGCAGTAGTGGCCGAAGGCACATACCCGACTATTTTTTCCAACAGTTTCAGTGCCCGGTGGTGCCGCTTACATCGCCCAATTTTGTGCTCGATAAGCACAACAAATCGCTGAAACTAAGCAATACCCTGGTGCACAACGCCAAATACCTGCGCACTTACTACAGCAGCTTACAGCAAATCGATGAAGTGGTGCGGCGGTTGCAGCCCGATGTGGTGCTTAATTTTTATGATTTTCTGGGTGGGTTTTACTATCGATTTTTTCGCCCAAAGCCAAAGCACATTTGCATCGGTCGACAGTTTTTGGCCGGTCATCCGCAATTTCCTTTTGCCTCAGGCCGGCCGGTGGAGAAGCAGCTCTACCTCAGCAACAACGCTCTGACGGCTACCGCAGCTTTTCGCAAGATAGCGTTGTCTTTTTTACCCTACGAGCCATTGGTGTACAACAATATATTTGTGACACCGCCGCTGATACGCCCCGAAGTGATGGAAATGAAACCGGAAAGAGAAAACTTTTTACTGGCGTACATGGTCAACGATGGCTATGCCGAAGAGGTGATGGCCTGGCAGCGCCGGCACAGCGATACCACCATACATTGCTTTTGGGACAGGCAAGGCATGCCAGACGATTACTCGCCCCAGCCCAACCTTACCTTTCACCAGATTGATCAGACAAAATTTCTACAACTAATGGCCCGCTGCAAGGGCTACTGTTCCACGGCTGGTTTTGAGTCCATTTGCGAAGCGATGTACTTGGGTAAGCCTGCCATGATGGTGCCGGTGGCCAGCCAGTACGAGCAGGCTTGCAATGCCATAGATGCCGAGAAAGCCGGGGCAGGTATATCTGCGCCGTATTTCGATATTGATCTGCTGCTGGGCTACATGCCCACGTACCATAGCAATGACCAGTTTCGCGCATGGGCCGCGCGCCTGGAGCCGCTCATGATGCAGGCGCTCACTGATTTTTAGCAATACCGGTTGGGCTATTCCAGCAGCATGGCGATGTCGTCTTGAGATAGGCTCTTTACGAAGCTTTCTTCGGTAGAGATCAGCTCTGTCGCCAATCTTTTCTTTCGGCTTTGCAGCAATAGTATTTTCTCCTCTACGGTGTTTTTGGTTATAAATTTATAGGTAAACACCTTGTTCTTTTGTCCGATCCTGTGTGCCCTGTCCATGGCTTGTTGCTCCACGGCAGGATTCCACCAGGGGTCCAGGATGAACACATATTCGGCTTCGGTGAGGTTGAGCCCTACGCCACCGGCTTTGAGAGAAATAAGAAAAACTTTGATGTCGGGGTTGTTCTGAAACTGCTCTACCTGATGCTGACGGTCGCGTGTGGCGCCATCCAGATAGGCATAGGCCACTTGCTGCTGGTCGAGGTAGTGCGAGAGTATGGAGAGGTGCTTTACAAATTGGCTAAAGATAAGCACCTTATGATCTTCGCTGATGGTGCTCATGAGCATGTGCGTGACGGTGTCCATCTTGCCAGAGTCGCCCTGATAATCGGGGTCAATCATTTTTGGGTGGTTGGCCAGTTGCCTTAGTTTGCTCAGCCCCTGCAGCAGCAGTATCTGCGATTTCTTTACGCCCTGCTCCTCTATCACGTCGAGTATTTTATTCCGAAACTGTGTTTTGATTTCTTCATAGCGCTCTTCCTGCATGGTGGTCATGCTGCAGTATTTTACGCTTTCTACCTTTTCGGGCAGCTCGGTAGCCACTTGCGACTTGTGCCGCCGCATAATGAAGGGCTTGATGATGGTGTAGAGTTTCCGTGTTTTCTCCGTGTCATTTTTTTTCTCGATGGGCATCAGAAATTCCTTTTTGAAAAATCCCTGATTGCCCAACAAGCCCGGGTTCACGAAGCTCATTTGAGACCAAAGATCCAGGGTGCTGTTCTCCAGCGGTGTGCCGGTTAATATCAGTTTGTTGCGTGCATGGAGCTTGCGCACGGCCTTGGAGATGATGGAATTGGGGTTTTTGATGGCCTGCGACTCATCGAGTATCACATAGTTGAAATGAAAATTTTTCAATATGTCGATGTCGAGCCGCGTGATGCCGTAGCTGGTTATGATGAGGTCTTTGCCTTCGAAGGTAGCCGGGTTTTTTACCCGGCCGGTGCCGGAGTAGATGTACAGCGCGAGGGAAGGGGTGAACTTTCCAGCCTCTACTTCCCAGTTGTATATCAGCGATGTAGGCACTATGAGCAAGGAAGGTTGGTGCTCTCCGCGCTCTTTGAGGGCCTGAAGCATGGCCAGGGTTTGTATCGTTTTTCCCAGACCCATATCGTCGGCCAGGCAACCGCCGAATTTGTACTTATTCAGAAATTGAAGCCAGTTATAGCCAGCCTTTTGGTAGGGGCGCAAATCGCCCACAAATCCGGCGGGTACAGCTTCTTCTTCTATTTCTTCAAAATTGCGCAACTGCTCCAGCTTGCGGCTCATCGTCACCTTGGCCAACTGCCCCGTTTCCAGGTCTTTGACCAAAGCCAGGTGGTATTTTTTCAGCGTGAGATTCTCACCATTTACCTTCGAATCATCAGCAAAGGCAAACAGCTCCGAATACTCGGTGATCCATGCGTCGGGAATCACGCCTATTTCGCCATTGGGCAATACTATTTCATTGTTTTTGCGCAGGATCACGCGGCGCAATTCCTTGAAAGGTATTTCATAATCGCCAAAGCGAACGATGGCAAGGATGTCGAACCAGTCGATGTTTTCCTGCACTTCCACCGTAATCGACGATTTGCCAAGGAAATAGCGCTTATTTTCTGTGGATTTTTGCTTCAGTGCCACACCCATTTCTTCCAATAGCTGCTGATGGCGTGAAATCCACAGGATACCGTCAGATTTAGACACCGCATATTTAGAGTGCTTCAGTTGTAGATCATTCGCGCGAAGTTGGCTCAGCACGTTTTTCTCTGCTTCCAGATTGCGCTCTATGCGGTAAAAAGTATAATGATCTCCTTCCTGCTCTACTTTCACGCTCACCTGGCCGGCGTTGTCGGTGCGAAAGCTATATGGCCCGTATTGAAAGGAAAGATCGAATACGATGTGCTGCGTAATGGCAGCGTTTTCTTCATTTGCGGCAGCATCCGCAAACAGTGACATGGTGTCGCCGCCTGTGGCTTGCATTTCTGAAAAAGAGAGCACAGGCTGTGGCTTGCCGCGGTAGGTTTTGATGTCGAAACCTTTGGCATACACGTCGAAGGTTCCGACGAGGGGCGCTATAAATTTGCGGTAGTACATATCCTCCACGTTTTTAGGTACTACTATGTAGCGCTTCTTCAGAAAGGGCAGCAACTTATGGCCGTCTACATATTTATTGAAACCATAGAGCTTACCGTTGCATATGAGCCAGGCCGGGTCGCGGCACACGATGTATGAGTTGCAGGATTGAAAATCTATCTTTTCGCCGGCGTACTTGATGGTGGGGAAGTAATGCGTGTTGTCTTCATTTCGCCTGAAATGAAAAAGTACGCTGGCTTTTTCCGGCATTATTTCTATTTGTCTCCAGGTGGGTTCGCCATCATTGCCCATCTCAAAAAGCATTTTGCCAGGCACCAGTTCCAGAATGGCTGCACGACGGCGTTCCAGATAATTTTGAATCTCCTTCAGCAGCAATTCGTCCTTTTTTTCTGTTTTATACACTTTTTCAAAAAAGTCGCGCGGCTTTATTTTAGACTTATAAAATTTGCGAATCACCGCTTCCTGCTGCATGGAGTCCATTAATTTGATCATTTCATAGTCGCTGGCATCGAGGCCGTTGGCAAATTCCGGCGCGTTTTGCGATGAGATGTTCTGATGCCTCAGCGTAAGCTTCCGGTTGTCGTCGAGCTGCACCACAAAAGACTCGAACAGGTATCCCAGAAATTCGTGCTCGAAAAGAGAGTATATTATCTGATAAGGCTGAGATGTCGAAACTTTCATAAAAACAGTAAAAAATATGTCTCCCCAAGCCTCTGTGTGCCAGGGCATTACAGAGTGGAGATGTAAATGTGTAAAGAGCTAAACAAGAAGAAAACGCTCAAAAATGAGCGACTAAACTTTCGAAAGTGACCAAAAATGTTCTTACTGTCAATGACAAATATCATTTATTGCCAGGTGTGCCTCAGTGCGCAGCATACAATCGTTAGCACATTTTGTTTTTTTGCCCCGGGGTGCTGGTGTTGTTTCATTTATATAGTGCAAGAACAAGAAGCCCATGAATAATTGATAAATTACTTGCACGTTTACGTGCAGGGAAGCAAGAATGAGTTTGAGGATAGCCTATAAATACATATTAATATTCACAGCGGCAGTTTTGCTGTACGACGCGGCGAATGGCCAATTTTTGGGCCTGCACATGGAAGGCAACAGGCGCAGGATCAACATTCCCATAGAAGTTTACAACAACCTGGTGGTGGTGCCGGTAATGCTCAATAACAGCGTACCGCTCAAGTTCATACTCGACACCGGCGTGCGCTCCACCATATTGATAGAAAAAACCTACACAGACTTGCTGGGGGTGCAATACAGCCGCAAGATCACGCTCTATGGCGTAGGCAATAACAAGACGGTGGAAGCCTATGTGGCTACCAATGTTTCTATAGAGTTGCCCGGCCTCGACGGCGCCGGCCAATCGATGCTGGTGCTGGAAGAGGACTACCTGAACCTGCGCAACCACCTGGGCACGGAGGTGCACGGCATCATTGGCTACGATGTGTTCAGCCGGTTTGTGGTGGAGATCAACTACCAGCGCAATCTGCTCACCCTGCACAAACCGCTTTTCTACAAACCGCGACCCAGGGATAAAGCCATCGATCTGGAGGTATATGACACCAAGCCTTACGTGCAAATACCCCTTCAGCTGAATGACACGGTAGGTATACAGGCCAAGCTAATGATCGATACAGGGGCCAGCCATGCCCTGGTGCTCCATACCGACTCTCATGAGCGCATCACGCTGCCTGGCCAAAATATTGAGACCAAGCTCGGCAGAGGCCTTGCCGGCGAAATAGAAGGACATCTTGCGCGCATTGATGGCGTGCAGCTATCGGACTATGCGCTCAGCGATGTGATCGTGTCGTACCCCGATGACGCTACCTACTCCGATTCGCTCTTTGTGGCCGAGCGCAATGGTACCATCGGCGGTGAGATGTTGCGCAAATTCAGGGTTGTGATCGACTTTTTTGGTGAGAAGATATACCTGAGAAAAAATGCCCGGTACAAAAAGCCGTTCGACTACAACATGAGTGGTATAGAATTTTCGGCGCGGGGCAACGATCTCAACACCTTTGTGATATACGATGTGCGCAAATACTCGCCCGCACACCATGCCGAGGTGATGCCCGGCGATACCATACTTCAGATCAATTCCCTGGAGTCCGATCGCCTGGAGCTCAGCAATATCTACAGTATGCTGAACAGGAAAGCGGGCAAGCGCGTGCGGCTCAAGCTCAGGCGCAACGGCCAAATTTTATCCAAAGAGTTCTGGCTGAGAAAGGAGATTTAGGTCAAATTACGGGCAGAATTCATGGCCGTATTAAAGCAGGTGCCTATGCGGCAATTGCCTAAACAAATTGCCCTTTGTGGCCCTTAATCAAAAGGTTGCATTTTAGTATTGGCCGGAAATGGCTAGCTTTGCACTTCTTTTTTTCAATATGGAACACATTCGTAATTTCTGCATTATTGCTCATATAGACCACGGAAAAAGCACCCTGGCCGACCGGCTTTTGCAAAACACCAAAACAGTAGCCGACAGAGACCTGAAGGAGCAGTTGCTGGACGATATGGACCTGGAGCGGGAGCGGGGCATCACCATCAAAAGCCACGCGGTGCAGATGCGCTACACCTATGCCGGCGACGAATACGTGCTCAACCTGATCGACACTCCGGGGCATGTCGACTTCTCCTATGAGGTGTCGCGTTCCATTGCTGCCTGCGAGGGCGCACTGCTCGTGGTAGATGCCTCACAAGGCATAGAGGCCCAGACCATCTCGAACCTGTATCTGGCCATGTCGCACAACCTCACCATCATACCGGTGCTGAACAAGATAGACCTGCCCGGGGCTATGCCCGAGGAGGTGAAAGATGAAATAGTAGGACTGCTCGATATACCCCGTGAAAACATAATAGAGGCCAGTGCCAAACAAGGCATTGGCATAGACAACATACTGGAAGCCATCGTAGAACGTGTGCCTCCACCACAGGGAAGCACCACCGAGCCTTTGAGGGCAATGATCTTCGATTCGGTCTACAATTCCTATCGCGGCATCGAAGTCATATTCCGGGTGTTCAACGGCGAAATAAAAAAAGGCGACAAGGTGAAGTTTATGAACACCAACCGCACCTACGAAGCCGATGAGGTAGGCATACTGAAAATAGCCCATATACCCTGTGAAAAAATTGGCACCGGCGATGTCGGGTACCTCGTTTCGGGCATCAAGGTGGCGCGTGAGGTAAAAGTCGGCGACACCATCACCCATGTAGACCGCCCATGCGAAAAGGCCGTGCGTGGTTTTGAGGATGTGAAGCCCATGGTATTTGCGGGTATTTACCCTGTGGAAACAAGTGAATTTGAAGAGTTGCGCGCGTCTATGGAAAAGCTGCAGCTCAACGACGCCTCCCTGGTGTGGGAGCCGGAAACATCCGCTGCGCTGGGCTTTGGCTTTCGCTGTGGCTTTCTGGGCATGCTTCATATGGAAATAGTACAGGAGCGGCTGGAGCGTGAGTTCGACATGACCGTGATCACCACGGTGCCATCGGTAAAATTTCGGGCCGTGAAGACCGACGGCACATACAAAGAAGTACATGCGCCCTCCGAAATGCCCGAACCCAACACCATATCGCACATAGAAGAACCTTTTATAAAAGCACAGATCATCACCAAAGCCGACTACATAGGCCCGGTGATCGCGCTGGCTATGGACAAGCGCGGCGTCATAAAAAATCAGGTGTACCTCACCGCCGAGCGGGTGGAGCTCACCTTCGAGTTGCCGCTGGCCGAGATGGTATTCGATTTTTTCGATAAACTCAAGACCATCTCCCGTGGCTACGCATCGCTCGACTACGAACTGATCGGATATCAAAGATCCACCATGGTGAAGCTGGACATCATGCTCAACAGCGAACGGGTAGATGCCCTGTCGGCCATTGTACACCGCGACAAAGCCTATGAGTGGGGGAAGAGGCTGTGCGAGAAGCTGCGCGAACTGATACCCCGGCAGATGTTTGAGATTGCCGTGCAGGCATCCATCGGCACCAAGGTAATAGCCCGGGAAACGATTAAAGCCATGCGAAAAAATGTATTGGCCAAGTGCTACGGAGGTGATATATCGCGCAAGCGCAAGCTTTTGGAAAAACAGAAAAAAGGGAAAAAGCGCATGCGCAATGTCGGCAATGTGGAGATACCACAGGAAGCCTTCATGGCCGTGCTCAAACTCGACTAATACATAAAGATGACTAAGATAATTGACGGCAAAGAAGTTGCCGGTGCTATACGAGCCGATATTGCCAGGGAGGTGGCCGAGATGAAGTCGGCCGGCAAAAAAGTGCCACACCTGGCCGTGATACTCGTGGGCCACGACGGGGGCAGCGAGTCGTATGTGCGCTATAAGATTAAAGATTGTGCAGAAGTAGGGTTCCACTCCACACTGCGGCATTTCGAAGATGATATCACCGAAGCGCAGTTGTTGGCAGAGGTGAAGGCCATCAACGACCACCCCGATATCGATGGCATGATAGTACAGTTGCCGTTGCCCGCCCATGTAGATGTAGAGAAGGTGACCGACGCCATACGGCCTGAGAAAGATGTGGACGGCTTTCATCCCTTCAATGTGGGCCGAATGGCCAAAAATCTGCCCACGTATATATCCGCCACACCATTTGGCATTGTAAAACTCATAGAGCACTACGGCATAGAAACCAGTGGTAAGCGCTGCGCCGTGATCGGCAGGAGCGATATTGTGGGTTCACCGGTGAGCATGTTGCTATCGCGCAAAGGATACCCCGGCGACTGTACCGTTACGCTTTGTCATAGCCGAACGCAAGATCTAGGCGCGATTACACGCGAGTCGGATATCATCATAGCGGCCCTGGGCCGGCCCGAGTTTCTTACCGCCGATATGGTGAAAGATGGCGCGGTAGTGATAGATGTCGGCACCACACGTGTGGAGGATTCCTCAAAAAAATCTGGCTTTGCACTGAAAGGTGACGTGAAGTTTGACGAAGTGGCACCCAAGTGCAGCTACATTACGCCGGTGCCGGGCGGTGTAGGCCCTATGACGCGTGCCGCACTGCTTTGGAATACACTGCTAGCAGCTCAAAAAAAAATATATCCGTATATGCATGCACACCGTAGCCGATCATACCGATAGAGCAAAGAGACTGAGGGCAGAAGAGGCTGCCCTGCCGGTAATGGAGGCTTTCTACACCATACAGGGTGAGGGTTTTCATCAAGGAAAGGCTGCTTATTTCATTCGCCTGGCCGGCTGCGATGTGGGCTGTGTGTGGTGCGATGTGAAGGAATCGTGGGATCAAAGCCTGCATCCCAGTCAGCCGTTGGCTGAGATCGTAGAAGCGGCGGCGGTGCATCCTTCGAGAATTGCGGTGGTGACGGGGGGCGAACCGCTCATGCACGACCTCACGGCACTTACACAACGACTAAAGAAAGCGGGATTTAAAACACACATAGAAACATCGGGCGCGCATGCCCTTAGCGGCGCTTGGGACTGGATATGCCTTTCTCCTAAAAAATTTAAAAAGCCCAAACTAGAAATTTGCCAGGTGGCACAGGAGCTGAAGGTGGTGGTATACAACCGGCACGATCTGCGATGGGCAGAAGACAATGCCCGGCTTGTTGGCCCGGATTGCACGTTGTTTTTGCAACCGGAGTGGTCAAGAAAAGATGAAATGATGCCTTTGATCGTTGACTACGTGAAGGCGAATCCCAGGTGGCAGATTTCACTTCAAACCCACAAATACCTGGATATACCATAGATTATGCATATGCACCCTTTGCTCAGGATCACGATCGTACTACTTTTTCTATCTTTATCGGCAACCGCTCAGCGCAGCACCTCTTACTCTACCGATTCCAAAAAGGCGATAAAAAACTACGAGGAGGCTGAGCTGATGGTTCGTCAACGAAAATTCCCGGAAGCCATAGAGTTGCTCAATGATGCGTTGGACAAAGATGCATCGTTTGTAGAAGCACACCTACGCCTGGCCTTCATCTATGACCTGTTGCGCGAGCTGAAGCAGCAGCAGTATCATCTGGAAAAGGTAGTGGAGCTGGCTCCCAGCAATCCCAGGCTAAAGAATATATATTTTTCCCTTGCTGGTGTATACTACAATCTGGGTCAATACCAACGGAGCAGTGAGCAACTTTCCACATTGCAGCGTATGGATATAGACAATGCCCGTATGCTGGAAGAGTACAACAGGCTCAAAGCCAATGTAGACTTTGCCCTGGGTCACATTGACAAACCGCTCAATATTCGACCCGTACCCATGCCGGAGGTGCTCAATACCTTTGCTCTGCAGTATTTTCCTGTGCTCAATGCCGATGAAGAAGAAATTTTCTTTACACGCCGTACCGGGTTTTCATTTCATGACGACGAAGACATCTACTACAGCAGCAAAGACGAGGACGGACAATGGCTGCCTCCGGTCTCCCTTTCGCCCAACATCAACTCGCAATACAACGAAGGCACCAGCAGCATATCTGCCGATGGTCGCACCCTCATCTTCACCACCTGCGAAGGCCGCCAGAGCTATGGCAGTTGCGACTTGTACATCACCATGAAGCAGGGCGACGACTGGTCGGTGCCAGAAAACCTGGGGCCGGGCATCAACACCCGGGCCTGGGAGTCGCAGCCGTCGCTCTCTGCCGACGGACGTGAGCTGTACTTTATCTCCGATCGTGCCGGAGGCTTTGGTAAGCGCGATATTTGGATGTCGCGGCTCAGCGACGACGGCACCTGGCAGCAGGCCTGGAACCTGGGTCCAAAGGTTAATACCGCCGACGATGAAGTGTCGCCCTTCATTCATGTCAATGGTATTTCCCTCTTCTTTTCTTCAAAGGGCTACCCGGGCTTTGGCGGGTTCGATATATATGAAACCGAGCGTAGAGGGGGCGGGTGGAAAGAACCAGTGAATATTGGCTACCCCATCAACAATCATGAAGATCAGGTGTCGCTATTTATTTCTACCGATGGCCGCACGGGCTATTATTCCTACGAAGAGAAGATTGGCGGGGGTAAAACCAAAAGCCTTTTATACTCTTTCCAATTTCCTGAAGACGCCATATTGGTGCCTAAGAGTGATTATGTAAAGGGCAAGGTGTTGGACAAGGAGACGGAGCTGCCGTTGGAAGCGCGCATAGAACTGCACGATGTGCAGCGCGATACCTTGCTCAGTGTCTTTTCTTCAGATGCCACCACCGGTGAGTATTACGCCATTCTCAATCGCGACGGACAGTACGCGCTCTATGTAGAGAAGCAGGGATATCTTTTTGAGAGCCGTACTTTTAGTGATGGGGAAGAGTCGTCACCGAAGGTCATCGATTTTTATTTGCAGCCCATCAAGGCGGGCCTTACTACGCGTTTGAACAACATTTTTTTTGATACCGACCAATACGCCTTGCGCCAGGAGTCGAAGACAGAGCTGAACAAGGTGGTGGGTTTTCTGAAGATGAACCCAGAGATACGGGTAGAAATAGCCGGCCACACCGACGACCAAGGCACAGAGGCCTACAACAAGGAGCTTTCTGAGCGCCGGGCAGAGTCAGTGTATCAATACCTGATCGACAGCGGAATACGTAGCGAGCAGGTTAGGTACCGCGGCTATGGTGAAAGCCAGCCTCTGGCAGACAATGCCACGGAGCAAGGCCGGCAACAAAACCGACGGATAGAGTTCCGGGTGTTGCAATAGGCAGGAAACCATACACCAAATCCTTATCATTAATCTTGAAAAAGTGATATTCCACTCAAGGTATAATGCGCTTTTTTCGTCATGATCCCTCAGGCTTATTTAACAGTGCAAGGTCAATGAAGCCTATTATTTTTAGCAAATTTTTAATCCTTAGTATTTTTTTAACCTTCCAAAGCGATTATTGGCCGCTTTTATTAAGTCTTCAATAAATCGTACTGATCTTGCAGTATTTGCAAATAAATATGCCAACATTTCAATTAGATATTTATAATCCTACATTTGTAATACCTAGTAAATATTTCTAACCTTTAACAAGTGTAATATGAAGAGGATTCTACTATTGAGCCTGGCGCTCAGTGCATTCCTGTATACGGAAGGCTGGGCCCAGAAGACCGTCACGGGTACCGTGACGAGTGAAGACGACGGCACGCCTATTCCCGGTGTGAACGTAGTGGTGGAAGGTACAACTATAGGTACCGTTACCGATATCGACGGACAATATCAGGTCGACGCTCCGGAAACCGGAGGAACCATTGTATTTTCATTTATTGGCTTAGTCACCGAAGAAGTTGAGATCGGCAACCAAAGCGTGATCAACATGGTGATGAGCGCCGATATGAAGCAGCTTACCGAGGTGGTGGTCACTGCCTTGGGTATAGAGCGTGACAAGGCGGCTCTAGGGTATGCAGTTCAGGAAATTGATTCTGAGGAGCTGAACCGAGCCGAACCGACGGATGTGCTCAGTGCACTCTCAGGCAGAATCTCAGGTGTTCAGCTCAATCAATCATCCAATATTGGTGGTTCAAACCGGATAATCATCAGGGGTGCGAGTTCATTCTTTGGTGAAAACCAGCCTTTAATTGTTCTCGACGGTTTGCCAATAGACAACTCGAGCTATAACTCAGACGCCATGCAACAAGGTAGTGGTGGTGTCGATTATGGCAACATGCTCAATGACCTCAATCCTAATGACATTGAAAGCATATCGGTATTGAAAGGAACAGCCGCTGCTTTATATGGTTCCAGGGCTGCCAATGGTGTCATTGTAATCAATACTAAAAAGGGTAGAGCAGATAATTCCGGTTTGAAGATAGATGTCAGCTCTTCCGTAAATTTTGAAAGTGCCTATCAGATGCCGGATTTGCAAAATAAATATGGCGGTGGTGCAATCATTAGCGCTGCAGATGGTGGCGTAGATGGTTTTGAAGTTGTGAATATTGAGGGAACAGATTATAAAGTAGTTCAATACGGAGTTGACGAAAGTTGGGGGCCACGCTATAACCCAGATATCGAAGTTCTTCACTGGGATGCGTTCAGCACTGATTATCCAGATGACTACCTCAACCCCAGACCATGGGTGGCACCGGAGCATGGTGTGCGAGATTTTTTTAATACAGGAGTTTCATATATCAATTCTGTAGCACTTTCTCAATCAGGCAAAAATTCAGGCATTCGATTTGGATTTAGCAATACCAGCTCCACAGGTATTGTACCGGGCTCCACTCTGGATAGGACAAACTTGTCGGTAAGTGGCAATATGAAGATGTTGGATAAACTTACCTCCACTGCCTCAATGAATTATGTGCGTTCAGCTTCCAAAGGCAGACCTGTGTTGGGATACCCTGCCGGCAACCAGCCTTATGGGAATACGTTCGGCCAGACCCTTTTTCAGTGGACACAAAGGCAAATTGACTATGAAAGATCAGAGCAATACTTGAATAATGACGGTACCCAGCGATCATGGAATAGAAATGCATGGAATGATCCTACCCCTCACTATTCTGACAACCACCACTGGATGGCCTATGAAAACTACGCTGATGATGAGCGTGACAGAATATATGGCAACGTAGGTCTTAGTTACGAACTGATTGACGGTCTTTCGCTAGGAGGTAGAGTAAGTGGTGATATTTACACCTTTTACAACAGAGAGCGCGTAGCGGTCGGCTCACAGGCCCAGTCGTATTATTACGAAGCCACTCGCAATAACTATGAGTACAACTATGAGCTAACTCTCAACTATGACAGAAGGATTGGTGATAAATTTCAAATTACAGCATTGCTGGGCGGCAACCAACTTAGGCAACGGCTTCATTTGAATAGAGGGGAAACATCCGGAGGTCTGGTTGTTGCAGAATTATACAATCTATTAAATTCTGCCGGTAGTGTGTTGGTGAATGACGTCACCACATTGAAGAACATCAATAGTGTTTTCGGTAGCGCCAGCATAGGGTTTATGGACATGCTCTACTTGGATATCACTGGCCGAAATGACTGGTCATCGGCACTGCCTCCTGCGCACAGCTCCTACTTTTATCCTTCTGCTTCACTCAGCTTTCTTTTCTCAGAGCCATTGCAGATTCCCTGGCTTAGCTATGGAAAGTTACGTGCCGGTGTGGCCAGTATAGCTAAGGATACCGATCCTTACAGAGTTTATACCACATACCAATTCAATACCGATGGTACCTTCCAAAATGTACCCAGAATATTTGCACCAGCTACTCTTAACAACAGTGATTTGAAGCCTGAGACTACTGATACTTGGGAAATAGGCTTGGAAGCAAATCTATTTGACAACCGCATCGGCATAGACTTTACGTATTTCAGTAATGTAACCACAGATCAAATTATTCCATTGGAACTATCGAAGGCTACAGGGTATGATGCCAAGTATATCAATGCAGGCCAGATCACAAATAAAGGTGTTGAATTAACCTTACGCGGTACACCGATACGAACCAATAATTTCTCATGGGACATCAATGTGAACTTTACCAGGGTGAACAATGAAGTTGATGAGATCATCGAAGGCATTGACGCCATGGACCTTGGCAACGCTCCCTTCAGCGGAGTAATTTTGCGTGCATCTGTAGGAGAGCGGTATGGACAATTGTGGGGTTATGACTACTTGTACGATGACTCAGGCAACCGTGTAGTAGGCTCGAATGGCTACTGGCTGCGTACTCAAAACCTAGTGCCCTTAGGCTCTGTGCTTCCAGACTATAATGTGGGTATATTCAATTCCATTAGGTTTGCCGATTTCGATCTGAGCTTTTTGTTCGATATACAGCAAGGCGGTAAGTTTTATTCTACTTCACATATGTGGGGCCACTATGCAGGTGTATGGGAACCAACCGCAGGCGTGAACGATAAAGGTAATGAGATCAGAGATGCTGTAGCCGATGGTGGTGGTATCCGGCTTGATGGCGTAACGGGTGATGTTACATTCAACGATGATGGAACTTACACAGTGACCAATTCTGCACCCAACGAAAAGTATGTTTCAGCTCAGGGTTGGGCAGCACGCCATTACCATGGCTTTGAGATGCCCAGCGCGCAGAGTGTATTCGACGCTGATTATGTAAAGCTCCGAGAACTAGTAATTGGCTATAATGTGCCACTAGAGAGCAAACTTGTAAAGAACGTTCGGGTGTCGGCTTACGGCCGCAATTTGTGGGTGTTCGGATTGGATTATAAAGGTTTGGATCCTGAGATCACAGTAAATGGATCAGGCAACGTGCAGGGTATAGAAGGAGGTTTTCTTCCAACCACACGCACATTTGGATTTAAATTAGAGTTTGAATTATAAAAACCTCGAAAATGAATAGTATAAAAATAAAATTATTCACACTGGCTTTGGTAGTATTCTTCACTGCCTGTGATGTGGATTATGAAGCCAATCCAAATGAGATAGTCAATCCACCAACTTCAGGTGTATTGAATGATGCCACCAAAAAAATGGTGGATGAGCTCTACAATGAGTGGTTTGCCGGTAGGTTCACATTGGTTACTATGCAGTACTTTACACAGACAGCTTATGCCGATGAAGATCGCTATGTGTATCGCGAAACTCAACGCGAAACATGGTATGACTTCTACCGTAATCTGGAAAACTGGAGGAAGGTAATATACCTCAACACCAATGAGGACACCAAGGATGTCAACAGCCAATATGGATCAAACGACAATCAAATTGCTGTAGCACGCATTCTTATGTCGTGGGCATTTAACATCATGACAGATACTTGGGGTGACATACCATACTACTCCTACGGTTCTGACAATGCTAATTTCCAGGCACTTCAAGTAGCCGATGCAGAGACTGAAATATTGTATCCTGCATATGCTGAGCAATCAGAAATCTATCCTGACATTCTCAAAGAATTGCAAGAAGCTGAAGCAATGATAGGTGTGAATGAGAAAGGTGTAGTCGGCGACAACATTTATAATGGTGATATGGCGAAATGGAAAAAGTTCGCCAATTCGCTGAGGTTGCGTATCGCGCTCAAGATTCAGGCAGTAGATGCAACCACCGCAGATGCCCACATTAGTGATGCCATTAGTAAAGGTGTCTTTACTTCAAATGCTGACAATGCAGGGTTTACATACGAAGAAGCCGATGTAAATGCAGCACCATTCTATCGGGCATTCAACGTGACCAACAGAACAGACTTTGCTATCTCTCATAGTTTTACTGAGCTGCTCTTAGGCAACGATATAGTAAATGCTGATGGTGTTTCTGTTACTGATAACCCATTTCAAGGTAAAGTTGACCCTCGAATTGAAGTCTATGCTCAAGAGAACGAATTCGGTGATTATGTGGGAATGCCAGTCTCAGAAAATTCTGCCGATGCTGGTGTGTTCAACTGGGAAAGCTGGCCAGGTCTCTTGATAGTAGGTAAAGATCAGACTGATCGGGAAGCACCACCTTTGAAAGCAGCTGCCTCCTTTACCCAACCGCTCATGGAATTTGCTGAAGTGATGTTCATCATGAGTGAGTTGAATGGCTGGAGCCAGGAATATTACGAGGATGGTATAGAAGCTTCCATGGAGAATTGGGGCATTGAAGAGTCGGAAATGACAGCATATATGACCGGACTAGCGCCGGCAAGTGAGGAAACTGTGCTGACTCAGAAATATATAGCGCTGTATATGGAGCCGCATATTGCTTGGGCTGAATATCGCAGAACAGGATATCCGCAAACTTTGCTTCTACCCGGTATGGAATACAAGGTGTCGGTGCCCGAAGTGAGAGATTTCAACTACAAGTTCACTTCACTGGTACAGGGCATTACAGATATTCCCTATCGTCTCCAGTATCCGGATTTCGAACGTACATTGAACGGAGTAAACCGAGGTAAAGCAGTTGCTGAACTTGATAACGGCGATGCGCTTAACTCTAAGCTTTGGTGGGATGTAAATTGATCGATTTAATATATTGAAATTTATAAAAAGGCATCATCGATAGCGATGATGCCTTTTTAATTCCCGCTGCTTTATGTAAGGGTAAGCCTACTGATAATGTAGATTAGTATAACTGAATGTTTAAATCTATTAACGCGTTGGCATTATAATCATCAGGCTAAACATTATCCCATCACCCCCGCCCACCAGCAAAAGACCCCTCACTCCAGCGCAACTCATTTTTGAACGAGCGGATGCGCGTATCGCTATCGATCACCACCAGCTCCACATCGAGCATGTCGGCCAGGTCTTCCATGTATTCTGTATTGATGGCCTGGCTGTAGCATGTGTGGTGTGCACCGCCGGCGAGTATCCAGGCAGATGCCGCTGTCTGCAAATCGGGTGCGGGCTTCCAAAGCACGCGTGCTACGGGAAGTTTGGGCATTTCTTCTTCCAGGTCTACGGCCTCCACTTCATTTACCAACAGCCGGAAGCGGTTGCCCATATCGATGAGCGAGGCATTGAGCGCGGGGCCTGCAGGTGAATTGAACACCAGTCGCACCGGATCGGACTTGCCACCGATGCCCAGGGGATGTATCTCGCAGGTAGGCTGGCCACTGGCAATGCTCGGGCAAATCTCCAACATGTGTGCCCCAAGCACCTGATGGTTGCCCGGCGAAAAGTGGTAGGTATAATCTTCCATAAATGAACTGCCACCGGGCAGGCCATAGCCCATCACTTTGATGGCGCGCACCAGGGCAGCCGTTTTCCAGTCGCCTTCAGCACCAAAGCCGTAGCCGTCGGCCATCAGCCGCTGTACAGCAAGCCCGGGAAGTTGATCCAATCCGTGAAGGTCTTCGAATGTATCGGTAAAGGCCATAAAGCCTCCCCGCTCGAGGAAGGTGCGCATGCCGGCCTCTATCTTGGCTGCTTCCATGAGCGCCTGACGCTGGCTGCCATCACGCCGAAGTGAAGCCGTCAATTCGTATTGTTCTTCATAGGCATTCACCAGGCTGTATATGGCAGAGTCGTCTACGCTACGCACCCTCTCGGCCAGGTCGCCGAGGCCATAGCCGTTGGTTTCAAAGCCAAACTTGATCTGGGCAGAAACCTTGTCGCCTTCAGTGACGGCTACCTGCCGCATATTGTCGCCAAAGCGGGCAATTTTAAGGTGCTGCAGTTCGTGTCGGGCCGCCGCTACACGGAGCCACACGTTCAGGCGGGTACGCGTATTTTCATCCTCCCAGTGTCCCACAATCACTTTGCGGTTGATGCGCATGCGGGTGTTGATAAAACCAAATTCACGTCCGCCATGGGCCGATTGGTTAAGGTTCATAAAATCCATATCGATGGAAGACCAGGGTATGTCGCGGTTGTACTGCGTGTGCAAATGTGCCAATGGCTTCTGCAATGCTTTGAGACCGGCGATCCACATTTTGGCCGGGGAAAAGGTATGCATCCAGGTCACCAGGCCAATACAATTTGCTGCGCTGTTGGCTTCAAGGCATAGTTTGTAGATGGACTCCGGCGTGGTGAGCACAGGTTTGTAAACGATCTTTACAGGGAACGCACTGCTGGCATTCAGGCCGCTTACCATCTGCTGAGAATCATCGGCAACCTCCCGAAGTGTTTCTTCTCCATACAGGTGTTGACTGCCTGTGACAAACCAGGCTTCGAGCGTGTTGAAGGGATTATTCATAGGGTGGTATTATAAGAGTTATAAAGAGAAGCAATGAGTGTAGGCTGAAAGCCAAGTTGAGTTTGAGTAAAAATTAATTTGGTATAATTCTGTAGAGCCGGCCTTCGTGCTTTCCAAGTTTGGGCATAAAAGCTTTCTCTACCACACCCAGACTTTTATGGGCAAAAATATCTTTCACTTCTACCGTACCATTCAGTCCAATTTTATCAAGTGGCACATATACAGGTGTAGTTGTATCGTCACCGAGATTAAACACCGCCAAATATTTATCTTCTCCATTGGCAGCATCGGCCACCCAGGCAATGTGGTTGCCATGTTGAAAGAGCGGCCGGTTGTTGCTGCTGCGTTGGTTTACTTCTATCATTGCTTTGTTGGTGAGCATGGCATGCTCAAATGTGCGCATCTGCATTAGGTCGCCACCATACATGAGCGGCGACCTGGCAATGGCCCATAGCGCCCAAAGGGTACGCTGCTCGTTTTCAGTAAAATTAGACCTGCGCTCAGGCCCGTGTGGACCGCGGATGGACAATTTGCCAATGGGTATCATATCGGCGTCGGGCCAGTGGCCTTTTCCAATGTGAGGATGCCACTCTGCTGCCAGTTCAAACATTCGCTTCAGCGTCTCCCAGTCATCCCAAAAATCGCCCGAGATCCGCCACATATTCGCATATTTTTTTAGATGTTCTGCTTTTTCAATAGGCGCATCACCAGGTGACAGACTGAGTACCATAGGACGACCACATTCATCAATGGCTTTGCGTATGGCTTCTATGTCTTTATCATGATAGGGGCCAATGGCCAAAATATCATCGACTTTCACAAAATCGACATCCCATGAAGCATATAGGCGGAAAAGGGAATTATAATATTCCTGAGATCCATCATTGGCGAAGTTGAGGCCGTACATGTTGTCGAGCCATTGGCAGGTATCGGTCTGGTCGGCGATGTCGGCAGCAGAAAAGGAGCTACCCAATATTGGCGTATCATCTGCCACTGCCTGTCTGGGAATTCCCCGCATCACATGAATACCAAATTTGAGGCCCTTGCTGTGCACGTAGTCGGCGAGCGGTTTAAATCCCTTCCCACGCTGCGCAGACGGAAAACGCTCTTCATCAGGCATTAATCGCCCAAACTTATCCATTGCCAACCGTGGTTGGTAATCCTCCGTTTGCGGCGGATTATTAAGCGCCGCCACATCAGGATATGACCAGCAGTAATCGACTACCACATATTCCCAGCCCAAATGCTTGAGGTGCGTAGCCATGATATCGGTATTGCCTTTCATTTCAGACTCCGTGACGGTAGCACCAAAACTGTCGTAGCTGTTCCAGCCCATTGGGGGAGTATCTGCGTGCTGTGCTGAGCTGTACTGTGCGCAGAAGTAAATTAGACTTGCTGTTATAATTTTCTTCATGAGGTGTTTATCTATGTATTTGGGTTTAGAATTATGCATCATGATTGCTCTACAAATGCACCGAACTCACCATATTTTGCATACAGCGCTGCGTACTGATCTACAGCATCCGGATTGGGTATATATTCTGCATCGAAGCCGCTGCCCATAGCCGATTTGGCTTCTTCCACATTGGGATAAACTCCGGCTGCCACTGCCGCATACATGGCCGCTCCCAAAGCAGGTGTCTGCTCCGACCGCGCCACCTGAATGGGCATATTCAGGATATCTGCCATGGTTTGCATCACATACCGGCTTTTCTTGGCCACCCCGCCCAGGGCTACCACTTTTCTTATAGGTATGCCTTCTTCTATGAATCGGTCTACAATCTTCTTGCTGCCGAAGCATGTGGCTTCTACCAGGGCTTTGAACAGCCGCGGGGCGTCACTACCCAGGCTCAGCCCGCGAATGGCGCCTTTCAGACTTTGGTTGGCGTCCGGAGTTCTTCGGCCATTGAGCCAATCCAACGCTACGACACCTGACTCACCGACGGGGATTTTTTCCGCTGCGTCGCTCAGGGCGGCAATGGTTTTTTGTTCGATCTCGTGTAGCAGGTTGTTGCGCAGGTCGTCATCGATGAGAGACGAACCGGTCAATATTTCCCTGGCGGGCCAGAGCAGCAGATTTTTGAACCACGCATATACATCGCCAAAAGCCGACTGACCGGCTTCCAGGCCGAGCATGCCGGGTACTATAGAGCCATCAACCTGCCCGCATATACCGCGCACCAGTGTGTCGGCCACCTCGGCCGATGGTGCTACCAGCATGTCGCAGGTAGATGTGCCCATCACCTTGCTCAGTGTGTAGGCTTCTATTTCGCCGCCTACAGCGCCGGCGTGGGCATCAAATGTGCCTGCGCTCACCACTACGCCTTCTGGCAACCCGAGCCTTTGGGCCCATTCCTGGCTCAGTGTGCCTGCGGGCATATCAGCTGTAAACGTATCGCTATAGAGCCGCTGGCGCAGGCCGGCAAGTAAAGGATCGAGTGTAGTGAGAAATGCTTCGGAAGGCAGACCGTCCCATTCGCTGTGCCACATGGCCTTGTGGCCTGCCGCACACCGGCTTCGCTTCAGCCTCAGCGGATCGGTATTGCCGGTGAGCAGGGCGGGAATCCAGTCGCAATGCTCCACCCAGGAGTATGCTGCCGCACGCACAGCTTCATCACTGCGAAGCACATGCAGTATTTTTGCCCAAAACCATTCGGAGGAGTATATACCGCCTTCATATTTGGTATAATCCGTGCCCCCCCAGTGGCGGGCCGTGTGGTTGATCTCCTCGGCCTCGCGTACAGCGGTATGGTCTTTCCACAGCACAAACATGGCATTGGGGTTTTGCTCAAATTCTTTTTTCAATGCCAGAGGTGTACCCTCACGATCTACCGCTACAGGGGTAGAGCCGGTGGTGTCCACACAAATGCCCACCACCTGCTGAGCTACCTCTGCCGGGCACCGGGCCAGTGCTCTTGTGACGGTAGCCACCAGCCCCTCTATATAATCCAGCGGGTGTTGGCGGAATTGGTTGCGGGCAGGCAGGCAAAAGTCACCGTTTTGCCATCGTGGATAGTAAAAGATATCGGAGGCCATTTCTTCACCATTGGCAGCGTCGACTACTATGGTGCGTACGGAATCTGAGCCATAGTCAAGACCAATCACATATTGTTCACGCATCGTTATAGTGCTTTAGTAAGTTATTTTTTCTGACCGTAGTAGGCATTTTCGCCATGTTTTCTGAGAAAATGCTTATCGAGCAACGCCTGGGCAATGGGGCCTACCGGGTTGAGCTTCAGGGTGTGATAGGCCATCTTGGCCACTTCTTCCAGCACCACGGCATTGTGCACCGCGTTGGCAGAGTCGGTGCCCCAGGCAAATGGCCCGTGGTTATTGACCAGTACACCGGGCATTTGGTCTGCATTCAGGTCATCGAAGCGCTCGACAATCACTTCACCTGTTTCCTGTTCATAGGCCTTTTCTATTTCTTTTTTGCTCAACGGCCGCGTGCAGGGTATTTCGCCATAGAAGTAGTCGGCATGGGTGGTGCCAAGTGCCGGTATGCCCAGCCCGGCCTGTGCCCATATCACAGCCCACGACGAGTGGGTGTGCACAACAGCACCTATATTTTCAAAATGTTTGTACAACACCAGATGGGTGGCACTGTCTGACGACGGCTTCATATCGCCCTCTACCACACGGCCCTCCATATCGAGCACCACCATATGCTCAGGCTGCATGTGATCGTACGATACGCCGCTGGGCTTGATCACCACATGGCCACTTTGGCGGTCTATGGCGCTGGCATTGCCCCAGGTGAACACCACCAGGCCGTGCTTTACCAGATCAAGATTGGCCTGGCAGACTTGTTCTTTTAGATTTTCCAGCATATCATTTTTCTTTAGAGTTCAAACAAAAAGCCACTACTGAGCCGCATCTGATACTTTTCATGATCAAAATGATAGTAGTACGCACCGCGCTTGGAGTTGGCCGTTTCTTTTTCGCTTAGCTTTTTCAAGATGTTCATGCCCAATATTTTCTTTCTAAAATTGGCATTGTCCAGCGCGTGCCCCAAGATGGACTCGTACAGCAGTTGCAGTTGTGGTATGGTAAATTTCACCGGAAGCAGCTCAAAGCCGATGGGCTGAAACTGACACTTATGCCGCAGCGTGAGCAAAGCCCGATGCACCATGTCGTTGTGATCAAAGATAAGCTGAGGTACTTTTTCAATGTCAATCCAGTGGGCCTGATGTGCCTCCAGTGCGGCCTGATCGTGCTGCGCTATCTTGATGAGGGCGTAATAAGCCACGCTCACCACGCGCTCGCCCGGATCGCGCTCCGGGGCACCGTAGGTATGGAATTGCTCCAGGAATACGTTGTGCAGCCCTGTAAGCTCTTGCAGTATGCGAAGGGCGGCCTCATCGAGCGACTCATTGTCACGCAAAAATCCTCCCATCAAAGACCAATTGCCCATCTCGGGTTCAAAATTTCGCCTGATGAGTAAAAGGCGTAGCCGGCCTTCGTCAAAGCCAAAAATGACACAATCAACCGCGAGCAGGTGTTTAAGAAAGGACTGATAATGGGGCATTGAATAGCTGTTGAAATAAAGGTAAAATTAACCCTTATTTGGATTGGAGGAAACCATTTACGATCAAATAATTATCCCAACCCCCAATGAGTGAAAGTGTGGGAAGAAGATGCGTCTCAAATCATTTTCACAGTCATTCGGTTAGTTAGGCACATAGCTTTTCAAAATAACAGCAACATACCATGGATTATAGTAAAGTCGCAGTGATAACGGGGGGCACATCGGGCATAGGCCGGGTGGCAGCCAGGCATTTGGCCAATGAAGGCATGCATGTGGTGCTGATGGCGCGCAATGCAGACAAAGCGCATCAGTTGATGCGCGAGCTACGCTCAGAAAATACCGATAGCAAAGTATCATTTATCCATTGCGACCTTGGTGAGCTGGACAGTGTACAGCAGGCGGCCGACGAATTTTTGGCGCAGCACATGAAGCTTCACCTTCTCATCAATAATGCGGGAGCCATTGTACAGGATCATGCGTTGAGTGCAGACGGCCTGGAGATGAACATGGCGGTAAATCATTTCGGCCATTTCCTGCTTACTCAGTCGCTGATGCCGATGCTCAAGAGCACACCCGAAAGTAGGGTAGTGGTGGTGAGTTCGGAAGCACATAAATATGGGCACATCGACCTGGACGACGTCAATATGATGAAGAAGTTCTCCGGGTTTAAGGCTTATAGCACAGCCAAGCTGGCCAATTTATATTTCACCTACGAGCTGCACCACCGGCTGCACAGCCACGGCGTCACTGTCAATGCGTTGCACCCCGGGTTTGTCAGCTCAGGTTTCGGAAGCGACCTGTCCGGAGTAGGCAAGTGGCTATTGTTTCTGGCCAAGCCTTTTATGATCAGTGCTGAAGAAGGTGCTGAAACACTGATCTATCTGTCCACCTCCGATGAAGTGAAAGACATCAGCGGCAAATACTTTAAGAAGAAGAAGGCGGTGCCGTCGAGCGAAAAATCACGGAATGCTGTATTCGGAAAGAAATTTTGGGAGCTATCAGAAAAGGTTCTCGAGACTGTAAAAAGCAAAAAATCATGCAACATCACAGAATAGCGTTGGTGACCGGCGGCAATCGCGGTATTGGCCTGGAAGTGTGCCGACAACTGGGCACCATAGGTTTTGATATAGTGCTTACCGCCCGCGATCAATCAAAAGCTCAGAAGGCAGCAAAACAATTAGAAGGCAATGTAGTGGCCAAGCAGCTCGATGTGACTGACCGGGCATCTGTGCAGTCTATGGCAGAATGGCTGTTGCACACCTATGGCAAACTTGATGTGCTCATCAACAACGCGGGCATATTGGGCTCCAAGCCGGCTCGTGCCGGCGATGTGGGTGAACTGCGTGATAATTTCGAGACCAATTTCTTTGGAGTGTTTCAACTCACTTCGGCTCTGCTGCCCCTGTTGGAAAAAAGCAGCGACGGGCGCATCATCAACGTATCGTCGGGCATGGGCTCACGGGCGCAGGTAGCCAATGGCGGGCATGCAGCCTACAAGCTTTCGAAATACGCGCTCAACGGCTACACCATGTTGCTTGCCGCAGAACTGGCCGACCGCGGTGTAAGTGTAAATACATTGTGCCCGGGATGGGTGCAGACAGATATGGGTGGAAAAAATGCCACCCGGCCAGTAGAGAAAGGTGCGGAAACCATTGTATGGCTTGCCTCTGCCGAAGACATACCCACAGGCAAATTTTTAAGAGACAAAAAAGTGATTGATTGGTAGCGGTAGGTGTTTCTGAGGTTTTTATAATTTGCGGGTGCAAAATCAATTTTTAGCACCCATGAGAATTTTATTATTTGTGGCTTTTGCTGCATCCCAAATCGCCTGCTCCACCACGCAGGAATCTACCACGCAACAAGCCGCCGACTTAAAGCCCAATATTATTTTCATAATGGCCGACGACCTGGGTTACGGCGATCTTGGCAGCTATGGACAAGAATTCATTCAAACACCACACCTGGACCAAATGGCTGCCGAAGGTGTGCGATTTACCAACGTGTATGCCGGCTCGCCCGTCTGCGCACCTTCTCGCAGCGTGCTAATGACCGGTCAGCATACGGGTCATACGACGGTACGGGGCAACATGGTGGCGGCCTTGAGCACGGAGGCCAATCCACAGGGTCGTGTACCCCTGCTCAATGAAGACACCACCATAGCCGAGGTGCTGAAGGAGGCCGGCTACGTCACCGGCATCACGGGCAAATGGGGTCTGGGAGAGCCTGGCTCCAGCGGCCTGCCCAATCAGCAGGGATTTCACGAATGGTTTGGCTACCTCAACCAAAGAAGGGCGCATCACTATTATGTCGATTACCTCTGGAAAAACAATGAGAAATACGTGATAGAAGAAAATGCAGATGGTGCCGAGCAAGTGTACTCACACGATCTGTTTGCCCAGTTTGCGCTTGATTTCATCGAGCGCCATCAGGATACCAGTTTCTTTCTTTACCTGCCCTACACCATACCGCACGATGAGTACGAAGTGCCATCATTGGGGCCGTATGCCGACATGGAGTGGCAAAAAGATGAAAAAACCTATGCAGCCATGGTCACCCGTATGGACAGTGATATAGGTGAAATGATGCAAAAGCTGCAAGCGCTGGGTATTCACAACCAAACGATAGTATTCTTCTGTAGTGACAATGGTGCGGCCAAGCGCTGGGATGGCCGGTTCAACAGCTCAGCGCACCTGCGGGGGCGCAAGCGCGATATGTATGAAGGCGGCATTCGCACGCCCATGATCGTGCACTACCCGGCCGGGATAGCACCCCGAACCGATAGCACCGGCGTGTGGTATTTTGCCGATGTGCTGCCAACGCTGGCAGCGATAGCCGGGGCTTCCACGCCGGAGGATATTGATGGTAAGAATGTGTGGCCTCAGATCACAGGCGAAAATGAGTGGGACAATGAGCGGCTGCTGTATTGGGAGTTTTATGAGAATGGGTTTGACCAGGCGGCAAGATGGGGAAAATGGAAGGCCGTGAAACTGGGGAATCAATCGCAATGGGAGCTATACGACCTGCATGCAGATGAAGCAGAAACCACCAACGTGGCAGACGCAAACCCGGAGGTGGTAGACAAAATAGCTGATATGGTGCAGCAAGAGCGCAGGGAATCACCATATTGGCGCTCCGACGTGTGATCTGTTGGCAGATATGACAGAGCTTTTCCCTGACGATGAAATGATTTTAATTTTTTAAAACGGTACTTGTATTTTTTGCCAAGGGCCCATTTCTAAAGATATCTACCCATGTATATGAAAAAAACAGCTTCCCAATGGCTGCTGCTGGTCAGTGTGACCACCGGCACTTTGTTCACATCATGTGATGAAAAACCCACAAACCACCAGTTGAAGGTAGAGGCTCGGCCGGTGCAGGCTTTTCGAGAAGGTGATGTGCTCCATGGCCGGTCTGTACTGACCGATCCGTCGCGGTTTGTGTGGGGTGGCAGCGTGATCAAAGGTGATGACGGGCGCTATCATATGTTTTATTCCACATGGCCCTGCGGCGATACGATACCACCTTTTCAGGATTCCTGGGTGCTCTTTTCCACCATTGCATATGCTGTTTCCGATGAGCCCGACGGCAATTTTGTACACCAACAGGTGGTGCTCAGGGGCAGAAGTGCCGAGGGTGATACTGCCGCCTGGGACGCAGAAATGGTCCACAATCCGCACATACGGCGGTACAACGGCAAATATTACCTCTACTACACCGGCTCGGCAGATCCGGGCGTACAGCCTGTCGGCTCCAAAGGCGAAGGCCTCGGCAAGCGCGAGCGGGTGCGGCAAAATCAAAACATCGGCGTGGTGGTGTTTGATTCTTTTGAGGGATTTATGCATGGCGAATATGAGCGTTTTCACACGCCTATTCTTTCACCACGTACACGTGTGAAAGCAGACATGGTATTGAACCCATCCCCCGAAGGCACAGTGGCCTTGCCCGATAACCTGATCGTGACCAATCCATCGGTAGTGCAGCGGCCGCAAGACGGCAAATTTCTGCTTTATTTCAAAGGCAACTTCTACGATCCGGACTGGCGTGGTGTGCATGGTGTGGCCATTGGCGACACGCCGACAGGACCTTTTACGGCTTCCGACAATTTTGCATTTGAGGTAAGGACGGAAGATAATAGAATAGCCAGTGGTGAAGATCCTTTTGTGTGGTATCACCCGGGGCATCAGAAATTTTATGCTGTGCTGAAGGATTTTACAGGTAAGATCACTGCGGACAAGCCAGGGCTGGCCATATTGGAATCTGATGATGGCGCCAAATGGCGCACACCTGCCCAACCCTTTTTTATGAAAAAGCATTTGATACTGGCCTCGGGCGATACCATCGAAGTAAATCGGCTGGAGCGCCCTCAACTGCTGATTGCCGAGGATGGCACGCCAGAAGTACTCTACGCCGCCTGTGCATTGGTCAATGTAAATGTGCGCACAGACGGCTCCTCGTTCAATGTGCAAATCCCCCTGCATGTTGGTGGAATGGTAGATTAGTAGATTAGTAGACTGGTAGACTAGTGGAATGGATAGCAGAAAGCTCAAATATCATTAGGTCATACGATAGTCGGACCGGCAATGGGAAAGTAGATTGGTAGACTGGTGAATGGTAGACTCGTAGACTGGTGATTGGTGGAATGGATTAGCTGAAAGCTCAAGGCTCAAAGTCGAAGTCATCCTGAACTTGCCTGCCCTGAATTTATTTCAGGGTTTCAGGATCTGCCAAAGAGTAAACAGATGCTGAAATAAATTCAGCAAGACCCACTGAGAGAGGGCGGAAGAAGCGAAGCAATCTGCAGGTCAAAAGTAAAATCAACACTCCCTAACAGGTCAGACTATTGTCTGATCTAGAGTTTGCCACAGACAATGGAAATGAGAAGGGTCTTGCAAGAGCCTCTATCCAGTCTTGTCCGGAGAAACCTTCGAAACACCTTTGGCTGTTTAGCGTGGCCTTGCGCGGGTGTTTCGTCAGTTTCGGAGTGAGAATGGTAGACTGGTGGATTCGTAGACTCGTGATTGGTGAAATTTAAAGCCAAAAGCTCAAATTCTAAGTCATCCTGAACTTGTTTCAGGATCTGTCTAAAGAGAAAACGAATGATGAAACACTGGAATAAATTTCGGGAAGGCAAGTGAAAAGCATTAGTAGTGAAATGGCTATTCATATGCTTTAAATGATGCAGAGAACCCGTAGCTGTTCATTTATTTATCAACAACCGGTTTGTCATTTACCTTCTTCCGAGCATGCCAAAAGCAGAGCGTTGCAGAAAGGCCATCGCCTCCCGCACATCTGTCAGGTCATTGTATTTCCATAGTTCGTACAACATATACCCAAAGGTGACCACATACTCCAGCGCTACAAGCCCATAATTCTCCTGAAAAAAATGCTCACCGTAGCCCTGGTAGGAAAGAAATATGAAAAATGACCAAACCACAGGAAACCGGTATCTGGAAAAAATACAAAGCCCCACCAGGGGCGATACATACCAGGGATGAACAATAGTGGCAAAAAGCAGGTAAATGAACAGCGGCCACAACAAGATGCCCGGCAGATTGTGCTCTGCTGTATTTTGAAAAATGGCCAACAGCACAATGAATACAAATACCAACAGGGCCAACACCAGGCCGGCTGTCTGTATTACATCCCAGCCCACATACCAAAAACCAATGGCACGCACGATGTAAAATACGCTGGCGTTGAACTCAAACTTTTGAAAGTATAAAGAAGCGCTCGAGCCGAAGCCGCGTACAAAGCTGGCATCGAGCAGCGGGGCAAATATCAGCAGCGTACACAATCCGGTAAGCAACCAAAACAACACGGCACGTCGCCAGCCCAAGCGCCTGGCATACATCGGCAACATCACCAATGGAATGACCTTACTGGCCACTGCCAGCGCAAAGTACAGCGCAGAAAGTGCCCACCTGCGCACAAACAAAGTATGTATGCTCAGCAACAGGAAGAATATCATCAGCGCCTCAAAATGCAGATTGCCCGACAGCTCTATTATCACCAGCGGGTTGAACGCATAAAGCAGCACACGCCGTGCGGGCAATTGAAGCCTGCGCAGAAGCAACACCATCAAAATCAAGCTTCCCGCCTCGGCCGCCACTATAAAGAGGCGCATCACCACCACCGGTGCCAGTATCGGGTCGCCGGGTACCAGGGCCGAGAGAAAAAAAATGAATTGGCACACTGGCGGATACACAGTGTAATAGTTGGGCGAATTGAGCTGCTGATAGAGCGCCTCATCGATGCCCGATACGTCAATGGCTGAATGGTCCATAAGGGTAGAGGGCAGATAAGCGAAGGGATTGTGCCCGCTCTTCAGCAGTAGGCCGTCCCAGATAAACCGGTAAAAATCGTCGGAGAGATTGGGCAGGGCAAGTAAAAACACCAGGCGCAAGAGCACGGCCATAGCCAACAGCCAACGAAGCCGCATGCCGGAGCGCAGCAATAATCCATAGCCGGCAAACAGCAGCAGGTACGGAATGAATATACCCGCAAAATCAGCTCTGTCGGCCAGGTAGCCCACTACGCCATACAACACAGCCGACAAAGCAATAATGACCGCAGTGGTGACCTTGCCGGCGGTAGCGCTGGAAGTGCAACCCATCACGGTACAGCTACGACTAATGGCCGCCTCACTTTGATGATATCACTATAGTGGGGTCAAGTGGATAGCGGCCAAACTGCCTGCCGTATATGGCCAGGCCGCCACTGAGCGCTTCGTCGGCTGCCAGTCGTATGATAAACTTACCGGCTTTTTGTGCAGCCGCCAGTGCCTCCTGCTGTATGGGTATAGAAACCAGGTAGCCATAAGTGCCGGCCTCGCGCAGCTTTTTATCTTCCAACTGGGCATGCCAGCTCAATATGCCGCGATGGTCGGCCGGGTCGTCGGGCAGCCAGGCTTCCCCGGCCACATGGCCATTGACTACCATGTGCGCCAGGCTAGGGTACTTCTGATCATCCGTCATTGGGTAGGCATTGGCGTTTTTGCCCGGATCATGAAAGCCCTTGCCCCGCATATAGTCACCACCTTTTTCTTCAGCGCCTTCCACATCTTTTCCCAATAGCTTTTTTGCAGAAAGCTCCATTTTCAATACAGCATGGCCAATTTCGCTCGCGTTCCATCCCGAAGGCCATGCTACTTCATATTCAAAAAAGCCGGTGCCGGCACCATTTACCTTCAAGCCATCCAGCACATCCCACTGTTTGCCACTCCATTGTTGGCGGGCAAAAGAGGCCGGTGCAAAGCTTACTGTTTTACGGCCGGTGGGGGCAGGTGCTTCGTCTTCAACATTGAAAGCGACAAAATTGCGTTGCAGCACGTGGCCGCTGGCGGTGCTGGTCTCCAATACCAAAATGGCCAGCCCCGCTTCATCGGGCATCACGATGTTCATCGTTCCGGCTTCTCCATTGTACCATGGCTTTAGCGTTGTTTTGGCGAAATAACGCCCATATTCCTGCTGTTCACCCAATGTGTTCCAGCCGTATAGCCGCCCGCTTATAGTGACGTCTTGTGCCGGTATGTGGTCGGTCATCACCGACAGATAGAGCGGCACAGCCAGTCGCTCGGCTGCCTGCCTGTCGCTGCACAATGGTATGCGTGGTGCCAGGTACACCTCACTGTGCAGGTCGCGCCATGACATGCCGTCGGCGAGCTCTTCCATGCCTGTATACTTATCGCTGCGGTCGTAGCGATAGTAGCCGTTCCATTCGTTGATCACGTCGTGGTGCTCAGTGAAGAGCCAGCCTGCTATTTTAGGATGGGTGCGAAACGCATTCATCATCACGTGGTAGTCCCAGCTGATGTCAACATCGCCCGTGCTGCCCTCATAGCCCCACACGTTGCCGCACTCGCTGTTCAGGTTGGGTTGGCGGCCCTGGGTATAGCCTTCGGCGAAGTTCCACGGCGAGCCGGGGTAGGTATTCTCACTGATCTTGTCCAGCGCCTCGTGCCATGCGTAGTGCGGCAGGTAGGCGTGCCAGGTATTCAGGTCTGTCACCACGTGATCTTCGCGATTGGCGGAGTTATCTTCTACCAGGCGGGACCCATCGAGCTGCTTTGCCAGCTGGTACATCTCTTTCACCCAGGTCTTCGTGGAGTCGGCGTATACCGCTTCGCCATCTTCCGTTTTAGACTGCAGCCCCCAGGTTTCATTAAATATGATCCAGGAAAAAACGGATGGGTGGTTATAGTCGCGGGCGATTAACTCCCTCAGTGCAAGCTCTATCTCCGATCGCATGGGCGCATCCGGCTCGCCCCAGCTGTTGGGCACATCGGCCATGATCAGCACACCCAGGCGGTCGGCCCAGTACAGCTTACGCGGAATGGGCGTCTTCACATGCACACGCTGTCCGTTCAGCCCCAGCTTTTTGGTGCGCAATATCTCGTCGCGCACAAATGCGTCAGTAGGAAAGGTATAAAACCCTTCCGGGTGATACGCCTGATCGAGCGTCAGCTCCAGATACACAGGCTTGTTGTTCAGCGCTACATAAGGAAAGTTGCTGCCGGGCAGGTCGACCACCGATATTTTGCGCATGCCAAAGTAGCTGTGCACCTGATCTACGGTGTCGCTGCCCTGCATCAGCGAGGCCTGCGCGTTGTACAGGTGCGGATGCTCCAGCGACCAAAGCTTCTGATCGGGCATAGGCACTTCCCACTCAGCCTGCCGGCTGCCTTTCTTCATTTTAAAGGTAGGGCGCTTGGCTGGCTGGTTTTCACCCTGGATGTGGAGCGCAAGCGTATGGTTGCGGTTCAGCGGCGCATTCAGCTCTACCTTCACCTTCACAAGCTGCCGGTCTATGTCGGGGGTGAAATGCAGCTTTTTGATGAAATCGGCACCACGGGCTTCCAGGTACACTGTCTGCCATATTCCTTTGGCTTCTCCATAGCCTTGCTTGCCATACAGTTTAAAATCCTGCGGTGTATCGTCTACTTTTATGTCGAGCCGCTGGGATTTGCCAAACTCTACCAGATCGGTCAGCTCAAATTCAAAAGGCGTATAGCCACCCTGGTGCGAACCCAGCGGCATGCCATCGAGCCAGGTATCAGTTTTCCAGTCGCTGGCACCGATGACCAAAAAAATGCGCTTGCCGCGCCAACTCGTCGGTACTTGCAGTTGACGGCGGTACCAGCCTATTTCGGCTTCATTGTTTACCTCAGAGAGTGGGGCACCCCATGGAAATGGCACCATGATTTGTTTGTCGTGGCCGGTGGCCTGGGTATGCCAGCCCAGATGCTCACCCTGGTTCTCAGGGTCGAAGCGAAAAGCCCACGGGCCGTTGAGGTTGAGCCATTGTGGCCGTTGAAAATCGGGCCTCGGATGCTCCGGTAAGGGGATCTGCTCTGTTGATTGTGCCAAAGCTTGCCAGGCAAGAAAGATGGCAAAGAGGGAGGTGATCAGGTGCTTTTTCATGTAAAAAATTTTTAAGAACTGGGCGAATAAAATCAATAATTATATGGCTGTATGGCCTTACCTATGGCTGTTGATATGCCAGAACAGATGGAAAGACCTTAATAAATGCCTCTTTCTGTTTCGAAGGTTGAATTTATAAAATTGACAGCAACCAGATCAAAAACACGTTTAGATTCACACTTTCTGCCAAGCTTTATAAGCAGGTTTTGCTGACTCGGCCGAGCCAGCTCTATTCTCCCAAATTGATTGCACACTTGGTATAAAGGAAACTTAATCTGTATCAATGCCACTGCTGTAGGTTTTCAATGCTTATTTTTGATTACCAGGCACATCAACAGGAGTATTTAAATTAATTTTCATGTTTTCTTTACCACAGCATTGTAATAAGAATCTGGTTTTTGTTTGCCGGGCCAGTAGACGGGCCATATCCAGATGAGAATTTACATTGTGTAAATGTTGGGTATACATTGCTTACAAATCATTATCGACGCGAATGAGAGATTTTACCATGCCTATACAGTTCGTTTATTTTTGTACTGCAGTCTATCTGCAGCGAAGCCTTGCAGCACTTATTACTATTGTTGTAGCGCTTGGCTGTGTAATGACTGCCCAGGCACAGACGGGGCCCGGAGGTGTGGGCAATGCCACCGGAGCAGGGGGCCAGCCCACGCTGGAAATGTGGTATGATGCCAGCTGGCTCACGCTGCCAAACAATGGCGCCGTCAGCACCTGGGTCGACCGCTCGGGTAACGGCCGGGACATTGATCAGACAACGAGTACGGCGCGCCCTACCTTTAAAGCAGCATCCGATCCCAACTATGCCTTTCCATCCGTCCGGTTTGATGGCACAGACGACTTCCTGCCCATCGATGGCAGTGTGCTCGTCAATACCGACTATACTGTTTTTATTGTCGGGGCTCGTCGATCCAATGGTTTACAGGCGATCATGGGTGGTAGCACCGGTGGCGGTAATCAAAATTTTCACCCTTATTTCAATACTTCACAAATTCATTCGCACCACTGGGGCAACGACCACAACGGCAATTATACGGGAGGCCCAGGCTCTTCGGTCAATGCCACTACGCCCGATTTTGGCATATTTGCCTTTAGGCTCAATGCAGCAGATCCCTCAGCGGCGCGCACTATTTTTCAAAACGGAACGGAAGTAAGCAGCAGGAATAATCAAACGCAATTGAGCGCCTTTCCAGGGGCGGCATTAGGCCATATAGAGCGATTGAATCAATGGGGCCAGATAGACCTGGCTGAGGTGATCATTTTCTCGGAAAACCTGAATGAAACCCAGATGATCCTGGTGAATGATTACCTGAGCTCCAAGTACAACATAGCGACAGCCAATGACAGATATACCGGGCATGATGCTGCTTTTGTGTATGATGTGGCAGGCACCGGGCGCCTTTCAGCTACCGACGCACACAGCCCCGGCAGCTCTGCCGGCCTGCACCTTTCCCAAACCGGCTCTGGCTTTGGCAACGGCCAGTACGTACTGGCAGGGCACAACAACGGCAGCAATGGTACCACTACAGCGAACCTGAACTCCACAGCAGCTACACACCGCTGGGCACGCAACTGGTATGTGCGCAAGACTGGCACCTTAGCGGACGAAGTGCGCCTGGCATTCGATTTTTCGGAGGGCGTAGCAGGAGGGCAGTCGCCACCCAACGCGTCCAACTATGTGCTGCTGTACCGAAGCGGCACCAGCGGCAATTTTACCCAAGTGGCTACGGCCAATGGTACGCCGCTGTTGGTGAATGGCGATCAGATCGCGTTTGATGTGAGCAATGCTAACCTTGCCAACGGCTACTACACCATTGGCACCACCAATAATGTGACAAACACCATCGCCGGCCTTTCAAACAGCACATGGTACAGCTACCAGGCCGGCAACTGGAACAATCCACTCACCTGGACCCTCGACGGCAGCGCCTCACCGCTGTACGTGAACCCCGGCGGCAACATTCCTTCTGCCATTGACGACGTGGTGATCAACGACCGCGGTACGGTGACCATGCCTGCCGGCTACAACAACGTGCAGGTGGCAAGCGTGGAAGTGATCGGCAAACTGGATATCGCCAATACTTCCGGCCACAACTTCACCACCATATCGGGTGATGGCATCATCTACATCGCCGGCAGTGGCGGGGTAGACAATTTTCCTTCAGGCGATGTCAGTAATTTTGCCAATGCAGCTACGGGCGGCACATTGGAAATACGCGGTGGCGGATTGGTCCTCAATCAGGCGCGTCTGTTCAACAACATTACCATCAATCTTTCTACCCCCGCTACTGAGGCCATCGTGATGAATAACTATACCATCAATGGCAACCTCGACGTGAAGCGTGGGGTACTGAAAATCAATGACAATACCGGCACCGTCAACCACACCATCACCCTGCGCGGCGATGCCCTGGTGGAGCCAGCCGGCACCATTGCCACAGGCACAGGCAATGCGCGCCATCAGTTCAATTTTTATGGTGACCTCATCAACAACGGATTGGTGCGCTTTACCAATCGCCCTACACCCGTTACCGGCAGCTACTACAGCTCTAACCCCAACAATGGCATGGTCGACGCCAACTTCCTGAACAGTACCAAAAACCAGGATATACTCTGCAACAACACCACGGTTTTTTATAGGATTGAAATCAGCAAAGGCGTAAGCGATACTTATGAATTGCGCATCAATGCCACCGATCCCAGCTATTTTCACCTGCTGGGCAGGGCCAACTATGATGTCGACAACAGCGGAATTGCCAACCCCAATGCCCTGGGGCTGGAGAAGGGCACGGTGCGCATAGGCAGCAACGTGAGCATCACACAGCTCAACACCAGCGGAAACTATAGTATAGACATTGGCGCACGACTTTGGGTAGACGGCGGCTCAGTGACCAAAAGCCAGGGTACGGCCATAGTTCCCTATGGAGAACTGCTCATCACCTCTGGCAGCATCACTGCCACAGGCAATAGCGGCATCACCTTGCGAAACAATGGCAAAATACAAGTAGATGGCGGTACAGTGCTCACCAACAATATACGCACCTCCATACAAGGCTCTACCAATATTGGTGGCTATGCACAGTCTGGCGGCACCGTGACGGTAGACGGCAATCAGGGCCCCGGCAACCCCAACAGCGATTACTATTTGTTCAGTATGACCTACACCGACAATGTATTTACTATGACCGGCGGCACACTCACCGTAAGGGGCGCCATCAACCTTCAAAACAATTCAGGATCTTCCGGGCAAATACATGGCGGTGGTATTTTCATCAACAGTGCACCAGGCAACATCAATGTGACCGGTGGCACCGTAGTCGTAGAAACCAATACGACCCCCGATTTTAAAATCACGAGCAAAGCACCCTTTCACAACCTCATACTGCGCAATACCGCAGGCAATGGCGGAAAAATCATTCTTGATGAGGGCACTTCTGGCGATACAGACCCGGGCGAATACATCACCCTGCCAGCACAGGCGCTCACCATTCGCAACGACCTCACCATAGAAACGGGCAGTGCACGCACGGTGGGAAGCAACACCTATGGCACCTTTTTCGACCTGAAGGGAAATGACATCGCCATCGGAAGGAACCTTACCCTGCAGGACAATGTCGTGATGGATCTGTTCGATGTAAGCGGCAACTCGCGCGTCACGTTTTACAGCAACGCTACCGGCACTTTTTATATCGGCGACATCACCACCTACGACAACAGCCTGATTGGATACACCGATCCTGAGGGCGTCGAGACCTTCATTCGTTGGGAATTTCCGCTGAGTGATGTGCTCATCGATAAGCCGGGGGCTTCTATACGACTGGCTGCAAAAAATCCTGCTATAGGGCCAACGCCATCTGGAAGCAATTTATCAACAATTAAAACTGCCGCCGGAGGGAAAAAC
Organism: uncultured Roseivirgaceae bacterium; assembly: GCA_964596645.1. Taxonomy (GTDB): domain Bacteria; phylum Bacteroidota; class Bacteroidia; order Cytophagales; family Cyclobacteriaceae; genus CAVQEK01. The sequence continues at coordinate 68,689 of CAZQVB010000018.1, forward strand.
GTGAATGGATGGGCAAGCAACCTGGTGAAAGTAATAGGTAATTTCGTGCTTGAAAATGGCACCCTGGATCAGATGGATCCCTTAAGCGCACCTTACGGTTACAGTCTGCGGCTGTATGGGAGCAACATCACCAATCAGGGTAATTTCTTTACGTACACCGATGGTGCTACGGCCAAAAATTACATCATCAAACTGCGAAAGAGTGGCGGCGACTTTACCATTACCACTACCCCCTCTGCCGTATTTGGAAACCTCCGGCTCAACAGCGGCGACAACATTGTTGCTTTTACCAGTGATGTATATTGCAAAAGAATGGAGTACCGCCACGGCCGCATCGATTTGGCGACGCACAACCTTAAAATTGATGTGCTGGATATCAGCCTGGAAAATGTCGAGGTGCCGACCAGGCAGTTTAGCATCAACGACATGATATTCACCTCAGGCAATGCTTCCGACGGGGGCCTTTCACTGTATGTGCCCAATCCGCTGCCATCGGGCGTGCCCAACTACCCGGAGTACGACAATGCCAACAATGGCTATAATCAACCCGATGAATTGTGGTTTCCTATTGGCACAAACGCTAATGCCAATGTGCGCTATACCCCGGCCATTGTTACGCTGAGCAACGTGACCGATGACGGCTACATCACCATCAATCCGGTGGACAAGGTGCTGGCCACGACCTCCGGCGGCAGCCCCGATATACTCAGCTACTACTGGAGGGTGCGCTTTGAGGGATTTAACACAGGCAATGAGCCCACTGTACAGTACAACTATACCTACGACCAGAACGATGTTGGTGGTACTGAATCGACATATGCGCCTGGCAAGGTGCTGGATGTGGCCCCTTTTGCCCGCTCATCGGAAAATGTAAATGAAGTAAACAAAACGAACAACACGATCCTCTTCAATGGCTCAGGCAGCGGCTTCCCACTGGAGCAGGCCAACTACACGGCCGGCAATCCTAGTCGCTTTATCGGCACGCCTACTGTGTACTACACCACCAATGTGGGCTTAAGAAACTGGAATGATGGCACCAAATGGACCACCAATGCCGACGGATCGGACGATGCAAGTGCCAACTTTCCGGTTGCCGGCGATGTGGCCATCATCAGAAGTTATGGGCAAGAAAACGGCAATGCCTGGGTGTATGCCAATATGGATATATCCGTGGCCTTTTTGAAGTTTGACGGCTCTTTCGGAGGTTGGCTGCCCAGGCTTTGGGTGAATGACAGAGACGCCATACTCGATCTGGGTGCAGTAGAGGGTGGAGGCTCCTTCTATCTGGAGGTGACACCCACTGAATCCCCGACATTCTCGCCCACCACAGATCTGGGCTCTTTCAGTAGTGAAAACAACAGTGAGTTTAACTTTAGAATAGATGCCAACGGCACGGTGAATATGCCGTCAAACATCTCTGTATATCCCAACCTGAGAATAGAGGCAGACAACGGAGCCAACAGTGATGACAACCGCATACTACAAACCTCCATACCCATTACAGTGAATAGAAATGTGCTGATGGACAGGTCTTCGAGGTTTAGGATCAATCACGACGTGCTCATCAAAAATGATTTGCGGATCACCTGGCAGGAAAACAGAACGACTTTTGAAATAGGCGATGTCCGACAAGTGACCTTGGAGGTACAAGGCGATCTTCGATTAGAAAATGGTGAGGGTAGTAACAACTCACGGTTTCTGGTGAAGAATGACAATCAAAACAGCTATGAGCACCGCGTAATTGTGGGTGAAGATATACGCATTGAAAGTGTCAATAGCGCCTCATCAGCATTTGATTTGTACAATGGCCCTGCGCCCAGCAACAACGCCATACTCGAACTCAACCGCGCCTCAGTATCTGCTCTGGACAACGTCTCCACCATTATCCCCGACCTGTATCGCATTGTGATGAACAAAGGCAACAACACGAATTCTGTCTTTTCATTTAATAACCATTTCACCCTAAGCGGTACCACAAACGCGGCCACCAAGGCAATTGAGCTACAAAATGGCCTACTCGTGCTCAACGACAACGCCATCAATGTAAACCTCAGCACGGGTGGCGGTAATTTTAACATTCCGGCCAGCGCCGGCCTGGAATTGCGCAGAGGCACAGCCAATGTGCGGGGAAGTGATACCGGCATATTGCTCGATGGCCTGCTGCGTGTGAGTGGCGGCACGCTGAATATGAACGACCCCGGTAACAACGGCAATAACTTTATCGAATACAGCTCATCACAAAATGCCCGATTCGAAGTGAGCGCAGGTACAGTGCTGGTAGGCTCTCAAATACGGCGCAACATCTCTACAACCACCGGCGTACTGCACTACCTGCAATCGGGTGGAGACGTTCAAATTGGCCTTCGCGCAGCCACGGTAGCCTCGCGCGGCATGCTGGAGCTGCTCAATGAAAGCAGCTTTACCCACACCGGTGGCAGCCTTACCATAGTACGCCAGAACACCCCCTCGCCCACGGCAGCTGCACTCTGGCTGGAACCGCAGTCGTACAACGTAAACGGCTCCACCATCACATTAGGAAATGCTTCCACACCGGCAGCGCAGTCGGAGTTCAGGATCAACTCGGCCATCCCCATCAATAATCTGGTGCTGGCGGGAAGCAATACTCCTACGATGAAGCTCTTCGTGCGCCCGCTTACCGTCAATGGCAACCTCGCCATCAATGCGGCCAATACGCTCGATGGCAATGCCCTACAGCTCACCATCAATGGCGACTTCAGCAACGCCGGCACCTACAACGGCAACCTGAATACCACCATTTTCAGTGGTACGACCGATCAGCTCATCAGCGGTACTGGCACCTATAATTTCTACAACCTCACCAAGATGCAAAACAGCACCGTTACCGTAAATCGCGACATAACGGTGCAAAATGTGCTCGACATATCCGCTGGCATACTCTATGACAACGGCAGCACCATCACCGTGCTGGGCGACCTGGTAAACAGCGCCACCCACCAGAGCAATGGAGGGCGCGGCATTGCGCTAGAGGGCAGCACACGCCAGGAGATCACGCGCAGCAGTGCGGGTACCAGCAGCTTTGGCGTATTGAGCATAAACAACGGCGCCAACGTGCGCATACCCGACGGCAGTGGCTACAATTTCAACATCAACGATAAGCTGGTGCTGCAGACGGGCGTGTTAGATATTGGAGGCAACCTGATACAGATCAGCAGTACCGGCACCATAGAAAATGGCTCCGGCGGCACGTCCAGAAATGATTTCTCTAGTGCCAACATGATACAGACCAACAGCTCTTTTACCGATAATGGTGTGTGCAAGAATTTCCCTTCAGGCTTTAGCGGAAGCTTCACCTACCCGGTGGGCGAGTCGAAGTATACCCCGGTGGTGTTCGACATCAGCAGTACCGGCGGCGGGCTGTTGACCGTGCGCCCGGCCAACGAGATTCACCCGAGCATCTTGGAAGACAGCGAGGCACCTGATCCGGAAATTACCGATCGCGATAATGTGCTGCAGTACCACTGGATATTGTCGGCCGCGGGTTTCAGCAACCTGAGCGGGCTGGGAAATTTTTATTACGATGCCGCCGACCTGGCAGTGAATGGTGCAGGCTACACAGCAGACAATTATATACCGGCCAGGCTATACGAAAGCAGCACCACCTGGGACAAGGCCTTTACCAACGACGACTTAGACGAAGCCAACCAGCGCATCATCTTTGATTTCAACAGCGCCTCCGACGCCACCATTTCCGGCGATTATCTCGCAGGAGTGAGCTATGACCCCGTGGCTGATGTGGTGATCAATGGCGCCATTCCAGACAACGTACCTGTCTACCAGACCAACAGCACCGGAGGTGGTAATTTTGATGTGGGCGCATCCTGGGCCACTTCCATTCCTTCCGGAGGCCCGGTGGGCGCCGTGGTGACGGTGAAAAGCGGCGATGAACTGATGCTCAATGCTGACGGTGTGCGCCTGCTGCGCACCGTGATAGAAGAAAATGCCACGCTGACCGTGGATGCCACCATAGGCCATCGACTGGGTATAGTGTCGGGTACCGGTAAAATAAAGCTGATAAGCAATACAGGCAGCGCCATATTGCCGGCGGCCTACTATACCAATTTCTTTGACTGCGGTGCCGGAGGACTTGAGTATGGCGGCACGGGCAGCTATGATATTTTGGGCAATATTCCCCAACTGGATGAACTTGAGCTGAGTGGGTCCGGCGATAGAAATCTCCCCAACAACGACGTGATTGTGTGCCAGGATCTGATCATCAATGGACCCGATCTGAACAACTCCTTCAACAAGAATGTATCGATCGGTGGTGATTTCGAGCTGAATACCGGCACGTTCGACGCCGGCCTGTACTCCACCAATGCTTCGGTGATCATGAACGGAAGCAGCCAGCAATACATTCGGGGCAGCTTCATCAGCGGCAACAGCCTTAACCGCCTGGTGGTCGACAACTCCGCAGCCGGGGTAAGCATCATTGACGCAGGCAATGGCGACGTGGAGATAGAAAAGAACCTGGTGCTCACCGATGGCCTCGTTCAGACCAACACAAGCAATCAGCTCATCCTCAAATCCCTTTCATCAAGCACAGGCGGCAGCATAGCTTCGTACGTCAACGGGCCATTGTATAAAACGATGAATAGTGGCACCACCTTCTTCTACCCGGTGGGCAAAGGCGGGCGGTATGCGCTGACTAAAGTTATAGCGGTGTCGCAGGGGCCATATACCTGGAAAGTGGAATATTTCAACGCTACGGCTACCGCCCATCCCCAGGTGGATAACCTGACCGCTACCGATCCGGCCATTGTCAATGTGTCTGGCAATGAGTATTGGGTGATCAGCGACGGCCTAACCATGAGCAGCGGCGCTACCGCAAGGATCGGGCTGCGTTGGGATGGCCAGAGCCAGGTGTCTGCCGTACCGGCCGAACAGGCAGACCTGCGGGTAATGGCATGGAACGACGGCGCAAGCGGATGGGACAATGCCGGGGCGTCGAATTTTAACTTTGGTGCACAAACCCTCGAATCGGGCAGCGCCGTTGCCTTTTCAGAGCGGATATTTACGTTGGGATCCATCTCAGCCAACAACCCGCTGCCGGTAGATCTGGTGGATTTTACGGGTAAAGAAGAGGGCAATACCATTCGCCTCCAATGGACCACTGCCTCGGAAATAAACAATGACAGGTTTGAAATACATCGATCGTACAATGGACTCGATTTTGAAAAAATAGGGGAAGTGACGGGCGCCGGCGATTCGAAGGAACCGTTACACTACGGCTTTGTCGATATGCGTCCTTTCATAGGGAAGAATTACTACCGGCTCAGGCAGGTTGACTTCGACGGTCAATTTGAGTACTCCAAGGTGATTTTGGTCAATTTCGAAAGCAGCAACGCGCACTGGTTCGATGTGGTGGTGTATCCAAATCCGGTGGTCAATCGTGAGTTTACTGCACGTGTGATGTCTCGGGAAGAGCAGATCCCTGTTGTACTGAGGGTGTACGATGCTGTGGGTGCCACACTTTTCGTACGTGAATACCATGTGCCGGAAGACGGGCTGGACTATGACGTGCGCCTGGGCCTTTCGGTAAAATCAGGTATGTATTTCATAGAAGTGCACCAGGGCAATGCCGTGACACGCAAAAAGATTATACTCTCTGAATAGCCAAATGGCTTAGCTCCAGGTCCGACGATAAGGAGACCGGCTTCTTAACACAGCTTTAGGTCAAGCGATGGAGAGACCGGTCCAAGGACCACAGCTCCAGGTCAGACGATAGTTGGACCGACCTGTATACTATTATATAAAGCAGTCTTATAAACACCTGGGCAACACCCACCAACCAGACTTCATCAGGCCTGCACCAAAGCTTTTTTTGTATAAAAAAACCATTTGGTCTAAACTTGCAGTAAACCCGGCCTGGCTGTGAAGAGAATTCATTTTTTTATTGTCGCTATCGTAATCCTGGTGCTGGCGGCATTTGGGTATTTTTTATACCGCATCTACTTCAAATCGCATGTGGAGCTATGGGCCCTTGTACCCGAAAATGCCATAGCCGTATATGAAAATACCAATACCGTAGAAGGCTGGAACCACCTGGTGAAGCAGCCTATGTGGCAGACACTCCTACAGATGCCCGCCTTGGGTCAGAGTCAGCAAACCCTGGAAAAGCTCGATAGTGTGACCGGAAAAGATGCCGTGATCGACCGGCTGTTTCGCAATCGTTTATTTCTAGTGTCAGCCCATGTGATAGGCTCTTCCGACATCGACTACACCTACTACCTCGACCTGCGCCTTGGCGAGGGCCAGGCAGCCTTCAGAAAGATCCTTGATGCGCTGAAGCAAGACTTTGGCATGCAGACGAAAACAAGAAACTATCAGGGATTCGAATTGAATGAGATTCAAAAAAAAGGTGCTGATCGTGCCTTCTCTTACTTCATGCACGACAACATCCTGATTGGCAGCACCACCTCTTTCTTACTGGAAGATGTGATCAGAAACATTCAGACTGGCCATGAGGCCAATTTCAGCCACAAGATCGGGCAGCTACAGCAGGTGCGCAAGCTGGAAAACGATGAAGGAAACCTGTACCTCGATGCCACCAGGCTGAACAAACTGCTTTCCATCTTCCTGCAGCCTGACCGGCAACAGGCCACTGCGCACCTGGCGAAGCTGACCAAAGAAGTATTCCTGGATGTGAAACTGACAGAAAATGAAATTTTGCTCAACGGCGTGTGTGCCGTACCGCCCAACGACAATCAATATTTCTTAAATGTCTTTAAAAACCAGTCGCCGGTGCGCATCAGCATCACCAGCTATCTGCCACAGCGCACAGCCTTGTTTTATCACATGGGCTTCAGCGATGCGGGCGCCTTGCAAAATGCCATATCCAAATATTGGGCTGCCCACGACAAGGCTCAGCTCGACCGATTTATTACTTTCGATACCGAGCACGACTTTGACTGGAGCTGGATGCATGGGGAAGTAGGTATGGCGATATTGGAAACCATAGCCCCGGCAGAGGCCGATCAACTTATGTTCATTCGCACCACCAATGCCGACTCAGCCCTGAGCGAAATGCTGGCATTGGCGGGGAGTGCTACCGGAGCCGGCGACTCGGTGTATTACGAATCTTATATGGATCAGCTGATCTATCAACTGCCGCTTGAAGAATGGCCGGAAACAGTCTTTGGCTCTTCCTTCGCCGGGTTCAACAATACGTATTTCACCATACTCGACGAATTGCTCATTTTGGGAAATAAGATGCAGGTGATCAAGCACCTGTTGAATGAGGTGGATGCTGAAAATACCTGGGGCAAGCAGGTGCGGTACAACTTGTTCCTGGAAAACACGCTGAGCGAGGCAAGCCTCAGCCTATTTGTGAATACCTCCATGTACTGGAACCTGCTCAGCGGCCAGCTGAACGAGCGCTGGCAAAATACCCTGCGTACACACCAACCCCAGCTGATGTCTTTCGACCTGATGGCCTTTCAGGTGAGCAATCTCGACGACCGCTTCTACACCAGCATAGCGATAGAGCACCGCAAGCCTGTCACCGCCACACAGGCTACAGGCAGGTTCCGGCTGCATAAAAGCGCCTATACGGTTTCACCCATTACCACCAAGCCTTTTATCGTGAGAAATCACAACAATGGAAAATTCGAATCGCTGGTGCAGGACTCACTCAATGTGCTGTACCTGCTTTCGCCCGAAGGGGAGATATTGTGGGGCGACAGCCTGACGGGGCAGGTGGTGACGGATATACACCAGATCGATTTTTACCGCAACAAAAAGCTGCAGTACATATTTGCTGCCGAAGACAAAATCTATCTGCTCGACCGCAATGGCGATTTCGTGGAGGGATTTCCACTGCACCTCCCGCCGGGCGTGAAGGCCGATTACCTCTCCGTGATCGATTACGACAACTCCAAGCGCTACCGGTTTATGCTGGCGAGCACTGAGGGCGACCTTTACCTTTACGACAAGGAAAAAGACAACCTGGAAGGCTGGCAGCCCAAAGCCCTCGGCGGTGCGTTGAGTGCAGCGCCTTTTCATATACGGGTGCGGGGCGGCGATTGCATGCTGGCCATGCAGCAAAACGGCAAGCTCAATGTGATCAACCGGCGGGGTGAGTTTTATCCTTCCTTTCCCATCGACTTTGAAACAGAAGTCATTAGCCCCCTGTTTGTCGACATCGGCAATGACTTCTCCAGCACACAGCTCAGCACCGTATCGGCCAGTGGTGAGATACTTCAGGTGAACCTCAGTGGCAAAATCCTGAAAAGGGAGCAGTTGTATAAGCCTTCTAAAGACAGCCGGTTCTGGCAGGTGAATGACGCCCTGAACAACACCTTCATCATAGTGCGGCAAGACTACGGCCAGCTCAGCTTCCTCGATCGCAATGGCAACTTACTGTTTGATAAAAATTTTATAACCTCGGGCGATCTCGCCGTACAGTACTACAACTTCAGCACCGACAACCAAATATTCGTGGTCGTGGACAGGCAGCAGGAGTTTACGTACATTTACGACCAGGATGGTGAACTGATCAATTTTGAACCACTGGAGAGTGGCCATGAAGTAGGCCTGCTCTACCTCTCGGGCGACAAGGAGTATCAGGTATACAAAAGCTACAACAACCACTTCTCTGTGCTCGGTTTTCGATAACAGGCACTGCCGCACAGGCCGCCTTACAATGCCACCTTATGAAAAAGCTGTTTGTCATATTCATGCTGCTTTGCCTGGCCCAGCTACAGGCCCGGGCACAAGCCATCGTTGACTACGACTACAACCTGTCGTCGCCATACAATACCCTGGCTACGCACATCAACAACCTGGAAAACAAGTACCGCCCCGAGGTGGCGGCCAAGACCTTTCAGCAAAAGCAGCGCAGCGCCGAAAGGGCAGAGGAACTCGCCATAAAGCTGATGCAGATTTATAAGGGCGCAGGTATTTTTATCAATTTCGACGACCTGCCCACCAACCCCGACTATTTCGACTCACTCACGCGCAAGCATCGCTACTATATATCACCGCGGTACCCCGAAATTTTCCTGGAGAAAGTAGGCGGTCAGTGGTTTTATTCCCAGCACACCGCCACGGAGATAGACAGGATACACCAGTCGGTGTACCCATTGGGCATAGACAACCTGCTGAACGTGCTGCCAAAAATGGGCACACAACGTCTGTTTGGCCTTCACCTCTGGCAGCTCGTTACACTGCTCGCCATTATATTTCTCAGCATACTCATCCATAAGCTGTTCACCCTTCTGCTGGAGCGCTTCATCATGCAGCTGCTCATAAGCCAGGGGTATAGAAAGATCGCCAAAGAATATATAGCCCCGGTAGCGCGCCCCATCAGCATACTTATTCTTTTCCCCATACTGCTGGCTCTGGTGCCTGTGCTGCAGCTTTCATTTACTGTCAACAATTACATACTCATATTTCTGAAGGCCATGTGGCCGCTTTTTGCCACCATTGTCTTCTACCGGCTGGTAGATGTGCTGGGCGCCTACATGACGCGCATGGCAGAGCGCACCCGCAGTACGCTCGACGACCAGCTCGTGCCGCTCATGCGCAAAGCGCTCAAAATATTTGTGATCATCGTCGGCGGCCTGGCCATACTGGCCAACCTGGATATCGACATCATACCGCTGCTCACCGGCCTCTCCATAGGGGGGCTCGCTTTTGCCCTGGCCGCCCAGGATACACTCAAAAATTTCTTCGGCTCGGTCATGATATTTTTGGATAAACCCTTCCAGATCGGCGACTGGATTACCTCCGGCGATATAGATGGCACTGTGGAAGAGGTTGGTTTTCGTGCTACGCGCATCCGCACATTTCGCAATTCGGTCACCTACGTGCCCAACGGCATATTGGCCAGCACCAACGTCGACAACCACGGGCTGCGCATATACAGGCGCTTTACCACCACCATAGCCGTCACTTACGACACACCGGCCGATCTGGTAAATATATTTGTGGAGGGACTGCGAAAAATTGTGGAAGAGCACCCGCTTACGCGAAAGGATTTTTACCACGTATACCTCAACGACCTTGGCGCGCACTCACTCGATATCATGTTTTACATCTTTTTTGCAGTGCCTACCTGGGGAGAAGAGCTGCGCTGCAGACATGAAATTCTCGTAGAAGTGATCAAGCTGGCCGAGGGTCTGGGTGTCAACTTTGCCTTTCCCACTCAAACATTGCATGTGGAAACCTTCCCCGAAAAGAAGGGCAACTCACCGCAATATCTGCACGACCAGCACGCTTTGCGCCAGCGCCTGGAGGAATATATGGGCAAAAGCAAGGACTGGGAAAACCAAAATTGAAGCCGCACTATGAGGGTGCACCGGCCAACTTATTGCGATCATTCTGCCATTAAAATCTGAATGCGCATCACGGTTGTCTTTGCAAAAAATCATCGATTGCGCTTCGCTGCGGTATGGAGCTTTGGGCTCCGAGCTGCATCACGGTGAGGGCGGCAGCCGCAGAGGCAAAACGCATGGCTTGCACCAACTCTTTTCCTTCCACCATGGCCACTGCCAGAGCCCCGCAAAAAACATCGCCCGCGGCAGTGGTGTCTACGGTATCTACCGCGAAAGCCGGTATATGCCACTCACCACCCTCGCCGACGGCTACGGCGCCTTGCCGGCCAAGCGTCACTATCACATGGGCTATGCCTTTACTTTGTAGGGTACGGGCGGCGTGAAGTGCATCTTGCCGGTTGGCTACCGGGGCATCACTGAGATAGGCGGCCTCGTTCTCGTTCACCACCAGGTATTGCACCTTTTTTATATAGGAAAAATCGAAGGCACGTGCAGGGGCAAAATTCATGAGCACAGGCAACTGGCGGGCGTTGGCCTCATCGATGGCGCGGCAAATGGTTTCCTCCGGTATCTCGTATTGCATCACCAGCATAGCGGCCTGGTCAAACACCGGAAGCGCTTCCGTGAGCCGCTCGGGGGTGAGGCGGTAGTTGGCCCCGGGTGCCACCGACAGGTAGTTGTGACCTGCATCGCCGATCATCACCAGTGCATGGCCGCTGGCTATGCCTTTCTCGCGAAAAACATAGCGGGTGTCGATGCCGTCGGCTTCAAAATTTTTCAGCATCTGTGGGGTATACGCATCTTCCCCCACACAATTCACAAACACCACATTGCCCCCGGCCCTTGCTGCCCCGACGGCCTGGTTGGCACCCTTGCCGCCAAACACCTGCAAAAATTCCGCATCGGTCACCGTCTCGCCGCGCTCTGGCAGGTGGTCCATTTTCATGATCATGTCCACATTGGAGCTGCCGACTACCAATATCTTTTCCTTCATAGTCTTTCTAGTTTAATCGTGCAATAACAATGAGGGCCAGCCCGATGATGAAGGAGACAAACATGAGCGCAAGCAGCCTGTTGGTGCTTTTGGTGGCGCCCGCAAATTCCTTCCATACAAATACGCCCCAGGCGGCAGAGATCATGGTAGCGCCCTGCCCCAGCCCGTACGAAATGGCAAACCCAGCCTGCTCTGAGGCAATGAGGTTGAATTCCATGGCCACGCACCAGATGAGCCCACCGAGAAAACCCAGCAGGTGTATTTTGGGGCTGCCCAGGGTGAAATAGTCTTTGAACGTGACCGCTTTGCCATGCACCGGGCGACGCATGAACCAAACATTGAAAATAAAATTTGACACAAAGATGCCCACTGTAAAAATGAACATCGCCGAATACGACGTGAGCAAGCCGGCCTGGGGTGTGGCAAAGTCGGTAGCCATAGATGCCGCCACAAAGCGGTAGAAGAAACCCATGAGTATGCCCGACAATATGCTGATCACAATGCCCTTGCGCAGGTTTTCCTTATTAAACTTTTGCAGCTTTTTGTAGGCCACACCGTCTATCACAATGGCAAAAGCCACCAGTGCCAGACCAATGAACAGGGTGGTGGCATCGCCCACCGGCACCGCCATGTAGTTTACCACCACACCGATCACCAGTGCCAGGCCCACTGCTATGGGGAAAGCCACCGCCAGGCCGGCAATGGCCGTAGCCGCCACAATCAACAGGTTGGACAGGTTGAAGATGACGCCCCCGATAAATGCAGAAGTAATGGCCTGTGCGTCGGCTTGCTGCAGGTCGGCGATGAATGACCGGCCCTCATCTCCGCTGCTGCCCAGGGTGAGCCCAAACAACAATGCCGTCACCACCAGGCCAATGCTGTAGTCCCAATAATAAAGCGGAAACTCCCACCGGGGCGGGGCCATCTTGAGTGTGTTGGCCCAGGAGCCCCAACCCAGCATGGTGATGATGCAAAAAATTACAGCCAGGCTGTAAGAATCTATCGTGTACATAGGTGCCTAGTTTAGGTGCAATAGAAAAAAGTAAAATGTCTTTCGCTTCATGATCAAATATGAAAAAAAATTGATCATGATACTGTCGTTGCTCAGCTATTCGCCAAAGCGCTGCCGTGCCTCTTCCAGCAACTGCTCAGTGGCCGTGGCACCACAACGGGCACATCCGGCTTCCTGTACCTGCAGCAGCATGTCGAGTGTGCGCACTCCGCCGGAGGCTTTCACTTTGGCCCTGTCGCCTACGGCCTGCTTCATCAGTTTCAGGTTGTGTATGGTGGCACCGGTGTAGGTAAACATACCGCTGCTGTCTTTCACAAAGCCAAAGCCGGTGGATGTTTTCACATAGTCTGCGCTCACCTTCACACAAATATCACAGAGCCTCTTTAAGTCGCCTTCGTCAGTAATGTAATCGGTTTCGAAAATAACCTTTACCACTGCGCCGTTTTTATGGCTGGCGCTGGTGACGGCCCTGATCTCACGCTCCACATAGTCCCAGTCGCCCTGCAGCGCTTTGCCGATGTTGATGACCATGTCGATTTCCACCGCGCCGTCTTTGCAGGCATTTTCCGTTTCGAACACCTTCACGTCGATGGCCGAATTGCCGGCGGGGAAGCCGATCACACAGCCGACCAGCACGCCGGAACCCTGTAGCAGTGCTGCTGCTTCTTTCACCATGTATGGCTTCACACATACGGAGGCCGTTTGGTATTTTTTTGCCACTGCGCATCCCTCTTTCAAATCGGTGTCGGTCATTGTGGGGTGCAAAATCGAGTGATCGATCATTTTTGCCAGTTGTTGTACTTTGCTCATGAGTCTTTTTGAATTTAAGAATTAGAATATAATCGTGTAAGGCCGGTAATCCAGCCGGCGCTGTGGGGTATCCAGTCTTCGTCGGTAAGGGAAAAAGGCCCGTCATTGGCCTTTACCGGTGCCACGTCGTATTTGAACTGTTCGCCGGTAGAGAAGCCATTGCAAATGACACCGCGCGTCTGAAACCAGGTGCCACCCCAGCGGTGGCCTATGCCGCAGATCATGCTGACAGGGTAGGCACGGCCTGCCGGCAATTCTGTGCTGTATACCACGCATCCCAACTGCATATTTTCTTTGGTAATGCCGCTGTTCAGCCCGGCCAGCCATTGCAGGTTGCCGTAGGCAATCGCTTCCAGTATTGGCTCATCAAATAGTTTCTTCAGCTCCAGTGCCAGCGCGGCCGTGTAGCCGTATATGGTGTTGGTGCCATGAAAAGTACCCGCAAACCAAATCGGCCCTTCGTCGCCGAATATGCCCAGCGGCACTATATAAAATGGGTTGGCTTTGCAGGCGGGTATCAAATAGCCAAAGGTGAAGTTCTGCAGCGTGTTGAGCCAATCATCGGCATCGTCATGTGCCGGCCAGCGACGCCGCATCTCCATCAGCGGCATCAGGTAGTTGGGGTAGATGCCGCCCATATCGGCGCCAAATTCACCATCTACAATGCCGTGGCTCCATGCTTTTTCGGTATGCGGTATAGTGTCAAACTCTTTGAAGTGACCATAAAAGCCAGCTTCGGGATTGCTCTTACTTATTTGCCTGGCCATCACGCGGCGCGCCAGCTCAACAGCGCGCTCACCGGCACCTTCCACGCCATGGCTATCCATTTCGAGTGCTGCCTGGCACATGGTGAGCAGATTGCGTGTTTGCCACTCGTCATCGGGTATATGGGCATCTTCGCTCAGCCCCCGTTGAGATTTGCTCATGCCATAGTCACCCATCGGTCGTGCTTTGGTAAATAGCCACTGATAGGCCAGCAGGGCTGATTTGCGGTATGTGGCTATTTTGTCGCTGTACTCCGCCGGCAGGGTGCGTGCGCTGCGCATGAGCGCTATGATAGCCTTGGCGGTGTCGTGCGGAAGTATATCTTTCTCGTGGCCGAGCAGGTCGTGTGAAATGGCCCCTTCCTCAAAGCCCAGTTCAGCAGCTTTTTGCTGCGACATTACCAGATAGTCGCAGCCCACGGTGAGTTGCTTGTAGAGCCTGTTGAGGAAAGCAGCGTCGAATTTTTGTGCCGATGTTTCCGCCAGTTCCGTCAGGGCTATGATCATGGCACTTTGGGCGGGGCTTTCTGCCCACAGCGTGCCGGCATCCTGCCAGCCGGCCCCCACCTTGGTGAAGTGCGCCCGCCGCTCCAGCATGTCTACCGAACTCAGCTTTATGGTTTGGGACCAGAGAATCTGATCGCCGGTGACGAGTCCTTCGGCACGGGCCACTACGGCATCATTTTGTACGCACTCCACCAACCAATGGCCTTTCTCGTCGATAGTGCCAAAATCGGCCACCCACCAGTGGCTGCCCCAGAGCGCACCCCAATAGGCAAATTGCGCGTCGCGCTGTCGGTCGGTATCTGCAGCGCGCAGCACACAACGCGCACTGTCCGCGATCAGCTGCCGCTGAGGCAACCGCAGCAGTACACGTACCGGCATACCTGTTTCGTAGCCTACCTGTGAAAAGAGCAATCCGGCCGGGCCTTCGGGCTGTTGCGCAAGTATGTCGTCGAAATATGGGTGCGGATCGGCGCCAGTGGCAGAAGTGGCATGTGCGCCAAACGGCCATACAGAAGCGCCCGCCACCGCTGCGCCTGCCAATGCGCCTGATTTGAAAAAGCCCCTGCGATCAATTTTTTTTGCTGACATTTTGATGTGTTCCGAATGAATGGTCATTTATTTTTTCCTGCACAGATGCGTGTCTATCCTGATGCCTTACACACAAGCTCGTTGACAGCACTATTATCTATTGCCTTTTATCTATTGCGTGCACATACATATACATATATGAATATTGGTACAGATCTATAAATGGTAGCGGTTGCCAATGGGGTATTTGCCGGTATGGCAAAATAATTCACTATAAATGTTGAGCTGCCTGCTGTTGGTACTGAACCGGATGGAGATGTGCAGCACAGGAGCTCCATGAGAAATGCCGAGCGCTTTGGCTATTTTTTCATCGGCAGCCTCCGCCCTCAGTTCCTGCTCACTGCCCGTAATCTCGATCAGGTAGCGCTGACTCAGCGTTTTGAAAAATGACCCGTCCACAAACTCCACCGCACAAAAGCCGTCGAGCACTGTACTGGCAAACCAGTTGTTTTCCAGCATCACGGCGTCGCCGCCTACACTTCGCAAGCGCTCGAAATGATAACATGGCGCACTGCGCTCTGCTTTGCCGACGGGGAAGTGAATGCTGTCGCTCCATTGGCGCAAAGCAGGTGCCTGCAGCATTTCTGTGTGCACATTCTGACCTACTGCCTCAGAAAAGCCCCGTACATTGAGCAGGCCCAGCGATTGTCTGCGCTCTTTCACTACGCTCCCCCTGCCGTGCTGGCGCACTATAAACCCCTCCTTCATCAACTCTTCCAGCGCCCTGCGCACTGTAGTACGCGTAATGCTGTACCTGTCGCACAAGTGATGTTCGGATGGCAGCAAGTCGCCGGGCGTATACCGTCCCTGCTGTATCTCGCGTTTTAAATAGGTCTGCAACTCCTGATACTTGAGCATGCCTGAAATTTTTTTTGTAAATATATGGATAGTACTTGTACGTACAAGTTTGATTGCTAAATTTGTTACTCTTGCGGCATACGCACATAGTGATTCTGTAGGTTTTTATGAAGATGACTATGCAGCCGATGGGCCTGGCCCGCTTAAGAAGAACTAAACACGACGGATACTTTATGAAAAAATTACTGCTTCTATTGTATACTGTGCTGTCTGCCATGGCTCTTTATGCTCAGGAACACCGCATGAAGCTGTGGGAGGGTAACCCGCCCAACTACAAACAGACCAGTCAGACCAAGGAATGGAGCGGTACAGACCTGCTCACAGTACGCAACATAAACCACCCGGAGATTGATGTGTACCTGCCCGAAGGGCGCAGTGCCAACGGCCAGGCAGTGATCATATGCCCCGGAGGCGGCTACTACACACTCGCCTACCATTGGGAGGGTACCTACATAGCCAAGTGGCTCAACTCCAAGGGCATAGCCGGTATTGTGCTTAAATACAGGCTGCCCAGAGATGAGGGCAACATTGTACCCCATAAGTCGCCACTCTTAGATGCCCAGCGCGCCATACGGCTTACCAGGGCGCATGCTGCCGAATGGAATATTCATGAAAATCAGGTAGGCATAATGGGCTTCTCGGCCGGAGGGCATCTGGCGGCCACAGCGGCTACACACTTTGATTCGTCCAACGCCAACAATGCCGACTCTGTCGATCGCCTGAGCAGTCGCCCCGACTTTGCCATATTGGTGTATCCGGTCATCACCTTTCAGGGCGATCAGAAGCACTCGGGCTCTATGAAAAGTCTGCTGGGCAACGAGCCTGACCCGCAATTGGTGGAGTACTATTCCAATGAGCTGCAAGTGACGGAGCACACCCCACCGACTTTTCTGGTACACGCCCAGGACGATGCAGGCGTGCCCGTCGCCAATAGTTTGCTCTTCTACTCGGCCCTGGTACGAAATAATGTGCCGGCCGAAATGCACCTCTACCCTGAGGGCGGCCATGGATTTTCCCTGGCGGTAAACAAAGGCCATGAAGCATCCTGGACGGACGCATGCATCAGATGGATGCACTGGTTATATGAGAAAAAGAAACCATGAACGGACACCTATGAAAAATCGATACTGCGACGAAAATAACATACAGCTGCTCGCTGCGGCTGTAATCGCCCACGACAGTGAAGTGGCCTATAAGCGGTTGTTCTACCTGCTTCTGCCAAAGCTTTGCGGCTACGCCCGATACATAGTGGGCCGGCAGGAAATAGCCGAAGAAATTGCTGCAGATGCCTTGGTGAAATTCTGGCTGAACAGAAAAAAGGTAGAGGCTGGTGCCGGCATCAAAAGCTATTTCTTTATCAGTGTTAAAAATCTGTGTTTCAACCACCTGCGCGACAGCAATAAGCGCGTGTTTGTAGAAATAGACCAGAACCTGCCCAACCAGATGGTGCTCTTTGATACGGCCGAGCAGGGGCTGTTGAATGAGGAACTGCGCGGCGTGATCGTAAAAACCATAGAAGCTCTTCCTGAGAAATGCCGGATGGTCTTTCAGCTGGTGAAAGAAGAAGAACTGACGTACCAGGAGACGGCTACACTGCTCGACATATCGCCCAAGACGGTAGAAAACCAAATGTGCAAAGCCCTTAGCCGCATGCGCACGGCCATTCAAACCTATCGCAATGCCTCCGCGGCCACCATGCGCATAGCACGCATGGTGACGCCATTGGTGGCCGCTTTATGCCTGGTGTAGCGGCAGCCTCAGAAAAAAATTGAATGCCCCATGGGGGCAATGGCCTGAGCCGGTGTTATCCACAACAAAATCGACAATTTCCTGCAATGAATGAAGAAAGGAAGCATCAGCTCATCACGGCTGTATTAACAGGCCAGGCCAACGCCGACGAAATACACGACCTGCGTGCGTGGATGGCAGAGGCCGGGGAAAACCGTGCGGAGTTTGAAGAATGGCAGGAAATATGGAATGGCGTTCATCTTCCCCTACACACGAGCAATATTGATGAATTGTACAGCAGGGCCAAAGAACAAATAAAAGATGAGCGGCACGGCACCGGCAAGTCGCACAGCACACGCGGCTGGCTTCGCTATGCCGCAGTGCTCCTTGTATTATGCGGCTTTGCTGCAATCTTTTATTTTGTAGTGACTACCCAGCGTGCCGATACGGTACCGGCGCAAGTGCATGAAATTGTAAAGGAAAATCCTGCCGGCCTCAAAACCAGGTTTACCTTGCCAGACGGCTCCCGGGTGGCTATGAACTCTGAGAGCCGCCTGGTTTTCAACAACTATTATGGCCGTACCAACCGCCATGTAGCGCTGGAAGGCGAGGCTTATTTTGATGTAGCCAGAGACAGCAGCCTTTCTTTTGAAGTATCGGTTGCCGGGCAGGTGATACGTGCCCTCGGCACCGCGTTCAATGTGCGCGCATTCACCGGCGACAACATGCTTGAGGTGATGCTGGTAGAGGGTAAGGTAGATGTACGAAGCATCAATGCCACGCCCGACACGCAGCTGGTGGCACTTTCGGCAGGAGAGCAATTGACCAAAGACATCATCAATGGCAAGACAATTAAAGCGCCATTGAACAGCCAGGATATCGCCTGGAAAGACGGTGTAATAAATTTTAAAAGTGCCTCGTTTGGCGAAGTGGTAGCAACACTTTCGCGATGGTACGGGGTGAAGTTTGTAGTAGATGAACCGGTACTGGCCGATTGGGATTATACGGGCCAGTTTAGCAATGAAAGTCTTGAAAATGTCATGCACAGCATAGGCTATTCCAAGAGGCTCAATTACAGCATCGATAATAAAACGGTTTATGTTTCACCTAAACCCTGAGTATATGGACTGAAAAGAACTACACAAAAAATCCGGGCCTTTGCAGAGGCCCGGATAAAGATCCAAAAACCGTGGTTGTAGAGCTTCCAACTCCGCAGAAAAACCACGCATTTGAGTTGAATCAATTAATCAAAACATCTAAAACTATGAAGAAAAAACTATTAAAGCATTTAGCCATGCTGTCAAAATTTGCCATTTATGGATTGCTGGCCCAGCTCGTTGCTTACAGCACTTTGCTGGCCACCGACACGCATGCCCAGCAGTACACCAGCGTGAAGAAAATTTACCTCGACCTGGGCACGCAGGAAAGAAGCATCATTGAAACCTTCAGGTACATAGAGTCGAAAACCGACCTGAGGATCAATTACGAGGAAAAGGACATCGATAAGTCGCTGAAAATCTCCTCAT
Organism: uncultured Roseivirgaceae bacterium; assembly: GCA_964596645.1. Lineage (GTDB taxonomy): Bacteria > Bacteroidota > Bacteroidia > Cytophagales > Cyclobacteriaceae > CAVQEK01. Next base: position 87,792 of record CAZQVB010000018.1, read on the forward strand.
ATCAAGGCACATCAAGCCTGGAAGAAATTCTGCTCAACATCTCTAAAGTAGCCAATCTGCGCTTTCGTCAGATCAATGAGAACATCAATGTGCTCAAAGAGAAATCGCGCAAAAGTGAGGCTGCAGTAGAAGTGATCATTGACGGCGTCACCGTGACGGGCAAAGTGCAGTCGGCCGAAGATGAAGAAGGCATACCGGGGGTGAACGTGGTCGTGAAAGGAACTTCTCAAGGCACCGTTACCGATCTGGATGGCAACTATACCTTGGAAGTGCCCTCTGCGGAGTCGGTACTATCTTTTAGCTCTGTAGGCTTCATCAGCGAAGAAGTGGCCGTGGGCAATCGCACAGTGATCAACCTGATGCTCACTCCCGACATTACCGCGCTCGACGAGATTGTAGTGATTGGCTATGGTACACGTGCAAAAAGAGACGTGACAACGTCCATCTCCAGCATATCTTCTGAAGAAATAGCCAATTCGGTATCCATGACACCAGAGATGGCCATGCAAGGCCGTATGACGGGTGTGTATGTGTCGGACAACAACGGCGATCCGATGAACAGGCCGCAGATACGCATACGCGGTGTGAACACCTGGGGCGTGGCCGAGCCACTGTATGTAGTGGATGGTATACCCATTACCGAGCTTGGTGCTGGTGTGGAAGGTCAGGAAGATGCGCGTGTACGCGACGTACGTGGCCCGCTGAACATTATGACCATGATCGATCCCAACGACATTGAGTCGATTTCTGTACTGAAAGACGCCTCTGCTGCCGCAATTTATGGTGTTCGTGCTGCCAACGGTGTAGTGCTTATCACCACCAAAAAAGGACGCGGCGATAAGCCATCGGTTGATTTCTCCGCACGGTATGGTGTACAAAACATCACACAGGAGCTCGACGTGCTCAACACAGAGCAGTACACTGCACATATTAATCAGGTATATGCGTCAGACCCTACCGTGAGCAGACCAGTAGAGAACGATGGTTTGTTTAACCCCAGCTCGCCCACTTATCTGGGTAACAGCGATACCTACAACTGGCAAAGAGCGCTGCGCAATGAGAATGCACCCATGCAGGACTACTCCATGCGCGTGTCTGGCGGTACCGAAAAAAGCGACTACTATTTGTCATTAGGCTTTGCTGAAACCGAAGGTACACTCATTGGCAATTACCTGAAGAGGTACTCCGGCGCTTTTAAACTCAACTCTCAGGTGACTGACTGGCTGAAAATAGGCGGGCAGTACCGTGTGGCTTATGCTGAAGGCTCAGATGGCAACGGCATCAACTATTGGGAATACGCCCAAACACCACCCTGGCAGCCCATCTATGATGAAAGAGGACCCAAAGGTTTTGCACCTGCAGTAGTCGGTTATGACAGCGGCGTTTACAAAAGCTCTAAACTGTACGGCGTTGGCACCAGAATAAATAAGCTGGGACAGCTTGCTCACCGCGAGATAGAGTACGAATCGCTGCGCAACATGGGCAATGCCTATATACAACTCGAACCCCTCGCAGGACTTACCATTAAAGGGTCTCTCAGTCTCGATACTTACACCACTACCCGATATCAGTTTCAAGACCTGGACGGCAACGTGTTTGACTACACGCGCGGTGATCCTGCCGGTGTAGCCGATGGCAATAGTGTGGGTACATACGAGGAGCGCGATACCTACAACAACAACATAGTAGGAGAGATCACGCTCAACTACCTGCGCTCTGTCGGCGACCACAATTTCGACCTGCTGCTGAACGTGATGCAGCAAAAATACGATGCCAAGTACAGGGGCGCGAACACAGAATACATGACCACCAAACTGGACTACCTGCGAAAGCTGGGTGGTGAAAATATCTATACCACAGTAGCTTCAGACTTGCAGCGTTGGGCTTTGGCTGGCCAGTTGGCCCGCTTGGGTTACAACTACCGCTCTACCTACTATCTGGATGTAACGGTGCGTCGTGATGGCAGCTCGCGCTTTGCCCCTGAAAACCGCTGGGGTGTATTTCCTTCCATGTCTGCGGCATATCGCATCACCAACGAGCCCTTTATGCAAGGCATATCATGGCTGAACGATCTGAAGCTTCGCGCCGGATGGGGCAAGCTCGGCAACCAGGAAGTGATCAACCTGGCCTATCTGTCACCCATAGATGTACGGCCTTCGTATGCATGGGGTAACAGAGACAACAATGGCCTGGGCTACTACAGCACCGGTGCGGCCGTGTATAGCATACCCAACCGCGACCTGGTGTGGGAGAAGACAGAAACCACCAACCTGGGATTTGACGCCACCGTGTTGAATGGCTTGAATGTATCCTTCGAATACTACCATAAAATGACCGACGGCCTGTTGCAGTCAGTATCCCTGCCAAAATCGGTGGGTGTAATCGATCAGCCACGTGCCAACGTAGGTTCGGTGAAAAACAGTGGGATAGAAATAGCCCTGAACTACGCTGGAAGCATCGGCGACCTTACCTACTCCATCGGTGGCAACCTTACTACCGTACACAATGAAGTGGTATCTATGTACAACGATGTGCCTCAGTTTGGCCTCACAAGCAATATTGAAGAGGGGTATCCACTTTTCTACATCCGTACGCAAAAAGTGGGTGGCATATTCCAGACCCAGGACGAAGTCGATGAATATCTAAAACGGATAAGAGACACCGGCTATCAGAATTCTAAGATTCGGCCGGGCGATTTTTACTATCAAGACCTGCGCAGCGCCCCGACAGAAGAAGGTGAGTTCTATTCTACCGAAGCGGACACCACCATCAATAACTTTGACGCGGTGATGGTAGGACAGACGATACCGGGCTATTTCTATGGTCTCAACCTGAGCCTGGGCTACAAAGGCTTCGACTTCAGTGTTCAGTTCGTAGGCGTAGGCGACGTACAAAAGTACAACCACATGCGTGCAGCGATGGAGTATACCCCCGGCATGGGCAACAACCTGACGACCAATATTCTGGATGAGTCATGGTCTGAAGACAACAGGGATGGTACGCTGCCGAGAGTGATCGCCGGCGACCCTGCCAGTAACTTCAGGCAGTCTGACCGGTTTGTGGAAGACGCCGGCTACCTAAGGCTGAACAACCTGCAAATAGGCTATACTGTCCCGACTATCGAGGCCATCGGCCTGAAAAACTTACGGGTATACACCGGGGCATCCAACCTCTTCACCATCACACCCTACAGTGGGCTCGATCCTGAAGATGACAATTACCCCATGCCACGTACATTCTTCTTAGGTCTCAACATGCGGTTTTAATCATTAAAACATAAAGATGAAAACAATGAAAAAGCAATCATATATAATGAAAGCACTGCTGCTGGCCGTACTCTGGCTGGCAGGAGCCTGCGATGAAAGCCTGGATATTGAGCCCACGCAAGAGCTTGAGTCGGTGTACTTCGAAACGGAGGAACGCGTGCAACGCGGTGTTGGTGCTGCTTATGCCCTTTTTGCTAATCTCTACGGCCCCAGGCTGGACGCCAACACGCTTCATCCTTTTTGGCTGTTGCCCCCCGACGACCTCACCTCCGATGGCGCCGGCATCGCCTTTGAAACATTCTCTGGCCTCAATGGCTCCAGTGGCGTGATTGAAAACACATGGCAGACCATGTATCAAATTGTTGGCCGTACCAACTTTATGCTGGAAAAATTGGCTGATTCGGAAATTCAGGCGGTATACACCACTGCGGACCTTAATGATGCCAATCGTGGCGAAATGTTGTTTATACGTTCCTGGGTGTTTTACAATCTTTGGGATTGGTTCAGAAAAGCACCATTGCCTATTGACCGTATCACCAGTCCGGAGAATAGTGAACTGCCTCCGACGGAAGGCCTCGAAATGCTCAATCAGGCTATTGAGGATCTTGAAGAAGCGGCCACCCTGCTGCCAGAATCGTGGGATCAACGCAACCTGGGTCGGGTAACCAAAGATGGTGCCTACGGCATGCTGGTAAAATGCTACGTATTGCGTGCCTGCCATGACAGCAAGAATGCCGCTGACTATAATAAAGCGATAGAAGCTTTTAACAAAATATCGAGTAGCCGTCAGTTGGTCAATTTTGGAGAAAACTTCGACTACCGCTTCGAGAACAATGCCGAATCGCTGTTTGAGTTTCAGGCCAGCCGTGCACCGGTACAAGACAATGCCTGGCTCAACAACAACTTTGGTGGCAACGTAGGGCAAATGGGCGCCTTCTACCATTACAGCAATACGCATTGGGGCAACTATTCTTCGGGCATCATCGGCCCTACAATGAAGCTGATCAATGCCTTTGAGATGGGTGATCCACGAATGGAAGAAACCATTTCGGACAACCCCAGCAACCTGAATGGCAGGCTGTGGTGGATTGCACCCGGTTGGAGCAGGTTCAATGGCTACCAGCTTACCAAATACACCAAAGGTGAGCGGGGCGACATCTACGAACCACAATGGAACCTGAGCTCTGGCAACAACACAAGGCTGCTGCGGCTTGCCGACGTGAAGCTGGCAGTAGCCGAGGCTTACCTGGCTACCGGAAATCAGGCCAAAGCGCTGGAACAGGTAAATGATATTCGTGAGCGCGCGCGCATGTCTACCGAAGATGGCACAGAGGCCGCAGTGCCTGCAGATCTTGCTTCTGTTACTATGGATGACATCATGCACGAGCGCTTCGTAGAGCTGGCTGCAGAAGGCCATCGCTGGACGGACCTGCGCAGATGGCATGCCGCCGGATACATCAACCTGGCTACATGGAGCGCCGATGACTTCGGTTATCCACTTGCAGCCGTAGACTTTGACTTTACTGTGCCGGAAAATCTGGTTTTTCCAATACCAAACTCAGAGCTGGATCGCAACCCGCTGATGGCGGCAAGCGGCCAGAACCCCGGTTATTAAAATAAAATGCATTATTCAATGGGTGGCCTCTCGAAAAGAAGCCACCCATTTTTTTTGCGTCTGGGTATACGTTGTCGGCCATAAAAGCACGATCAGGCGCAGTTTGGCCTCATTTTATCGTTATATAAAACACTTCAAGTTACAGCATGAAAGCGCTTTTTCCTTTTGTATTGATTTCTGTCATTGCTTTTTCCTGCACTACGCGCAAGGAAGCCGGTCGCAGCCGGCTGTCGCTGAATGGCATCTGGGAGGCTGCAGCAACATTGAATGCTTCTATGCCAACCACCTTTGGCTACCGCACGCCAGTACCCGGCCTGCTCGACATGGCCACGCCCAGCTTCGACAGCGTAGGCTACGACATCGACACTCGCCGGTATTTTTGGTTGAAAAAAGATTTTAACCTTTCCCTGCCGGAAGCCAAAAAAGCCATTCTACATATAAAAAAGGCAAAATACGGTATGGAAATATGGGTAAATCAGCAGCATGCAGGCGAGTACCTATACAACTTTACCGAAGCCCGCTGGGACATCACGCCTTACCTGCGCGACTCTGCCAACGAATTGGTCGTACGCCTGCTGGCCCACCCCAATCTGCTGCCCGACACCATCGTGTGGGGGCACGATTTTGAGAAAATAAAATATATACCGGGTATTTATGATGCTGCCTACATAGAAGTGGTGGACAGTGCCTACATCCGCAATGTGCAGGTGAGGCCTGATGTGAAAAATGAAACGGCCGGCATTACAGTCGTAACACATGGCCGGCCTGCGGAGATGCACTACCGGCTGTATCAGCAGGGCGATGCTGAGCCCCTGCACCAAGGGAAAGTGCCGGTACGCCCCGCCACCGATACGGTGCAGTTTGATATTGCCATACCTGGGCCGAAGCTTTGGTCGCCAGATGAGCCACACCTGTACGAATTGCAGCTCTTCACAGAATCTGACCACTACAGCACCACTTTCGGCATGCGCGAGTTTCGCTTCAATGTAGAAACCAACCTGGCTGAACTGAACGGCCAGCCCATGTATCTGCGCGGTACCAACATCTGCATTCACCGTTTTTTTGAAGATGAGGCAAGGGAGGCATTGCCATGGGACACTACTTGGGTGCATGGCCTGATGAAGAAGATAAAAAGCATGAACTGGAACAGCATGCGCTTTTGCCTGGGCTTCCCACCGGAGTTTTGGTATGAACTGGCAGACAAAGAAGGCATTATGGTGCAGGACGAGTATCCGATATGGTATGGGGCCAAAGCCGAAACATATCCTGAAGCATTCACTGCCGCCAGGCTGGCCAGGGAGTATAAAGAATGGATGCAGGAGCGGTGGAACCACCCCTCGGTGGTAATTTGGGACGCACAAAATGAATCGGTAACCACAGAAACCGGTAAGGCCATCACCATGGTGCGGGAGCTAGACCA
>CAZQVB010000018.1:94102-95382 GCA_964596645.1 uncultured Roseivirgaceae bacterium
CCGACCGCCCGTGGGACAACGGCTATTCGCCCCCTCAGCGACGCAGCGATCCGGTAGAGTGCCACCCATACGTGCTTCAAAACTACATTTCAAAAAAGCCGGGTAGCCAGGGACCACTATACCCCTATCTGCACGACACCGTGCGCCTGCCCGACAACGGCCCCAGCGAGCTGTACCCACCCGAAGGCGGAGGCCGGTATCCCAATCCGATCATCAGCAACGAATACGCATTTTTTTGGATCAATCGCGACGGGCAGCCAACCTATTTGTCGCAGTTTATATTCAATAACCTTTACCAGGATACACTCAGTACAGAGCAGCGCCGGGAGGAATACGCCAAAAAGTTTGCCCGGCTCACGCACTACTGGCGCACCACCCGCACCAGTGCCGCACTGATGCACTTCTGCGTGTTGGGCTACTCGCGTCACAAAGACAGGATGGGCTTCACCAGCGACAATTTTGTAGATGTGGCGGGGCTGGAGTTTGAGCCGCACTTCGAGAAATATGCTTTTTCGGCTTATTATCCGGTCACGCTGATGATAGACCGCTGGGAAGACTGGTTTTTGCCAGGTCAAAAGATCGACCTGCGCATACGGCTGATCAATGACCGTGCACAATCCTGGTCTGGCGATGTGGCGATTCACCTCATCGATCAGGGCCGGTCACAGCTCGTACGGCAGTCAGAAAAACAGATCAGTGCCATGTACAGCACCTCTTTGGTGGCTGAGGTACATCTGCCTGACCAGCCGGGGCAGTATGCGCTGCGGGCCACCCTGCAGGATGGCGACCATGAAATTTTTAGCCTGTATGAGTTTACAATAAAGGAGGCGTCCTCAGCAGAAGACGTGCAATATGTGCGGGAAAACAAGCAATTTATACATGTGGAGCAGGGTTTAGAAAAATGACCAGGTGAATGTCATGCAAGGGCTTTTATTCAGTGGTGAAGTATAAAAATTATTCTCACTAAACATTAAAAAGACGGTCATCCTGAACTTGTTACAGGATCTGCCAGCACGTGGAGGAAAATGGCGGAATGGAAGCCGAAAGCTACTCCAAATCCAGGTCAGACGATAGTCGGACCGTGAAAGGTGGAGATGCGATGACTATATATTTAGACAAAAAATATGGGCTAGAACGGTCGGACTACCGTCCCTGGAGCGTGCCTGACCATGGTGGCCATAGGCCATCGAAATAAGAAAGGTCATGCAAAAGCCTCCGTTCAGTCTTGTCCGGAGAAACCTTCGAAACACCTTTGGCTGTTTAACGTGGCCTTGCGCGGG
>CAZQVB010000019.1:0-90546 GCA_964596645.1 uncultured Roseivirgaceae bacterium
GTGTTTCGAAGGTTTCTCCGGACAAGACTGAATAGAGGCTCTTGCATGACCCCCCTCATTTCCAAGGCCTGTGCATACAGGCCCTTCTCTCAGCGTGTCATGCTGAATTTATTTCAGCATCTGTTGGCTATTGGCAAAGGCCGTCGTGAATAATACGTGCGCTGGCCAGTCAAAACAACAGGCGTGCAACTATTCCCATGGTCTGTGGTCCACAGACCATTTCGTGCGGTAAGCCCAGCGCATTTTGCAACATTATTTTTGAGTAGATTCTTCTTTATCTTGTGCCTTTTCATCAACTGGAAAAGAAATGAACAGCCATGGATGCTCTGCATCTTTTAAAACATGTTGATCTCCATATCACCGGTAAAGCTTTCATTTGCCCATGCTTCCAAAATTCTTCAACCCCAATACCGCCGGCTTGGCGCTTTTCACTCCACGGGCCGTGGGGCCGCGTCATGTCCTCCGAAACTGACGAAACACCCGCACGAGGCCACGCTAAACGGCCAAAGGTGTTTCGAAGGTTTCTCCGGACAAGACTGAATAGAGGCTCTTGCATGACCCTTCTTAATTCCATGGGTTGCGACAAATTCCACACCTTGGCTTACGTCCCCACAAACCTAAGGGTGGTGGAAGTTGGTGCGTGAGGACACGCACCAAGGCAGACGGGATTCTTTATCTGTCCGCGCTCTCTCAACCGGTCTTGCTGAACTGGCCTGCATGAAATTATTTCGGTATTTCACCCACTGTTTACTATTAAAACAGATCCTGAAACAAGTTCAGGATGACTTTGACTTTTAGCTTTCGGCTATAGTTTACACCAATCACCAGTCTACTAGTCTACGAGTCTACCAATCCACCAATCTCACTCCGAAAACTCTGCCTTCAGGTGCTTGTCGGCAAAATCCATAAAACGGTTCCAGTCATAGAGCGTCACGTTGTGCTCGCCGGGGCGCACATGGTAACCGATGCTGCGCATAATGGGTACGCCCACTGCCGGCATATCCGGTGTATCGCCCAGCCCGGGCAGGCCGTAGAGCTCGTACACTGCGCCAGCATGAAAAGCCGCCAGATACTCGCCTCTGGGATCGGCCCAGAGATCGTCTTCTGCACTGGCGATGTACAATGGCCGCGGTGCAACCAGTGCCAGCAGCATGTGCTGATCCACAGGCATGGCCTCCTCATTGTCATTATAGTTATTGAATTGGTCACTAAACCAATGCGGGAAGGAAGCATTCAGCCGCGCCACCGTTTCCCCAAATCTTCGCCTCGATAAGGCCGCTCCGCCTGCACCTGAGTTGTTGGATATCACCAGCGCAAATCGCTCGTCCATGGCGCCGGCCCACAAGGCAGCCTTACCCAGCCGAGAATGTCCCATCACGGCTACCCTGGAAGCATCAATGTTCGGGTCGGTCTGCAAATAATCCATGGCCTTGGTGAGGCCCCACGCCCATGCGCCAATGGCACCCCACTCATGCGCATCGGGCTTGGCCTGGCCCTGCTTGTAGAAAAGCGGATGTACGCCATTTTCAAAATTGTTTTTTACGTCGGGATCAATATCGCCATAATGAATGGTGGCCAGGGCATAGCCACGGGCGAGAATATGCTCTACCGGCCATCTGTAATGCCGCACTCCGCGTGAAGCCTCTGTGGCACGATGATCAACAATGCCGTAGCTGCTGTCGTTTCTGGCCCACGCTGTGGTAATGGTGATGGCAGTATCGGGATGTATGCTTTGGTTTCCATAAAAATTCAATCCTAAAAAAACAGGATGTGGGCCAGGCGTTACCGGAGTAAATAGGGCAATAACCATATTTGCCGTTTTTTCATTGTTATTGAAGGTGACCAGAATTTCCTTCAAATTGCCCGTGCCGCCGATCACACCGGACACTGTCTTGGTTGTTTTGAAACTGACATCCACGTCTGCCTCTGGCAAATAGCCATACACATGCTTTGCCATAAGATCGAGCACTTCGCCCCGGCGCTGCTGCTCCCACAATGTAGTGTCGGATACACGCTGGCCGTGATTGGTGATGAGCAGGGGCGGCAATTCGTAAGTTGGTACCTGAGTTTCATCGTAGTTATACCCTGCCTCCTGAGCTAAGGAGTAGTGGGTAGTGGTGCAGAAAAAAAGCAAAGCACAGAGCACACGATTGGCTCCCATTTTCAGAGATTTTGTCATAGCATTGGTGTCATTTGATCACTCCTGTATAGTTGAAAGGGCTGATGGCTTTAAGCTCATTTTTCACGGATTCGCTCACCGAAAGCCGGTCGATGAAGTCGTGCAGGGTTTGCTCGGTTATTTTTTCTCCGGTACGGGTGAGCGCCTTCAGCGCTTCGTATGGCTGGGGATAGCCCTCGCGCCTCAGTATAGTTTGTATTGCTTCGGATATCACCATCCAGTTTTCGCTCAAGTCGTTCTCTATCACCTTCCTGTTCAGCTCCAGTTTGCCAATGCCCTTTTTCAGGCTTTCCAGCGCTATCACGGTATGGGCAATGGGCACGCCTACATTGCGCAACACGGTAGAATCGGTAAGATCGCGCTGCAAGCGCGAGATGGGCAGCTTTGCACTGAGGTGTTCAAAAATCGCATTGGCCAGGCCCAGGTTGCCCTCGGCATTTTCAAAATCAATGGGGTTCACTTTGTGCGGCATGGCCGATGAGCCCACCTCATCCTTCCTTATTTTCTGTGAGAAATAGTTTAATGAAACATAATGCCACACATCGCGGCTGAAATCGATCAGTATGGTATTCACGCGTTTCAGGTTGTCGAACAGTGCTGCGAGGTGGTCGTAGTGTTCTATCTGAGTAGTGGGGTAGCTGCGCAATAGCCCAAGTCGGTTATTCACAAAATCGACTGCAAAAGCGTTCCAGTCGATATGCGGATAGGCCACAAGGTGGGCATTGAAATTGCCCGTAGCGCCTCCAAACTTGGCCGAAAAAGGTGTTTTGCCTAGCGCTTTCATCTGCTGCTGCATGCGCACCGCAAACACATTCATCTCTTTCCCTACGATGGTGGGCGAGGCCGGCTGACCGTGCGTACGGGCAAGCATCGGCACATCCTGCCATGCGTCCGCCATCTGAGATATCTGGCCGGTCACATCATGGTACAATTGTACAAACCGTACAAAAGCCTCTTTCAACTGCAGTGGTATGGCGGTGTTGTTTATATCCTGCGAGGTAAGGCCAAAATGCACGAACTCGATCACTGCGCCGAGGCCAAGCTTTTCCATCTCTTCTTTTATGAAATATTCTACCGCCTTTACGTCGTGATTGGTGGTCTTTTCAAATTCTTTTACCCGCAGGGCGCCTTCTTCATTGTAGTTCTGATATATGCCGCGCAGCCTTGGAAACACATCGCTGTCTACCGACGACAACTGTGGCAGGGGCAATTCGCAAAGGGCGATAAAATATTCAACTTCCACACGGATGCGATAGCCTATGAGGCTATACTCAGAAAAATACTCTGTGAGCCATTCTGTATGCCGGCGGTAGCGTCCGTCTACGGGAGATATGGCGGTGAGCGCGTTAAGATTCATGGATTAGAGTTCAAAATTGAGAGGCCAAAAGTAAACAATAGCATTTACTTTTGGTCTATGCCGGCATGATACAGACAGCGCTGGGGGCTGCTACAATCGGATTCATTCCAGCCGCATCCTCCCCTCTCCTACTGCTTGGCCAGAGGCGCGGTCAGGCTGCGTTTGTCCCTGTTTTCGTTCATTATGAATCATTTGGTGCTTCATGATGTTTTCTATAAAAACCGGCTCATTTATATTTCTTATTTTTGCGCCGCATTACCACAATACAGGTCTTTTAAGCAATTTTTATGTTCAATCTATTCAAGAAGAAAACCAAAGAAAAAGCATCGAAAGGAAGGCGCGTAAGCATAAAGGTATTGGATGTGATTCGCGAAACAGACGACGCCACCACCTTGGTCTTTGAAAAGCCTACCGAAGATTTTCAATATAAATGCGGGCAGTTTCTCACGCTGATCATCCCGGTGGATGGGCAGGAATTTCGTCGCTCGTACTCCCTCTGCACGTCGCCCTACACCGATGCCCTGCCTGCCATTACCGTAAAGCGGGTAGAACAAGGTAAAGTATCCAATTATCTGAACCAGCACATGAAGGTGGGCGACCAGTTTGACGTATTGCTGCCTGCCGGCGCCTTCACTCCGGCGTTAGATACGTCGGCAAAAAGACCATACATACTGTTTGCCGGTGGCAGTGGCATTACACCGCTCATGTCCATACTGAAGGCCGTGCTGAGCCAGGAGCCAGATAGCCGGGTGCTGCTGATTTATCAGAACCGCACGGAGTCTTCTATCATTTTTCAGAAACAACTCGACCAGCTAAGCCAGCAATACAGCGGGCGACTCGTGGTGCGCCATGTGTTGTCGAAGCCCGATGCGGACTGGAGCGGCCTCAGGGGCAGGCTGGATGGGGATATGGTGCGCAGCCTGCTGGTCGAAGAAAAAGACCTGGACAAAGCGCAGATATTCCTTTGTGGCCCCTCTGGCATGATGCATACGGCCGAAGAAGTATTGGCCGAGCTCGGCGTGCAGAAATCGCAGGTTTTTAAAGAAAGCTTTGTGCCGGGCGAAACGGATGTGTTTGTAGAAAACAGCGGGGAGAAACCTGTGCTGGAGCAGCAGACGGTAATCATTGAATTGTATGGCGAAGAACACCGCATATCGGTGAAGCCTAACCAGAGCATACTGGAGGCGGGGCTTGACCAGGGTTTGGACATGCCCTTTAGCTGCCAGAGTGGCCTTTGCACCGCCTGCATGGGCAAGCTGGTGGCCGGGCAAATACATATGGATGAAGACGAAGGCCTTACCGATGCCGACAAGGCCGAAGGCTATATACTGAATTGCGTCGGCCACCCCATTACGGCCGATGTGAAAATCAAAATTGACTAGTAGAGCTGCCCGAAATATACTATGCAAGCGAGTGGACGAGTGCCTTCATTAGAGCCCTCTGCTTTACCTTTTCTTAATATTCCCTTCTATGAACCCTGCTGAATTCGAGGAAAAAAACCGCCGGTATCTGCCGCTCACTATCGATTTTGATCAGTGGGAAGAAATAGCGCCTTTTTACACCGAACTTATGGAGAGGCCCATCAGCGATGTGGCTTCTTTGCGCCGTTGGCTGGCCGACCGCAGTGAGCTGGAATCGGCCCTTGCTGAAGACATGGCCTGGCGCTACATCAAGATGACCTGCGATACAGCCAATAAAGACCATCAGAAAAAATACAACCATTTTATACAGGAAATAGAGCCGAAGACGGCGCCATACAACGATCTGCTGAACCGCAAGGCGCTGGACAATCCTTTCTTTGAACAGATACAGGCGCCAGGTTATGCAGTGCTGAAGCGCAATATGGAGAAAGACATATTGGTATACAGGGAAAAAAACATACCGCTGAAGACGAAAATTCAGGAGCTATCGAAGGAATACGGCAATATCTCCGGCGCCATGACGGTGATGCTCGACGGCGTGGAACTCACCCTGCAGCAAGCAGCAGTACGCTTGGAGTCTGCAGACAAGGATGTACGCAAAGAAGCGTATGAAAAGATTGCCGCCCGTCGGTTGGAAGATTCAGAAAGGCTGAGCCAGCTTTTTGACGAATTGGTGTCGCTGAGGCATTAGGTGGCCCAAAATGCAGGTTTTGCCAACTACCGCGATTACATGTTTACCGCCATGGGGCGCTTCGACTACACCCCGCAAGACTGTTTTGATTTTCATCAATCGGTGAAGGCCGAACTGGTGCCGCTGCTCAATGCCATAGCCGCGGAAAGAAAAGAGCAACTAGGCCTGGCCGAACTGCGGCCGTGGGATAAGCTGGTAGACCCGAGTGGCAAGCCTCCAGTGAGGCCCTTTGGCAGCAGCGAAGAGCTTCTCCAAAAAACTGTGCGCTGCTTCAATAGCCTGGATCCCTTCTTTAGCGACTGCCTGCGCACCATGGAAAAGCTGGGCCATCTCGACCTGGACTCCCGCAAAGGCAAGGCGCCAGGCGGCTACAATTACCCACTGGCAGAAACGGGCATACCCTTTATTTTTATGAATGCCACCTCAACACTGCGCGATATGGTGACGCTCTTGCACGAGGGCGGCCATGCCGTACACAGCGTAGTAACCAAAGACCTGGAACTGGCCGACTTCAAGCATACCCCCTCCGAAGTGGCCGAGTTGGCCAGTATGACGATGGAGCTGATCACCATGGATCATTGGGATGTATTCTTTGATGATAAAGACGAACTGCGCCGCGCCAGGCAACAGCACCTTGAACAGGTGATATCCACCCTGCCCTGGGTAGCCAACATTGATCATTTTCAGCACTGGATATATGAAAACCCGCAAGCCGGGCAGGACGAACTGCAAAGGGCTTGGCTGGAAATGCTAGACGCATACAGCGATGATGTGACTGACTGGCAGGGCCTGGAAAATAATAAAGCCTACCTGTGGCAAAAGCAGCTGCACCTCTACGAAGTGCCGTTTTACTATATTGAATATGGCTTTGCCCAACTGGGCGCCATAGCCATATGGAAAAATTACAAGGAAAATCCGAACGCTGCACTTGAGGCGTACCTGAATGCCCTCCGGCTCGGCAATACACGCACCATACCGGAGATCTACGAAGCCGCCGGCATTCGATTCGACTTCAGTCGTACGTACATTCGCGAGTTGATCGCCTTTGTGCGCAAGGAGTGGGAAGCGTTGGTATAAATCTGGCAATCAACATTATAAAGACGTGCTTCCTTAAGCGCGTGTTGATGCCTGCATTTTTTTCTTAAAACTTACAAGCTGCATTTCCGGGTGCCGAAAACCGCTCAAAACCACTGCATGCCTGCCCACCCCACTGATTCTTTTTCCCTAATTTTACCGCGCCATTTTTGTGGCTCACGTGGCGAAGCTGTGCCCGCGCTGATAGGGTGAAGGGGCGAAAAAATGATGTGCATTCTAACACACATCATTCTCAAACAAGATCATTTTTCTGCTTATTTAGATTCACATTCGCTTGTTGGTGGTGCAGTGCTTTGGAATGAATGAAAGCACGGGTGTAGCACAGGCAGAGAATACAAATACACTATAGTGGCAAAACAAATAATATTCGCAAGCAAAGAAGAGCACAACGAACGGCGCAGGAATGAATTTCTGCAGATGACCCCACACCAACGGGTTTGTTGGTTTCTGGCCAGTTTCAAGCACCGCGCCTTGCCTACTAAAAAGTCGATTAAAAACTCCAAATCGAATTTCTACCTCGAAAGAAGAGATGACGGAATTTGATGAAAATATTAGGTTGTTCATTAAAACCTGCTCCAAACATGGCACAAAGATGCTGATGGTTGATGGGACGGCAGTAAACTTTCATGGTTATAGGCGCCATTCGGCGGATGTTGATTTCTGGATCGATATATCCAGGGAAAATTTACTTCATCTAAAAACCGCTCTTCAGGAATTGGGATTTAAGTTTGATGATTTTCCTAACGAAGTGTATGAGGCAAAGCAAATTTCCGTCAAAATTAGTCCCGATATGGAGATGGAGTTGATCACGGCATTTAGCCTTGATAAGACTTTTGATGAGGCCTTTCATGCTTCGGAAGAAGCAAGGATTGAGGGTGGATATTCTTATAGAGTAATCAGCCTGAATGACTTAATTGACAATAAAAAAAGATCCGGCAGGCCCAAGGATCTCTTGGACATACAAGAACTGAAACGCATTGCCAACCAATAGTAGAAGGCCTAAAATACAATCCCGATTATCCCAGAGATACAATGAGTAAAATTATAGTTGATGCCAATCGCAGTTCGTACAGGATCGACTTCCACGAGCTCAGGCATTACCGGGATTTGTTTTACATCCTGGCCTACCGCGACCTTCGTGTGCGGTATGCGCAAACATTTTTGGGTTTTCTTTGGGCACTGCTTCAGCCGTTGGCTACGCTGTTGGTGTTTATATTGGTTTTTGGCATGGCCATCAAAGTAGATACGGGTGGGGTACCCTACCCGCTTTTTGCCATCAGTGGCATAGCCATGTGGAGTTACTTCAGCTTCGTGCTGAACCAGTCGGGCAACAGTGTGATTGGGGCGCAGGAGATGATCAAGAAAATCTACTTCCCCAGGCTGGTGATACCGCTCAGTAAAGCCGTAGTGGGTTTCGTGGATTTCGGAGTTTCGCTCATCATGCTGGCCATACTCATGGCCGTCTACCGCTTCACCCCATCATTCCAAATTATCTTCGCCCCTCTCTTTATTTTACTCAACATTTTGGCCGCACTATCGGTGGGTATTTGGCTCAGCGCACTTACGATCCGCTACCGGGATTTTCAACATGTGATCCCTTTTTTAGTACAATTTGGATTGTACGCTACCCCGGTCGCTTATCCGGCAAGGCTGGTACCAGAAAAGTATCAATTGATTTACAACCTCAATCCGATGGCCGGAGTGATACAGGGCTTCCGCTGGAGTGTATTCGGCGGTAAGCCACCCGACGTCTATTTCTATATCTCCATGGCTGTGATTTTGGTGCTTTTTGTCAGCAGCCTGTTTTACTTCAGAAAGGTGGAGGAGGTGATGGCTGATATTGTATAAACTTAACCGCCATGGCGCAAAGGATTCGCAAAGAACGCAAACCATTATAGCGAACCTTGCGCTTAATCTTGCGCCCCTTGCGGTTAAACGCTGTGTTATGACAGAAAACGAGCTTTCAAAAGTGATTTTCGATGCCGCCCTAAAAGTGCACCGCAACCTAGGCCCGGGCCTTTTAGAAAGTGCGTATGAGGAATGCATGTATTATGAATTGAAAAAGACAGGGCTAAGCATTGAAAAGCAAAAGGCACTTCCATTGATATATGAAGAGGTTCAATTGGAAGTTGGTTATAGGGTTGACGTATTGGTGGAGAAAAAGGTCGTTATTGAAATTAAAGCTGTTGAAGCACTAAATGATGTTCACTTAGCTCAGATACTGACTTATTTAAAGCTTTCTAATTGCAGATTAGGGATGCTCATTAATTTTAATGTAGCATTGATCAAGAACGGAATAAAGCGTGTAGCAAATAATTTATGATTTCTTTACCGCAAAGGATTACGCAACGATCGCAGCGCAATAGCGACCTTTGCGCTAAACCTTGCGTCCCTCGCGGTTAAATCTAATAACTGACTTTATGATCACGGACATCAATCAATTAAACCTCAACAGCATTTATTCTTATGCTGATTACCTCACCTGGAATCTCGCAGAAAGGGTAGAGTTGATAAAAGGCAAAATTTTCAAAATGTCACCTGCACCAAGTGTACTGCACCAGCAGGTGTCAGGAGCTATATTTGGAGAAGTTCGAAATTATTTGAAAGGTAAGCCCTGTCAGGTATTTCATGCACCTTTCGATGTGCGTCTGCCAAAAATATCCAATATAGATGAACAGGCGGATACAGTCGTTCAACCTGACATTACAGTAGTTTGTGACGAAAGTAAATTAGATGCAAAAGGTTGCAACGGTGCGCCGGATTTGGTTGTGGAAATCATCTCGCCATCTTCTGCAAACAAAGACCTGCATGAAAAATATGATCAATATGAAGATGCCGGGGTAAAAGAATATTGGGTGGTTTATCCGGCAGAGGGCAGTATAAGTCAGTTTGTGCTTAACGCAAATGGAAAGTATCAGGCAAAACGACCGTATACATTCATTGACGAAATTGAGTCGATTGCCATTCCAGGACTTATAGTAACCTTAGATGACATATTCCCCAGCAGCCTGAAAGAACCGGAAGGTGAATACGGGGACAATGTCCAAAGAATATAGCAACGTTGAGAAATGTTAGTTAAAAACACAAAGGAATTCATAATACACACAAAGCAATAGTGACCTTAGCGCTAAACATTGCGCCCCTTGCGGTGTGTTTTTTTACCGCAATGACGCAAAGGATTACGCAACGATCGCAACGCTATAGCGACCTTTGCGCCCCTTGCGGTTAATAAATAGTATGTCAGACATAGCAATAAAAGTAGAAGGGATAGGAAAACGATATACCATCGGCAGGAAGAAGTCCGGGGAATTTAGGGAGACTTTTGGAAACCTTCTTCGATCATTCAAACCATCAGCCGGCAGCCATCGGCCATCAGCCAATAATGATTTCTGGGCCCTCAAAGACATTTCTTTCGAAATAAAGCAGGGAGAAGCCGTTGGCATCATAGGACGAAACGGAGCAGGCAAAAGCACCTTGCTCAAAGTACTCAGCCGAATTACAAAACCAACGACAGGCAGGTTTGAGATCAACGGCCGGGTATCCTCCTTGCTCGAAGTAGGAACCGGCTTCCATCCGGAACTCACGGGCCGCGAAAACATCTACCTCAACGGCACCATCCTCGGCATGCGGCGTGCCGAGATCAAAGCCAAGTTCGATGAGATCATCGCCTTTAGTGGCGTGGAGGACTTTATAGACACCCCAGTAAAGCACTACAGCAGCGGCATGAAAGTGCGCCTGGCCTTTTCCGTTGCCGCCCATTTAGAACCTGAAATCCTGATCATTGATGAAGTGTTGGCGGTGGGCGATGCGGAGTTCCAGAAAAAATGTCTGGGCAAGATGGAAGATGTGACAGGGGAAGGGAGGACGGTGTTGTTTGTGAGTCATAATCTACCATCGCTTAAAACTCTTTGTAAAGGAGGAATGCTGCTTGAAAATGGAAATTTAATCTACAATGGCAATATTGTTTCGGCCATAGACCGCTACATCACTGGATATCATACGACTGGACATATTATAGAAAATATTAAATATTATAGAAATACTGAGCGGATCAGTCATATTGCGATCAATAACTCTACCCTTTTAAATCAATATACTGATAGCAATTGTCTTGACATTTTTTTCGACATAGAATTCACAAAGAAGATAGCTTTTGAGTTTCAATTGCATCTTAAAAAAAATGATGTCGTTATAGGAAGCTATTCCAAATTTGTAAAGGAAGAGAGTTTTGTTTACAAGCCAGGCATATATACATTTCATTACAAATTCCATATACCTGAAATTCGTTCAGGGAAATATACACTTGATCTTTGTTTTGCCGAGGCATTTGTAGGTTGGCTTGCCACGATAATAGGAAAAATACAATTAGAGATTGTAAATAGCCAGCATAACACATTTATCAATAATGATTCCCTAAATTGGTGGGGGCCTGTTTTACTCAATGCGGAATTCACCTATGGTCCGGTTCAAAATCCGGTTTTATACAATATAGCCGATAAGACTGAGTAAAATTTATGAAGCCAATATATATTCATACTGAAGAACTACACAACCTAATATCGCCGCGCATTGTTGTTCCAGAATTGATGAAGTTGGGTCTGATTAAAACTGTACTGGACATCGGATGTGGTACAGGAACCTGGCTGCGTGCTTTTCAAGAAAATGGTGCTAAAGAGTGCATCGGTATAGATGGTGATCATGTAGATAGATCAATGCTACAAATACCGGATTCGTCTTTTATAGTACAAGACCTAGTGCACCCCAAAAATCTCAACCGAACCTTCGACCTTGTCCTTTGCTTGGAAGTTGCAGAACATATTCCGGAATCAGCGGCAGATCGTTTTGTGAAATTTATTGTGCAACATGGTGATCGGATAGTATTTGGGGCGGCCATTCCAGGACAAGATGGTCAGAACCATCTTAATGAACAATGGCCTACTTATTGGCAGGAGAAGTTCGCTTCGCATGGCTATTACTTCCATGATGTCCTAAGGGAGATATTTTGGAATGATGAAGGCGTACTTTGGTGGTATAGTCAGAATATGTTCTTGATAACAAAGGAAAAGAATCCTTCAATGCTTATCCCGATGGTCCACCCCAAACTTTATTTGGAGATACGTAAAGAGTATGACACTATACTAAGTGGTCAGTCGGGGCTATCTAATTCGGGAAAAATTTTCTTTAAATCGTTGAATATTTTCATAAAGAAAATTACTGGTAGTAGATTTAAGGTATGGTAGTTCATATTGCCTGTGCCTATGATGATAATTACTTTAAGCCCTTCTGTGCACTTATTTCCTCTCTTATGCACAATCATGCACGAGGGGGTTTATCTCTGCACGTAATTGCCTCTGATACGGGTGAATCAAAAGTGAATGATATTAAATCGTTCGTTGGCTCTTATAGCAACGCCATTCAATTTTATAATATATGTGACCCAAAAGTTAGCACTTTTGTAAGAATGAGCACCTGGTCAGAGGCCGTATATTACCGGCTTTACTTTCCATTACTATTGCCAGATACAATTGATAGAATTATTTACCTCGACTCCGATACTATAGCCCTGCGATCTTTGGAATCACTATATAAAGAGAACTTGGAAGGATATTGCGTTGGAGCTGTATATGACAACTACGTAAAGTCACAACCACTTATAGGTATCGACCAACATGGTGAATACTTCAACTCGGGCATGTTACTAATAGACCTAAAACTTTGGCGGGAAACAAAAGTATCTGAATGTTCCTTTGACTATTTAACAAAGTATCCTGAACGTATCCGCTATGTTGATCAGTGTGCATTAAATGCCGTTCTTCATCACAAATGGAAAAAACTCCCTGAAAAATACAACTTTCTTTACTCGTACTTTCCTGAGGTTGTGACCTCTGAAGCTTTACAGAAAATAAAAAATGAAACTGATCTTATTCACTTCACCTTGCAGCGTCCTTGGAATATGTTGTGTAAAAATCGCTTCAGGCGTCAATATAAATTCTATCTTTCGCATTTTCCGCATAAAATAGGAAAACCAATTAATGACTTCTCACCAGGAAAATTACCAAAACTCTTGTGGTACAGGATTTTAGAAAAATATAATGATTCAGCCTTTTCGCGTAAAGCTTGGATGAACTTTAAAAGCCTCTATAGGAATAGAAGAAATTAATCGCAAATCTCCATTCACTGCTTTAATTTTAGAATATAAATGCTGAAGCATTTTTACAATTCTTTTATAAACGCCCTCGCCACAAATGACGCCTTATGGTTTGTGACCGCGCCATTTGCTCAAATAGGCCACAAAATGGTTAAAATCAGGCTTGACATAGAAGCACATCAAAAAGCACAATTTCAACAAAGAAGATTGTTGAAATTGCTCCAAAACGAGCTTTCTGCTAGAACTGTACTTCGTGGGCCCTTTTTTGGGTTAAAATATCCGGAATCTAGTGCAGTGGGGAGCGCATTTATTCCTAAGATTTTAGGAACATATGAATCTGAAATACATCCTTTCCTCGAAGAAATATGCTTAAAGCAATATTCTGAAATCATAAATATCGGCAGTGGTGAAGGATATTATGCCGTGGGTTTGGCCTTACGAATGCCGAAATCAAAGATATACGCATTTGATCCTGACGCAGATGCACAAATCTTAACCCGTAAAATGGCCGAGATCAATAATGTTTCGAAGGACATTTCAATTGATTCCTATTGCACTCCGGAGTACCTTGTCAATTTTAAATTTACCGGGCGCGGCCTCATAGTTTGCGATTGTGAAGGTTGTGAAATGCATTTATTTCGAAAGGCCATTAGGGCTTTAGAACATTGCACTCTTTTAATCGAGGCGCATGATTATTTGGATCTAAACATATCATCTGAATTAAGAAGCCTGTTTTCGACGACTCACTTTATAAAATCAGTTTTTAGCATTGACGATGTACATAAAGCTTCAAAATATTGCTTGCCTGAAACCAAAGATTTTTCAATTCAAGATAAATTATATCTGTTTGGAGAGGGAAGACCCTCTATAATGGAGTGGCTGTATTTAAAACCCAAATTGGATGAATGATTGGTTATTAAGTAAATTACGAAAAACAAAATACTATCTTTTGTGTTTGGGAAGCACTTTAAATGTAATAAGTCTCTCTCGATTAGCCAAGTACTGCGGTACCGATAAGTCCGATGGACATAATTATATACCGATATATAGAAATTTTCTAGCCCCACTCAAGTATCACAAAATAAAGTTCTTGGAGATAGGCATTGGAGGTTATGAGGATGTACATAAGGGAGGACAGTCCTTAAAAATGTGGGAAATGTACTTTCCACTTGCACAAATTGTAGGTATTGATTACTATGAAAAGCGATTGTCTTTTTCTAGACGAGTTAGAATTTTACAGGGAAGGCAGGAGGATCCTTTATTTTTAAAGACATTAATTAAAAACGTTGGCACGTTTGATGTAATAATTGACGATGGATCCCACATTAACAGTCACATAATAAAAACTTTCGAAGTTCTTTTTCCTAGCTTAAGTGACAATGGTCTATACGTTATTGAGGACACCCAAACTTCCTATTGGCCAGATTATGGAGATGGGCAGAATTCTAAAGGAATTACTGCAATGGAGTATTTTAAAAAGTTGATTGATGGTTTGAATTACGAGGAGTTCATTGATCCTACATATTCACCAACTTATTTTGATAAATATATAGTTGCAATTCACTTTTTCCATAACTTAATAATCATTCAAAAGGGAAGAAATGTGGACGGTTCTAATATTGTTCAAAATCTAAGGCATGATTAGAGTCCGGTTAAGAGGGAGAATGGGAAATCAGATGTTCCAATTTGCATTTGGTCATTTGGTTTCAAGAAAACTAAATACGATTTTATTGGTTGATACTTATCACCAGGAATTCGATCTTAAAATATTTCAACTCGTATGGCCATATTCACTTCTTGAAAGCACTACTATCGCTAAGTTGTACACAAAGCTTCAATCAATTATAAAATTCAAGTCCAGATTCTGCAATCTTGATTGTAGAATTAAAATTCGGCATCAATCTTTCACCGATAAAACAGAGTATATCGGCTATTTTCAAGACGGGGAAATATACAGGCCGCATATTCTGCAACTAAGACAATTATTTAAGATAAAAAAAAGATATTATAAATCCTTCCTCACTAAATATGGTTCAATCCTTAGCAAAAAAAAAGTATTGGTAATATCAATTAGGCTGGGAGATTACCATAACTATAAATTAACTGAATATAACAACGTCTCCGCCGTTGTTCCCATCGATTGGTATCTAGATCAACTTTCCAAAATCAATACTATGGAATATCAAATATTTGTGGTTTCCGACGACATTTCCGACGCAGAGACAAAGCTGAAAGGAAAATCTCAACTTGATTTTATCTATGTCAATGACACCGTTTCGAACCAGTTTCAACTGATACAGCATGCTGATATGTTGATTATTTCCAATAGCTCTTTCGCCTGGTGGGGCGCATTTCTTTCCATGAAAAGAAATCGCAAAGTCATTGCTCCAAAAAACTATGTTGGTTTTCATGCAAACGAAGAATTTCCTGCAGGGATCCAAATTCCTGAATTTGAGTGGGTATAACTAAAACAGCGGTTATTTATCAGGCCTTTGAAAAGGAGGAAATATACGAGCAGTGTGTATTTTCTATTTTCTCATTTTGTGCATCAAATATATTCTCCGATAAAACTATTTTTCTTGTAACTGATAACAAGCAATTTTTTGAACATAATCTGCCCGATGTGTGTGCTGTTGAATTTGTTGAGGTTTCTGAGAGTGACCTAGTTAGAATGCGTGGTAAGATAGACTTTATTCACAGGATCAAAATAGCTTCGATTGAATTAGTTGCAAATCAAAAGCAAAGATTCGAGCGGTACTTGTACATTGATTGTGATACCATTGTCAAACAAGACTTCTCCATTATTTTAAGCAAAATATCAGAAGATACTTCTCTTTTTCATACCCACGAGTTCAAATTTGAGGATTGCAGAACTTTGCATAATTCCAATTTAACTAAGCAATTGTACAATTCGTTGGTAGACGATAAGATAAAGTTTGTAAAAAAGGACAAAGCAATTAAAGTTCAAGCTGATTTTTCATCGTGGAATGCCGGGGTTATTGGTATTCATAAAGCTAACCTCCATTTGCTCAAATATGTATACGCTCTTACAGATGCACTCTATGATAATGTCCGCCATCACGGAGCCGAGCAATTCGCCTTTTCATATGTTTTAGAGAAAGAGACATCAATAATTACGTGCCAGGATATAGTTCATCACTATTGGCTCAGACCCAAAAAAGCAATTGCTCAAAGGTTTATAGGGAAGATCTTAAAAGGAAATACACCTTTCCAAATTCTCGAATTTAGTGGGAATATTGATAGGCTTGAATACTTATTTAGGCATCATTTTCTTCATTTTCAGACTATAGCAATACAAAGTTTTATCCAAGATCAGTATTTAAAGGGTATTGTTTATTCGATAAAAAGGATTATTAGAAAGCCATTCGCTATGCCGGTTTTCTATGTTGATCTTCTTTATTACACTAAAATTAAAATAATAAGGGAATTACTTAAGTGGAGGTTAAAGTAGGTTTTTGTGTGGCTTATGATTGGCAGCTTTTAGCATTCTCATTGCCAAGAGTATATGAAAACGCTGATCTTATATATCTTTCTCTTGACAGAAAGAGAATCAGTTGGTCAGGTAACAAATATGCATTCAATGACAGGGATTTTCACGAGCTAGTACAGCATATCGATTTTGCTTCTAAAATACGTGTAATTGAAGATGACTATTATTTACCTGAATTAACTCCGATGGAAAATGAGGTGCGTCAAAGAAATGAACTTGCAATTCATTTGGGCAAGGGAGGATGGCACATACAGCTCGATTGTGATGAGTATTTTATTGCATTTGGTGAATTCGTAAAATATTTGAGATCACTTCCAGTCTCGAAAACCAGAAGGACAAACGTCTCATGTCCTTGGTTTGTCTTATTTAAACAGACGGAGAAAGGGTATCTTTGTATTGATCCTATTACTATTGACAGGGTTGAATACATGCAAATAGCCACTAGACAACCATATTATGAATACGGTCGACGAAACGGCAATTTTAATCTTTATACCAATTTTTTAATTCTGCATCAATCCTGGGCACGTAGTGAATCAGAAATAAAAGATAAAATTGCTAATTGGGGTCACAGCAATGATTTTGATCGTAAGAAGTATTTTGATTTTTGGAAGTCATTGAATAGTTCAAATTACAATGAGGCTATAGATTTTCATTGGCTTCAACCTAAGGCTTGGCCTCGGTTGGTTTTAATTCAAGCACGATCCATTAATGAAATAATAACGCATTCTTCAAAAATCAGATTTCCATATTTATCGAGTATTGTATTGTTCTATAAGAACTCCAGGACAATATCTCGATTGAAGAAAGTAATAAAAATCTTCATTAGTAATGGATAGATGAAAGTTAGTATTATCGTCAGCACCTATAACGGAAGCTCACGCATCCTAAACGTTTTGTGTGCACTTAAAAATCAGACCGTGAAAGATTTTGAAGTAATTGTCGCTATTGATGGATCCACTGACAATACTAGGGAGTTGCTTCAAGAGCAGACATTTTCTTTCAAGGATTTCAAGATCATCGAACAGACCAATAGGGGCAGGGCGGCAATCAGAAATTATGGAGCAAGTGCAGCTACAGGCGAACTACTGATATTTTATGACGACGACATGCGGCCCACAGAAATTTCGGTGGAGAAGCATTTGGTTTTCCATAAAGATCACCCGAATTGCATCTATGGCGGGAATCAATTGGAAGAGAATGTTCGATGCAAAACCGATGTGCAAAAGTTCAAAAGGCATCTAAGTTTGAAGTGGACAGCTAAGTACCATGAGGGGCTAAACGAGCTTAGTAAGGAAAACCTGTTCCTGACGGCGGCTAATTTTTCAATTCCCAAATCTCTTTTCGAAAAGCTTGGTGGCTTTGATGAGCGACTAAAAGATGCTGAGGATTTTGAGCTGGGCATAAGGGCATTGGATCATGGATATAATGTCTATTTCGACAAATCGAACATTGCCTGGCATGATGATTTTGTGACTTGCAGAAGCTATGTAAATAGGCAAAGGCAGTATCAAAAAGCAAATGATGTTCTATCAAAGAGATTGCCCAACGAATTTCTCAGAAAACCATTGTAT
Source organism: uncultured Roseivirgaceae bacterium (assembly GCA_964596645.1). Taxonomy (GTDB): domain Bacteria; phylum Bacteroidota; class Bacteroidia; order Cytophagales; family Cyclobacteriaceae; genus CAVQEK01. Next base: position 17,977 of record CAZQVB010000019.1, read on the forward strand.
TTCCATCATATGAACTGGATGAAGAGATTCATATTCTATATGTTCTCCAATTCTGTTTTTGTCAAAATGATCGATAAAGAGGATTTTCTTTTTTTGCCAAAAAGAATTCGGTTTAAGATTTATGATTTGACGGTTACCGGTCTCGGGAGAATTTATACGAATAAACCACTTGATTGAAGCAGGTCGCCTACCTTATCTCCAACATCAATAAGGCTATTGCCTTTGAGTGGATAGTTGAAAAACTTGATAAAGAAAAATTCGGGCTTTCATTTATTCTTTTAAATGCTGGTGAATCTGAACTTGAGGCCTTCCTCGTCAGCCAGCATGTATCTTTTCTACGAATCGACTACTGCGGATTAAAAGATTTGCCAAGGGCAATCTGGCAAACGGCGCAAATTCTCCGTGATACGCGACCAAATGCTGTCCACTGCCACCTGTTTCATGCCACTCTCATCGGGCTTATGGCAGCAAAACTGGCAGGAATAAAAAAGCGCGTCTACACCAGACATCATGGCACGTACAACTGGCAATACAACAAAAAGGGCGTTTGCCTCGACGTCCTACTCAATGGGCTGGCAACCGATATCGTTGCTATAAGTGAAAATGTAAGAAATATTCTCGTTGAAAGAGAAAAGGTAAATCACGAAAGAATCCACCTGATCCATCATGGATTTAAATTGGATGAATTTGAGGAAGTGGGACGCAGCAAGATTAATGATCTTCGGCAAAGATATGTAGTCCATGATAGAAGCCCGATCATAGGTGTGATTGCACGTTGGTTCCATCTGAAAGGTATCCAATACATCATTCCTGCCTTTAAAAAGCTTCTCAAAACCCATCCCAATGCACTTCTTGTTCTCGCCAATGCCAATGGCCCCTATAAGACTGAAATAGAAAAATTGCTCCATAAACTGCCCGCTGAATCATATCAAATCATCAAATTTGAAAATGACCTATTTGCACTGTACCAACTATTTGATATCTATGTCCACACCCCGATCAACCCGACCATCGAAGCATTTGGGCAAACTTATGTAGAAGCTTTAGCCGCCGGCATTCCTTCCATATTCACGCTTTCCGGCGTAGCTCCAGAGTTTATTCAGCATGAAAAAAATGCGCTTGTGGTGCCGTTTTGCGATAGCGAGGCTATCTATCAATCAATGATAGAACTGATTGAAAATAAAATTTTAAGAATTATGCTGACCGAGAATGGCAAATCTTCTGTACAGAAATTTGCACTCGGCCACATGATAGAAAAATTGGAAGCATTATATCAAAACTCCCCCCGTTAGTCTTGTGCCTCTTTTGAAAGTCTTCAAGTTTCTGAGGATGTTTTTTTTGATAAATCGCATAGTCGCTTTTTTCATAAAAATATTCAAGCTGAAACGGCTGGAGCCAAAGTGGCCCCTAATTGGCGTGGTTGATTTAAAAATTTCGGGTGCACACCTCAAATTTCATAGCAACTGCGATGACTACCTGATTAGCAATATATATTACGATAATGAGAGCGAAGAAATTACGGAAATCGAGCTGATGATTTCAAAATTGGCCCTAAAGGAGAACCTACAGTTCATGGATATTGGATCCTACAACGGCCTGTTCAGTATCGCCTTTGGGAAAATGTTACCAAGTTCCCATGCCTTTGCGTTTGAGCCCAACCCGGCTAATTTTAAGCGCTTGTGCAAAAATATCGACCTGAACGGCTTGACTAATGTGGAGGCCTACAATATTGGGATCAGCGACAAGCAGGGGTTTCTGGAGATGTGCCTTCCTGCCGATGGCAGCATGACCACCGTTTCATCCTATGACTTTAATTTCACAAAAAATCATGCTAAAAATCCATTGAAAATCCTTAGGACCAAAGTGGAAACTATCGATTCCTTTTGCGCGGCACATGATGTGATTCCTGATTTCATCAAAATAGATGTCGAGAATCACGAGCATGAGGTGATCTTGGGTGGAATGGCAACCATCAAAAAGACCCGACCAATCATTTTTTGTGAAATCTTTACGAGGGCTTTCTCAAATAAGGACTTGTTTCAAAGGAACTTGCCCAAGGTTTTTGAGACCGAAGCCTTTTTAAATGGTCTTGGGTACAGAATATATACTGTCAGTCATGGAGGTTTTGTAGAATTGGATTCCTTGAATCACGACAGCATGGGCAGGAATTTTCTTTTTCTACCCCATAGGTTAAAGTCTTCAAAACCCTTTAATTCACTTTAATTACAGGGTCGATATCCTGTAATTTATGTTGAATGCAGGATTACGTTCCTGCATTTTTGTATATTGCCATTGAAATCAGCAATTCCAATGATCAATCGGGTTCTACAAAAAGAAATTTTAGACAAAATATTTAAAGGAAAAATAATTCACCTATACGGCGCACGCCAAGTAGGTAAATCAACTTTGCTTGGGCAAATATCAAAATCAATTCAAAAAACCATATTATGGCTAAATGGAGATGATGCAGATATACGCCAAACATTCTACAATGCAACAAGCACAAAGCTGGGTGAACTGATTAAGAATTATGACTTAGTGTTCATAGATGAGGCTCAACGAATTGGCAATATTGGCTTATCGTTAAAAATAATGATTGACAACTTTCCTGAGAAGCAGATTATTGCAACTGGTTCTTCTGCTTTTGAGCTGGCAAATGTGATCAGTGAACCACTCACTGGGCGAAAGTATGACTTCATGCTTTTCCCCATATCATTTTCGGAGATGGTCGAACATCATGGACTGTTAGCAGAAAAACGTCTCTTGGAACAACGTCTAGTTTATGGATATTATCCTGAGGTGGTGGCGGGAGAGGATGACAAAAAGGAGGTCTTGGGCAGATTGTCAGACGCATTTTTATATAAGGATATTTTTATACTGGAGCAAATCAAGAAACCGACATTGATTGAAAAGTTATTGCAGGCCTTAGCCTTGCAACTTGGAAGCGAAGTTTCATTGACGGAGCTTGGTCAATTGCTGAACTCTGATTACAAAACTATTGATCGGTATATTGATTTGCTAGAAAAGGCATACATCATATTCCGCTTGCCCTCACTGAACAGAAACTTGCGAAATGAAATAAAGAAGAGCAGGAAAATATATTTTTTTGATAATGGATTGAGGAATGCCATTATTAGAAATTTCAACCCACTAGAAGCCAGAAATGATGTGGGAGCTCTTTGGGAAAACTATTGTATTTCCGAAAGGTATAAATACACCTCTTATAAACGCTTGTGGCTCAACCGTTTCTTTTGGCGAACTCATAGCCAACAAGAAATAGATTATATCGAAGAATACGATGGAATACTTCACGCTTATGAGTTTAAATGGAACACCCGGAAAAAAAGCAAATTACCTGCAGTATTTGCCGAGAGCTATCCTGAAAATGAATTCAATGTGGTGTCTCCTGAAAATTATGTTGACTTTATTAGATAGTGTCTTCTTTAATCCTCACAGGATTTTACAATCCTGACAGCTTTCATCAAGACTGAAGAATGCCCCACTTCTCCATCATCATCCCCACATACAATCGCGCCGGGCGTATCGAAAAAACCATTCATGCCGTTTTGGGGCAGACGGTTGAGGACTTTGAGTTGATCATTGTGGATGATGGCAGTACGGACAATACCGCGGAAATAGTTAAATCAATCCCTGACGAGCGGATTCGATATTCTAAAAAGAAAAACGAGGAGAGGGCCATCGCCAGGAATTTTGGTATCGAACGGGCGCATGGAAAGTATGTAACTTTCTTGGATAGCGACGACCTCTTATACCCTCAGTGCCTGGAAGAGGCACAAAAGATGTTGAAAATCCATAAAAATCCCGAATGGTTTCATCTGGCCTATGAGGTTAAAGACGAAAATGGTAGTGTGCTGCGACGAGAAAACGAACGACGTGGAAATGTCAACAACTCGTTGATCACCGGAAACCACCTCAGTTGCATTGGAGTATTTGTCAGGGAAGACATCATAAAGATGTTCCGTTTCCATGAGGATCGGGACATCATAGGTTCTGAAGATTACCTGCTTTGGCTGGACCTGGCTTGTCGATTTCCTCTAAGGTATTCCAACAGGATCAGTGCGGCTATCATTCAGCACCAAGCCAGAAGCGTAGTGAATTTTAACAACGACCAACTGGTGCGTCGCATTGAAAAAAGCATTGAAATCGTTGTCAAAAATCCATGCTTCCAAAAAGAATTCATGGAAAAACAACATGTTTTCAAAGCGCATCGCTATCTCTACCTCGCCAACCACCTGTCAAGAGCCTCCTACAAATCCGCCTCGATCAAGTATTACTTGAAATCCATTCGGTCTTATTCCCCAATTGCCATCCACAGAAATTCGTTCTCGTATTTCAGGTCGATTTTGTTTTAGACTTAATGGTCATATTTATTTTATAGCAAATCAAGACTTAACTCACAAAATGGTTATAACAATTTCGGATTACAATCCTAAATTGCAATGTTGTTTATGGAATAGTAGCCAAGGATTAGACTTATTCTATAGCAGATGGCTTGAATGCCGCTGCCAAGGGATTGAAAAAACCCAAGAATATGCTGATAGAAAACACATTGAAAATATACCTCGATCAACTCAATCGTGCAGAATACATCAAATACTTTAAGCGAGCCGCGCAGGATACCGGGCTCATGTCTATAGCAGAAGAGGGAATGGTCGAATACCTTACACAATTGCAGGAAAAAGATACTGCAAGCTGAGATTTGGGAATTGTATTTGACCCTGTGAAAGAAAGCGAACAGGGGCGTCCGGCTGTCATCATCAGTGGCAACCTTATGAACCAATACCTTAATGTGGTGATTGTGTGCCCGCTGACGACAAGCGTTAAAAACTACAAAGGCAAAGTGGTCCTTTCTCCCAATGGTGACAACAACTTAAATAAGCCCTCCGAAATCCTGACTTTTCATGTTCGATCAGTGGCAAAAGATCGATTAACAATCAGAATGGGCAGGATTTCGAATCTGGAGTTGACAAAAGTAAAGCAGGTCTCGAAGACTTGCTGAGATATTGACTGCGTCAGAAAATATCTGCTATTGAAGAAAAGGGCCTATTTGCCAAGTTTGCCACCAATTAAGATGGTATCGGCGCATTTTCTTTATTAATAAGCCAAAAAGATCAGCACCTCATTTTAGTGATCCGTCATTGTTCTTCAATTTTTCCCCTGCACACTTCTATATTCCCCCCCCCTCTTTGTATTATTCTCAATATTTTTTACTCAAAACTTCCATAACATGAACCTAAAAAAGCAAGCAAAGGACCAGCTCCTGTCCTTGAAAGCAAGCCTACAACCCAAGGAAATAGAGGCAGGGATTCAGCTATACAATGATGATAAATGCACGCTGCTTTCGCAATCGGGGATTAAATTTGACTTTGTAGTGGAGGATGGTTCTGATGAAGGATTGGATTGTGCGATCACATTTGAGGAGGACTGTATTTATTTTTTGGTCGAAGGTGAGTCGGTGGAATGGGATGCCAGTGGGTATGGGTGTTTGCTGGCTGTGATAGCAGAGTTGGACAGCCTGAACCCCAAAGCGCATGAAGAGCACAAGAAATATACGCGGGAAGGGATGCGGCAACGCGTATTGGCCGAAAGGCGGATTAAAGCAAATAAAGCTGACTATAAAATAAAGTGGGCCAACATCATGCATGGCGACCATCTTCTCACCAACGAACGGGGCGTCGAATACCGGATTTTCCTGCGCGACTTTGAAAAGGAAACGGGATACAGCAACAGCGAAGACTCGAAGCTGAACAAACTAGGCACCACCAAGCACATCATGTGGGCTTTCGACAAGCTGAAGTCGAACAAGTCTTTGTACAAGCGGCTAAGCAAAAAATACCCCTTTATAGAGATTTTTTGTGACCCGCTCAACGACAACAGCATCAGTTGGTATTTTCCCCATGATCTTGAGCCGGACGAAAACAATCTCATCCAAAAATATTTTGGTCAAAAGTCATTTATTGCTGAAAACGAAATCACCGGCTTTCTGAATTTTATAGAAGAGTCCAAGGAACTTGAACGGATTCACATCAGGCCGGAAGTGAATGAAAAACTCGAAGCTTTGTATGATCGTAGTCTGCTGCAACAGCTTTCCGAATCATACCAGCCCGACTACAGTGGCATTAAAGCCACTCTTTTTCCCTATCAAAAAAAGGGCATTGAGTTCGTCCTTTTTCGCAAGGCAGCCATCATCGCCGACGAAATGGGCTTAGGCAAGACATTACAAGCCATTTCTGCTGCAGTATTGAAAAAGAATATTTTCGGTTTCGAAAAGACATTGATCGTGTGCCCGGCATCGCTGAAGTCGCAGTGGAAATCGGAGATTGAGCGTTTTACAGAAGAAAAGGCAGCGATTGTAGAGGGGTTTCCGGAAGAGCGGGAAAAAGCTTATCTCCGCAAAGATGTGTTCTTTTTTATCGTCAACTACGAAACCATATTGCGCGATTCACAAGCCATTAACCGTGCCGGCATCGATTTCCTGATTTTGGACGAAGCCCAGCGTGTCAAAAATTTTGAGACCAAGACCGCCTCGGCTGTCAAGCGGTTGAATGCCCGGCACACACTTGTGATCACCGGCACGCCAATAGAAAATAAGCTGATCGATATCTTCTCGATTGTGTCCATTCTCAATCCTCATTTTTTTGGGCCTTTGTGGGAATTCTCTTACCAGCACTGCCTGTTTGACCCGGAACGCAAAGACAAAATCAATGGCTACTACAACCTGCAATCGCTCAACAAAAAGCTGGAAAATATCGTGATCCGCAGGCAAAAAAGACAGGTGCTGGACGAATTGCCCAATATGCAGCAGATGGACATCCCGATGCAAATGTCGCCGCTCCAGTCCGAAATGCACGGCTCGTTCGTGAGCAGTTTGGGCCAGATCGTCAGGAAAAAATACCTCACGCCCTATGACTTGAAAAAACTCCAGATGCTGCTGACCAATATGCGGATGGTGTGTGACTCCACCTACCTGATCGACGACCAAACCAACGAATCGCCAAAGCTGGAAGAATTGGAATATATCCTGATGGAAGACCTAGGCATCAGGAACAATGATATCAAGCTGATCATCTTTTCGGAATGGGTGAAAGTACATAAGCTGATAGGCGATATGCTGCGTAAAAATAAAATAGGTTTCGTAGAGTTGAATGGCAAGGTGGCGGTAAAAAACCGTGGTGCTCTGATCAAAAAGTTCGAGACTGATCCGAGCATAAAAATATTTCTATCGACGGAGGCGGGCGGTTCGGGGCTCAACCTGCAGGTAGCCGACACGCTCATCAACTTTGAGCTGCCCTGGAACCCTGCGAAAAAGAATCAGCGCATAGGGCGCATCGACCGATTGGGCCAGAAGAGTAAGAAGCTGACGATATACAATTTCATCACCAAGGGTTCGATAGAAGAGCAGATCGCAGCCGGGCTCATCGTGAAGCAAAACCTGTTCGAAGGGGTTCTCGATAAGGCCAATGCCACCGATTTTGTCGATTTTTCCCGAAAGGGCAGATCGCAGTTTATTGAGCAACTGGAGCAAATGATCGAAACTCTGGATCAACAGCCAATCAGGAAAGAAGAACCCGTCGAAAAGATTTCACAGGAGGAAGAGGGCAGGGAGGAGTCAAGGAATCAGTTGGATCTGGACTTTTCGCAAGAAGGCCAGGAAGAGGAAATGGCTCCTGAGCCCGCTGAAAAACCCGTAACTTCAAATGATAGCAAAGCTGCGGAAATTGAACAGGTAATGAACAGTGGCATGCAGTTTCTCGCAGGTCTTTTTAAGATGTCTACGGGTAAAGATCTTGGGATAAACGACCAAAAAATCGAGGTGAACAAAGAGACAGGTGAAGTCACCATGAAATTCAAACTACCTATACTTTAGAATATGTACCACGAACTGACCAAAGGCGAAAAGAAGCTGGCCTGGCAAGTTATGGACAAAGGGCTGGAAAATGAGTATCTCGAAGGTTTGAGAATGGCAGAATCTGTAATTAGAGACTGGCAATCCGGAACCAAATCCGCCAAGGAGTCCTACATGGATTTGTATGCCCGACTCGAAAATATAGATGACAGCATCGCTAAGCGGCATAATGAAAAAGGGGGATCGCGCTATGCGGAGATCATAGCGAGCCAACTGCGAGGCGGTTATCTCACAGAAAAAGACATTGAGGACTTTAGAGATGAAACGAAGAATTTCATATTGATCTATTCTGGGAAAGCATCCCCACTTGAGTAAATTCATTTTTCAGCAAATTCTCCATGCCTAAAAAAATCCTCTACCTCAGCTACGACGGCCTTACCGACCCACTTGGCCAATCGCAGATATTGCCCTATCTGCAAGGGCTGAGTAAGCAAGGCTTCCAATTTACAGTGCTCAGTTTCGAGAAAAAGCAGCGGTTTGCTGCGCAGCAGAAAAGCATAGAAACGCTGTGCGAACTATCGAGCATACACTGGGAGCCCCTGCCCTACCATAAACGGCCTCCGGTATTCTCCACTCTGCTCGACGTCTTTTTAATGTATAACAAGGCACAAAGCTTGCATAAAACCCACGCCGTCGACATAGTACACTGCCGCAGCTATATCGCCAGCCTGGTGGGGCAGAGACTTAAGAGAAAGTATGGCCTGACATTCATCTTCGACATGCGCGGCTTCTGGGCCGATGAGCGGGTGGAAGGCGGACTGTGGAATTTAAGCAACCCACTCTTTAGAGCCATTTATAACTATTTTAAGCGGAAAGAGCGGCAGTTCCTCAGCGAAGCCGACCACACCGTAAGCCTCACCCACATGGCTAAAAAGGAAATCGAAAGCTGGTTCAGTGCTGGAAACACACCGCCCATCACCGTAATTCCCTGCTGTGTGGACACGGAGCTTTTTAATCCCCACCGGATTATGCCGGAGGAAAAAGAAGTTTTGAGCAAAAAGCTCGGCATCCGTGAAGGCGATTTTATCCTGCTTTACCTGGGCTCAGTAGGTACCTGGTACCTGCTGGATGAAATGCTGGATTTTTTCCGGGTACTAAAGCAGCAAAAACCCAATGTGCGTTTTCTTTTCGTTACCCAAGAAAATCCGAGTTATATTCTAGACAAGGCGCAGCAAAAGAATCTGTCTGCGGGTGATTTCATCATCACCTCATCTGCCCGCCAAGAAGTGCCGCTGCACATTTCGCTGTGTTCAGTTTCCATCTTTTTCATCAAACCCACCTTTTCAAAGAAAGCCTCCTCCGCTACCAAAATGGCTGAGATCATGGCTATGGGCAAGCCGGTGATTACGAATGGGGGCTGGGGGGATGTGATGGAGATCTTAGATAATCCGGAAATTGGATACGTCATAAAAGATTTTAATGAAGAAAACTATAAAATGGCTGTTAGTAATTTACAAGCTATGCAAGCCCACAAGTTAAATACACCTAGACCATTCCCTGATCCTTTTGATATTACAGAGGGCATATCGCATTATTCAAATTGCTATACCCCACCATGTCTGTAAACCTGAGGCATGTGTATCACCAAAAACTAAGGATCCAATAATATTTCAGTTAAGCTCCTACCAGGGATTGGTGGCGTACACTGTAAGCTCGGGTATAAATCCGCGGTCGTCCATCTCCAGCGCTGCTTTTACCGTAATGGCTATCTCCTGACTCCGTAGCTTATTCTGCTTCTCTTCCCGCTCCACCCGGTTTTCACTGCCAAAAGCGGTGGTCACCTCACTCGGACAGATCAGCATCACCCGCACATTATACGGCCTCAGCTCGGCTTGCCAGCATTCGGTGAGCCCGCGCAGGGCAAACTTCGACGAGGCATATACCGAACCATTCGCATAGCCCTTTTTGGATGCCGTGGAGGCTATGTTGATGATGTTGCCATGCTTCTGCTCTTTAAATATTTTGGCTGCTTCGCGTGCCATCATGGATGCGCCATAAATATTGACCGCATATACCTTCTGAAAATCCTCCACGGTCAGCTCAGTCAGTTCCTTCCTGCTGCCGCCAATTCCAGCATTATTGATGAGTGCATCCAAGCCGCCAAATAGCTCCTGCGCGCGCTCTATGGTCTGTTTCACTTCCTCAGGATTGGAAACATCGGCTCTGAAAAAGCGTGCGCCTGTCTCTTCAGAGGCCAGTTGCAACCGGCCCTTGTCGCGCCCCGTGATCAGCACCTGCGCGCCCGCATCTACCAAAAGCCGAGCAGTAGCTTTACCTATTCCCAGGCTGCCGCCGGTCAATATTATTCGTGAATTTTTCAGTTTCATAGACTTGTTTTGTTGGTGTAGCATTTAATTGAGAACATATTGGCAGGTTGGTGCTTTCGTGCAGAAAAAATGATAACGAATAAGCAAAATGCCTGTAAACCAATGAATTGATAACTGAATGGCTGTTTTGTTTGTTTCAAATGAAAAAAGGAAAGGGTAATATGCCAAACACTCTATACCGGCCTTTTATATTCTGTCTGTTTTCGATGTTGATGAATGCGACTCTTGTTTATGCCATCGCTCCATCTCCAGCCGAGTCATACTCACCGCCTAATTCCTCTGCTTCCACTAAGTTGCTGCACATCACCAAGTCGACAGGAATATTAGGACTGCACTTGCCGCTACTTCAGCAGCAGAATGAACCAGAGAAACGTGCATCGAATGAACAAACGGAAATAGAAACTGCAAAAAATCTTGCCAATGAAGCTATGATACAGCGCCAGCACACCATTGGCCTTGCCCTAAGTTTCTGCATAGTAGTATCCGCCCTGTGCGTGTGGTTTCTGATACGACAACGCCACAAAGAAAAGCGGATACATGCACACCTGCTCCAAAAAAATAATGAGTTGGCACACCACCAATCGGAAGTGCAGTCGGCCCTGCGGCTGGCAGAGCAGTTCAACGCGCAGCTTCAGGCTCAAAACAACTCATTGAATCACGTGGCGCTGGTTTCTATTACCGATCTGGAAGGCCGCATTCTTCAAATTAATGACAACCTGTGCCTGCTGTCGGGCTACCGGTGTGAAGAACTTATAGGTGAAAAACACAGCATACTGAAGTCGGGTTTGCACGACGAGGTCTTCTACGAAAACCTTTGGAAAACAATAGCCAACGGCGATACCTGGCGTGGAGAAATTTGCAACAAGGCCAAAAACGGGTTGCACTTCTGGACAGATACATCCATAGCTCCTGTACTGGATGAATATGGCAGGCCCAAGCAATATCTGGCCATTCAGTTTGAAATATCTGACCGCAAACAGCACGAGCAGGAACTGGAGTATCAGAAAGAAAAGTTGGCCGAACTGAATAGGCTGAAAGACAAACTGTTCTCCATCGTATCACATGATTTTCGTAGCCCGCTGCGTTCGCTCAAAGGTGCACTCACACTCTACCTGCGGGGCACTATTTCGCAGGAAGAAATGCGGGCGCTGTCGTCAGATCTTCTGGAAAAGCTCGACATTACTTCAAACATGCTCGACAATCTGCTTATATGGGCCAAGGCACAAATGCACGGCATGCACGTAGACCCGGTACACATACATCTGAAACCACTCACAGATGAAGTAATGCGGCTGATCAAGGGCCAGGCCGAAAAAAAATACCTTCGGCTTATCAATAAAATAAATGACAATACCCGGGTGTATGCCGATCTGGAAATGACAAAAGTGATCATCAGAAATCTGCTCACCAATGCCATGAAATTTTCGGCTTCCGATCGTGATATTGTAGTAAGAGCCAAGGCAGATAAAGAACATATTGAAGTGGCCATTACTGATGCCGGGGTGGGCATTAGTGAAGAAAATGTCAATAAACTATTCGGCTTGGAAAACTACTCCACCACCGGCACGGCCAATGAGAAAGGTATGGGCCTGGGCTTGATGCTCTGCAAAGATTTTGTGAATAGAAACGGTGGAGAGATATGGGTAGAAAGCAAACCCAAAGAAGGCAGCACCTTTTACTTTACACTGCCAACCGAGCCTGTGCATGAAGATTGATCGCTCTACCCTTAGCACATAAAAAAACCCGGAAACTCAATGCCTCCGGGTTTTTTGTTGAAATAAAACGGAATCCTAAATCACGTCGCAATTGCCGGCCATGCAGGCAAGCTCTTGTGCGGCAGTGGTATAATCTTCCTCTTCATACCGATATATTTTACTGAAATCGATGTCAGGAAACTCCGCCACCAGCTTGTCATATTCCTCTTTATAGATTTCCTGGTAGGGCATCTGGTCAAAGGAGGCGTTGAATGCTGGCAGGAAGGTCATTCCGCCGATTTTATCCTGATTCTCCCACACCCATCGCACGATATCCAGCACTTCATCGGGCTTGTAGGTGATGGTGACGCTCGGATTGTGCTCTGTGTAGTTCTGCTTATTCATCAGCCAATATTCACACTGCTCCAGGGCGGTTCGCTCGTTGCGCGTAATGGCCGCTTCTGGCGATTTCACCGGGAAATGTATCACCCATGTATTGGCATTCTCCCGGGTTTGTCCGTTCTCCGGATCCATAGGCACTCCGGCATTTTGCAGTACTTTAAAAACCGGGGTATGCGTTCCCACCCGCACGTTGCGTATGTAGTACGGCGACCAGCGCGCATGGATGCCGGGGGAGCAGTTGAGCAACTGTGAAGAGTTGCCGGAAGGCTTCACACAGGTGACGGCCACCGACTGGTTGATGCCCAACACGCCGGCCACCTTTTTATTCGTTTCTATGGCCACATTCTGAAGTTCCTTCAGTGTTTCTGCCTTTTGTACCAATGGGCAGTCCAGTTGGCCGTTGATGTCTACGCCGAGCAATCGCTCTTCTTCGCAGTTCTTTTTCCACTCTTTGCGCAAGCCGGGAAAATGTGTGGCTTTCGATTGAATGGTACCAATGATGGTGGCCAGTTCTACCTTCTCTTTCAAGTCTTCGAGGGTGTCATTTTCCCTGGCTACTGCCACCGACAGGTTGCAAAACTGGAATGGTCTCAGCACGATTTCACCACATGGATTGGTGCCAAACCGGGCTACTTTTCTGCGTTTTGGCTTGGTGTTGATGGTGGCCTGCCGGTTGAATATACCTGGCTCGCCGCGCTCTGAATGCACCATGTCGAGTAGAAACTGTGCTATTTCGGCTTGGCTGAGTTTGCGCTCCGGCCACACAGCAGAGTTGTTGGCATTCCAGCGCTGGTTGTTCTTTTTCCAGAAGTCGCCGTCTTTGCAGTGGCGCATTTCTTTGTCGTTGTAGTCGAACAGTGCAATCATGGCCGTACGTCGCACGCCGCCAGAGACAGCCGCCGCACCGATGGCACACATTATGTCGTGCGCATCGAGTGGCCTCAATGTAGAGCCCTGACGAGAAAGAATACGCGAACGGGCAAAATCAAGCATTTTCTTCAACGGCTCGGCACCCGATGCGCGTCCGCCTTTGATGCGCAATACAGCGCCTGCCGGCCGCACCAGTGAGTAGTTGAAATGTATGTCGCGGCCACCAAACCAGGCTTCCAACCCTACGCGTACTGCATCTGCCCAACCCTCCGTGCTGTCTTCTACCACATACGGCGTGGGCGATTCGTCGCGCTGACGCTTAATCCTGGGCAATTTTTCGACGTATTCGGCCTCCACGGAGTAGCCTACCCCGCAGCCGCTCATCGATATGATGAGTGCTTCTACGAAAGAGTCTACACTATCTACCGGCATATATGAGCAGTTGTATATGCTGATGTTGTTTCGGCGAGCTGCCGGACCGGCCATGGCCAGCAACCTCATCGATGGCATCACCTTCATATTCAATATGGCGTTGCGAATGCGGTTGTAGGTAAGTGGCTGCAGCCGGTAGTCGGATAGTTCCTTAAGATAATCCACAGCCCGGTCTACGGTCTCTATCCACGTTTCGCGTCGCCCGTGCTGGTTGCTGAAGCGTGCGTATTTGTCGTAAAACTGAAACTTTTGCAGCTGTGTGGGGAAGTACTTGTCTGAGGCATCAAAAGCTGCTTTGATCTCCTCAGGTACCGGACGGCTCTCGCGCATCTTGGCATGCTCTGCCCTGTACAATATATATTTCTTTGCCGCTTCATATTCGCCGGCAGCCTGCAACACCATTTCTACAATGTCCTGCACCTGCTCTACGGAAGGCTCCTCAAACTTGGCCGAAACAATATTGACTACTTGCTCGGTGATTTTTTCAGCGTCATAGTTGCTGCGTTCCAGGCTTTTGAAACAGCGTACAATGGCATTTTTGATCCGCTCACTGTCAAAATCAGTCACCCGACCATCGCGCTTCATGATTTTGGCCGGCACTTTCTTCATTTCATCTTTTTTGGCTGATGTTTTCTTCACGTTGGCATCGTTGTCTTTCAAATCAACAACTTCCTCTTCCGTGGCTGGTGTTTTCTTACTCATTAGAAACAGTTTTTAAAATAGTAAACGATAATTCTCTGAATTGTACTTTTCCTGAGAATGGAAATGCACAACTTTTCTTTGGACGACCTAAATTATTATGGAATGTGATATGTGCTGCTGTGTTCGAAGCGTCATACCGGTGAAATTTGGCCAGGTATGCAACCCAGCCAAAACCACATTTTAAACTAGCTCTTCGACGGATTGATAGCAAATATTGCCCGGTCATTTTATCCACAAATTTCCATCCTCAACTTTAATTGCCACATATTCAATCTATTGTATTAAAAGCTTCAATTTATGGTTGAATTGAACGGTGTAAACACTTCACATTTGAACAATTCCAATACAAACGTGCGGTTGCCAGTCAGTTTATTCAACGCTGCCGGGGCATCATTTGTCAGATGCTGCTTCATGTATATCAACCTAATTGGTTGCATTTTTTGCTAAAATTGTATTTTACCAAGCATGCCCAGAAGCTAGCATTTTGCTCATAATCTTGCAAGGAGCCGCTCTAAGCCTAGGCTTGGTGCATTTGCAAGGAAAAGGCACAAAAGTGGAACCCAATGGCGGGGGTACTTTGTTGTATAAACCACACCAGCTTCGAAACGCCATCAGCCTTATGCCTATACAAAAACACCCGCACGCATTCATCCGCTACGAACCAGAGTCTTACCAGTCCTATCAAAGCGTCGAGAAATCTATAAAGTTTTATGAATGGGCCAACACACGCCGCAGCGTTCGGCAATTTTCTGATACCCCGGTGCCCAAGTCTGTGATAGAGCAGGTGATAAAAACCGCATCTACGGCTCCATCAGGTGCCAACAAACAACCCTGGCATTTCTGTGCCGTGTCGTCGCCGGCTGTAAAGGCGGAAATAAGAAAGGCCGCAGAAAACGAAGAGCAGAAAAACTATGCCGGTCGCATGAACGAGCAGTGGCTGGAAGATCTTAAACCTTTTCGCACCGACTGGAGGAAGCCTTTTCTAGAAACAGCCCCCTGGCTCATTGTAGTAATGGCCAAACCTTTTGACTTAGACGATGACGGCCGGAAGAAAAACAACTATTACGTGCGGGAATCGGTAGGCTTAGCCAGCGGCATGCTGCTGATGGCTCTTCACAATGCCGGCCTGGTAGCCCTCACCCATACGCCCAGCCCGATGAATTTTCTCATGAAAATATTAGACCGGCCTGCCAACGAAAAACCTTTCTTGCTCATACCGGTGGGCTATCCGCACAGCAGTACGGTGGTGCCTGATCTGCAACGCAAGCCACTCCATGTAATATCGACCTGGTACGAAGGAGACTAAGCCTTGCCTTTGGAGGCTCCGGCTTTTTTGGTGGTTTTAGGCGCTTTCTTTACCTCCTTTTTGGGCGTGTCATCGTCTGCCTCTTCCGCCTCAGCAGCTGCTTTCTTTGATTTTCCTTTTGGCTTCTCCGGCTTTTCCTCTTCGGCTGCCGGCTCGTTCAATGTTTCCGGGGCAGCCGTGTGCAAAATATGATACCACGACACAATCTTCTTCATATCCGACACATACACCCGCTGAGGATCGTAGTCGGGCACTATATGCTGCATAAAAGCCTGTAGCTCTTCGGCATCTGACTTGCCATCTACTCCGGGATCACTGTCAAACTCCTTCTTTATCTTCACCAAAATCTCCTGCAGCGGCACCGTTTTGTCCACATCTACGGTATACACCGAAATTTCATTCAGCACTGAAACGCGGTGGTTTGGGCCTGTGATCAGCTTTGCCTTTTTGTCGTCGAGGCTCTCCAGCACCAATCCTGAGCGGGTCGGCTTTATGATTTTAAACAAGCCTGGCTTACCAGACACTGCAGCGATATCTTTTAATTCCATAGCAAATAATTGAGGCGGCAAATTTAAATGAATTTTGTGAAAACGAAGGGGGTCAGCGCGCAGCACTGCCGAGTATCTCTTCTATATATTTCAATATCTCGTCGCGGCCGCGCTTGGTGATGATGGAGCTGAGAAAATATTCCGGCAATTCGGCCCAGCTCTTTTTCAATACTTTCTCATGGAGTTTCATGGTGTTGAAAAGCTTATTCTGGCTCAGCTTGTCGGTTTTGGTAAAAACAATGGCAAAAGGCACCTGGTGCTTGCCCAGCCACTCCAGAAAATTATAGTCGATGGCCTGGGGCTCAAGGCGGGCATCCACAAGCACAAATACGCACATGAGCGTGTCGCGCCTGAGCAGGTAGTTTTCTATCATTGGCCCCCACTCTGCTTTTTGGGCCTTGCTCACTTTGGCCCATCCATAGCCAGGCAGATCCACCAAATACCACTTTTCGTCAATTTCAAAATGATTGATGTGCCGTGTTTTGCCGGGCTTGGAAGAAGTCTTCGCCAGGTTCTTCCTGTCCGTGATCATGTTGATGAGTGACGACTTGCCCACGTTCGATCGACCAATAAAGGCAAACTCCGGCTTTTCAGGCGGTGGACATCCTTTCAGATTAACACTGCTTTTTATAAATGTGGCATTTTGAATATTAAAAGAATCCATCATGGGTACAAGTCGAGAAATTTAATTTTTCTGTTAAAAGCCAAACATCCGGCGACTTTAGATTTAAAGCGGTACAAGATCGCCGCGAAGTAAAGCGCCAAAAACCATATTTGCAGACATGGTTACCGGGCGCACGGCTTCAATTCATTTTAGCACAACAAAATAAGCCGCTTATTACATGAAAATGCCTGTGCATGAGGCGTTTTTCCACAAAAAATACCGAAGTAAATTCCCTTTTAAACGGCAAAGTTGATTTGATTCGCAATATGTTTTCTGTGTTTAAGCTGAAAATAAAGGTATAATCATCTGCCTGATAGCACCTTGCGGCTTTTCATTTCAAGTATTGCAATAGATATTACAACCATTTGGTATTCGTCAAATTCAACTTTAATTTGTATCTGCTATATTCGTTCATTGTGCGAAAATCAATTTAGTTTTTTAGAATATGCGGAGTACCCGTAAATTTTTATTCTTTTTTCTTTCTGCATTTGCTCTTCATTTTGGCGCCCAGGCTCAAGACGACAACGTCGATGCCGCCAAGCAACTCGTAGAAATTGCCAACGAAGCTTATTTCAACCTGCGCGTCATTCTTATTGCCAATGAGCAGTATGTGCAGGCGGCCGAGTTGGACCCTTCCAACATAGAGGCCAACTACATGGCCGGCCGCACCTATTTGGAAACCAACTATAAGTCGCGCGCCACAAAATATTTGCTGCGTGTATATGAGCTGAACCCAAACTACAAATTCAATATTCTCTACATGATCGGCCAGGCCTATCAATACGGGCTGGAGTTTGAAAATGCCATAGAATACTACAACTTGTTTCTCGACAAACTGAGCCAAAGTGGCGGACGCGGCGACGACCAGATCACCGCCGATGAAGTACAGCGCCGAGTATATGAATGTGGCAACGGACTGGAATATCTCAACGCACCGCTCGACTATGAAATAGAAAATGTCGGCTCATCCATCAACAGCGAATGGGATGATTTTGCGCCAGTGCTCAACGCCGACGAATCTTTCATGGTATTCACCACGCGCCGGCAAGAAGGCAACCTGAATGCAGACGTTACCGACCGCCTGCTGTACTACGAAGACATATTCTACTCTGAAAAAACCGGCGACAACTGGGGCTATGCGCAAAACCTGGGTATGCCGGTGAACAGCCCCTACCACGACTCCAACATAGCCATGAATGCCGAGGGCGATCAGCTCTACATTTACAAAAGCCAAAATGGCGGCGATATCTTTCTTTCCGAGCGTGAGGAAAGCGGCGCCTGGAAAGACCCCGTCCCGCTGAATGAAAACATCAACAGCACCTTTTCTGAAAACTCCGTGTCGGTATCGCCCGATGGCACCACACTGTTCTTTTCCAGCGATCGGCCCATCACTCCCGACAAAACCGACCTGGACATTTACTATTCCAAGCTCGACCGAAAAGGCAACTGGGGCGTAGCCAAAAACCTTGGCACCATCATCAATACACCCTACGATGAAGACGGCCCCTTTCTTGATTACGACGGAAAAACACTGTATTTCAGTAGTAAAGGGCACAAAGGCATGGGCGGGTACGACATTTATAAAACGGTGTACGACAGCACGACCGATTTGTGGTCGGAACCGGTAAACCTGGGCTACCCCATGAACTCGCCCGACAACGACATTTATTTTGTGAGCACGCGCGACGGAAAGCGTGGCTACTATGCCTCCGCGCGGGAAGATGGCCTCGGCTTTACCGACATCTATCACATACGGCTGGCCAAACTCGAAGAAGCACCGGAGATGGCCTCCAACGTGAAAAAGGAAGAAGAAGAAAAAGTACCGCCGCCAGTCATAAAGCCGGAGCCAGTACCTCAGCAACCTGAAGTGGTGCTTCAGCCGGTTACGCTCTTGCTGAAAACCGTAGATGCTACCACAGGCCAAACCATCGACGTATCGCTGAAGATAGCAAAAGACGGCTCCGGCGAGCCGGTCACCATCTCCAAAGTAGATCAGGGCTTGTACCGCATGACCTTCGCCAACAGCGCCGATGTGTTGTACGATCTGGCCGCCGAGCGCGCTGGGTATATGTTCAAAGACATGACGATAAGCATTCCTGCGGCAGGGCCACAGCCGGGCGAACTGAAACGCAAGCTGAGCCTCGACCCCATCAAGACCGGATTTACCACCGTGCTGCGCAACATCTACTTCGACTTCGGCACGGCACGGCTCAAGCGGGAATCACACCAAGAGCTGGATCGTGTGTATAAAGTGATGCAGGAAAACCCCAACTCCATGGTGGAAATAGCCGGCCACACCGACAACATTGGCACTGCCGATTTCAACAAGCAACTTTCGCAGCAGCGCGCGCAGTCGGTGGTCGATTACCTGGTGGGATTAGGCATGAACAGAAGCAGGGTGCAGGCACAGGGCTACGGCGAAGAAAAGCCGCTGGCCAGCAATGACGATGAGCGTGAAGGACGTGAGCTAAACCGCCGGGTGGAGTTTACCGTACTGAAAAACTAGCCACTTTCGTCGGCTGGTGCTGCCAAATACTTTTATTTTGCCCAACTTTCATCTCAATCCAAAGGTTCAGTCCCGAAAAAGAAAGTATGCGCGAAAAGGTAATCCCCTACAAAAAACAGGCTGGCGGCAAGAAGGAACAGGTAGCCACCATGTTCGACAACATCAGCCGTCGATACGATTTGCTCAACCACCTACTCAGCCTGGGCATAGATGTGCAATGGCGCAAAAAGGCTGTGAAACAATTAAGAGAACTGCGACCAAAAACTATTCTTGACATCGCCACCGGTACAGGCGACTTTGCCATAGAAGCGCTTTCGCTCAGGCCCAGGCAGATCATTGGTGTGGATATATCGGAAGGCATGTTGGAGATGGGCCGCGAAAAGATGCACAGAAAAGGCCTCTCGCACATCATTGACCTTCGCCTGGGCGACTCCGAAAATCTCACCTTTGCCGACAACAGCTTCGACGCAGTGATCGTTGCATTTGGCGTGCGCAACTTTGAAAACCTGGAAAAAGGGCTGTCGGAAATACTGCGCGTGCTGCGACCCGGTGGTAAATTGGTGGTGCTGGAATTTTCCAAACCTGCCGCATTTCCATTCAAGCAGATATATTACAGCTATTTCAAATATGTACTGCCTGTGATCGGCCGCCTGATCAGCAAAGACAAATCGGCCTATCAATATCTGCCCGAATCGGTGCAGGCTTTTCCCGATGGACGGGATTTTTTAAATATCTTACAAACTCAAGGCTACAACGAAACCACATGCATCCCCCTCACCTTTGGCATTTCTACCATATATACGGCAAAAAAATAGTCCTTTTTCTGCTGTTGTTGTGTGGTCTGCAGGCACAGGCCCAGCAGAGCTTTCAGTACAACCTGCCCTACTCCGATGCCCGGTGGCTGCACTATGGCTTTACCATTGGCCTGCACACCGCCGGTTTCAAGCTGAAGTACTCCGATGCCTTCACCAGCGATAAGTTGGATACCGTGCATTCTATAATGCCCGATGTGTCTTTTGGTTTTTCACTGGGCTTCATCACAGATTTTCGCCTCCACGATCAATTTAACATACGCGTGCTGCCCAAGGTGAGCTTTTATGAATTCAGCGTGGATTACTTCTATACGGATGAAAGCAACATCAATCAATTGATAGAAGCGACCTACGTGGAAGTGCCGATTCTCTTAAAGTACAAATCGGAGCGGCATAAAAATTTTCGGATGTATCTGGTCGGAGGTATTGCCCCCGGCCTGGAGGTGTCGGGCAAAAAGCGCAAAGAAAACAGCACAAACAAGCTTCTCACGCACGACTTCAACATATCGGCAGAGGCCGGTTTTGGTGTCGACATGTACTTTCCTCTGTTCAAATTTTCTCCTGAGGTGCGTTTTTCCCGTGGGTTATTGAATATCCTAAAAGAGGATCAGTTTGGCTATAGCGAGGGCATAGAGTCGCTGCACACCAATGTGGTCACTTTTTATCTGCAATTTTCTGACTAAGCCAAAACAGGCTCCTACTGTGGGTGTTAGAAAAATGAGAAGCTGCGAAGCGCTCAGTGAATCATTTAATACAAACAACCCATGCAAATGACAATATTAATAACAGGGGCCACTTCGGGCATAGGCCGCGCCACGGCTGAGTTGCTGGCCAAAGAAGGCCACCGGCTCATTCTGTGCGGCCGGCGCAAGGAGCGGCTGTACGATCTGGAAAACAAGCTGGCGGCACAAACCAAAGTCACGACGCTTCCCTTCGATGTACGCGACAAAGATGCTGTATTCTCGGGTATCAACTCTTTGCCAGGCGATTTTAAGACCATCGACGTGCTGATCAATAATGCCGGCAATGCCCACGGCCTGGGGCCAATCCACGAGGGCGACCTCGACGACTGGGATGCCATGATCGACATCAACGTGAAAGGGCTGCTCTATGTATCGAAGGCTGTGCTGCCGGGGATGGTGCAGCGCAAGAGCGGCCACATCATCAACATAGGGTCGGTGGCCGGCAAAGAAGTGTACGCCAATGGCAACGTGTACTGCGCATCTAAGTTTGCCGTAGACGCCATCAGCACCGGCATGCGCATCGACCTGAATGCGCACGGAATAAAGGTTTCAGAGATAAACCCCGGGGCGGTAGAAACAGAATTTTCCGAAGTGCGCTTTAAAGGCGACAAGGAAAAAGCCAAAAAGGTGTACGATGGCTTTCAACCATTGGTGGCGCAGGATATCGCCGAGATCATCCAATTTGTCATCAGCCGCCCGGCCCATGTCAATATTGCCGAAACACTCGTGCTGGCTACAGCCCAGGCCAATGCCAGCACCGTCAATCGCAGCGGAGCCTGATTGATCTTGCGATTAACTACCTGCTGAAAAAGCTGCGCCTTAGATAAACCATACCGAAAAATAATGTGTCTGGCGCATAGCTGTAGTACTACTTCTTTCAACATTAAACCATTTTCAACCATGACCAATCCACGAATATTCCTTCTGGCGGTGAGTCTATTCTTTGTTCAATGTGAAGAAAATGATGACGACACACGCGTGAATAGAAAAACAGTAATCTATGATTTTGAAGATGACCTCGATGGCTGGCAAGCCATTTTCAGCGATTACCCGGTAGACCCCAGCAATCCGCTCGATCTGCAATCGGCACACGAGGCCCTGCCCGACCCGCTGGACAACAACAAAATGGGCTTTATGATATCGGGCAACAACAGCAGCGATGACCTATTTATGGGTCTGAAGAAGCAGGTGGTTGGGCTCGATCCGAATACAGTATATACGGCCAGCTTCGACCTGGAAATAGCCTCCAATGCACCCGAGAGTAGCGTTGGCGTGGGAGGATCGCCCGGAGCCAGCGTATTTGTCAAAGCTGGTGCAACCACCGCGGAGCCAACCCGCGTGATCGACGACAGCGATTGGTACCGCATGTCGATCGACAAAGGAAATCAAGCCCAGAGTGGCGAAGACATGAAGACCTTGGGCTCCATCGGCACCAATAAAGATGTGATGGAATACACCATCATCACGCGCACGAGCGACGGGAAAGACATTGCCGCCCAAACCGACGCCTCAGGCAGCCTGTGGTTGATCGTGGGAACAGAGAGTGGTTTTGAAGCAACCACCACACTGTACTACGACAAGATCACCGTGGAGCTGGCGGCAAAATAATTGCATAAGAGCATTTATAAAATATCCTCTGCAATGGCCTGAATGGTTTTTTGCAGAGGATATTGCTTTGTACTGCCTGCTTCTGTCTTGTGGTGCGCCCGATAAATTATTACTTTTCCCACTCTGCTGTACAGCGGCAGACTTACCTTATTTTTACCATAAAAGCCTACAATGAGAGCGCGAAAAATTTTACTGACAGAAAATGAAATACCCGAACACTGGTACAATATAGCGGCTGATATGCCCAACAAGCCATTGCCACCGCTGCACCCGGGCACCAAAGAGCCCATTGGGCCAGAGGCGCTTCAGCCTCTTTTTCCTATGGAACTGATCAAGCAGGAAGTGAGCCAGGAGAAATGGATAGAAATACCCGATGAAGTACGCGATATATACACGCTCTGGCGGCCTACGCCACTGTACAGGGCATACAATCTTGAAAAATTGTTGGATACCCCCGCACGTATTTATTACAAATATGAAGGCGTAAGCCCTGCCGGATCGCACAAGCCCAACACAGCAGTGGCCCAGGCCTATTACAACAAACAGGAGGGTGTGAAACGCATCACTACAGAAACAGGGGCCGGCCAGTGGGGCAGCGCCCTGTCGCTGGCGTGCAAAACATTTGGCATAGCCTGCGAGGTATTTATGGTAAAGATCAGCTTCGACCACAAGCCGTACCGTAAGGTGATGATGAATACCTGGGGCGCCACAGTGCATGCCTCACCCAGCACACTCACAGAAGCCGGGCGGTCTATTCTGGCTAAGAACCCCGACTCACCCGGCAGCCTGGGCATAGCGATATCTGAGGCGGTAGAGCGTGCTATGCAAGATGAAAACACCAAATATGCCTTGGGCAGCGTGCTGAACCATGTGCTGCTGCACCAGACCATAGTTGGGCAAGAGGCACTGAAACAGATGGAAAAAGCAGGCGATATGCCCGATATTGTGGTCGCTCCATTTGGAGGCGGCTCCAATTTCGCCGGCCTCACTTTCCCATTTTTAAGGCTCAACTTCGAGGAAGGTAAGCGTATACGTGCCATCGCCAGCGAGCCGGCCTCTTGCCCTAAGCTTACCAGGGGGGTATTTCGATACGACTTTGGCGACACCGTAGGCATGACGCCCCTGCTGCCGATGTATACGCTGGGACACAACTTTGTGCCGGCTCCCATACATGCCGGTGGCCTGCGCTACCACGGTGCTGGCGTAGTGGTGAGCCAACTGCTGAAAGATAAGCTGATAGAGGCGCGCTCGCACCAGCAGCTGGAGTGCTTCGAGGCCGGCGTACAATTTGCGCAAGCCGAGGGCATCATCCCTGCGCCAGAAGCCAACCATGCCATCGCTACCGTGGTGCAGGAAGCCAGGCGCTGCAAAGAAGAAGGTGTGTCGCGCACCATACTGTTCAATTTGTGCGGCCATGGCAACTTCGACATGAGTGCTTATCAAAACTACTTCGAAGGAAAGCTGCAGGAGCACGAACTCACCACGGCTGAAATAGAGAAGTCGCTGGCTGAATTGGACACTCCCGAAATTGCTTAACCATTAAGGGCCGGAAGATGATGCTCTTCCGGCCTTTGCCTTTAATTGGCCGTGTCGGTGCCCTGGATTATTTTTTCCACTACGTCAGGATCAAGTAGTGTGGTGGTGTCACCGAAATCACTCGTTTCGCCGTTGGCAATTTTTCTCAGGATACGGCGCATTATTTTTCCGGAACGCGTCTTAGGTAAGCCCGGCACGATCTGAATTTTATCGGGCTTAGCGATAGGGCCAATGATTTTGCTCACGGTCGTCCTGATCTCGCCCTTTAGATTGGCCTCTGTACGGTCCGTCATATCGCAAATACAAAAAGCATAGATACCCTGCCCTTTTATCTCGTGGGGGTAGCCAACCACGGCAGACTCTATCACCCTGGGGTGTTCGTTGATGGCGTTTTCCACCTCGGCGGTACCCATACGATGACCCGATACGTTGATCACGTCGTCTACCCGGCCGAGGATGCGGTAGTAGCCGTCTTCATCGCGCTTTACGCCATCGCCGGTGAAGTAATAGCCTTTGAAACGGCCGAAGTACGTTTTCCGGCAACGTTCGTGGTCGCCGTAGGTAGTGCGAAGCATACCGGGCCATGGAAACTTAATGCACAAATTGCCTTGCACACTATTGCCTTTCAGCTCCCGACCTTTGTCATCGAGAATCACAGGCTGCACTCCTGGCAGCGGCAAGGTAGCATAGGCCGGCTTGGTAGGCGTAATGCCCGCCAGCGGGCTAATCATGATGCCGCCCGTTTCCGTCTGCCACCAGGTATCTACAATGGGGCATTTGCCCAGACCCACATGGTCGTGGTACCAGTGCCATGCTTCCTCATTGATGGGCTCTCCCACCGTGCCCAGCACCTTCAACGACGACAGATCGTAAGGTGCAATAGGCTCTGTACCGTATGCCTCAAGTGCCCGTATGGCGGTGGGGGCGGTGTAAAACTGATTGACCTTGTGCTTCTGTACAATCTCCCAAAACCTGCCTGCATGCGGATGTGTAGGCACACCCTCGTACATGACCGTGGTAGCTCCTGCCAGCAGCGGGCCATAGACGATGTAGGAATGGCCGGTGATCCAGCCGACGTCGGCGGTGCACCAGTATACATCGCCATCGCTGTATTGAAATACATTTTTGAAGGTATAAAAGCAGTGTACCATGTAGCCGGCACAGGTATGTACCACCCCCTTGGGCTTGCCGGTAGAGCCGGAGGTATAAAGCACAAAAAGCATGTCTTCGGCGTCCATTTCTACGGCCTGGTGTTCCTTTGGCTGGTCCTTTACGGCATCGTGCCACCAGACATCACGGCCGTCCGACCAGCGGACTTTTGTTCCGGTGCGCTTCAACACGATCACTTTTTCGATACACCGACACTGCGCCACGGCCTCGTCTACCACGTCTTTTACCGGTATGGTTTTGGCCCCACGAAAGTTGCCGTCGGAGGTGATCACCACTTTGGCGCTGCAATCGTTGATGCGGTCGGTGAGTGAATTGGCCGAAAAGCCGGCAAAGACCACCGAGTGTACAGCCCCGATGCGCGCGCAGGCCAACATGGCTACTGCAGCCTCTGGCACCATGGGCATGTAAATGATGACGCGGTCGCCCTTGCTGACGCCCTGCTGGTGCAGGGCATTGGAGAACGTGCACACGCGCTCGTGCAATTGGCGGTAGGTGATCTTTTGCGCCGGCTCAGAAGCATCGTTGGGCTCCCAGATTATAGCAGTGCGATCGCCGTGCGTGTAGAGATGCCGCTCGAAAATATTCTCCGTGATGTTGAGCTTGGCACCTTTGAACCACTCAACCCTGGGTGTTTCAAACTCCCACTCTACCACCGACTGCCACGGCTTGCGCCAGTACAGGGTTTCGGCAATTTGTGTCCAGAATGCTTCTGGGTTTTGTACACTTTTTTGGTATTCGTGGATGTATCCACCCAGTGTGCGAATCTTAGTAGCCATGGTTCTGCTATGTTATTGGATAGAAAATAGCCCCCAACAGCGGCATAAATCAACAACACGCTGAAGGATGACCGCAGAAATATATAATATTTTTATGAGCGGATTAAACTGTGGGTATTGACCGAATCAGCCGGAAAGGGTGAGTCTTCTTGCGACTTACCGCAGAACAATAACAAAAAAAACAGGCCGAAGCCTGTCTTTATTTCTATAACACAATCTAAAAAACTCCCCCTATTATCTCTTGAAGCCGAGTACGCTGCCGCCGCAGTGGTTCTGGCTATTTTGAAAAGTAAATGTGATGTAGTAAATGCCGGTGGCGTTGCACGGATATATGATGCCCGGATAGAACTTGCCATTGGAAAAATTGGTGGATACCATTTGTCGCTTGGAGTCGTACATGGTCACTACGATGCCGTCGGTCGATTCGCCGGGTGCACAGATGTTGATGAAGTACTGGGTGTCTTTGCTAAATACATATGAATATTCCACTTTGCTTTTCGCACCACCCTGCCCGTCTATCTTAAATGTTTTCAGAAATGTGAAGCCCTCTTGTAGCTTGGGTATGCAGCCATTGGCCAGCCCATCTGCATCGCACTGGGCTTGCACACCGCTCGAGGAAAGCATCATCACTACCGAAGCGATTCCTATAAAGTTTATTAAGCGTTTCATATAAAAAATAATGTTTTTAGCTAATGATTTTCTTTCTGATAGCGACCACTTCTTCCCGGATCGACTCCACATTCTCGTCGGTGATGTTGATGGTGGACGTGCTGTTGTCGCGCACGACAAGTACCCCGTTCACCTCTTCCATGGTAGGCTCAGCGTAGGTATAGGTAATCTCTATCTCCGAAAATTTCTTCTCCAGCTCCAGCACATTCTTATGCAGCTCGGCTATGTAGGGGTCTTGGGTATAGTAGCCGAGCAGCTGCTTCACATTGTCGAGAATGATTTTTTGCTCGCCAATTTTCTCTATTAGCTTTTTGTTGTTCGGATTCTTCTGGGCCACCTGGCAGGTGATGTGCAGCGCCTCTATCCAACCGCCGGTGAGTATGAGCACACTGAGGTTTGAGCGCTTATTGTCTTGCAGGTAGCTGTTTATCTGGTTGAAGTTCTGGGTAGTGATGAGCAGCAGCGAGTCAAGGTTTCGGCTGTTGGTGGCCAGGCGCTTGATGGTGTTGAAATCAAAAAACTGCCCTATGTTCAGATCATCCGCCAGGCCTTTTATAGAATTCAGGTACCGAAGCGCATCCTGATTCTGCTCATAAATATTGGCATAGCCAAGGTCAGTACCGTAGATGCCCAGGTTCAGCGCTTTTTCAAACGTGCTGTTGTAGTTTGATGCGTTGGACGGCTGGTTCAGTAAGTCACTGTCGTAGGTGAGGCCGGCGTCTTTGAGGAGGTAAGAAATCTCCAAAGGCGATGGTATCTGCTGTACAATGTCTTCTATTACATCTTCGGATATGGCAGGCCCTGCCACCGACATCGATTCCAGGCTGTCTAAAAATGCCTGTTCATTGGGATTTTTGGGGCTGCAGGAATACATCAGTACGATGGCAGCCCATAAAAATATTCTCTTCATAATGAAAATTTTAACCTGGACAAAACTATTACTTCACCTATAGAATAAAACTGTAAATCAAGCCATTATCTTTCATCTGTAGTGTATGGCAGGGCTGATGCCCGCCTCACGAATTGTCTTTTTTTCCCAGTGTTTCGAAGAATTGAATGGCCTTTTTCAACCATTCGAAGTACAGCGCCACGTACAAGAGCAGCGTCATGAGCCATATCACCAGCAGATTGAACCAGAACGTGCTCAAGCGCAAACCAAAAAGGTACTTTTCCGGAGCAAAGAAGTGCGTTCTGTAATCCAGGAAGTTGCTTGGGTGGCGTGGTGGATTGAATACCGGGTCTACCTGCTGAATGAGCCTTCCATTGTATTCGATGATGCGCTCTTTCACACTCAGGTTTCTCACCAGATCAATGAGGCTTTCGTTCTGATATCTGTTTTTATACTCGTTGTAGTCGAATTCATATTCCGGGCTGTTTTCCAGGTGATAGATCAACAGCTCTTTCTTTTGCACCGCCTGATTGTAGGCATCCAGCAGTTTCTGGTTCAGCACTTCCAATTGCTGATCGGCCTTCGCGAGCCTGTCGCGGGTCACGTCTGCCAGTGTCATATCCTTCAAAAATGAGGTGATCTGTGTGGTATCGCCCAACTCAGCCATCATTTCCGACTTGATCAGAGCGAAATATTTTTCTTTTTGCGCCTGCACGTCCGGGTCGTCACTGTCGAGGTTGTCGCGCAGATAGTCGAGCCTGGTCTGTATTTCTTTAAGCCAATATGAGGCGAGGAAGTCGGCCTGCCGCTCGCGCTTTTCCAATTCATACAGTGTTTCGTCGAAGCCTGCCGGCAGGCCATTGGTTTTGAATTGCCGCACGGCCACGGCCTCATAAGCCCAGCGCGAGGCCATCATGTCGGCCACCACAGGCACCTTGCCCTTGGTGCTGATGAGCTCGTTAAGCTTGTCGAAATTGAACAACAAACCACTGAGCACCATCTGTGGAATGATGAGAATGGGTATGAGAATATAGACCGTGACGGCCGAATTGAACGCCGATGAAATATTGAGACCAAGTACGTTGGCCAGGCACGATACGGTGAAAAGGGCCAGCCAGTAGGTGAGCGTCATATCCCTGATCTCCAATATCAAATTGCCAAGCAATACAAAAAGCAGGGTTTGTATGGCCGAGAGTGTAAATAAGATCACCAGCTTAGAGCTGAGATAGCTGCTCCAGCTCAGGTTCAGAAATGATTCCCTTTTCAGTATTTTTCTGTCTTTTATGATCTCCTCTGCACTTACTGTGAGCCCCATAAAAAGGGCTACTATGATGGCCATCATAATGTATACCGGTATGTTTTCATTGAACCTGAAAACATATTCGGTGCCTTCGGGGCTATTTTTGTACCGAATGATAAAGGCTAAAATGAAGGCCAGCAATGGCGCCTCCAACAGGTTGATGAGCATGTATTGTTTGTTGCTGAGCTTCGACAGCACGTCGCGCTTTACGAATATCATGGCCTGCCTGAGCCGCGAGGGGATTTTGAGTGAGGCCGGGGGCATTTCCTTTACCTCTTCTACGGCTTCCTGCTTAAAATTTTCGTAGTAAAGTCCGTTCCACTGCTGTGGGTTTACTTTTCTTTTATTGGTAAACTCGCCGTATTCATCCACCACTTTGGCCTCTATGATGTTGAATATCTGCTCGGGGTTCACATTGCCGCAGGTAGAGCACTGGCCGCGCTCTGCACCCACCTGATTGCTGGCTTTTTTGAAGTAGGTGACGGCTTCTACCGGCGGGCCATAGTACACCGGGTACCCGCCTACATCCATGATCATCATCTTGTCGAACATCTTGTAGATGTCGGACGAAGGCTGGTGAATCACCACAAAAA
This sequence comes from uncultured Roseivirgaceae bacterium, assembly GCA_964596645.1. Classification (GTDB taxonomy): domain Bacteria; phylum Bacteroidota; class Bacteroidia; order Cytophagales; family Cyclobacteriaceae; genus CAVQEK01. The sequence goes on from CAZQVB010000019.1 coordinate 47,451, forward strand.
TGAGCTTTCCTTTCAGCGACAGCTCTTTCAGCAGGTCTATCACATTTTCCGAATCTCTCGAGGAAAGCCCTGAGGTGGGTTCGTCTACAAAAAGCACCGACGGCTCGCGGATCAGCTCCAGGGCTATATTGAGGCGCTTGCGCTGGCCACCGCTTATTGTTTTCTCCAGCGCATTGCCCACTTTCAGGTCTTTGCGCTGGTCGAGCCCGAGGCTGGCCAGGGTGGCCATCACGCGCTTGTCGAGCTCCTCTTCGCTGTGGTCGGCGAAGCAAAGCTTGGCGTTGTAGTACAGATTTTGGTATACGGTGAGCTCTTCTATCAGCAGGTCGTCTTGCGATATATAGCCGATTATACCTTTTATTTTTTCTTTGTCGTCGGTAAAGAGGTCTACAGAATTGATTTTGATGCTGCCTTCGCTGGGGCGGTCTATGCCGGCCAGCACGTTGAGCAGGGTGGTTTTGCCGGCACCGCTGGCACCCATGATGCCGATGAGCTTGCCTGGCCCCTCGTGTATATTCACGTCGCGCAGGCCGAGGGTACCATTGGGAAATTTTTTGGTGATGCCTTCGGCAATGAATGAAAGCTTGCCGGCATCTTCATGGTGCGATACAAACTGGCGGATGAGGTCGCTGTAGTACAGCACATCGCCACTGGGCACCTTCACCGTGCTGCCATGCGAAAACTGATTGGTGAGCCGTGGCTTGATGATGTAGCCATTGAGTGAAACCTCGTCGGGGCCCAGGTAGCGCAAAAAGTACATGTCGACACTACGCACGGCCAGGAATATCAGGTCGCCTTTTACATCAATGATGAGTTCGCGTGTGTGCTGTAGCCCGTGCTTTTCTTTGCTGGCGATGAGCAGGTCCTGATGTGCAGGCTTGTCGCCGGGCTGGTATAGTATGAAGCTCTCTATGAGTTTGAACTCATCACTCACGATATTGAACACTTCCGACACCGTATTGATGATCTCCATACGCTGCGGCGTGAAGTTGCGATCGGATCCGACCAGTTCCAGCAGCTTGATCAACACCACCACCTTTTGCTTCTGTGTCAGCGTCTTGTTGATCTTACGGCAGATGGCCAGTGTTTTTACGGAGTCTTTTACTGAGGTGAGCCGCTTCTTCTGCTTTTCATCACTGTCGTCGTCCTCTTTTCCGTATTCAGAGAGCTCGTCGTAAAGCGCCAGGTATTCACGAATGGAATCCTGATCAAGGTCCTCCTTGAATATGCTGATGACGTAGTTACGTTCATTTTCAGTAACTCCGCCATCTTGCTTGGTGATGATCGCAAACAGCTGCGTAAGGGCCTTGAGTATCTCTTCACTCATGCTGGTACCAAAAATTTATTTATACACCCAACCTCCGAAATAGCCTTCCGGGGTATAATCATTTAAAAAGTGTGGCTCTGTCAGTACGGCTTAAAGTCGAACTCCAGGTCCACCAATTCTGAAAATTCTTCGCCGGCTTCTTCCATGTCTTCGTCGTCTTCGTAGAAATACCAGTGAATTTTGGCGCCTTCCACATCTTCGAGGGCAGTGAGTATGTCGAGTATCAGCTTAGATGAAGCGGTGTTGAAATATTCGAGTTTGAACACGAAAATGGTTTCAGCTAGCGGTGCATTGCCATATTCTTTTATCCACTCGATGACGGGTTGGTAAAATTCTGCTGAATCTTCCGGAAGCGACCGCCCGGAGATCTCAAAAATACCGTTGCTCTTGTCCAGTATAATTTTCGGAGTATCTTCAGTTCCTTCTAGATTGATAATTTCCATAGTTATAAATGTTTTCAAACGTTATTTTAAAATGGTGCCTTATGAGCGGGCTACTGTAGTTTTAAGACAGAAAAAAGACAAATTATTTTCCAGGGGCTGAAATTCGTATTCCAGTTTTTGCCCCGACTTGCGCGCCATATCTACAAAGCCAAGTCCGGCGCCACCTTTGTCTGTAAGTCCGGTGCCATTTTTTATTATGTCTTTGTATAGCGTTTTAAGTCCTTCTTTGTCAAGGCTGTTTATTTTTTCCAGCTTTTCCTTCAGGAAGTCCACCTCGTCGTTTTTAATAGGATTGCCGGAGGTGATCACGTAGGAGTCGTCGTACTTACCGATCATGAAGATGGCCGTATTGATCTTTTTCACATCGGCGATATACTCTTCGCTGTGTTTCACAATGTTTTGAAGGCATTCTACCATCACATTGAAGACCTTGCGTTTGATGCTGGACTCCTCTCCCATGGAGTCGAGGTTGCGCTCTGCCATAGAAAGTACCGACTTGGTGATCTCCTGGGTAAACTCACCCTCATACACAAGAATAATGTTATTCTTTAGCATCATTTGATGCATCTCATAGATATACTTCATGATGTTACGTGTGTTTTTTTAATGGTCATCAATTTTATATTTAGCTATTGTCATTCTCAAAAACGCACTCCTATCATCAGTACGTCGTCAGTTTGTTTTTGCTCTCCTTTCCACGCCATCCACTCATCGTCAAATATTTTATGCAGCTCCATCATCGATTTCTTATGGTTGTCCTGTACGATCTGCCGAATGCGCTTGGGGCCAAACTTTCTGTTGTCGGGTCCGCCAAACTGATCGGGAAATCCATCGGAACAGAAGAAGATAGAATCGCCCTTGCCGGCTTTGAATTTCGTAGAGGTAAATTTCGTCTGATTTTTATATATGCCACCACCTATCGGAAACTTGTCGCCTTTTATTTCTTCCAGTTCGCCGCCATTCATATAGTAGAGCGGGCGGTGTGCACCGGCGTAGGTGATCTCCCTGGTGTTTAGTTCTATCTTGCACAGCGCGATGTCCATGCCATCTTTAGTCTGTGAGTTGTCCACATCCTGGCGCAGCGTTTTGGTCACACTCTTGTCGAGTGCGTCGAGTATGCTGCCGGGGTCGGTGATCTTTCTACTTTTTATAATGTCGTTCAGCAGGAAGTAGCCGATGAGTGAAATGAGGGCACCAGGCACGCCGTGGCCGGTACAGTCTACAGCGGCAAAATACATGGTGTCGCCGATGTTCATAAACCAGGGAAAGTCGCCGCTGACTACATCACGGGCCCTGTACAGGATAAAGGAATCGGGCAGCAGTTGGCGAATCACGGCATTGTTTGGCAATATGGCGCTTTGTATGCGCTTGGCATAGTTAATACTTTCGGTGATCTTCCTGTTTTTCGATTGTATCTCCAGCTCTATCTGCTTGCGATCGGTGATGTCGTGCGACACGAGCAGCACAGATTCCAGGGCATTTTCTTCGTCGAACTCGGGTATGGCGTTGATCTGCATCACTCGCTCGCCCATGGTGGATGGGAAATCCATCTCACGCGAAACGGTATTTTTCCTTTCTTCCACCTCGCGCAGCAGGCCTATCCACTCCTGTTTCACATTTTCGGCTATGGCCACATCGCTCAGGGTTTTATTCAAAAAGTCGGCTGCCTTCTGGCCCGTGTAGTTCTCGATCATCGGGTTGATGTAGAAAAACTCGCCGGTGTTGGTAAGCCGTGTGATCAGGTCGGGGGAGTTTTCTGACAACGACTGCATTTTGGATCGCATACGCTCCTCGCGCTCGGCCCTCCTGCGCTCTGTGATGTCGCGTGTGTTTACAATGATGCCCTGAATGGCCGGGTCTGACAGCAGGTTGGTGGCCGTGGCCTCTACCCAGATGGCTTCTCCGTCTTTTTTGATGTATTCATACTGCGCACTGGCACTTTCGAACGGATTGGCGATCACCGCCCGGAACATCTGCTCCATGGCGTCCAGGCCGTCGGGGTGTACGTGTATTTTGTCGCTCTGGCCGATCATATCGTTTTGTGCATAGCCGAGTATGCGCTCTACCGATGGACTGATGTAGCGTATGCTGCCTTCTTCTTCATATATGGCAATTACTTCCGAGGCATTTTCGAGCAGAAGCTGCATGCGGTTTCTCGTGCGGTTTACTTCTTCTATCTGGTCTTCCAGGCGCTGGTTGGTTCGCCGCAGCTCCTCTTGCGTGGCCGCCATTTCTTCAGCGTTTTGCCGCAACACTTCCTGCTGCTCCTGTAGCTCGTTGCTCATCTTCTGCGACTCCTCGAGCAGCTTTCGCGTGCGCTCGTTCACCTTTATGTTGAAGATGGTGCGCGCCAGTATCAGGCTTATCTCTTCTACAAATTTTATCTGGCTGCTGTTGAACTTGTGGAAGCCGGCAAACTCCACTACACCAAACACCTTTTCGTTGGCTATGAGCGGCGTAATGAGTATACACTCCGGGCGCTTGTCGCCTAGAATGCCGGATGTGATGGTGACGTAATCTTGCGGTATCTCCGTACGCAATATTTTGTCTTGTTCGGCTACTGCCTGGCCTACCAGGCCCTGGGCATACTTGAAGGTGCCGTTCAGGTATTTCTTTTTATGATAGGCATAGGCGGCTTTCAGCTCCACCAGCGGGTCTTTGGGGTTGTCGTCGTTCAGCACGTAAAAAGCCCCTTGTACAGCGCCTATTTTTTCTGTGATAAAAGCGATAACGGCATCGCCCAGCGCATCGATGGTATCGTGGGCACGCAGTATCTCAGATATCTCTGCCACACCGGTCACTATCCAGTTACGCTCCTTGTCCTGCTGCTCTGTTTCCAGCAGGTTCTTGCGCATATTTACCAGTGCATTGCCCAGCATATCGTCGGCGCCGAGCGACTGGTATTCTGCTTTCAGGTCGCCCTTTCCAATTTTTTCTGCGAATGTAGCCGTGCGGCGCAGCGCCTGTACCAGCTCGTTTGTGGTCTCCGACATCTGACCCACCTCGTCATCTGACTGCTTTTCTATGCTGCTGGGAAGGTTGCCCTTGGCCAGCGAGGCCAGCGATTCTTTCAACGACAGCAACGGGTTAACAAAAAACTGTGCAAAGGCTATCGCTATAATGCTGCTGACGATAAGAATGATGCTGCCAAACAATGCAAAACGCTTCACTACTACAAAGGCATCGGCATGCAATTCGCTCATGTCGGCCTTCACGACCAAACCCCAGTTGGTGGCTGCGATATATTTGCGCACGGCCAATGTTTTTTCTCCGCGATAGTCTATGGCATAACCCTTACCTTCTTCGCCCATTGCAGCCTGCTTCATGGCGCCGCCCATCTGCTCGTCGAAAAAGACGCCATCATCGAGGGCTTTCAGATTGTCATACTTGGGGGTATTCAGAAATACGGCGCGGTTTTTTTGCTTTTGCACCAGCAGGGTTTCTATGGTTTCGCCAAAGCCAAGGTCTTTGGCCAAAGTTTCGTATACCGCGCTCAGGTCGAGCTGAATAAATGCCAGGCCAGTCTTTTCTTCCAGCGCATTCACCACCGGCGCACCGGCTATTACATGATAACCGCCCTGCTGCTGAAACACTTTGCTGAAGAAAAGGCCTTCCAGGGCGCCCGGTACGAGGCTGTCGTCGTAGCCATTCACCGCGCGCCGTATGTTGTCAAAAGCGCGTTCTTGCTGGGTGCTGTGAAGGATCTTGCCTTCCAGGTCGGTCACAAAAATATCTTCTGCCTCTACGGAATTGTTAAAGCTCAACAGCGCAGCTGTGATATCCTGCGTTTCTGCCATGCCGTCATCAGCCATGTCCATACCGGGCAGTGCCATGTCCATGTCCATAGTCATGCCCATGCCCAGGTCTGCCATACCCATACCCATATCCATGGCCATGCCGCTGTCGGCAGAGAGTGAGTCGCCGGGTAAGTCTTCATCGCTGCCGGCTGTCAGGCCGTTCTTGAGTGCGTCCATGTTGCGGAGCAGCTCAAGATCTGTCTTGGCCTGCTGCAGGAAAGTGTGGATCTTTTCTATTTTAAGGTCTGCCAGGGCATTGAGGTTGCGCAGGTAGTTTTCTTCCAGCACACCCAGCCTGATGGAATAAGAGATGTAGCCGGCCGTCACCACGGTGACGAATACCAGCAAGATGATGAGGACTGAAAGTTTGGTCCGTACGCTTATATTCCTGAACATGACAAATCTCTTTTTAGACGGTTTTCTTCTCTTTCATTTTCTGTTCGGCCACTTTTTCCTTTCCTGTCTGGTCTGCCAACAGGCGGGCGAAAGCCTCCTGAACCAGCGCCTCGTCTTCGGCCGATATTTCCTTGAATGACGCAATTTCCACGAGTGCCACCGGCAGCCCATCGGCCATGATGGGCATAATGAGCAGGCTGCTGGGGTTGGCTTTGCCCAGCCCTGATATAATGTTGATGTATCCTTTGGGTATATCTTTCAGATTGAGCTTGCGGCCTTCCTTAGCGGCCTGACCGGCCAGGCCCTCTCCAAATTCGTATTGCAGCGTGTCGCTGTCGGGCAGGCTGTAGGCAAAGGTTGCCTGCAACGCTATCATGCGCTTTTTGGCATCGTTCAGCACAGTATAGTAGAGACCCTGGCTGGCTTCCAGCCGGTGACACACGGCGGCCAGCAGCTTTTCCGCTTTGCGCGTTTTATCTTTTTCTGGAGCAATGGCCGTCCACATTTTATCGATACTGCCATGTTCGGCTTGGCCATTTTCTTCTTTCACGGCCTTTTCTTCTTTTACTTCAGCACTGTGTCGTAGTTCATTGTCTTTAATCTTAGTATCTGACTTGCTCAGCAGAAATATGATAGAAAAGATGGTGATAAGACCTATAAGCAGCGTACTGATCAGCACCGCGTTCAACTGCCAAAATACAGGAGCTGCCGATGCTATCACCTTCATGTCGATATTGGCATCGGCAAACTGCAGTGATCGTGGCAAGCCCATCAGCCATACCACCGAGAGTATCAGCCCAATGAGGTAGAGCACAGAAAAGATCTTTGCCAGAGTTTTTGTATCCATTTTCATTTTCATCGCATTTTCACTTAAAGCCAATCATCATACTTTCTAAAAAATTTCGTGTGGCCCGTTCAATACAGCTTTTGTAGCTCTTTCAAAAAAGTCACTATTTCGTCTACACTCAGCGTATAGTCGATTTGCGTGGCCTGCATGGCTGCCCTGGGCATGGTATCTATCATGCACTCTTCAGGTTGCTGCACTATGGTAATGCCTCCACGCGCCTTGATCTGTGCCATACCGGCGGCGCCATCTTTATTGGCACCCGAGAGCAGTATGCCTATCAATTTATTCTTATATGTATATGCCGCTGTTTCCATGGTGATGTCGATGGCAGGTCGCGAGTTATTGATCATCTCTTCTGTAGAGAGGCCAAAAGTCTGTCCTAGCTCCACATATAAATGGTAGTTGGCCGGCGCCAGGTACACGTTGCCTCTTTTGATCGATTCTTTGTCGAAAGGCTCTATCACCGGTTTTATACTTTTGATAGACAATGCTTCGATAAATCCATTGCGCACATGCTTGAGCCTGTGCAGGCACATGATGATGGGCAGTGGAAAATCTTCCGGAATATTGGACAAAATACGCGTGATGCCCTGGAAGCTGCCTGCCGACCCCCCGATGGTTACTGCCTTGTATGTATTATTTAAATTGGCAAATCTCATCTTGCAATCTTCAAGTCGCTTCTCTTATTCCTTTATTTTTTTATAAATCTTCTCCTCGTTGTTCACCACGATAAAGCGGTTTGCTATCTCGCACCAGATCAGCGATTCTTTCGAGCCGATGGCCAGGTAGCCGTATTTAAAAATGCTTTCATGCAGCTTCTTCAGCACATCGTTTTGCAGCGTCTGGTTGAAATAGATCATGACATTGCGGCACAGCACCAGGTCGAACTTGTTGAACACAATGCCATTGACCAGGTCGTGCTTGCGAAAAGACACATTGCGCAAAAGCGCTGAATTCATGTATGCCTTTCCGTTTTTCTCGTGGAAGTAATCTCCAAAGTTGCTGGTGCCCTGAAAGCGTATATAATTTTTTTCATTCAGGTCCATGTTCTTTACCGGGTACGACATTTCCTTGGCTTTTTCCAGAATGTCGTCGTCTATGTCGGTGGCTATTATCTTGGCATTGTCGAGTATGCCCATTTCCTGAAGCAATATGGTCATGCTCAGCACCTCTTCGCCCGATGAGCAGCCAGCATGCCAGATGCTTATTTTGTTGTGGTTCAGCAGTATGTTGGGTATTACCTTGTCTCTGAGCTCGCGCCAGAAGGATGGGTCGCGAAACATTTCGGTCACGTTTACGGTGATCTCCGACACGAATTCGCGAAAGAAAGCTTCGTCTTCGGCTATGCGCTTGATGAGTGCATCTACACTCGATATTTTGAACAATTCGATGATGCGGGATACCCGGCGCTTGAACGACGACATAGCGTAATTGGTGAAGTCGTAGCCATACTTGTTCTTGATGGTCTCCGCCAGCCTTCTGATATCTACAATTTGAATCTCCTGCATGATGTGTTTGTTTCCCCCGTCAGGATCGAATCCTCCATGGTAAAAATTAGTTGAATCAACTGCTGCTAAAAAGTTGTTTCAGTGGAAATTATAGCCTCACAAAACTTTGGCTTTTCTTCTAGAAAAAATCCCCAATAGCAGGCATTATCTCTTTGACGAAATATATCGGCGGAATTTCAACCGTTTAGTCGTTTTTAAATCGCTCTACACATGGGCGTGTAACCTGTTTTGTTATATCTATTCTGGAAAAAGTGATAAAAATCAAGTGCTGTGCATGTAATAATTTCTGGTCGATTGAACACCGGCCTTGGCCCGGGGCAGGCACAAGGGCGCAACATTATAAACCGGCTTGCGATTGGGCCACTTGCCATAATGTGCCTTTCGGCAACAATCTCCTAAAAATCGAGCATGTAGCTGCTAAGCAATTGTCGATATGCCTCGGTGTAACTATCACTGGCGGTTCGCACCGAGATTGCGCTGATCTGCACCGGGCCGGGCGTATATGCGAGTGCGCTTACCACGGCCAGGCACGGCTTTTTTTCCCGGGCGTGTATGTGCAACTGCCTGCGCACATGCATACCAAGTGGTAAGGCCATATGTTGAATAAGTACACTCTCCTTTGGCGGCAAAAGCACCCAAAACGTTCCCTCCGGCTTCAGAAGCCGATCTACCGCCTGTAGGAGCTGTTGTGCGTTGAGGCCCGTTTGGTGGCGAGCCAGAGTCGCTCGCGCGCTGGCCGCCACCAGATGTCGCGCATAAAACGGCGGATTGCTAATGATGAGGTCGTAGCGCCGGGAACATGTGGCGGCGTATGCCTGTATATCGGCCGCAATGATGCGGAGCTGAGTGCGCCACGGGCTGTTGGCAAAATTTTCTGTGGCTTGCGCAGCAGCTTCAGGGTCTATTTCCACTGCGTCTATGGCGGCTTGTGTTCTTTGTGCCAGCATAAGCGCGAGCAGGCCACTTCCCGTGCCGACATCCAACACATGCCCTGCTGCAGGCACCTGTGTACAGGCACCCAATATGCAGGCCACCGTGCTTATCTTCATGGCGCAGCAGTTGTGGGCCACTTCAAATTGCTTGAACCGAAAAATGTCTTTTGAGCGATCGCTCACCTGCCCAGCTTCTCGTATTCTTCATAGGCTGCATCCTGTTGCAAGCCTCCGCCAAGAGATGCTTGTACGGCCAACTGGTCGCAGCGCTCGTTTTGCGGATGTCCGGCATGGCCTTTTAGCCATACGAATTTAATGTTGTGCTTTTTGTACAATGGGATGAACCGGCGCCACAGATCTACATTTTTCTTTTTTTTAAAGCCTTTCTTCTGCCAGCTCCACAGCCAGTTTTTCTCTACGGCATCTACCACATATTTACTATCGGAGTATACGGTCACGTCCAGCCCTTCTTTGGTGAGGGCTTCCAAGGCACATATCACTGCCAGCAGCTCCATGCGGTTGTTGGTAGTACGACGAAAGCCCTCTGCCAATTCCTTGCGATGGCCTTTGTATTCTAAAATGGCGCCATACCCGCCCGGGCCAGGATTGCCACTAGCTGCACCGTCAGTATATATGTTGATCATATGTTCAGCAGGTTATCCTTGATTAGCTTAATGGCCAACGAGAGCAATATGATGCCAAATACTTTGCGCAAGATGTTGTAGCCATCTTTGCCAATGCGCCGCTCCAGCCAGCCGGAATATTTCAATACGATGTATACGAACACCAAGTTGATCACTATGCCGGCCAATATGTTCAGCTCACTATAGGCCGCCTTCAGAGAGAGGATGGTGGTCATGGTGCCCGCTCCGGCGATAAGGGGAAATGCCAGAGGCACTATGGACGTATGCTTGGACGTATCGGGGCTCGATTTGAAGAAAGAGCGGTCTAATATCATTTCCATGCCAATGATCAGAATGATAATGGCCCCCGCTATGGAGAACGATTCCACGTCGAGGCTGAACAGCTTCAGTATGGCCTCACCCACATACAGGAAGGATATCATGATGGCTCCCGCCACTATAGTGGCCTTTTCCGACTCTATCTGGCCCGCCTTTTTGCGCAGGTCTATTATTATAGGTATAGAGCCTAGTATATCAATGATAGAAAACAGAATGAGCGAAACCGAAAAAACTTCCTTCAGGTTGAACATGTGCAAAAAGGGATGAGGAAATCACTAAGAAGAAATCAAGTACTCTATAGCCAAGCGATAACCATCGAGGCCCAGGCCTGCGATGATGCCTTCGCATACGTCGGTGAGAAAACTGTAGTGGCGAAACTCCTCACGGGAGTGAATATTGGAAATATGTACCTCTACAAAGGGCGCTGCCACAGCGGCAATGGCATCGCGTATGGCCACAGAAGAGTGCGTGAAACCGCCGGCATTGATCACCACGCCATCTACATCGTAGCCTATTTCTTGTATTTTGTCGATGAGAGCACCTTCGTGGTTCGACTGAAAATAATGCAGCTCTACCTCCTCGTACATATCCTGAAGGTCTTTGAAATAATCCTCGAAAGAGCGCTCACCATAAATGCTTTTCTCGCGCTTCCCTAGCAAATTGAGGTTGGGGCCATTTATTATATATAACTTCATGCGACTAGTGCTGGATCAATGACTTGGAATTCGCTCATAAAACAATTCGGGCATCATCTGAAGCTCGAACGCTCACTGTCCGAAAACACCACAATGGCGTACGTTCGGGACGTGGTAAAGCTAAAACAGTTTGTGGAAAACTCCAATGTAGCGCTTATGCCGGGCCAGGTAGACACCCCACTGCTGGAAGAATACATGCGGCACATCGGCAGCCAGGGTATGTCGGCCTACAGCCAGGCGCGTATGCTCTCAGGAGTCAAAGCATTTTTCAGGTTTTTGTTGGAAGAGGAAGTCATACCCAAAGATCCATCAGCACTGGTGGATGCGCCGAAGCTCGGCCGCAAGCTGCCCGATGTGCTCAGCGTGCCGGAGATCGACCGGCTGCTGTCTGCCATAGACATGTCCACACCGGAGGGCGGCCGAAACAGGGCCATTCTTGAGCTGCTCTACAGCAGCGGCCTGCGTGTATCGGAACTCACCCACCTCACCCTGCAGCAAATTTATTTCGACATCGGTTTCCTGCGTGTGATCGGCAAAGGCAATAAAGAAAGGCTTGTGCCCATGGGCAGGGAAGCCGCCAAATTTGTGAAAATATATATGGAGGAGATACGCAGCCAACTGAATATAAAGCCCGGCAACGAAGGCTACATTTTTCTCAACCGGCGGGGCAGCAGGCTTTCACGCGAAATGATCTTTACCATAATAAAAAATACCGCTAAGCAGGCCGGTATTGTGAAAAATATAAGCCCGCATACTTTTCGCCATTCATTCGCCACGCATTTGATTGAGGGTGGTGCCGACCTGCGCGCAGTGCAGGAGATGCTGGGCCATGAATCCATCACGACCACCGAAATATATACCCACCTCGACCGCGACTATCTGCGTCAGGTCATTACCGACTTTCATCCGAGGAGCTGAGTGCAATAATTGTTGAAATTTTTTGAAAGCACCTGGCAAAAACTATGCACCGCACCATGTAAGATTTTAAGTCCATTTATTATTTTTAAAATGTTAATATGTCGATTAATGATAGGAGCAAAAAAATCTTTCGGCACACCGCTCCCCATGTTTGTCGACATTTTTGCACTCTCTGTCTATTTATGTGGATTATTGAAAGAATTAAATCGATTCAGATCGAGAAATTTTGAATCTTTGTCACATACAGCACCTCCATACTAAATGGGGTGATTTTTGACAAACCATTGCGGTGCATATGGCTGCTACCGTACCTCGCTTTTATACATGCAATTCCGACAAAGCCTAATTCGCATACCGGGCAACTATGGATTTTTAATACGATGAAGTGATGGAAGAAATCAAGGAATTGATCAGTGTGGTATTGGCGCACACCAAACGCAATCTGCCTTTAGTTGATCTGAAAAGTCAGTCGGCCAACGGCAATAAGGAGTTGAACTTATTTTTGGGCCTGAAGAACGGCGACTACAACAGCGACACCGAAGCCTCTTTGAGCATTTATGGCAGCGAGGAAGTAGATTTCAAATTCCGGATGCTGAAATCGCGGCTCAACCGCAAATTGCTGAACCACCTCTTCTTTGTAGACAGTGCCGATGCCAACATGCCCAAAGGGGCCAGCCCGCTTCAGGAGTGTTTCGACTTTTTATATTTCGCCCGAACCCTGCTAAAAATCGGTCAGATAAAGATGGCCACCCGCCTGCTGACCAAAGTGATAGAAATCGCCAAGGTGCATGAATTTACCGAGCCTCTGCTCATGGCGCTGCGAGAGTTGCGCACGGTGTACGCACAGACCTATCACCCCAAGCTTTTCAGAAATATCAATGAAGACATAGCGCAGTATGCAGCATTGCAGGCCAAGGAAGAACAGGCCGCCATCATTTACGATGAGATACAACTACTATTTCATGCGGGCATCAATAACAGAAAACTGGAAGTAGAGACCGTGGTGGCCGGCTTGGAAGAGCTGCGGCGGCTGAACGAGGAAACAAAGACCTACAACATTGCCGAAAAATACATTCAGCTCCACCTGCGCCATTTGGAGCTGGAAGGAAAATATGAAGAAGCCCTGAGTTTCATTGACAATACCTGCGCACAGTACGACCTGGGAAAAGTAAATTTTTACCGATTCGACCCGAAACTACTCTACACCGCAAAGCTTCACGCACTGTGGAAGTCAGAGCAGTTGCAAGAGGCTATGGTGTACGCGCAAAAAATGCTCGAGGCGTTTCAACCCAACACCAATGCATGGCGCACTTTTATGGAGAAGTACATGCTGGTGGCCATACACGACAGGCAGTATCACATAGCACTGCAGCTCTTCCTGGACCTGGCCGACAACAAGTGGGTGCAAAGCCAGGAAGATGCGTTTTTAACTAAGCTGAATATCTACCGCGCTTACCTGTTCTTCATTACTGCACGCAAAGAGCTGATCAAGCGCTTTGACTTTGACAATTTTCTGAATTCGATGCCCGAATATGAAAAAGAAAATGCAGGGGCCAATGTGGCCGTACTTATCCTGCAAGCCGTGCACAAACTAGACCACGAACCCGACGTGTTGGAGCGGCATGTGCTTGCACTCGATGAATATGTAGTGAAATACCTCAACAACTGCTTTGGCAAACGAACCAAACTGATGGTGAAGCTGCTCAATAAAATTGCCTCGCACGACATGGATCCCGAGACTGTCGCGGCCAAAAGTCGCTATCTGGAAGAGCGACTGCTGGAGTCGGTACCATCTTCCGACGAATTCATCGACATGGAAATAGTGCCCTATAAGCACTTGTGGGAAATTGTGATGAAAGACTTGCGAATAATGAAAAGGACTAAGATTTAGCCCTGAGCCATCAACGAAGCCTATCCACCGATCGAACCAGATTTTCGTCTCTTCGAATGAAACGGTTGGCCAGCGAATTCATGATCAGCGCGATGACAGGTAGAAATATTCCCAGCTCGAACTGACCCTGGTCGGCACCGGGTACCTGAGCCTGGTATTCGTAGATGAAATAAGCCGCTATACCTACCGATGCCATCATCAAAAAAGCATTCAGCGCACCCAGCTTGATTTGCTTCATTCTGTTGGTGTACTGAAAAATGGTGTACAAGGCCAATATACACGACAGAGCGGCCGCTATGGCAATATAAAAAACGGGGTGTTGGGCGCTTGCCTGCCATTGCTGGTCATCAGGAGCTTTTTCGTACAGGCTCAGGTAGAAAGCATCGATGGTTACCCTGCGATCCTGCTCTTCGGCGGTCTTTTCCCAAATAGGAAAAACGAGCACCAGACCCATACATATGGCCACGCCAAGTAAGAATAAAGACTGCACCCTTTGTATCATAATCCACTCCTTTTTACGCGCGCAAAGAAATGACAAAACATGAAGTTTTGAAAGGTGGATGCGCCTTTATACAGCCCATCACTTCCACTTAATATTGCAACCCAGGCTTGGCTTCTGCTCCACTTCTACCTGGCGGCCGGCAATGAGCTGATCGAGTGCATTGCGCATATCGCTCCCCGTCACCGGCACATCATTTTGCGGCCTTGAGTCGTCCAGTTGACCGCGATACACACATTTTAGCTGCTCATCGAACAAGAAAAAATCGGGCGTGCAGGCAGCGTCGTAGGCCTTGGCAACTTGCTGAGTTTCGTCGTATAGGTAAGGAAAAGGATACCCTAAATTTTTAGCTACTTCTTTCATTTTATCCGGAGCATCATCCGGATAGTTGTCTGCGTCGTTGGAGCTGATGGCCACCACAGACACCCCCTTGGGCTGGTAATCATTGGCCAGGCGTATCAATTGGTCGTTTACATGCTTCACGTATGGGCAATGGTTGCAGATGAACATAATGAGCGTAGCCTTATCACCCTGCAACTCTGCCAGCGACTGCTGCTGGCCCGATACAGTGTCGGTGAGGGTAAAGTCAGGCGCTACAGTACCCAGCGGCATCATGGTGGATGGAGTTCTTGACATAGCGTTAAGTATATTTTAAATTCTATCAGGATCAAAGCAATAGAAGAGCACCCGGAAAAGCAAGCCGAGGGGCGAATAGGGTTTTTCAAAGGTTTCTCCGGAAAAAGGTGGATTGGTAGATCGGTAGACTCGTGGGTTGGTGAATGCGCGCTGGCCAGTCTTAACAGCGAGCATACAACAATTTCCATGTTCTGTTGCCCACAACATTTCGTGCGGTAGACCCAGCGCGTATTGATTCGGTTCTTTTCATACACTGGAAGAAATGAACAGATACGGACTATTTGCATCTTTCAAAGCATTTCGATCTCCATATCACCGGTAAAGCTTTTACTTGCCTGCCCTTTCATCATCTGCTAACTCCGCAGACAGATCCTGAAACAAGTTCAGGATGACTTCGACTTTGAGCTTTCTGCCCTAGCATCCAACAATCACTAATCTACGAGTCTACCAATCTACCAATCCACCAACCCCACTCCGAAACTGACGAAACACCCGCGCAAAAAGGCCACGCTAAACAGCCAAAGGTGTTTCGAAGGTTTCTCCGGACAAGACTGAATAGAGGCTCTTGCATGACCCCCCACATTTCCATGGCCAGCAACAAGTTCCAGGTCAGACGATAGTAGTACCGGGTTAAAAAACAAAAGCCAACCTCTTTCCATGGTCTGTGCCCCACAGACCATTTCGTGCGGCGGGCACCACGCGCATGCACCAACCCTTGCAGTCATCCTGAACTTGTTTCAGGATCTGTTGGCTATTGGCATGAGCCGCGAATAATACACGCCGGTCGGTCAATACAGAAGACGTGTCGCTGGATCTGTGCGCAAGGCAGCACTATTTTAACAAGGTTTTGGTGAGTTCTTTTCCTTCAACAACTGGATAAAAAATGAACAGCCACGCATGGTCTGCAGCTTCTAATGCATGTTGATCTCCATATCACCGGCCAAGCTTTTACTTGCATGCGGAATTCAGGGTTTCAGCATCCGTTTAATCTTTGGCAGATCCTGAAACGAGTTCAGGATGACCGGCCTTTTTATCATTCTGAACTTGTTTCAGCATATCTGCAATCTCATGATCTTTAAGCCTTGAGCTTTCAGCTTTTGTCTCCATTTCACCAGTCTACCAGTTTACCAGTCTACCCATTCCAGCACTTTGCCAAAGCAGCACTATTATTTAATGAAATTACCAGCCTTTACCTCTTTACGAAGGCTCTCGTCGTCCCAACCACTGTCGTCGTGCAGCTCTCTTTCGCGCAGGTCGGCCATGAGCAACTCCTCCATTTCTGCTATGCGATCTTTGGCAAAATTCATGTATTTATCCCGATCAAATCGCAATGCCGCCAATTGTTTCATGGCTTTCTCATCGTGCTTCAGGAAAATGCGTGCGGCGCGTTGTGCCCGGTAGGCGCGATGCCCGAGCAGCGTAAGTGCATCTACACCCAGCCGTAGACTCGTATCGAGTGTTTCTCTGTATATTTTTAATAAGCCTGCATCCATCAGTTCGTAGGCATCACTGCGATCGTCGGCTCGGGCGAGTACGTATACGTCAGGATAGTGCTTTTTTAGAATGTCTGCCAGCTCCACATTTTTGCCAGGTCCGTCCATGGCTGCAATCACCATTTTTGCCTTGGCTATGCCGGCAGATTCCAACAAGTCGAGCCTGCTGGCGTCACCGTAGTATACCTTCAACCCCAATTTCCGCAGCACTTCCACTCGATCGGAATCATTGTCGAGTACGGTGGCGTTGATGCCGTTGGCCCAAAGAAATCGTCCTACTATATTGCCAAATCGGCCGAAACCAGCAATGATCACCGCGTTCTGTTCGTCCACAGCATCGGCCTGGGGTTCAGGTTTTTCTTTGGTGCCAACGAAGGGCAAAATCCGTCTTTCATTCAGCAGCATAAACAGCGGCGTAAGTGCCATGCTGATGGCCGTAACGGCCATAAGTATATTAATGATCTCCTGATCCAGGATGCCTTCCTGACTGGAAAATGAAAGTAATACAAAAGCGAATTCCCCCACCTGGGCCAGATAAAAGGTGAATATGAGGTTCTGGTCGATTTTTACCCGGAAAATCTTTGCTATACCAAACAGCACCATACCTTTTATCAGCATCACCCCTATGGTAATGCCAGCCACCAGCCATGGCCGGGCTATAATAAGGTTGAAATCAATGGAGGCACCTACAGCAATAAAAAACAGACCGAGCAACAAACCTTTGAAGGGTTCAATGTCGCTTTCCAGTTCGTGCCTGTACTCGCTATTGGCCAGCACTACTCCGGCAAGGAAGGTACCCAGGGCAGGGCTCAAGCCAACCAACGACATTAACGCTGCAATGCCCACAACGATGAGCAGAGCGGTGGCTATGAACAATTCTCTCACGTGGGTTTTTGCGATGTAATGCAGCAGGTGGCTGATCGCATATTTGCCAGCCACGATGACCATTGCTACTGCCAGAAGCACCGATATGCCGTATGCCCAAGGGGGCAAATCTTGAATAAACGAAGACGATGCATGGTGCGGCTCATCTGCCACAAGCACGCCGCTGCCTGCCAATAGTGGCAAAAATGCCAGCATGGGTATCACAGCGATATCTTGAAAAAGCAGCACCGAAAAAGCTTTTTGTCCTGCTGCCGAGTGCATCAATCCCCGCTCATTGAGCGATTGGAGCACTATGGCAGTGGATGACAGACTCACAATAAGGCCAATGGCCAACGATGGCTTCCAGCCCAAACCAAACCACATACTTAAAACGCATATGATGGCGGCGGTAGCGCCGATCTGCAAGCCGCCCATGCCGAGTATGGAGGTACGCATTCGCCAAAGCAGGGCCGGCTCCAACTCCAGACCCACCAAAAACAGCATCATCACCACGCCAAACTCAGCAAAGTGCATGATGTCTTCTCCTTCTGAGCCGATGAAGCCAAGGATAAAAGGCCCGATCAGCACGCCCGCAATCAGATAGCCCAACACCGAGCCAAGCCCCAGCCGCTTGGCCAACGGCACCACGACCACGGCGGCAGACAAATACACCACGGCTTGTATCAAAAAGCTATTCTCCATCGGCCAATAGTTCATTCAAAAACTCAGCGTCTTCAAAGTCCGCCTGATCCAGCGGCTGAGTGCTCATATGCTTCAAAAGATTGCTGTATTGTTGGGCATGTTGCACGATTTGATCGTCGGTCATTCGGTGGGTGCCCGGCACCACAAAAGGCGGCAGATAGCGCATTTGGCACAGCTGTGCCGTTTGCTGAAAGGGACGTAAAAACTCACGCAGGGTATATCGGTTCAAACCTTCCTTCTGATAGGCGGAAGCCGGCCCTCCCGACGAAATGGTATTGAAAATGACTTTGCCTTTCAAATGGGTACCGTCTTTTCCATAGGCCCAGCCGTGCTCCAGCACCAGGTCAATCCACTGTTTCAAAAGCGGAGGGGCACTGTACCAGTACAATGGATGTTGCCACACTATCACCTGATGTTCTAGCAATAGCCTTTGCTCATGTTCTACATCAATGTCGAAATAGGGGTAGCGCTGATAGAGATCGTGCATGGTGACACCCGCTACTTTTGCGCCGGACTCCACGAGCCGACGGTGCACCCGGGACTTTTCGTAAGCGGGATGCGCAAAAAGAACTAGAATTTTATTCTCCATAATTGTGCGTGCCGGAAAATTACAACCATAAAGATTAAGCAGCAATGACTGTCATTTTGGCTTATCGATCTACGGGCTTCACACCATCGCGCACAGGTACAGCCATTCAGCTCTGGCCGCCGAAATATTTAGTTGCGACAGGGCAAGTAAAAATATGCCAAACTCTGGCTATGTTAGCAGAAAAAACCACCGCTATGTTCAAAGAATTTAAGGATTTCATTACCCGGGGCAATGTGCTCGAGCTGGCCATCGGCCTCATTATGGCTACCTATTTCGGCGCTATCGTAAAGTCGTTTGTAGACGACATCATCATGCCTCCTATAGGCCAAATGATCGCCGGAGTCGATTTTTCAAAGCTCAAAATGGTGATCGGTACCAAAATGCTGGAGGACGGTTCAGTACAGGAAGTAGCCATCAACTATGGCAATTTTCTCAATACCATCATCACATTTTTCATTGTGTCGCTCGCCGTATTTATAGTGGTAAAGGCGTACAATGACTATTTGAAGAAAAAGAAAGATGAACCACCAGTGGCAGAAGAGGGCCCTACTGCTCAGGAGCAACTGCTGATGGAAATCCGCGATGCTATAAAAGCGCAAACAGCGCAACGATAGTCTTTCTATTTCAGGGCTAATTGCCTGTAGCCGGAGCTGGTGTGGATTGTCTGCTGTATCACTTTTTAGCAGCGGAGCCCCGGTTCCGGCTTCTGTTATACTGCCCCATTTGGTTTTGTAGAGTTGCGAAGCATATGCTTCAGCAAGCCATCACCAATCTCTACCGCAACCTATTCAGCATACGCCCCCAGTCCGTCTGCAATATTTCGATCGTTGGCCAGTCGGGGCACCTTATTCTGCCCACCGAGCTTGCCTTGAGCGCGCATGTAGTCGCGGAAGGCGTCGCGGCGCAGTGGTATTACCTTCAGTGGCCGCAGTATCTTGCCCACTATCAGGTCTTCATAGTAGCTGTTCAGTTGTTGTAGCTTTTCATCTAAGGCCTTTGCAAATGCCTCCATATCGTTGGGCATCTGGCTAAACTCTATGTACCACTCATGCAGGGGCAATCCTTCATCGGGTGTCACATTGGGAGCCACCGTAAACTCTACTATGCCGGCTTCTTCAAACAGACTGGCAGCGTGATGCATGGCCTTTTCCACTTCTTCGCCTATCACGTGCTCGCCAAAGGCAGATATGAAATGCTTGATGCGGCCGGTCACCAGCAGCCGGTAAGGGTTTTTACTGATAAACTTGACGGTGTCGCCTATGGAGTAGCCCCATAAGCCTGCGTTGCTGTTGATGATGAGCGCGTAGTTTTTACCCAGCTCTACCTGCTCTATGCTCAGCCGTGAGGGGTTTTCATTGAAATACTCATCGGCAGGGATGAACTCGAAAAATATTCCCGAATTCAGCAGCAACAGCAAGCCTTCACTTTTTTGCGTGTCCTGGTATGCAATGAAGCCCTCCGATGCCGGATACGTTTCGATGCTGTCTACAGGCTTGCCAATCGATTCAAACAGGCGGTTGCGATAGGGGCCGAAATTGACACCGCCATATACAAACATGGAAAAGTTGGGAAAAACATCTTTGATGTGCTTGCCTGTCCTCAGCTGTATGCGATCGAAATACATCTGCACCCATGGTGGTATGCCGGAGATCAGCGACATATCCTTATCGATAGTTTCATCGATGATACGCTCCACCTTTTCTTCCCAGTCTTCCATACAGTTGGTATAGTAGCTGGGCATTTGGTTGGTGCGCAGGTAGCCCGGCACGTGGTGGTTTACAATACCCGACAAGCGGCCGGTGGGCACATGGCCTGAGGTGTCGAGCACGGGGCTGCCCGATAAAAATATAAGTTTACCATCCAGAAACTGAGCGTTGCCTGTTTCGGCTATGTAGCTAAGCAGCGCATTGCGGGCGCTATTAAGGTGGTTTGGTATAGAGTCTTTGGTGATGGGTATGTATTTGGTGCCGGAGGTGGTGCCCGACGTTTTGGCGAAATAGATGGGTCTGCCCGGCCAAAGCACATCCTGCTTGCCCGCAATGATCATTTCCATGTATGGCTTGAGCCCCTCATAATCGCGGATGGGGACCTGTTTTTTAAAGCTTTCGTAATCACCAATATCCTGAAAGCCATGATCGCGACCAAATTGTGTATTGGATGCTTTGGCCACTATTTGCCTGAAAATCGCCATTTGTGACGCTAGCGGCCTGGCCGACCAGCGTCGTTGCTCGTGGGCCACCCAGGCGGCCAGCGGCTTGCTCAAAACAGATCGTACTCTCATGGCGGCAAATGTATGAATTTATTGCAGGCAGCCGCCGCCTGATTGCGCTGTCAGCGACTGAAAAAACGTCAGTTTAATCATGCCAATTCAGCCACTGCACAATTTTTGATCTTGGAGCGGTCGTTTATTTTTGAGTGTTCTAAAACAGAGAAGGCAATGAAGAATTTTGTGTGGGTTGTATTGATAGGTTTTGCTTCCGGCATGGCCGGAGCATTTTTTTATACATCGCTTCTTTTAGAGGAAGATCGCCCTGCCAGCGAAGGTCAGCTTGTCTCCACCCAGCAGAACCCGTCGACATTCACACATTATGAAACCCTCCATCGCGATGATGTGCAGGAGAAGCAAGACCAGGCGCGCCTTCCGCAAGTGCTCAACGAAGACTTTGTATATGCCTCCAAAGCCAGCACACCCAGTGTGGTGTACATCAAGACGTTGTCGCAGACGCGCTATGCCAGCACATGGATGGATTATTTCTTTGGCGAGCGCAGCGGGCAATCCATCAGCAGTGGCTCAGGCGTCATTTTCACAACCGACGGCTACATCGTCAGCAACAATCATGTGATACAAAATGCGGATAATATAGAAGTAATGATCGGCAAACAACCCTACGCCGCCACGCTGGTAGGCAGTGATCCTTCCACCGACCTTGCTGTGCTCAAGATAGAGGCCGATGATCTGCCAGCCATACGCCTGGGCAATTCTCAGGATGTGCACGTGGGTGAATGGGTGCTTGCCGTGGGCAATCCTTTCAATCTCACCTCCACCGTGACGGCCGGCATTGTGAGTGCCAAAGGGCGTGAGTTGAACATCCTTAAAAGCAACTTTCCCATCGAGTCTTTCATTCAGACCGATGCGGCCATCAACCCGGGCAACTCCGGTGGGGCGCTGGTAAACCTCGACGGGCAGCTGATCGGGATCAACACGGCCATACTTTCAGAAACAGGTTCGTATGCGGGCTATGGATTTGCCGTACCGGCAGAAATTGTGAAAAAGGTGGTGAACGACATCATAGCCTATGGCGAGGTACAGAAGGCCTTTATTGGTGCCAACATACTGGACATAGACGCCGAGATAGCCAAAAAACTGGCGCTGAAAAGCTTCAGAGGCGTGGTAGTGAGCTATGTGCAAGACGATGGCGCGGCAGCCAGCGCAGGCTTACAACGCGGCGATGTGGTACTGAAAATTGACAACACCCCGGTCAATTCCAGAAGTGAATTTGAAGAATTGCTCAGCTACCACTCGCCCGGCGACCGCATCAATATAAGCTATATGCGCGATGGAAAGCCACACACAACATTGATAACCCTCACCAACCGCGAGGGCACTACCAAGCTGCTGCGCAAGGAAATAATCACATCCCGCACACTGGGCGCCGACTTCGAAAGGGTGAGCAAAGTAGAGCGCGACCTGCTGAACATCAGCAACGGCGTGCGTGTGGTGAAGGTGCGCAACGGCTTCATCGGCCAGATGAACCTGGAAGAAGGCTTTATCGTCACCGCCATCAATCAGATTGCGATCAACACACCGGAAGACCTGATCGACATTCTGACCAAAATACGAGGCCGGGTCATTGTAGAAGGTGTGAACAAGCGCGGCAGCAAAGAGTACTACCGGTATTACTTTTAGTGCCCGTTTGGCCGGCGGCGGCAGTGTAAAATTTGCTGCACGGTGATTATGTTGTCTCGGAGTATACCGATACTTTTTCGGTCAGCACAAGTTAAGATGACTATTAAGTCCTTCTGACAACTGCGTTCAGCCTGCACCACTAAGTTGCTGTTGCTTCCAGTTGCTGTTTTAGCGTCGTGAGCTCGGCGCTGAGGCTTGCCTCGCGGCTGGCGGCTTCTTTCAGTCTGGTCTCTACCTCTTCGTTTTTGCGGTGCATTTGCTCCTGTGTGGCTTGCAGTTCTTCCATATTTTGCCGCATCTCTTCCTCCTGGGCTCGCATCTCTTCTGCCTGCTGCTGCGATGTTTCGAGCAATTCGCGAGTAATGGCATTGCTCTTTACCGTTTCTATGGCGGCTGCGATAGATTCACACAGCGTTTCTACAAATTCTATCACGTGGGGCTCGAAAGGCTTAATGGCCGCCAGCTCTATGACGCCCTCAATGGCGTCGTTGGACTTGAGCGGTACGATGAGTACATTTTTGGGATGGGCACCCCCCAGGCCTGAGGTGATCTGGACAAACTCTTCGGGTGCATTGGTGATCACAATCGTGTCGCGCTCCAGGTAACACTGCCCTACCAGGCCCTGACCCGGCTCTATTTGTTTTTCAAGATGTTTCTTGCGGTTGTAGGCGAAAGATGCCATCAGCTCCAGGTGTTTGCTGCCCTGGGCGTTGGTATTGACAATGAACAGACCGCCCTGCTCTACTTTCACGTATTTCACCAAACTGGATATGATCTGCTCCGACATTCCTTTGAAGTCATTCTGATGTTTTCGGATGATGTCGGAGAATGACGAGATGCCTTCTGTAGACCACAGTCGCCTGTCGTTTTCCTCTTTCACGCGTTTCATCTGGTTGCGCATATTGATGAGCTCAGCCGCTATGTTGCTGCCGTTCAACTTGCGGTTGGCCTCATTCATGCCATCCCAATCCATATCGTACCGGCCCTTGGCCAACTCACTTATGTATTTGGAGGCCTGCGACAGGCTGCCGATCATATCATCGATGATGGCGTGCTCATTTTCCACCGCGTTGCGCTGGCCACTATCGAACACGTATTTATTCTTGCTGTCTTGGAGCTTACCAAACAGTGCTTTGCGGGAGGCATGGTTACGCCTGATCCTGCGAAACACAGCAATGAGCACGGGCACACTGAATACGAGCAGGATGATCTGATTGATCAGCACGTTGAGTGTCGCCTTGTCGAACCGAATATCATTTTCAGCCCGCCGTGCAGCGATTATATCCCTCACTTCATTCACGAAAGGGTTGTACCGCTGGAATGCTTCTGCGCCGCGATCTTCTGCAAATATGGCAATGGCTTCGTTGAGGCGGTCGCTGTTGCTCAGGGCATAGATCAGCGCCAGGTCGTCCATGTAGTCGCGCACGGCCTCAAAGGCCATTTCTATGCCCGATGTTTCGATCTTTGATTGTTCGAGATGGGTGCTTAGTTCCAGCAGGTTTTTATTGTAAAAAGAAGCGGCGGAGAGGTATGGTCGAATATATTGTGGCTCCTGTTTGATCAGATAAGCTCTGATGCCGATCTCTGCCAGTTTTATATTTTGATCAATGCGCTCCACCCGTGCGATGAGGGCGATCAGATCTTCCTGCTCTGCCATGATGCGCACCATACTCCTTCTGTCGATGATGATAAAGGCGGAGTTGATCAGTACGATGAGCAACACGATGATCAGGGATATTTGTATGCTGTAGCGCTTCAGCAGCACTTTCAATTTCAAATTGATTTCTCGCAGGTGCAACATGGGACGAAAAAATGTAGACAGCGAAAATAATCAATGAAGGCGCACGCAGCAGAAGGGCTTCTTCGGGCGGTCGTAACAATTGCTGTATTATTCGACAAAACAAAGGTTGATTTCCCGCATTGGCTTATTCAGCGTGTCGCCAAGAGGTTGCGATTACGGTTGAGAGATGCTTGGCTGTAGCTCCATGGCAGGTGACGGGTCTATTTTGGCATTTTTTATTCAGAACCTACTTCTGATATTTTTTCTATATATGCGGTGCTTGCAGCACTCGCCTGGTAGTGACCTGGCTCATGCTCAACCCTTTTTGTCCCTGCCCGACAGTATGACGAGAAGTGCTCCGCTGAGTACGAGCAGCGCCCCGGCGATACTGTATCCGGAGAAATTTTCATGGGCAATCCACTCTACCTGCATGGCGCCAAGTATGGCCATGGTGATGAAAGTGATCACAGGATTGAGCGTAATGATCATGCTCACTTTGTTGGCCTCTATGTATTTGAAAGCTTCGGCCAGGCAGCCATAAGCCACCAGGGTATTGATGCCCAAAAAGACAAACAAAAGCCATGTGCGTGTATCGAAACCAGAAAACTCCTGAAAGTGAACAAAGGGCATCAGCAGCACGATGGGCACGCCAAACAACAACAGGTTGAGCTGCTGTGCATGGTATGTCTGCACGAGTTTTTTTTGAAGTAAAGCATAGGTGGCCCAGGCCAGAGCAGCCACGATGAGCCAGAGTACGCCCATGGCATAATCCTGGTTGCTCGCTTCCAGGCTGCCGAGTTGGTCGGTATAAAATAGGGCAAAGCCCATTCCGGCAAGCAAAAAGCCACTGATCTGCCGCCAGGAAAGCCGTTCCTTAAAAATGAAAACACTACCCAGCGCAAGGCTTACCGGGCCAAGCTGTATGAACACCTGGCCATTGGCCGGACTGGTGTAGTCTATGCCTGTAGCGAAGCCGATATAGTTGAGCGTGAGGGCAAGCGTAGCCAGTATCAGCAGGGGTGGCCACATGCGGAAAATGCTGAACTTAGCACGGTCGCGCAGAGCAAAAAAGCCGGCCAAGAGCAGAAACGCGATAGCAAAACGAAACCAAACCACGGTAACAGGCGCCGCATCGGCTACGCTGAGCTTGATGAAGATGGCCAGAAAGCCCCAAAATAATGCCGTGGTGCCTGCGAAAAGAACACCATAAATACGCTTTGCCGGATCGAAATAAACTTTGCTCACTGCTGCATGCCTTATCACAAAGCGGCAAAGATAGCAGCCTCAAGCAAGTTTCTCATTGCCTCAGCAGATTGCCACAAAATGAGCTGGACCACATGCCACCGGCACTTGCTCCATATCGTTGTGCGCCTTTTGGCACCGGCTTTGTGTATTTTGTAAAAATTTTTGTTCTAACTAATTCTTATGACGATGAAAAAACTGGCTGTGAGTATTTTTTTAATGGCTTGTGTACTGTTCGCCTGCGAAGGCCCCATGGGTCCGCAAGGCATACCCGGGCCCGTAGGCGATCCCGGACCACAGGGTGAGCCGGGCGAAGAGGGGTTCACTTTCGAGTTTGTGGTCGACTTCGAAGCGTCGGAAGATTTTGAGGTTTTCATCGCATTGCCTGATTTTGAAATGCTGCCTTCAGACGCTGCCCTCGTATATCTGCTGTGGGGTACAGAAGAGGTAGATGGCCAGACGCTGGATATCTGGCGCGCCCTGCCGCAGACACTATTTTTGGAAGAAGGCCTGCTGCAATACAACTACGATTTCACTACCCGCGATGTGCGGCTGTTTCTGGAATCTACCTTTCCGCTTGAAGAGCTGGGACCGGATTTTACGGAAGACTGGGTGGTACGTGTGGTGGTAGTACCTGCGCTATTTGAAGAAAATGGCCGAATAGCCGGTGTAGACCTGACCGATTACCATGCAGTGGCGGAGCATTTTGGCCTGCCAAACGCCCCGGCAGATGCGCGCTATTCATCCATACAGCGCCCGGAGTAAATTGGCTTCCTGCACAAAAAAAGGTTTCGCATCTGAAAATGATGCGAAACCTTTTTTTGTGGCAATTATGGAAGCCAATCACCACTCTACAATTCTTTGAGCTACCCCCCAACCCACCAGTCTACCAGTCTACCAGTCTACCAGTCTACCAGTTTACCAGCATATCGTGAGGCTATTCCAAATACGTATAACCATACAGTCCGGAGCGGTAGTTGGACAAAAATTCTTTGCCTTCCTCTGCCGATATTATTCCTGATTTCACCGAAGAGGTTACCCACGTTTCCACCGTGCGCACCATTTTTTTGGCGTTGTACTGTACGTAGTCTAGTACTTCGGCTACTGTTTCCCCGTCTATTACCTGGTCTATGCTGTACCCATCCCCATTTACCGACACATGCACGGCATTGGTATCGCCGAACAGATTGTGCAGGTCGCCGAGAATTTCCTGATACGCCCCCACCAGAAAAACACCGAGGTAGTAAGGCTCCTTTTGCTTCAGCGAGTGAACAGGCAGGTAATAAGAAAAATTGCGCGTAGAGATAAAGTTGTCAATCTTTCCATCGGAGTCGCAGGTGATGTCCTGTATGGTGGCCGATCTTTCCGGCTTCTCGTCCAGCCGCTGTATGGGTATGATGGGGAATATCTGATCGATGGCCCAGGAGTCGGGCAGGGATTGAAACAGGGAGAAATTACAGAAATATTTGTCGGAGAGGAGTTTGGGCAGTTGGCGCAGCTCCTCAGGTATATGCTTTAGTTCGCCGGTCATCTGGTGTATCTCTTTGGCGATAGACCAGAAGAGCCTTTCTATCTGGGCCCGCGTCTTCAGGTCGAGCATGCCAAGGCTGAACCGGTCGAGCGACTCCTCTCGTATCTGCTGGGCATCGTGCCAGGTCTCGAGCATACGTGGTTGGTTCAACGCATCCCAGAGCGAGTACATCTCGCGCACCAGCTCGTGATCGTCAGGACTGAGCTCCTCATCGTCGTGCCAGGTGGAGAGCGTGGTCGTTTCCAATACTTCAAAAATCAGTACAGAATGGTGTGCCGTAAGCGACCTGCCCGACTCGGTGATGATGTTGGGATGCGGCAGATTGTTCTTGTCGCTGGCATCCACCATGGTCGATATGGCATCATTCACATACTCTTGAATGCTGTAGTTTACGCTGCTTTCACTATTGGCCGAGCGGGTGCCGTCGTAGTCTACCCCCAGGCCGCCGCCTATATCTACAAAGTCTACCTTAAAGCCTTTCAGACAAAGCTGCACGTAGAATTGTGATGCCTCCCGCAGGGCAATTTTGATGCGCCTGATCTTGGTGACCTGGCTGCCTATGTGGAAGTGCACCAGCCGCAGGCAGTCCATCATTTTATTTTTTTCAAGAAATTCCAGCCCCTCCAGCAGCTCACTGCTGCTGAGGCCAAACTTACTCACATCGCCGCCGGACTCTTCCCACTTGCCGCTGCCGGAGCTGGCCAGCTTGATGCGGATGCCGATGTTTGGCCGTATTTTCAGGCGTTTCGCTATGCGCGTGATCAGTCGGAGTTCGTTCAGCTTCTCCACCACCAGGTATATGCGCCGACCCATTTTTTGAGCCAGCAGGGCCAGCTCTATGTAGTCTTCATCTTTGTAGCCATTGCAGATGATCAGTGATTCGTTGTTGGTGTTGGTCGCGATTACCGCATGCAGTTCGGGTTTGGAGCCTGCTTCCAGGCCGATATTGAATTTTTTTCCATGGTTCACCAGCTCTTCTACCACAGGCCGCATCTGGTTCACCTTGATGGGGTAAATGATGAAATTCTGCGCCTTGTAATTATATTCTTCCGCGGCTATCTTAAAACAACTGGCCATCTTTTCTATGCGGCTATCGAGTATATCGGTAAACCTCAGCAGCACAGGTGCAGACACATCGCGCAGCTGCAACTCATCCAACAGCTCTTTGAGGTCTACCTCTGAACCGTTTTTCTTGGGCGTTACCACCACATGGCCTTTCTCGTTGATGGAGAAGTAGTTGATGCCCCAACCGTTTATATTATACAGCTCGGCAGAATCTTCAATGCGCCATTTTCTCATGGAAATACAGAATAGTTTTTAAAAAGAATACAACAGTACGCGTGTGTCTTGCCGGCATTGATGCCGAAAAAACTGACAAATCTAGTATTTAAATGCTACCGGAGCTGCGATGTTTTTAGAAAATGCAAAATCAGCACTACCCGTTACCTGTATCCGATCCACACAGCTACTATAAGCGCCAACGATCCGAAAATCCACAACTTGACCATGAGCGGAATGATGAACCGAAACCATCGGTCGAAAGGCACACCGGCTATACCCAGTATGCCCATGAGCACGGCATTGGTAGGCACGATCATGTTGGTGAATCCATCGCCAAACTGATAGGCCAATACGGCGATTTGCCTGCTCACTCCGGTAAGGTCGGCAATGGGTGCCATCAGCGGCATGGTCACAAAAGCCTGCCCGCTACCGGAAGGTATAAAGAAATTCAGCAAAGACTGTATACCAAACATACCGACGGCCGCCAAAGCCGGCCCCAGCTCCTGTAGGGGCTGCGACAGGCCATATACTATGGTATGCAGCACGTGGCCATCTTCCAGTATCAGTGCAATAGAGCGTGCAAAGCCTATGAGCAGGGCCGTCATGGCAAGCTCAGAAGCGCCTTCGCCAAAGGCTGTGGCGGCTTCGTTGGCGTTCATCTTGCCCACCACGGCTGCCAGCACGGCTAAGGCAAAAAACACTGCCCCCAGCTCCGTAAGATACCAGTGCCAACCCGACGCTTCGGATATACCATACACCAGCAGCAAAACGGCCAATACGGTGGCGCCAAGTATTACCCAATGTGTGTTGTTCAGCGCGGGGTAGGCTACTGGCGCGGCAGGCTTGACCGCATTTGCGCTATACAGGCTGCTCTCCGGGCGGCGACGCACCCGCATGGCGTAGCGGTGCACATGGTGCCAGCCGATCAGAAAAAACGGAACAAAGAGCACCAGGCGAAACCAGATACCAGAGGTCGGGCGCAAGTCGGCAATATCCTGAGCGATCATCACGGTGAATGGATTGATGACCGAGATGCCATAGCCGATGCCGCTGCCCACCACGATGATGCCAACCGCCGTGATCACGTCGAAGCCCAGTGCAGTACACAAAGCGATGAGTACGGCTGTAAAGGGTAAATATTCTTCGCCCATACCCAAGGTGGCCGAGCCGACCGAAAAAATGAACAGGCTAATGGCCAAAAGCCAGTGCGGCCTGTCGCCAAATTTCTCCAACATTTTGCCCAGCAGGGCATCGATGGCCCCCGTACGTCTGATCACCGCCAGCGCTCCCCCGATGATGAACACGAAAAAGATGATGTCCTGACTGTCGGCAAATGCCCGGGGCAGGGCAGTGAAAATATGCCATGGTTTCAGCAGTGGCGCCTCGGGTAGCTGATGGTAGCTGCCCGGCACCACCACGGAGCGGCCGCTTTCATTGGTCACCGTTTGGTATGTGCCCTGAGGCAGCAGGTAGGTGGCGAGCATAGCGGCCAGCATGATCAGAAATAGCAATACTAGTGTGTGTGGTATTCGTAGTTTCTTTAGCATGTGCCGGATGTGGAGGTGAAAAATGTAACTGAAACGGGAAAAACAGGAAGGCTTGCTGCGATTCGATACAATGCCGGAGCAGATAAATAAAACTCTTTCAATGTTGCAGCACGTGTGCCAGCACATCGCTGAGTTTGGAAAAGGAGTGGATCTGTATTCCAAATTTTCTTTGCCCAAGGCTGCGCTGGTGAAAACTGGAAATATATATGGTGTCGAACCCCAGTTTTTCGGCCTCTGCAATGCGGTTTTCGATGCGATTGACCGCCCGCACTTCACCACCCAGCCCTACCTCTGCAGCAAAGCAAATCTTTTCTGAAATGGCAATGTCTTCGTACGATGACACCACGGAAGCACATACCGCCAGGTCGATGGCCGGATCGTCTACCTTCAGCCCGCCGGCAATATTGAGAAATACATCCTGCAGGCCCAACCTGTAGCCACCCCGTTTTTCCAGCACGGCCAGCAGCATATTCAGTCGTTTGGCGTCGAAGCCTGTGCTGCTGCGCTGGGGTGTGCCATATGTTGCTGTACTTACCAGCGATTGTATTTCCAGCAGAAGCGGCCTGTTGCCTTCCAGTGTGGCACCTACCGTGATGCCGCTCAACTCACCTTCTCGCTGAGAGATCAAAATTTCAGAAGGGTTTGATACCTGCCTGAGCCCGCTGGCCTGCATTTCATAAATGCCCAGCTCGGCCGTAGAGCCAAATCGATTTTTGGTAGTACGCAGTATGCGATAGGCGAGGTGTCGATCGCCTTCAAACTGTATCACCGTGTCTACCATATGCTCCAGCACCTTGGGGCCGGCCAAAGAGCCCTCCTTGGTGATGTGGCCTATGAGAAAGACGGGTGTGTCGGTTTCTTTGGCAAACTTCATCAGTTCGCCGGCGCAGTACCTTACCTGTGATATACTGCCCGGTGTAGACTCTATGGCATCGGAGTACAATGTCTGGATGGAGTCGACAATGAGCACCTCTGGTTGCAAGGCTTTTATCTGGTCAAAGATGCGCTCGAGGGTGGTTTCTGTGAGCAGAAATAACTGGCCCGCCGGCATGGCCATGCGGTCGGCCCGCATCTTTATTTGCTTTTCACTTTCTTCGCCCGACACATACAATATTTTTTTATCGGCCAGGCTCAGCGAAAGCTGAAGCAGCAAGGTAGATTTTCCTATACCTGGCTCGCCGCCGATCAGCACCAGCGATCCTGGCACTATGCCACCACCCAGCACGCGGTCAAACTCCTGGTCGCTGGTGGGCAAACGCTGTTCGGCCTTACTCTCTATTTCGCCCAGCAGTACAGGTTTGCTTTTGCCCGTCCTCTCATCGCCCCTGCTCTTCCAGGCCTTCTTCTCCTCCTGGGCTACCACTTCCTCCACGTAGGTGTTCCATTCGCCGCAAGCAGGGCACTTGCCCAGCCATTTGGCAGATTGAGCCCCGCAGCTCTGACAGTAAAAAGCTGTTTTTTGCTTTGCCATGCATCATATATTTCTGTTCGGCAGGTTGCCCTCCATATTATTCAGGCAGTATCATGCCCTATTATCTTTTAAATAAAAGATGGCAGCAAGTTAGACAATCCACGCGGCAGCGACAATGGCTGAAACTGAGCAGCCATATCCGCAGGATGATGACAAAAAGTGCCTTGCCGCAGTATATCGTTGTGTTATGCATAACCCGAATAAAATCCTGCGGCAATGGCCTGGCTTTGAATTTTAGTAGTTGTAAAAGGCAATATGAAACAGTACAGGTGACTTTTGTTGTATTATCAGTAATTTTCGAAAAAAGACAATAACCATGCGTCAAACATTAAAAATAGTTGTAAGCCTGATCGCCTTCATCACTTTGCTGACTGCCTGTGCCAGGCCACCGGCACAACCCTGGCAGCCGGAGCAGCACAAGAAACAGCGCATAAACCGCGGATATTGAAACCACCGGACATGCAAACACGGCTTACTGAGTTGCTCGGGATAAAGTACCCAATCATCATGGCGCCCATGTTTTTGGTGTCCAATACGCGCATGGTGATAGAGGCGGCGAAGGCGGGCATCACCGGGGCCATACCCGCACTCAACTATCGCAACAACGGGGAATTCAGGCGGGCACTCAATCAATTGAAGCAGGACTGCCCCGGCCCATTTGGCATTAACCTCATCGTGAACAAGTCCAACTTTCGCCTTAAAGAGCAACTGGCGGCATGTATTGATTTTCAGGTCGATTACATCATCACATCGCTGGGCAGTCCGCAGGCTGTGATAGAGGCCAGCCATCAGCATGGCGTACTTGTTTTTTGTGATGTTACCGATGAGCGGTTTGCGAAAAAAGTAGAAGCGCTGGGTGCCGATGGACTGATCGCCGTGAATGCTGAAGCCGGAGGTCATGCCGGCCCCATGCCGGCCGATCAACTGGTGCCGCTGCTCAGGAAAAGCACCAAGTTGCCGGTGATATCGGCAGGGGGCGTGGGCACCGCAAGCCAGTTGCGACAGAAACTTGCTCTGGGTGCCGATGGCGTGTCGGTAGGCAGTGTATTTATCGCTACTGACGAAAGTGCTGTGTCTGATGACTATAAAAATGCCTGCATCGCCTATGGTGCAGCCGACATAGTGATGACCACCAAGCTGAGCGGCACGCCTTGTACCGTCATCAATACGCCCTATGTGCAGGCCACAGGCACGAAGCAAAATTGGCTGGAAGCGCTGCTCAATAAGCACAAGCGCCTGAAAAAACTGGCCATGGGTCTCACCTTTTGGAAAGGCATGAAGGCCTTGCAAAAAGCGGCATTTAGCGCCACCTACAAAACGGTGTGGTGTGCGGGGCCGAGTATAGAGCATGTGCGGCAGGTACGGCCTGTAGCCGAAGTGGTGCACGACCTGGTGCGCGATGTGGAAGCGGTTGAAAATGAAAATTTATAACAGGCAATGATGAGCATTTTAATTCGACTGATTTGGCGGCTCTTTCCATGGATTATTGTTGCCGTGTTGCTACTGGTGCTGTATCTGGGCGGCCAGTGGCCGTTTGGTGGTAAGGATGACGATGTGCATGTGTATAATACCACCACCATATTGCATGAAATAGAATCGATCGGCAAGCTGGAGCTCGTAAAATATAATTTCAAAGAAATACTGGACTATCAGCGATTGACATCGGCTAAATTTAACATGAGCACCGGGCTGCGCTTTTACGAATATTCTCCCGACTCCAAGTTGGTACTCATTGCCACCGGTGAAGCCGTAGGCTGTATCGATCTCACCAAGCTACGCATGGAAGACATCAGTGCCACAGACAGCACGCTGACCGTCAGGCTGCCTGGGCCAGAGCTCTGCTATCATAAGCTGGATATGGAAAATACCCGTGTGCACAGCTTTAGTCGGGGGAGCTGGTGGAGCCGCCTTTTTGTAGACGAAGAGGAAGACAAGCGTACCTTCGAGCTGGCCTACCAAAACGCGGAACAACAGATAAAGAAAGCGGCCCTGGAATCGGGCATGATGCAAAAAACAAAGGAAAATGCTGTAGCCCTGCTGAAGCCTATGCTGGAACGCATGACAGGCAAGCAGGTGTTTTTACAGTTTGATATGAATGCAGATATCGATCTGGATTGAATTGAATTATGGCCATTTGATAAAAGGCAGTGGCCAACCGCCAACAAAGAAAAAAGGCGCTGCTTTGGGAAACAGCGCTCTTTCGACGAGTGAGAGATTACTTTGATTATAGGC
The DNA here is from genome assembly GCA_964596645.1 of uncultured Roseivirgaceae bacterium. Classification (GTDB taxonomy): domain Bacteria; phylum Bacteroidota; class Bacteroidia; order Cytophagales; family Cyclobacteriaceae; genus CAVQEK01. Next base: position 80,941 of record CAZQVB010000019.1, read on the forward strand.
GGAGTAATTGTGTTGGTTATGGTTTAATCTCTCTCAGGTAAACACATCAGTATGTTTGGTTGTGTTGTAAATAATCCAAGTTGTTTTAAGTTGTCAGGAGCTTTGCAATGCCTGTGCCAGCACGCCAAATGTGGCGCTACATGACCAAAAGCCTATCATTTGATTTGCTGAAGCGCAACACTTTGTTGACTTGTGCAACAAAGTGTAGGGGATTAGGGCAAATTGTTCTTGGTAACGAAAAAGATTGTTCCAAATCCGTGATTCGATCCGCTGTTGCCTGAGGCAGCCAAATTCCTTTTTAACTTTGCGCCACATATGAACGCGCCACAAAGCATATTTCAGTTTTACACCGATCAGATACCCTTCGGCTTTGCATATAATTTCGACAATTATTTATTCAACAAGCTGAGCCACATCCGCAGTCAGGGCCTGGAAGATCGCGCCGATTATTTTTTGGTGAACAATGTAAAAAAGCGCATTGAGGCGAAGATTCATTTTTTACTTGATGGCACTACGGCTTATAGTCCCTATAAGTCGCTGTTCGGCTCATTTGAGCTCAACCCCAGGCTGCACCAGAATTTGGTGCGTGATTTTGCCGGCTATGTGCTGAATGATCTGAAAAGCCGACAAATCAGCAACGTCTACATCACACACTACGCGCAATGCTACGGCCCACGCAAGGCTCTATTGGTCAATAATGCGCTGCTCGAGCTGGGCTGTGAACTTTACTTACGGGCTGTAAATCATCACATCGAAACGCGCCCGGAACCACTTACGGAACGCATGCATACCATGGAGCAGCGCCGCTTGAGGAAATGCGCGGATCATGGTTTGGCCTTCGCACAGGAGCATCGGGAGAGCCTGCCGGAAATATATGCTTTTCTTACGGCCTGCAGAGCAGAGAAAGACCTGGAGCCGTCGGTCGCTTTGCATACGCTACAACATTATTTTGAAGCTTTTCCACAGGATTATTTGCTTTTTGCTGTGCGCAAAAATGAAGAACTGATGGCGGCTACCGTGGCGGTGAAGGTGAGCAGGAGTATTCTGTACAACTTTTTGCCCGCCAGCCTGCAAGCCCACAATCGCCTGAGCCCCATGGTAATGCTCATCGATGGATTATACGCGTACTGCCAGCAGCACAGATTTGAAATGCTCGACCTGGGCATATCCACTACAACCACAGGCAAAGACCAAGACAGCTTGATTCGCTTCAAAGAAAACGTAGGGGCGAGCCCAAGTGAAAAATGTTTTTACAGAAAGGTTTTTGCTGAAGAATAGAGTGTATAGCATTGATAGAACGCTTTAAATGCTCAAATGATGCAGACAACCCATGGCTGTTCATTTCTTTTCCGGTTGACGAAATGAGCCAAAAACCCCCTGGTCAAAACAATGCCATGATGCTCTGAAGCCAATCGCAATGTATGGTCTGTGCGTCACAGACCTTGGAAAAAGTTGCCAACCGCACGGTATGGTCTGCGCGTCACAGACCTTGGAAAAAATATTGTTGTACTGTGCGCCACAGACAATGGAAATAAGGGTCCACGCCCGATGTTTCGACTGATCAACGAGCAAAAAAGCCAGTCTTCCTGAACTTGTTCCAGGATCTGCCCAATAGCCAGCATGTGCTGAATCCCAGAAATTAATTCAGTGCAGGCAAGTTCAGCATGCCTTATTCTCCTGCTCAAGCTTCCGGCTTGAACTTTACATACACCCATTCATCATAGATTGTATCGTATTTTACCAGTGCTTTGGTGCGTATGCACTCCAGTGCGTAGCCACACTTTTCCAGTACTTTTTTAGAGGCCACATTGTCTGGAAAAACTCCGGCAAAAAGCCTGATATATTCATAATGGCTAAAGGCATAGTCGCTGATCCACTGCACTGCCTCCGTGATGATGCCCCGGCCCCAGTATGGCTCTCCCAGCCAATAGCCCAACTCCGCGCTTTTGCGGTAGATATCCCCCTGTGGATGCAGGCCCACCGCTCCTGCCAATACGCCTTCGACTTCTATACCTACTATGATTTGTTTGGTTTTCTTCATCAATTCCGTCACCTCAAGAAATTGATGCGCATCGTTCAATGTATAAGGATGAGGAAAGCGGTCGCGCATGTACCGGGCAATCTTTTTGTTATTGGCATGCAGGGCGATGTCCTGAGCATCAGACCGCACGATGGTGCGCAGCCGGCAACTATTAAGCTGCACATCTATAAGAGGCATTTCTTTGAGCATGAACAAAATTAGTCATTTCAAAGCCCGATCTACATAGTGCATTATCCTTTGGTTATCTCCACGCTTTCTGCCAGCCGGTGAGTGCCTTCATTTTCGCAAATTACCTGAGCACAGTCATGGGTTTTAGTTTACTAATGCGTTATCATTGGCGAAAATCGAATTGAAAACACCTAAGCCAGTTGGAAATGAAAACGCAGCTTTTTTTTATCATCTTCACCCTACTGATATCCGGCACTATGAATGGCCAGCAAAACGATTGGGAAAACCCGCAAGTGGTTGGCATCAATAAACTGCCCGGCCATGCCACATCGGTGTCCTTTGCGCGTGAAGAACAAGCAAGAGCGGTCGATATCAGCACCTCCGATCGTTACAAAAGCCTGAACGGCACCTGGAAGTTTATGTGGGCGCCGGTACCAGAAAAGGCGCCGGATAATTTTTATGTTCGTGACTACAAGGCCGACAATTGGGCCGACATACAGGTGCCAGGCAACTGGGAGCTACAAGGCTGGGGCACGGCCATTTATACAAATATCATATATCCCTTCGTACCGGTAGATCCACCACTGGTGCCGAAAAAAGACAATCCCACCGGTAGCTACCGCACTGAGTTCAGCCTGCCCAAAAACTGGAAGGATATGCAGGTGACGCTGCATTTTGGTGGTGTTTCATCCGCTTTTTATTGCTGGATAAACGGGCAATTTGTTGGCTACAGCCAGGGGAGCCGGTTGCCAGCAGAATTTGACATAACGCCGTATGTACAAGCCGGCAACAACCTGCTGGCTGTGAAGGTATACCGGTGGAGCGATGGCAGCTATCTTGAAGATCAGGACCACTGGCGCCTGAGCGGCATTCACCGCGATGTGTATGTCACAGCTTCACCTAAGCTGCAGCTGTACGACTTTTTTGCACGCACCGGTTTCGACGAGCGATATGAAAATGCCGAACTGCGTATAAACACGACCTTTAAGAATTTTGGTGAGGAAAGTGGCGAGGGCTGGACCATAGAAGGTCAGCTATACGATGAAAGCGGAAAGGCTGTGCTCGACAAGCCCATGACCAGAGACGTAAGGGAAATAGCCAATGCCAAATGGCCTCCACGCGGCAGAAGACCATTTGCCGATCTTTCTACTACAGTGAAGGCACCAGCTAAGTGGAGCGCGGAATTTCCAAATCTGTATACTCTTACCCTTACTCTTAAAAATGAAACCGGCGAAACCGTAGAAGCAAGAAGTACACGTATTGGCTTTCGCACAGTAGAGATTAAAGACAAACAAATTCACATCAATGGCACGCCCATACTGCTGTACGGGGTGAACAGGCACGACCACCATCATAAACTGGGTAAGGTGGTGACAGAAGAATCCATGCTCAAAGACATCATGCTGCTGAAGCGATTCAACTTCAACGCCGTTCGTACATCGCACTACCCAAACAATCCGAAATGGTACGACCTCTGCGACCAATATGGTATTTATCTTATCGATGAAGCCAATCTTGAAACGCACGGAATTGGTGCCGTGCTATCCAACGACCCCGACTGGACCACCGCACACGTAGAGCGGGCCAAGCGTATGGTGCAGCGCGATAAAAATCATCCGTCGATCATATCCTGGTCGCTCGGCAATGAATCAGGCGATGGACCAAATCACGCCGCGATGGCCGGTTGGATAAAAGAATATGATCCAACACGGTTTATACACTATGAAGGCGCACAGACCTACACCAAAAACTGGCAACAAGATGTGCTCCGCGACCCGATGTATGTAGACGTAGTGAGCAGAATGTACGCAGACATTCCCACCATGGTGCGATGGGCCAACAACCCCAAAGAGAGTCGCCCGGTGATGTGGTGCGAATATGCCCACGCCATGGGCAACTCGCTGGGCAACTTTTATAAGTTTTGGGATGCTGTAAGAGCCAACGATGGCTTGGTCGGTGGGTTCATCTGGGACTGGACGGATCAGGGCCTATATCAGAAAGACGAACAGGGAAAAGAATATTGGGCTTATGGAGGCGACTTTGGCGACAGCATCAATGATGGAAATTTTTGCATCAACGGTGTAATTGGCCCCGATCAAACACCAAAACCTGCAACCTGGGAAGCAAAGAAAATCATGCAACCGGTGGAAATACTGCCTGTGAACGTGTTGGAAGGCCGCTTCCGGCTTCGCAACTGGCACCACTTCGCCAGCCTCGACCGCTACAACATCAAATGGCACTTGCTGCAAAATGGCAATGAAATACAATCGGGCAGCCACACACCCTTACGCACCCCTGCCGGAGCTTCGGAAGATTTGAATCTGGACATAAATGCACCGGCACATATGCCCGGAGCCACGTATACGCTGCGCATTGCCCTTGCACTGCGTGAGGCCATGCCATGGGCACCTAAGGAGCATCTGGTGGCTTGGGAAGAATTTGATATGCCCTATAAATCGAGCCCATTGCCTGTGACTGATGTGCAGGAAATGCCCAGCCTCTCGATGGCTGACAACCCCGACGATGTGCAGATCAGCGGACAGGGGTTCTCCGCACAATTCTCAAAAACAGAGGGGACGCTTACCTCCCTTCAGTGGCATGGCAAAGAAATGATCGTATCGCCACCAGTACCTAACTTTTGGCGTCCATTTACCGACAACGACAAAGGATCGAAGATGCCGGAGCGTCAGGGGGTATGGAAAGATGCCGGCAAGCTTCGCAGTACATTGCAGGTGTCGGCCATGCAGCTAAAGCCGCAGGTGTGCAGGGTGGTGGTGCAGCAGGAGCTGCCGACTGTTCGCGGCCGCGCTACTACTTCCTACACGGTGTATGGCAATGGAGAAATACTGGTCGCCTTCGACATGCAGCCCGGCGGGGGGTTGCCAAATATTCCGCGGGTGGGTATGCAGCTGGCCATTCCTGCGGCTTATGACCAATTGAAATGGCACGGACTGGGCCCACACGAAACGTATTGGGACAGGCATCGAGGCGCCATGACCGGAGTTTTTGGCGCTTCCGTCAAAGAAGATTTCTTTCACTACGTAAGGCCACAGGAAAGCAACAACCACTGGGGCACACATTGGGCGCGGCTTACAAACGCCCAGGGCCAGGGCCTGCTTATCAGCGCTGACCTGCCGCTCAGCTTTAGCGCATGGCCGTACAGCATGAACGACATTGACCAGGCAAAGCACATCAACGACCTGGTGGCGCGCGACTTCATTACCCTGAATATTGACCACGCGCAAATGGGCGTAGGTGGCGACGACAGCTGGTCTATGCAAGCCCGGCCACACGAAGAGTACCGCCTGAAACCCGGCACCTACCAGTACAGCTATAGGCTCACGCCGGTAGCCGGCGACGATGACATGGCAGCACTAAAGTATGCCCTGCCGCAATATTGATAGAGAAGAATAGGTGAAGGCTGTAGGCTGAAATCTCTCTGTCACATGGCAGCACACCGGTAGCGACCTCTTGATGATCATGACCGGTGTGCCAGACCAGCGAAACTGGGGGCATGCAAGAGCCTCTATTCAGTCTTGTCCGGAGAAACCTTCGAAACACCTTTGGCTGTTTAGCGTGGCCTCGCGCGGGTGTTTCGTCAGTTTCGGAGTGGGGTTGGTAGATTGGTAGACTCGTAGATTAGTGATTGTTGGATGGTATGGCAGAAAGCTCAAAGTCAAAGTTATCCTGAACTTGTTTCAGGATCTGTCTGCGGAGTAAGCAGATGATGAAAGGGCAGGCAAGTAAAAGCTTTACCAGTGATATGGAAATCTAAACGCTGTAAATGATGTCGAGAATCCGTGGCTGTTAATTTTTTTTCCAGTTGATAAAGAAACGAGCTAAGGAGAAATCATGCTGTCATACGCGCAGCCGCACGCCTGTTGTTTTGAACCGCCGGCGTCCATTAATCGCGGCCATTGCCAATAGCCAACAGATCCTGAAATAAATTCAGGATGACCGTCTGTGTCAGGGCAGGTGAGGTCAGCATGACCAGCTGCTGAGAGGATTAATAACCTGACATTTCAAATGGCGCTGTAAGACCATATATTGGTCATGTAGCCCGTTCAAAAACTAACCTCTGGTACTTCTTGTGCTGCTTCACTGGCCTGGAACTGTGCTTTCAATTCAAACCCAAACATGTTGGCCATCAGATTGGTCGGGAAGCTTCGGATGGTGGTGTTGTATTCCTGCACGCTGGCATTGTAGCGGTCGCGGGCTACGGCTATTCTGTTCTCCGTGCCTTCCAGTTGTGCCTGAAGCTCGAGAAAATTCTGATTACTTTTCAGGTCGGGATATGCCTCTACCGTGGCCAGCAGGCGCGAGAGTGCCGATGAAAGCTCCCCTTGAGCGGCTTGAAATTTTTGTATGGCAGCCGCATCCAGGTTGTCGGCGTCTATTTGTATGCTGGTGGCCCGGGCACGTGCCTCTGTTACCCCTACCAATACTTCGCGCTCCTGCTCAGCAAATCCCTTTACTGTGTTCACCAGGTTGGGGATCAGGTCCGAACGGCGCTGATACTGAGTTTGTACATTGGACCAGGCCGTTTTCACATTTTCATCCAATGCCACCATACTGTTGTAAGACCCCTTAAAGGCACTGTACAACACTATGACAAGTACTACAATGACGGCGATAATAATCCAGGTCTTTTTCATTTTTTACTTTTAGATGACTATGTATATGGTCGAATGTACGGCTTAGGTCTTTTTATCAGCATCAAAAATAGTGTTTCTTCAGAATATGGCGCTATTTTTAGACAATCATACCACCATCAATTTTTGCACATTGACCTTATGCGTTTTTCACTACATCATCTTTATTGCTATATACTTATATTTTGTCTGGTACTACACATGGCCCCTGCGTTGGCCGCTCAGGACCTGGTACCGGTGCCCGACATCAGCGGCTATGTCACTGACCTCACCGGCACGCTCAGTCCGGAAAACATAGCCGGCCTGGAGCATAAGCTTCAAACCTTTCAAACCAACAAAGGCAGCCAGATCATGCTGATCATGGTGCCCACTACCCAGCCGGAGGAAGTAGAGCAGTACGGTATACGCGTGGCCGATACACTCAAAGCCGGCCGCGCAGGTATCGACGATGGCGTGATCGTGATAGTGGCTAAAAATGACAGACGGGTGCGTATAGAAGTAGGCTACGGCCTGGAAGGAGCCATTCCAGATGCATACGCCAAGCGCATCATCCAGGAGATCATGCTGCCACATTTCCGAAACGGCAACTTCCATTCTGGTATAGACAACGCGGTAGATGCCCTCATGTCGCTCATAGAAGGTGAAGAGCTGGCCTTGCCCGACAGGCAAAATATTTCCCAGGGATCAGGCCCTTCTGTTTTTATTATTCTGGGCCTGCTGGTGTTGGTTTTTGCTTTCCCGGTGCTGGTGGCCATTCTTTCCAAGCGATTGAAATCGACAACATCACGGATCATTCTTTTTGTGATTGTGCTTGTTCTTGGGTGGCTGCTGCTCAATTTTCTTGTAGGTCTTTTTGTTGCCATCTTCCTTACGGTGATGGTGAGTGGCGGTGGCCCGGGCGGGCGTAGAGGTGGTGGCGGCTTCTTTGGTGGTGGCTATGCAGGTGGTGGTTTTGGTGGAGGCGGAGGCGGCTTCAGTGGGGGAGGTTTCAGCGGTGGCATGGGTGGAGGTTTTGGCGGTGGTGGTGCCTCCGGAGGCTGGTAACTGAAAGACTCGCAGTGTTTTGAGCTACGGGTGCTTTATCCATGGGTTCTTCATCAGTAGTAATTGTGAAAATATTCCATTTTAGGGTAGCGCTGGTTTATATTTTTGCTCATAATCGGCGCACAAACAGTATAAAGTAAAGCAGCAATGGGAAAATTTAATTTTTCAGATGCACAAAAGGCGGCCATTATTCAGGCCGTTCAGCGCCTGGAAGAAGACAGTCAGGGCGAGATGGTGCCGTATATCGTAGCAGACAGTGACGACTATCGCGAGGGAATCATGTTCTCAGTGATCGCCTTTCTCACCTTGGGCATTGTTCTGCTTTTTGTAGCGTCTATTTTTTGGCTGTTGCCCACATCTATGACGGTACTGGAAACCCTAGGTTTTCTTATGACTATGATGATCCTGGGTTTTGTTTTTCCGCGCTTTGTGCCGGCATATCGTATGGCTATGGTAGGGCCCAATACTGTAGAGCGTCGCGTGTTGCAGCGTGCCAGTGAGGCCTTTTTGGAGCGGGAAGTATTTAAGACAGAAAAGCGCATCGGTATACTGCTGTTCATCAGCACCATGGAGCGGCGTGCGGTGATTCTGGCAGATGCCGGCATCAACCAAAAAGTGCAGCAACATGAATGGCAGTCCATCATCGACCAGCTCACTGCTGATATAAAAAATGATAACACAGCAGATGGCATCTGTGAAGCCATCACCCGCTGTCGATTACTTTTGGTGCAAAAGGGATTTACCAACGACGCCAATGCGGGCAATCAGCTTCCCGACGGGCTTGTAGAAGGCCACTGAACAGCAGCTTATTCGGCTGGAAATGCATCATCTGCACGTGCCACCCGCTAAGGCTTTGCGAGAGATTGGTGGATTGAATAGCTGAAAGCCGAAAGCTCAAAGTGTGAACGAGGTTAGTGATATGGCTATTAAAGTGCTTAAAAGAATGCAGAGAATATGTGGCTGTTCAGTTGTTTTCCAGTGAATGAAATGAAACGAATCAATAATCTTATCAAAGCACAGCTGATATGTGCGCTGATATGACTGGCCGGCGCTCATCATATAGCTGAAAGCTCAAGGCTAAAAGTCAAAGTCATCCTGAACTTGTTTCAGGATCTGTCTGAATAGTAGACAGAGGGTAAAATACTGAAATAATTTCCATGCAGGCCGACTCAGCAAGACCCGGATATGTGGCGGACAGAGAAAGAATTCCGTCTGCCTTGGTGCGTGTCCTCACTCACTTCCGCCACCCTTAGGATTATGGGTACATAAGCCAATGCGTGAAATTTGTCGCAATTTTTGGAATGAAGGAGGGTCATGCAAGAGCCTCTATCCAGTCTTGTCCGGAGAAACCTTCGAAACACCTTTGGCCGTTTGGCGAGGCCTTGTGCGGGTGTTTCGTCAATTTCGGAGCGGGGTTGGTATATTGGTAAACTAGTAAACTCGTAGATTGGTAAACTGGTAGGCTGGTGATTGGTGGGATGGATAGCTGAAGCATATGCAAGTGAAAGCTTTACCGTGGTATGGACATCAAAAGGCTTTGGAAGATGCAGACCATCCATGGCTATTCTTTTCCAGTTGATGAAATAACGAACTAAGGAGAAATCATGCTGTCATACGCGCAGCCGCACGCCTATTGTTTTGAACCGCCGGCGTCCATTAATCGCGGCTTATGCCAATAGCCAACAGATCCTGAAACAAGTT
>CAZQVB010000020.1:0-12611 GCA_964596645.1 uncultured Roseivirgaceae bacterium
TTGCATGTATTAGGCCTGCCGCTAGCGTTCATCCTGAGCCAGGATCAAACTCTCCGTTGTAAATAATCTTATTTAACTTCAAGTCCGAACCCGGCCATTTTACTCTAAAGGTTACTTAATCTGACTTAAGTGTCCTACATAATCGGTCTGTTTGCCCGAACAATCACTCAAAGAACTTTTGTCCCCCTTTCGGGAACTTTGTGCCTCCTCTTCTCTACCCTTCCTGAGAAAGCGGATGCAAAGGTAAGAAAATAAAATACCAAGACAAAAAAATGTGTGAAAAAATTGGAAATAAATCCGGCCCAAGGCCCCATCTTTCACCCCCTCCACAACCGTTCGCCGTATTGGGAGGGCAAAGATAGGATAAAAAGATAAACACGCGCCGCAGGCCTTTAAAAAAATTCTACTTATTTGAATATTGTCTCCAGGCGATTGGGGCCCGTGGAAACGATGGTGACGGGTACCTTCATTTCCTGCTCAATGAAATGGATATAATTCCGCAAAGCTTCAGGGAGCCCATGGTGGTGTTCTATTCCGGCCAGCGCACTGTTCCATCCGGAAAAGGTTTCGTAATGGGGTGTTACCTTGTCATAACAAAGATCGTACGGCATCATGTCTGTCATCTTGCCCTGGCCATCTTCATATTTAGTGCAAACCTTTATTTCATCGAAATTATTCAATACATCAACCTTCATCATAACCAATTGCGTCACTCCATTGATCATGACCGCATACTTAAGGGCGGGCAGATCCAGCCAGCCACAGCGCCGGGGACGGCCTGTGGTGGCACCGAATTCCTTTCCTTCCTGCCGCAATCGCTCACCGGTGGCATCATGCAATTCAGTGGGGAAAGGCCCCTCACCTACTCGTGTACAATATGCCTTAAACACACCGAATACCTGTCCTATGCGCGATGGCGCTACACCCAGGCCGGTGCATACCCCCGCACATGTGGTACTCGAGCTTGTCACATACGGGTAGCTTCCGAAATCGAGATCGAGCAGTGAGCCTTGTGCGCCTTCTGCAAGTACCGATGCATTACTATCTAATTGTTGATTAATAAAGTAGTCGGTGTCCACAAGCTTGAACTTCTTTAAAAAATCGACCGCTTCGAAGAACAGGCTTTCCCTTTCGCTGAGGTCATAATCAAACTCAAGCATGTCGATGATGCGCAGATGCCATTTTTTCAGACTTTCGTACCGTGCTGTAAAGTCCGCCAATCCAATATCGCCCACACGCAGGCCTACACGTGCTGTTTTGTCCTGATAGGTGGGGCCTATGCCCCTTAGTGTTGAGCCGATTTTTTCATTGCCTTTAGACTTTTCATAGGCGGCATCCAACAGCCTGTGGGTAGGCAGTATGAGCTGCGCGCGTTTGGAGATGTACAGATTGTAGAAGGCATTGATGTTCAGTTTCTTCAATCCCTCAATTTCCTCCCTGAACACAATGGGGTCCAACACCACGCCATTGCCAATCACGTTCTTTGCGTTATCGCGAAAAATGCCGGACGGTACCTGATGGAGCACATGCTTTATGTTTTCAAACTCCAATGTGTGACCAGCATTGGGCCCACCCTGGAATCTGGCCACCACGTCATATTTTTGTGCGAGAAAATCAACAATTTTTCCTTTGCCTTCATCTCCCCATTGAAGGCCTAAAATTACATCTGCTTTCATTTGAATATTTTTTGTGATTGCGTCAGCAAGCGCTGGTCCGTAATAGTACAATTCTTACTACAGTCGCACCATTACGTTTGAGCCTTCAGGAAACCCATTGCCTCGGCCTGTGAACTGACGATTTGAAAAATCGAATTGAGCTTGGTGATGAGCAATAATTTTTTCACGGTTTCAGAGGGTTTAATTAATACTACCTCGCCACCTCTGTTGCGAAATTTTGTAAGTATGGTAATGAGCACACCAATGCCACTGCTATTGATGTATCTCACTTCAGAAATATCTACGGCGCAGTGAATCACCTCTTCATTAAGCTTATCATTGACAAGGGCGATCAATTCCGATCCGTGATTTTCACCAATCAGATCACCATTGAAGTGTATGATTAAAACACCGTCTTTATCTGTGTGAGAGTAGTGCATGCCTGCGCTCAAAAGTTTATGCCATTTAAAAAAGGCTCACAAAGTTAGAAATAGCAGGATTATTTCAAAGCGAACCGATTGGCATAAATGCTCGCGAATGTCGGCCATCATCGGATGTCGAAACGCCTTACCTGCTCTACGCCACCAATTTTTTCCAATTTTTTCTTCAACAGCTCCAGGTGCTTGGTGTCATGCACAAATAGCTGGATGTCCCCTTCAAAAATTCCTCCTTCACTTTCTATGGAGATGGATCGCATGTTTACCTTCAATTCATTGGAAATGACTTTGGTTACGTCATTGATCACGCCCACGCGGTCGGAACCACGAATGCGCAAACCGGCAAGAAATGAGACGGCCGTTTGCGAAGCCCACTGGGCTTTTACCACACGATGCCCATGCTTTGACAGCAGCTCGGTGGCATTGGGGCAGTTGGCCCTGTGGATCTTTATACCTTCCTGTGACGTGACAAATCCAAATACATCGTCTCCTGGTATAGGATTACAACATTTGGACAGGGTATAATCGACAATATCCATGTCTTCGCCAATCAGAAGCATGTCTCGATCTACACCCGTTATCTTCTTGATCTGCTTTTCGAAGGAACTCGCATCGGAGATTTTTGAGGGCCTTTCTTTCACAGGCTTTTCTTCGAAATCGCGCAGATGCTTGATCTCTTTTGTGTCGATTTTGCCCTTGCCTACCAGATAGTAAAAGTCCAAAGCAGATTTGAGCTGAAACTTGCTCAGCAGCCGGTCAAGGTTTTCACTGTTCAAATCCAGCTTTTGTTGCCGGAGCTTGCGGCGCACAATTTCTTTGCCTTCCAGCGCGGCACTCTTTTTTTGTTCTTTCAGCTCGTCTTTGATCCGAGTGCGCGCCTTGGTCGTCACCACAATGCCCAGCCAGTCTTCATTGGGTTTTTGCTTGCTCGACGTGAGTATTTCCAGTTGGTCGCCTGTTTTCAGCTTATAGTTGATGGGCACCAAACGCTGGTTCACCTTGGCCCCAATACAGCGGGCTCCGATCTCCGAGTGTATCTCAAAGGCAAAATCGAGGGCAGTAGCGCCATGCGGAAGCTTTCGAAGGTCGCCTTTCGGCGTAAAAACAAATACCTCCTCATTGAACAGGTTATGCTTGAAATCATCAACAAACTCGATGGCTGTGGAATCGCTCTTCTCCAGCAGGTCACGCACTTTACTGATCCAGGCCTCGAGCCCCGACTCGTTGGAATGCGGCGAGTGCGGGTTGTGCTTATATTTCCAATGGGCCGCATAGCCTTTTTCGGCTATTTCATCCATACGGCGTGTGCGAATCTGCACCTCTACCCAGGTGCCGGTTTTGCTCATTACGGTGGTGTGGAGCGACTCATACCCATTTGATTTTGGAGTGCTTATCCAGTCGCGCAGCCGATCGGGATTGGGCTGATAGTAATCGGTGACTATGGAATAGACCTGCCAACTGGCGGCTTTCTCCATTTCCGGAGGTGTGTCGAGTATAATGCGTACGGCAAACAGGTCGTACACCTTTTCAAAAGGGATGTCCTGTTTTTGCATTTTACTCCAAATGGAGTATATCGACTTGGGCCGCCCCTTTATCACGTAATTGAAGTTGCGCTTGCCCAGCTCCCTTTGTATAGGGTTGATGAAGTTTCTGATAAAGCGTGCGCGTGCTGCCTTTGTGTCTTTTATTTTCTTTATGATTTCCCGATATGCGTCGGGATCGGAATATTTCAGATAAAGGTCCTCAAGCTCTGACTTGATGGAATACAAGCCCAGCCGGTGGGCGAGTGGGGCGTACAGATAGATGGTTTCTGATGCCACCCGCAGTTGTTTGTGCCGGGGCATGCTGTCGAGGGTGCGCATGTTGTGCATGCGGTCGGCCAACTTCACAAGTATCACACGCATATCTTCGGAGAGGGTGAGAAGCATTTTCCTGAAGTTCTCTGCCTGCTGCGACGTGCCATAGTCGAACACTCCGGAAATCTTGGTGAGCCCGTCTATGATTTTTGCTACCTTTTTTCCGAAGTGGCGCTCAATATCTTCTATTTCCAGCTCGGTGTCTTCCACCACGTCGTGCAGCAAAGCCGCAATAATGGACGTAGTGCCCAAGCCAATTTCTTCTACACAGATCTGTGCTACGGCAAGTGGGTGGAATATATACGGCTCACCGGATCGTCGTCGCATATTGCGGTGCGCATCCAGCGACATGGAAAAGGCCTTTTTGATGAGCCGGGCATCCTCTTCTTTTAAAAATGGCTTAGCATGCCTGAGCAGTTTGCGATACCTCCTCAGAATCTCCTTCTTTTCCTCGTCTACCGCTGTATCTATCATCATCATAATCAGGCCCTAATTAAAGGTTGTGTTTGGTAAAAAACAACACTGTGCACATTGCGAATGTGTGCTTTTTACGTACTTTTGCATTCCAAAAATTGCTAACGATTTACAATACGCCAAACACATGGTTCAGGCTGAGATTCCTGGCAAGCATAGCCGATGACCTGCTTTTGTAGGTGGTGCATGTGCGTCGGGAGGATTTTAAGTTTGACCATACGTTTTTAAAACTGCGGATGTGGCGAAATTGGTAGACGCACTAGACTTAGGATCTAGCGCCGCGAGGCATGTGGGTTCGAGTCCCTCCATCCGCACTCCATTCAACCCTCGATGACGATACATTGTTAAAATCGGTATTGAGGGTTTTTATTTAACGGTTATTCACACACTTAAACGGTAATTGACCTTGGACATCACTCTTGAAAAAAGCACAGCGACCGAAGGCCTAATTAAAATTAGATTAAAGGAAGCTGATTACCAATCCATCTTTGAGGAAAAAGTAAAGAAATACAGCAAACAGGCAAGCATCAAAGGCTTTCGCCCGGGCAAGGTACCACCAGCGCTTGTGAAGAAGATGTACGGCAAAGCCATATTGGTAGAGGAAATAAACAGCCTGCTGGTAGAGTCGCTCAAGAAGTACATCCTGGAAAACGACATCAATCTGATAGGAGAACCACTGCCCAACCACGCCAAAGCAGAAGCCATAGATTGGGACAATCAGAAAGAATTTGATTTTGAGTATAACGTCGGGCTTATCGACGACTTCAAGTATGATCTGAACCAGCAGGTGACGCGATATGAGATTGAGGTAAATCAGAAAGAAGTAGACCAGATGATCGCTGATATGCAAAAGCAACTCGGCAAAATGGAGCATCCGGAAGTAAGCGAGGCAGGCGACTCGCTGTTCGGCACCCTCACCGTAGCCTCTTCCGAAGTAAATGCAGAAGGATTGATCGAGCTTGACAACACCACACAGTCTGCCAGGTCTTTGCTCACCGGCCATAAGAAAGGTGACAAGATTACGCTGGCCGTTCAATCCATTTTTGAAAAGCCTGAAGACCTGGCCGTTTTCTTAAATAAGCCGCTGGAGGAAGTAAAAGAGCTGCAGGGTGATGCCAGCTTCGAAGTACAGGAGGTGAACCGATTGAAGCACGCCGAGCTGAATCAGGAGCTTTTCGATCGAGTATTTGGCAAAGATGTGGTAAAATCTGAAGAAGAATTTCACGCTAAATACAAGGAAATGCTGGCGGAAAATCTTTCTAAAGAAAGCGATTACCTGCTCTCCCGCGACCTTCAGAACAAATTAATGGAAAACACCAATATTGACTTGCCGGAAGCTTTTTACAGAGAGTGGCTCGTAGCGGCCAACGACAACATAAAAGAAGAGGATCTGGCCGATGACTTTCAGCACTACATCCGCGACTTGAAGTGGACCCTTTTGAAAAACCGCATCGCACAAGACCACAGCATACAGGTAGAATATGAAGATGTGGTGGAGGCCACCAAAAAAATGTTTATGGACCAATACGGCCTTCGCCAAATGGGGCCAGAAGCAGAAGAAAGCCTCAATCAGCTTGCCGGCAACTACCTGCAGCAAGGTAAGGGTGAGCAATTTTACAAGATGCACAATCAACTGAAGACAGAAAAAATACTGGCAGTTGCAAAAGAAAAAGCAGACATATCCGTGAAGAAGGTAAGCCGCGAAGAATTTGACAAACTGGTAGAGAACTAGGACCAGTTATTTCGGTTTAAGTAAAAGTCCTTTATACAAAGGGCTTTTTTTTTATTTTTGTACACCATGTTGAAAAAAGTAAAACCATGACAAATAAAGAGTTAGGTAAAGAAGAATTCAGAAAATACGCAGTAAAAGGCCAGGGCATCAATGGCCTCACCTTCGATAAGTACGTAGATAGAATCGATAACATGACCAGGGCCGTCATTGAAGAACGACCCACCAATTTCCGTGAAATTGACGTATTCTCGCGCCTCATCATGGATCGCATCATATTTCTCGGTCTGCCAGTCGACGACAATATATCAAACATCATCACCGCTCAGCTGCTCTTCTTGCAAAGCACAGACTCCAAAAAAGACATTCAGCTGTACATCAACAGCCCCGGAGGCTCGGTGTATGCAGGATTGGGCATATACGACACCATGCAATATGTGAACCCCGACGTGGCCACCATTTGTACCGGACTTGCCGCCTCTATGGCCGCCGTATTGCTTACCGGTGGGCACAAGGGCAAACGATCTGCGCTGCCACATGCGCGTATTATGATACATCAGCCTATGAGCGGCATGCAAGGGCAAGCTTCCGACATGGAGATTTCGCTCAAGCAAACGCTGTCCGTAAAAAAAGACCTGTACGATATACTGGCCAAGCACAGCGGACAGAAATATGAAAAAATAGAAAAAGATTCTGATCGCGACTTTTGGTTGCGGCCAGCCGAGGCAAAAGATTACGGCCTTATCGACGAAGTTTTAGAACAGACAAAAAGATCATGACACAAGTAACTTGCTCTTTCTGTGGCAGAAAAAAGAAAGATGTAGACCTGATGGTTTCAGGCATACATGCCCATATATGCAACTACTGCATCGATCAGGCCTATCAGATTCTGCTAGAAGAACAAAAAACAAAAGACAATAAATCGAAGCCCAGCTTCAACCTGGTGAAGCCTCAGGCTATGAAGTCTTTCCTCGACCAATATGTGGTGGGGCAAGACGAAGCCAAAAAGGTGATCTCCGTGGCGGTGTATAATCACTACAAGCGCCTGATGCAAAAAAAGGAGAATACCGATGACGACGTGGTGATTGAGAAATCGAACATTATAATGGTAGGGGAGACGGGAACCGGTAAGACATACCTTGCCCGCACCCTTGCCAATATGCTTCAGGTGCCGTTCTGTATTGCCGATGCCACCGTGCTCACTGAGGCGGGCTATGTGGGTGAAGATGTAGAGAGCATACTTACCCGGCTGCTGCAGGCGGCCAATTATGAAGTAGAGGCAGCAGAGCGCGGCATCGTATACATCGATGAGATCGATAAAATATCGCGGAAGTCCGATAACCCTTCCATCACACGCGATGTGAGTGGAGAAGGTGTGCAGCAGGCATTGCTCAAATTGCTGGAAGGCACTTCGGTGAATGTGCCGCCCCAAGGCGGGCGCAAGCATCCCGATCAAAAGATGATTCAGTTGAACACCGAGAATATTCTATTTATATGCGGTGGCGCGTTCGACGGCATTCAGAAGATAATAGAAAGCCGCATGAACACCAGCCCACTCGGCTTCACCAGCAACGACGATGCAAAAAACCGACGCGACCACGACAGGGAAAATTTGCTCAAATATGTGTCAGCGCCAGACCTCAAAAAATTTGGGCTGATACCGGAGCTGATCGGGCGCTTGCCGGTACTCACCTACCTCGACCCACTAGACCGTTCTACACTGAAGCAAATACTGGTGGAGCCAAAAAATGCACTTACCAAGCAGTATAAAAAGCTGTTTGATATGGAAAACATCAAGCTGAGCTTCGACGACAAAGCGCTGGATTACATCGTAGACAAAGCCGTGGAGTATAAACTCGGCGCTCGTGGGTTGCGCTCCATTTGTGAGGCCATTGTCAATGACGCCATGTTCGAACTGCCATCGGCCAAGAATGTGAAAGAATTGGTGATCAATCGCGAATATGCGATTCAGAAATTTGAAAAATCGCGCATTAACAAACTGAAAGTCGCTTAAAAAGAAACTTTGAGCCATCAGGCCCTTCGGGCTGCCAGATCTTGAATCATGAGATCGGCAGCCTTTTTTGATGCGCTCTGCTCACCGAGTATTTCGCGAAGACTTTTGTAGTACGCAAACATTTGCTGGCGGTGTCCATCATTGTCCAACAGGTTGGCCATCTCTTCTTTTATTTTTTCTACTGAAGCCTGTTTTTGAATCAACTCCTTCACTACCGGCGCATCGGCGATTAAGTTCACCAGCGATATGTATTTCACCTTGATCAGCTGCCGGCCCAGAAAATAGGTAAGGCCCGACACACGATATATCACCACCTGAGGCACATCGAAAAGTGCCGTCTCCAGTGTGGCGGTGCCTGAAGCCACCACAGCAGCTTTTGCAAAGTGAAGTAAATTGTAATTATCCTCCTGCACGAGCTTCACATTCCCGGGCAGGTCTTCGGGCGAATAGCACGAAATGGGCATATTTTGCACCACAGACAGACCAAATTGGTATGCCGGCATAGCTTTGGCCACCTCCTTCAGCAAAGCCACATGGCGCATCACTTCCTGCCTGCGGCTGCCGGGCAGCAACGCCACCAGCTCCTTGGCTGCATCCAAACCGTGTTTCTTGTAAAAATCTGCCGATGGTGCATGCGCACGAACAGCGTCCAGCACCGGGTTTCCAACATAGTCGGCAGCTACATTGAATCTTTTAAAGAAGGCTGTTTCAAAAGGCAGTATCACGAATATCCGGTCTACAAATGCCTTTATCTTCTTGGCCCTACCGGGATTCCAAGCCCAAAGTTTTGGGGAGATATAGTAAAAAACCCGCCAGCCAGCCCGGTGGGCGTAGCGGGCAATACGAAGATTGAAGCCCGCAAAATCAATCAATATCACCACATCGGGGCGATAAAGATCGATGTCGCGCTGGCACTGATTGAGCAGCTTTCTAAACCGGTTCAGGCTACGGAGCACTTCTGTTAAGCCCATTACGGCCATTTCGCGGTAGTGGTGCACCAATTCGGCGCCAGCCTCTTGCATGTAGTCGCCCCCCCAGGCACGAAACTGCGCCTCCTCATCTTGCTCCGCAAGGGCTTTAATTAAGTTGGCGCCATGCAGATCGCCCGAGCGCTCACCGGCTATTAGGTAGTATTTCATGCCTGATTTTTCATTTGGCAAACAGGCTCAATTAAGAAGGAGCTTGCCCGGTGATATCACTACTCGCCGTAGTACTCTGCATAGTTGCTGGCGGTTTCCTTTATTTTTATGCAGTGCAGGCTCACACGCCCGTCGGTAGCGTTTTGCACCACCGGAGCGAGAATTTTCCAAAATTCACACACTAAGGTTTCGCAACTCGTCATTTTTCCGGTCATAAAGGGCACATCCATATTCAGGTTTTTATGGTCTACTTTGACCAGTACTTCCTGCTTTATGATCCTGTTCAGGTCTTTAAAGTTCATCACAAAGCCTGTGTCTTCGTCGGGCCGGCCTTTTACGGTTACGGTCATATGAAAATTGTGGCCGTGCCAGTTTTCATTGGCACACAGTCCAAATATCTCTTCGTTTTTTTCCTTACTCCACTTTTCATTGTACAGCTTGTGCGCCGCACAAAAATGTACATCCCTGCTTAGATAGACGGTCATGTCCGTATTGTTTTTTGAAGGTGCAAATTTAAGAAAATAAGTGCGCATTACGCCTATGGGCCTACAGGCCGGCACACCATCTGCGCCGGGCTAGCCACTTGCCAAACCGGCAGAAAAGCCGTTTTATTGCAGCTCATTTACCTTTTCTTTATGATCATCGTTACGGGCGCAGCAGGTTTTATAGGTAGTTGCCTCATCGGCAAACTGAACGCAGAGCACTTTAAGGCCATAGTGGCCGTAGATCGTTTTGATGATGCTCAAAAAGAAAAAAACCTGGCAGGCAAGGTGATTATGGAACGCGTAGGCCACAATGACTTCCTCCACTGGCTCGATCTAAGGCAGGAGGAAGTGGAATTTATTTTTCATATGGATGACGATGACCACTACAGCCATCAAGAAAGACTCAGCTATAGTCAGCAAATATGGAAGAAGTGTTTCGATCATCAGATTCCCCTCATCTATGCCTCCGCGGCTACTGGCAGCAGCGGGCATGGCTCATCCCAATCCGAAGATGAATTTGATCTGTGGGCAATGCAGCAAAATGAGAAACCTTTCTTCTGGGCCGGTCTTAAACTATTCGAAGTGTATGGGCCAAATGAATATTACAAGCACCGCTCTGCTTCCTTTATCTATCAGGCTTTTCAGCAGATCAGAACGCAGGGCAGCATGCAGCTTTTGCCTGGACAACTTCATGCGAACGCTGATGATCACAGGCCGCAATTTGTGTATGTGAAAGACGTGGTCGATGTGTGCTATTTTATGATGCGCCAAAGAAAGCTCTCCGGCATTTACCCACTTGGTACAGGGCAAACACACTCGTACAAAGACGCAGCACATGCGGTGTTTGCCGCGCTAAACTTACCCGTGCACATTGTGCTTGCCGATGGTGCCGAATCTGCACCACCGCCGGGGCCGCAGCACGCACCAGGCGACATGGAAAAGCTGAGGAAAATCGGTTACAAACGGGCCTTCAAAACACTGGAAGAGGGCGTGGCTGACTACGTCCGGAATTATTTACGCTCCGGCTCTTACTACTGACGCCGGCTATTCAAATTGAAAATATTCGTCTTCTTTGGGTTCCAGCGGAGCCTCTTCTTCTTTGGCCGGCGACTTCTTTTTGTTAAATATCGACCTCCATTCCTGACCTTCGTCTGAGAAGTCCTGGCGCAGCTTTTCTTTTAGTGCCCCAAAATCATAGGCTACTTTGTAGTCGTCGGTGGTGCCGGTGATCTTGAGGAGCAGGTTGCTGCCATTTCTGGGGGCAGACGCATTTTCTTTTTTCTTTCCAAACCTGATCAGTGTCTTCAGCGGTACAGCCAGGTGGTAGTCGATGTGCTGGTCGAAAGTGTGGGTGCCTCGCACGCTGATGTTGGTGAGATTGGAGCGTATTTCCATTTCGGGCAAAAACACCGTCTCTCGTTCTACGCGTATTCTGTTTTGCATATCAGAAAAGCGCAGGTGCGCCAGGCTCTCTTCTTCTACAAATCGAGAAAGCTTTTGCATGGGCTCAAAATCTACCAGTTCGCCATTAACTACACGTGCCGTGATGTCGGCAATAAGCGAAGGCGGGTTGAACTTCAGATGCTCGTCGAGGCTCAGGTACAGGTTCACGTCGGAGTCGATCTGGCCTTTTAGATGTCGGTCGACGATCCAGTTCTGCCTGAAATTTTTGAATACATAAAAAATACTATCTATATCCAGCCTCTTCAGTGAAGCGTCAGTGAGTATTTCCACCATGTCCGGTCTTCTGTTGGTCACTGTGCCGCTCAGGCTCACCCTTCCGCCCATAGCCTCGAAGCTCAGTTCATCGAAGACCGCCATGCGGTTGCGCACTTTCATACTTCCCCGCACCTTTCGGCCTTTAAACCGCTTCAGCTTTACATGTTGCACATTGCAATTGAAGTTGATGTCGAGCGCCGGGGAGATTTTGAAGGTATAGCCTGGATCTGCCGAAGAGCCCTGACTGGCCGTGGTGTCTTTCGATGCAAAGTTGGTTTTCAGCAATTCATCCAGATCGATCGTGCGGGCGCTGAGATCTGCTTCTGCATAAAAGCGGCTATCGTTGGAAAAGAGGTATGGAAGAATGTTTTTGAAAAACCCGTTGAGCCTGAAATCGCTGTTGCCCACTTCGCCTCTGAAATTGCTCACGCCCAGGTCGGCGTCTTTCAGCATAAAGGAGCCATTGAAGCCATTGAAAGGCAACCGCTCACCTCTGAGTATAAAACTGACATTTTCCAGCTCTATCTCACCATCGGCCTTAAAGTTCTGTCGGCTCAGGCTCGACTTCAGGTCGGCCGTTCTGCCTTTGCAGCGCAGATCAAGGCGCACCTTGCCCTGGGCCGCCCTGATCAGATGATCGGGAAAAAAATCGAGCAGCAGGTTCACATCGACTGTTCCTTCTGCCCGGGCATCCAGTACAGGATTTTTGAAATCATCGATGTGCAGATGTCCGGTCAGCGGCCTTTCTTCCAGCAGCAGCGACAGATCGTTCAGCCTGAGGCTATAGGTGGCAATGTTGCCCAGGTCGGCCGCATGGAAAGTGCCCGTGAAATGGGCATCCTGAATTCCCCGTCTGTATTTAGGATGATAGAAAGATGCTTTGTCTGCCGAAAATCGCGCATCGAATTCAGGGTTTTTTCCCTCGGAATATTTGCCCCTCATCGTGCTGGAAAAGGCGATGGATCCCTTGCTCTTGTAATGGCTAAAATTCTTTCTCAGATCTTCTGGCAACAGCGACATCACCGAGCCAAAATTGGCGTCTTTGCTGTCTATCTGCAGGTCGAGTTGCCCTTCTTTGGTTTCTACCCATCCGGCCACATTCA
>CAZQVB010000020.1:12621-86206 GCA_964596645.1 uncultured Roseivirgaceae bacterium
CCTCGTTGATGCGCAACGTGCTTCCGGCAAATTCCACCCGCCCTGTCTGCTGGTTGTAGGCCAGGTGCGTATCGAGCATCAAATCCTTTCCGGTGAGGAAATCCGAATCGTCTACACGGATCTGGTTCGAGTGAAAATCACCTGTGGCTGCCACCTTATACACGTTGGCCATATACTGCAATTGAGCCTCCGACTCATTGGCCAGCATGTCCACACTGATCTTGCGCAACTTGTCGGTGTAGCTAAAGGCAATGTCGTGCAGGTATAGCCGGTCGATCTGAAAAAATTTCTTTGGTGCGTCACCGGCAGCATCTTCTTCGCCAGAGGTCTTTTTCACTATGTTGTAGTTGGCATTGCCCGACTCATCGATGGCCATGTGCACCACGGCATTGTGCAGGTAGGCCGATCGCAGGTTGTATCGGCCATTGAGAATATCGAAAACATTGAGTGTAAAGCTGAGTCGCCTGGCGGTAAGCAGTGCGGTGCTGTCGCCGATGATGAGGGAAGGCTTCACCCGCACATTGTTCAGCACAATGGTAGCAAGCGGGAAATGGCGGAACAATGAAAAGTCTATTTGCCCTACATCTACGGGCGTATTCAGCTTCTTATTGGCTTCTTGTATGAAGTAGGCAATGACTTTGTCTTTGTACACCGTAGTGATAAAAACACCCCCCGCCGCCAACAAAATGAGCACAGCAGCGGCGATGAGCAAAGTTCGTTTTACAAATAAGGGGAGTTTCAAGCTCAGGATAGATTTAAAAATATCGTTAGCTCCGAATTCAAATTTAGCGCCAAGATATCATGTACAGCGCGTAGAAACTGGCTAGAATCGAATAACTGGATTTTTGTTTTGAAAGTATTTGCTAAAATGAAAAATGTTCTACCTTTGCAATCCGAAATTGCAACGGCAAATTCTTCGGGCGCTTAGCTCAGCTGGTTCAGAGCATCTCGTTTACACCGAGGGGGTCGGGGGTTCGAATCCCTCAGCGCCCACTAAAGCAAGTCTACTGCTTAAAAAGGCCTCTTTCCGGAGGCCTTTTGCTTTTTACACCATCAATGGCCCACCCCTCTTGCGGCACACACCAATCGTATTATTAATGCATTTTCATTCCATGATTGGTAGATTGGTAGACTCGTAGACTCGTAGACTAGTGATTGTAGGAATGTATGACCAAAAGTTCAAAGTCGAAGTCATCCTGACTTGTTTCAGGATCTGTCTGAAGAATAAACAGAGGCTGAAATTAACTTAGCATGACTGCCCGAGAGAGGGCGTAACGGACGGAAAATTCCATCAGCCTGACAAGCTTCCCACTCCGTCATTGTGAGCGAAGCGAAGCAATCTACTGGCTATAGGGCTCCACTCAAGTAACTCCATTTTGACAATAATGTCTTGTGGACCGCAGACCATGGAAATGGTGGCGCGCCCGCTTCTTTGAATTGCCTACGCGCATTGTCCGCAGCGGCCATTGCCAATAGCCGACGGATCCTGAAACAAGTTCAGGATGACCGTTGAGATAATGGCCTATTTGCACAGGCGATGAAAATGAGAAAAATTATGCAAGAGCCTCTATTCAGTCTTGTCCGGAGAAACCTTCGAAATACCTTTGGCCGTTTAGCGTGGCCTTTTTGCGCGGGTGTTTCGTCAGTTTCGGAGTGACATGACGCGGCCCCACGGCCCGTGGAGTGAAATGCGCCATGCCGGCGGTGTGGGGTGTAAGACTTTTGGAAGCATTGGCAAGTGAAAGCTTGACCAGTGATATGGCGGTCAAAATAAAGCAATGCTATCACACGCGCTGGGCCGGCCGCACGAAATGGTTTGGGGACAGACCATGGAAATGGTTGCACGCCCGCTGCTTTGAATTGCCGACGCGCATTGTCCGCAGCGGCCATTGCCAATAGCCGACAGATGCTGAAACCAGTTCAGCATGACCCGTTGATAGAGAGGTTCAATTACACTGGCTCACTTTCATTATAGCCAACCCTATAAGGCGGATCAATCCTACTCCCTACCGCTATAATCGACCTGGCGGATAAGTCGTCCGGAAAGCTGGTAGAGCACTACCTCATTGTTTTTGGCGCGGATCTCCAGGTTGATGATGCGGTTCTCTGTGTTGAGCAGATTCAGCTGGGCAGCGCGCAGGTCGGAGCTGGTGAGCTGGCCGGTTTGGTAGGCTTCGAGGCTGCGCTCGTAGTTGAGCCGGGCGGTGGACAGGTCTTCCTGCAGCAGCCGCAGCAGGTACAGGTCGCTGGAGTAATTTTCAAATGCCTGCCGAACCTCCAATGCTATCTGCTCCTGCGCCCTGGCTATATTCTCTTCCGATATGCTCAGTTGGATGTCGGCATTTTGTATGTCGCGGTCGCGCTGAAAACCGCCAAAAAGTGTATAAGAAAGAGAAAGTGAGGCGGTGGGGCCAAAGCTGCGGTTGGTTGCTAAAAAGCCGGCCTCGTCTTCATTGCGCCTGTACTCATAGGCGGCGCTGAGGTCGAGGCTGGGCCAATAGGCCCCCCTGGCAATGCGCTGCTGAAAGGTACTCTGCTGCATTTGATAATTGGCCAATATCACGTTGGTGCTCGATTCCCTGGCTTCTGCCAGCAACACCGGCAGTTGTAAGTCGCGGTTGATGTCCCACGTGCTGGCCACCACAAAATTGGCCGGAAGGCTGTCTGTGGCTATGAGAAACCGCAGTTGTTCTTTGGCGTTGGAGAGATTTACCAGGGTATTGATAAAAGTGACACTGTCGCTGTTCAGGTCTACCTGAGCGTTGAGCACCTCCAGTTTGGAAAATGCGCCATATTGATATTTGCCCTGTGCACGCTCATAGCGCTCCAGTGAGAGCAGTACAGCTTCCTCATTTACACCGGCTAATTCTGCCAGACGCACCACCTCCAGGTACTGGCTTATTACTTGTATCAAGGTATTTTCCACCGTGAGCTGCTCACGGAAGCGGGCACTTTCGCTGGTATTCTTAAGGCTTTCAAACCGATAAAACTTCTGAAACCCTCCGAAGATGTTGTACTCCAGACTCACCGAGGCCTGGTAGGTGGTGGAGCGTGCGTTTTCCCTGTTAATAGCTTCTTGTTGAGGGCTGTTAAAGTCAATTTTTACATCCGACAAGCTCTCGGTATATGAGCCGCGTGCAGCCACCGTTGGCAAAAGGCCGGCAGAGCCGGGTATGGCGTTGTTGTCGTCTATATCCGTCTCATATGCTGCTATGGCAATATCATGATTATTTTCCAGCGCCAGTTCTATGGCCTCCTCTATGGTGAGCAAGTGCTGGGCCCGGGCAGGCCAGGCGGCAATACAAAGCAGCGCCATACAGAATATAATACACCGGTTATTCATTCATCGCCTCCTTTCTTTTTTTGGTTCGGTTCACACGCTCTACTGCTTCCGGCTCTGGCCGGTGGCCTGTCCACAGCTGGTTGGCATATACCTTGGTGCGGTTGGTGCCGGCCAGCAGTATCGGCAGCAGCGTGGCAATAAAGAACGATCCGAACAACAAACCATAGGCTACCGTCACTGCCATAGGTATGAGGAATTGCGCCTGAAAACTGGTTTCGAAAATAAGCGGGCCCAGGCCGGCGGCCGTGGTGAGGGTAGTAAGCACCAGTGGCCTGAATCGCGACAATCCTGTGTCGAACAATGCATCGCGAAAATTGCGCCCTTTCCTCAGCTCATCATTCATGGTGTTGATGAAGACCAGGCCATCGTTGATGAGTATACCAATAAGTGCTACAAAGCCGAGGATGGAAAGCACACTGATGGGCAGCCCATGTACAAAATGGCCCCACACTGCGCCAATCAGCCCAAATGGTATGAGCATAAGCAGTGATAGTGCCTGGCTATACGATCGAAAGGTGACAATAAGCATGGCCAGCATCAGCAGCAATATGACGGGGCCCACCACCTGAGCGGAAGATCTAAGCTTGCGTGTTTGCCGCACCTGCCCTTCCAGTGTATAGTCTACACTTGGGTACCGGGCGAGTATATCGGGCAGCAAATTGGCTTGTATGTTGTCCAGAACATCCACCGACGATGTTTCAAGACTGGCCACGTCGGCATCTACCCGTATCTCGCGCCGGCCATTTCTGTGGTTGATGGCAATAGGCCCACGCTGCTCTTCAAAACGCACCAGCTCTTCGAGCGGTACCTGCCGGCCGTTGGGCGTGCGTATTCGCATCGATTTCAGCTGCTCTATATTGGTGCGATCTTGCCGATCGTAGCGTACCCAAATTTTTACTTCATCGTCGCCGCGCTGCAGGCGCTGGGCTTCTGCACCAAAAAAGCCATCCCTCACCTGAGAAATGATATCGGCCTGGCTGAAACCCAGCAGCCTTGCTTTTTCAGTAAGCTCTATGCCAATTTCAGGCTGATTTTCTTTGAAATTGTCCACCACATCTTTCACTGTAGGCAGTTCATCCAGCTGCGCCTTGAGTTCATCGGCCGCACTGCGCAGCTCTGCATAGTCGTCGGATGAGAGAGATATGGAGATGGGCTTGCCGAAGGGTTCGTTGGTGTTGTAGGCCAGCTTGGTGGCCATGGGTACAGCACCCACTTTCTCGCGCAAATCGCCCGCAACCACGAAGCTTCGTACCGACCGCTGCTCGGCAGCAGCCAGGTAAATGACGGCACTGGCTTCATTCTTTGCCGGGCCAATCTGTACTTCCACATCCTGCACCACATCCACCGCAGCTTCCGTGTCGTCTTGCTGCTGCCCGGTATAGCGCTCGTTGAGCCCCAGCGCCTGATCGGCGATGTGGCGGATGATATTTTCTGTGATGGTATCGTTGGTGCCCGCCGGCAGCTCCAGGGTTACATTTACTGAGTTCGACTCAATGTTTGGGAAAAAAACGGTGTTCACCAGCTTGCTGCTCACGGCCATGATGGTGAGCACGAATATGGCCGTGCAGATGAAGGCATAAAAGAGTTTGTTGGCCATTACGAAAGACAGCAATGGCTTGTAAACCTTATCGCGCACCCAAAACATACTTTGCTCCAACTTCTCCTTTACCTTATTGGATTTGTAGTCGCGCTGCAGATCTTTGGTGTGGGCCAGGTGGGCAGGCAAAAAAAGCAGCACCTCTATGAGCGAAACGCCCAGGGCACCGATCACAACAAACGATACATCTGAGAAAAATTCGCCCAGCTGACCTTCTATAAAAAAGAAAAATGAAAAGGCTATGCTGGTGGTGGTGATGGCCGAGAATACAGACGGCAGCACTTCCATGGTGCCGTTGATGGCCGCCTCAACCGGCGACTCGCCCGCTTCGTAGTGCTGAAAGATATTTTCACCCACCACTATGCCGTCATCTACCAATATGCCCACGACCAGTATCATACCGAAGAGGGAGAGCACATTGATGGTGATGCCGGCAAAGCCAGCCAGTATGATCATGCCCAATAGCGATATGGGTATGCCCACAGCCACCCAAAAAGCCAGACGTATGCGCAGAAATAGTCCCAACAGCACCAGTACAAGTACGGCACCGATAAGCCCGTTTTCTTCCAAAAGCGATATGCGCTCAAGCAAGGTTTCGCTGGCGTCATCTACCAGCGTAGCCTGTATTTGCGTATTTCGCTGGTTAAATCGCGCTATGTAACCGCGGATGGACTCGGCCGCCTCCAGTATATCTTCCTCGTTCAAAGTATTCACCGTGAGCATGATGGCCCGCTCGCTGTTGAAGTAGACCCTGTCCGTGCTTTCTTCAAACTGATCTTTGAGTTCGGCAACATCGCGCAGACGCACTATGCTGCCGTCCGGCATCGCTTTCACCACAAGGTCTTCCAGGTTTTCTGCAAAATATTCCTTGTTGTCGAGCCGTATGATTATTTCTTGTTGTGGTCCTTTGATGGTGCCGCCGGTCACTTCTATGTTGGAGGCACGTATGGCATTGGTGATCTCCTGAAAACCGATAGCGTAGGTGCGCAGCAAATTTTCCTTCACGCTCACTTCTATCTCTTCACTGGTAAATCCGCTGAGTTCGATTTTCGAAATGTTGTCCAACTGGCGCAGGTCATCTTCCACTTCCTGCGCTTTATCCTTCAGGGCTTGCAGAGGCACGTCGCCGCTGAGTGCCACCTTCGCGGTGAAGTTGACCATCTCTTGTTTATACACCACCACGCGCTCCATATTTTCCGGGAAGGAGCTGATCTGGTCTACGGCATTCTTCACATCCTGCAGCACCACATCAGCATCGGCACTCGACAGCAGCTCTACCTGTATGTTGGCTGTGTTTTCCGAAGAGGTAGAGGTGACGCGGTCTATGCCACTCACGCCCTGCAGGTTTTCCTCTATTTTCAGAGTAATGCCTTCTTCCACTTCCTCGGGCGAGGCGCCGGGGTATATGGCATTGATGATGATGAATTTGGTATCCTGCTCAGGAAAAAAAGAGGAGGTGAGTTGAGTGGCTGATATAATTCCAAAAAGGGTAATGAGGATGAGCATCAGGTTGATGACCATTACGTTGTGGATGAAAAAGCGTATGATGCCTTTCATTTGGCTGCCATTTCGTAGGTGACCAATTGGCCTTCAAAGGCAGCCGATTGCTGCTGCGTGATCAGCAGTACGCCAGTCGACAGGCCGGTGACGATGGCTTTGTCGCCGGTGTACTTATGCACCTGTACACCGGTAGCCACCGCTGTGCTGTCTTCTACTGTATACACCTGGTCATCCTGCATCAACAGTGAGCGGTCTATGCTCAGCGCATTTTCTACTGTCTCTGCCTGCACGGCCCCCTCCATGTACATGCCTGCCCGCAGATCGCTTCCCCTCACCTGTACAAAAACTTTTATGGTTTGCGTCTCTGTGTCGATTTTGCCATTGATCCGTACCACGCGTCCATAGTATGGCTTATTCGTCTTTACGGGGCTGAGCGCCACGCTGTCGCCAATATTGAGGTATTCAATCTCCATAGGGCTCACAGCGGCCTCCAGCTCGAAAGCGTCTTTTTTTATAAATTCTCCCAACTGCTGACCTACCCGTACCAACGTACCATTGTTGATGGCGGCCTCCGTGACAATGCCGTCGTACGGCGCACGGATGAGAAAGTCATCGAGTTGCGTCTCGGCCTCTTTCAGGCTGTAATACTGCGTGTAGATATTGCGGCCGGTGAGGAAAAGCTTCAGCTGTTCGCTATCCACTTCGGGCAGGGCTGGCAGCGGCTCATCCGGGTCGAAATTGAGCAGGTAGTCGCGCCAGGGTATATAATTCTCCGGATAATCGATCTTGAGGTCGGGCACCACCTGCGCCAGACTGTTTACAAAAGCGCTCTTATCGCTTCTAAGTCGCTGACGAAACTCCTCGCTTTCTATCATCACCAGCACTTCGCCTTTCCGAAATTCATTGCCAACCTTAAAGGCCTTGCCACGATCTAAAAATATGCCTCCCACCTCGGCATAAAGATCAATTTTATCTTCAGGAATAAGCCGGCCAGTGAGGTGCACCTGTGTGTTTATAACTTGTGGCGACACTTTACGCACAGTTACCTTTACGCGCTCAGGCTTGCTTTGCTGAGGCTCTTCCTGCTTTCCTCCCTTAAAAAATACCGCAAAAGCTATAGCTCCTGCCAATACCAACGCGCCGGCTATAATGAGTATTTGTCTTTTTTTCACAGGCTATTAACTGATGCTCATGGGTAATGTTGAAGCTTTTTGACCCCTGGCCTGATCTCCGTGCAGCAAAAGATGCCTCTTGACTGAGCTTTCCGTTGGGCATTGTCCAGGGCTGAACCCGAGGCAGCGGTTAAAAAAACAGATAGGTTTAAAAATATGCTGCGTATCGGAGACATTGCTGCTTGCAAATACTTGTCAGCCTTCCGACGGTTTGTAAGTATTGGGCAGCCGTCTGCACCAATGGGAGCCCCAGAGGCAATTCGGCGCAACCGTCAATTACTCTTTTTTTTCCAATGTTTCTATTGTTAAGTCGCCGGTGAGGGTCTTGTGAATTGGGCACTTCTCCGCTATTTCGATCAGGCGCTGCCTCTGCTCCGGGCTTAGATCGCCCTCGAGCTCCACCACCCTATTTATTTTTTCTACCCGGCAATGGTTGTCAGCCGTTTTTTGACAATCGGCAACGTGCGAACGGCTGTGCTCCAGCCGCACACGCGCTTCGTCCAATTTCCATTTTTTATGATCGGCATACATGCGCAAGGTCATACTGGTGCAGGCACCCAGGGCACCGAGCAGGTAATCATACGGAGTAGGCCCCAGGTCTTTGCCACCATCTTTGGCAGGCTCATCGGCCACCATCATGTGCTGGCCGATGCTTATTTCCGTGTAATACTTTTCCGTACCCGTACGCACCGCTACCACACCTTCACCAGATTCATCTATCGGTGGTACAGACAAATAGCGCGACGCCCAACTGGCGATTACCTCACCCGTGTAGCCGGCAGCTTCTTTATCGGTGAGCAGATGATTGGCCCCGTCCAGGGAGATAAAGCTTTTTGGATGTTTGGCCAGCGCATACAGCCTGGCCGCGTTGTCGATATGCACAACCTTGTCTTGTGGTGAATGCATGATCAGCACGGCTTTTTGCAACTGGGGCAGCTCCTCTTCCAGCCGGTTTTTCATCAGGTCATTGACAAACTGCCGGCGAATGGTAAAATTTCTTCCGCCAATAGAAACCTCTGCTTCGCCTTCTGCCTGTATATCATCCATTTCTTTTATAAACAAGCGCTTGACGTGCTCAGGCGTAGCCGGGGCAGCAATCGCCACCACCGCCTTTACCGAGGGCAATGACCGTGCAGCCATAAGTACCGCTGCACCACCCAGCGAGTGACCAATGAGCAGTTGTGGCACTTCGTAATGCTCCGACAGGTAATCAGCGGCAGCGACAAGGTCTTGCACGTTGGACGAAAAGTTGGTGTTGCCAAAGTCGCCCTCGCTGTCGCCCAGGCCGGTGAAGTCGAAACGAAGCACGGCGATGTTGCGAGTAGTGAGAAATCGGGCTATGTGCGTGGCTGCAAGGGCATTTTTGCCGCAAGTGAAGCAATGGGCAAATATGGCATAAGCCCTGGGACGCGACCCGACCGGCATCTCCAATCGTGCTGCCAGCTCTAAGTTTTGATGATTATGGAAAGTGACGCGATGGGTTCTCATTGTGTTTCTTTTTGTGATGAATGTGCCGAAAATGAAAGATATAAAAACTGCGCGCTGAAGAAAAGAACCATACCCAGTGCCACTCTTTCATCACTCGAGACGGTTGATGAGTTGCGGTGGCTTATGGATAAACAGCACTGCGGAAAAACTGCTTATAGTCATTTAACCAAATTCTATTGTGACTTAACACCAATAGCATTGTGGTGCGCGTTCCGATCTTTGGCAGTAAAGCCTTAAATTTGCCTACTTATCTGCACCTCGTATGTCGGAATTGACCCATTATATTTTGCAGTATCTGACCGCCCTCTGGCAGTTGACGGTAGAAATGGCGCCATACCTGCTTCTTGGTTTTTTTATTGCCGGCCTGCTTTACGTCTACTTCCCCAAAGAACGCATTACCAGATACCTGGGCAAGAGTAATCTGGCTTCTGTTTTCAATGCGGCCATGGTGGGCATACCCCTGCCTTTGTGCTCGTGCGGCGTCATTCCCACGGGCATTTCCCTGTACAAGCATGGCGCGAGTAAGGGTTCGTCGGTCAGCTTTCTGATATCGACCCCGCAAACCGGCGTGGACTCCATCATGGCCACCTATGCATTGCTGGGCCTACCGTTTGCCATCATACGGCCCATCATCGCCCTGGTGACGGGCATAGCCGGTGGGTTGGCGACAAATATGGGTGCAAAAGATACCCATACTGCTGCTGTGGAAAATGCTGAGCCTGCCAGCCCGGCAGCGCTCAAAGGGCACAAGCTCAGTCGTATGCTGCACTATGCCTTTGTGGAGTTTCTGCAAGACATCGCCAAATGGCTGATCATCGGCTTGCTGATTGCCGCACTGATAGCGGTACTGGTGCCGGCAAATTTCTTTTCTGCCTATGTGGACAATGACCTGCTGAGCATGCTCATAGTGCTGGTGGCCTCGGTACCCTTATATGTATGTGCCACCGGCTCAGTGCCCATTGCGGCCGTATTGCTCATGAAGGGGCTATCGCCCGGTGCAGCCATTGTTTTTTTGATGGCTGGCCCTGCTACCAATGCCGCCACCATGGCCGTGGTGGGCAACGTGCTGGGCAAACGCACCTTATATACCTACCTGGCTTCCATCATATTAGGCGCCATTTTCTTCGGCCTCATCGTCGATCACTTGCTCCCCAGGGCGTGGTTTACCGAAATGGTGCCCATGGTACACGAAGGCCACGAGCATCATTTTTTGCCCCAATGGCTGAACGTTGGCAGTGGCATATTACTGATTGTGCTGCTCATCAACAGCTACATACAGCGCTATAGGAAGCACAGACAATTTATTGCTCAACCAGAAAAGGCCGATGGCCTCTCTACTTTAGATGATACTGCTATGGAAAAAACAGTTGTAGTACATGGAATGACCTGCAACCACTGCAAGATGAACGTGGAAAATAACCTGAAAACGGTTGAAGGCGTGAAGACCATCGACGTAGATCTCGATACTGCACGCGTACGACTCACAGGCGAGCATATTGATCTGGACGAAGTGAAGAAGACAGTAGAAGGCATAGGCTACGAGTATGCCGGTGAGGTATAATGCCATGGGCAATGCTGTGCAGGCACAGCTCGTCTGTCCGCCCGCACACCCAGCCTGCTTTGGTGTGTCTTGGCTCGTGTCCTCGCTCGCCTTGGTTCGCGTCCTTGCTTGCCTTGATTTGCGTCTTCACGAACCAAGAATGCCCGCCCTGCTTCAAGTCCCCACGACCCAATGATGATTTCCCTTTCAAAAATATTTAGTCGAGATTTAAAGCAGAAACATTCATTTGTTGACGGTGGAATGCCGCAGCACATTAAATACTTTCCGTAAAGCATTGAGTCCAGCCAATGAATGAGGCCTTCCTTCATTTTATCTGGAAATTCCAGAATTTCAATAATAAACGCCTCAGCACACATACCGGTGAGCAGGTGCAGATCATGTATGCCGGCTCACACAACCACCATGCCGGCCCTGATTTCTTAAATGCGCGCGTGCAAATAGACAAAATGATGTGGAACGGCCATGTGGAAATCCATGTGGATGCCGCCGACTGGGCCACACACGGCCACATGAATGATAAAGCCTATGACAACGTGATACTGCATGTAGTGTGGGAAAACAACCGGCCAGCCCACAGACACGACGGCAGTGAAATACCCACCATAGCGCTAAAAAATAAGATTGATGCCGCTTTGTTCGATAATTTTCTGGCACTACAGGCAGGCCAGCAAACCATACTTTGCGCCCCGCAGCTCGGGCATGTGACGCCCATCACCATACACAACATGCTGGACAGGGCGCTGAGCGGACGCCTCCAAAGAAAAGCAGAAACAATAACGAATATGCTCAATGCGTGCCAGGGCGACTGGGAAGAAACTACCTACCGAATACTGGCGCGTAATTTTGGTTTTAAACTCAATGCCGATGCCTTTGAACTGCTGAGCAACAGCCTGCCGCTGCGCACACTTATGCGACACCGGCATCACCCGCTGCAGCTTCACGCCATGCTGTACGGCCAAGCCGGTTTGCTGCCTGCCGAGCCCGACGACTATGCCGCTTCACTGGTGGCAGAGTATCTGTTTTTACAGAAAAAATATGATCTGGAGCCCAGGCTGTCCAGGCATCATTGGAAGTTTTTACGTCTTCGGCCTGCAAACTTCCCCACCATTCGACTGGCTCAGTTTACAGCACTGCTCCTGAAACAACCCTCGCTTTTCAGCCAGATCGTAACCGGTGAAGGCGTGCCGGCGCTGAGGCAACATTTTGCTGTGGAGCTGCCGGAGTATTGGCAGCGCCACTACGATTTTGGTAAGCAGGGGCACGTAGCCGGAAGGCTTGGCAAGGGCAGCATCGACAATATTTTGATCAACACCGTAGCACCGCTGCTGGCCGCCTACACCTTGGAAACGGGCGATCAACAACACCTGGAGCGGGCATTGGAGATTCTTCAATCGTTGAAAAATGAAGACAATAACATCATACGCAAGTGGTGTGCGGCAGGAGTTGGCATAGCTACAGCATTTGACTCACAGGCAGCACTGGAGCTATACCACTCGTATTGTACACACAAGAAATGCCTCGATTGCCAGATAGGTGTATCATTGGTGCAAAATGTGCCAGGGCATGTCTGATTCGATGGCGATGGTGATGAATGCCTGCCTCCTCGCCGGGCTTTTGTTGATACTTTTCAGAAATGTACTGCACCATCCATACCGTCGCTGGTTCATGTTGGCACTGCTCATGAAGATGGCCGGCGGGCTGGCGTTGGGGCTGCTATACAGGCACTACTACGCCGGCGGCGACACGATGGCTTATTATCAGGAGGCCGGCAATATGCTGCGATGGCTAAGCGAAGGCGGCAGCATATTCAACCTCTATTTTGATGGGCCCACCAGCGGCCAGTTTTTGTTTGCCGGGCAACCCAGGGCATTTTTTTTTAGCAAACTTATTCTGCCCCTCTACTATGTGACCGGTGGCAACTATTGGGTGATGGGCTTATACCTGTCGGTGTTTAGCTTCATAAGCAGTGCAGTACTAGTCAACACGATCTGCAGGCAATACCCTCACCTGGCTCCCGCAGCCTTTGTCGCCTTTCTCTTTGTGCCGAGTGTAGTATTCTGGACGAGTGGGCTTCTCAAAGAAAGCCTTGCGTACGGGGTCATTTGTTTACTCTGGGCTTTGGCACTGCGGCCATGGACGAAGGCAGCTCTGTGGAAATGGGCCGTGCTCTACTGTGTTGGTGCGTGGCTTCTTTGGCATTTGAAGTATATGTATGCCGCAGTACTTCTTCCCGCCACATGGATTATTCTGGCAGGCCACCTGTGGAAAAGTGTACCTCAAAAAAAGTATTGGTGGACGGCTGGGTTGCTCACCCTTTGTGCGCTGTTAATGGCCTTTCTGGCCTTTACCAATCTGGAGGCTCGATACAATCTCAATCCCCAACGCCTGCCTGAGGCGCTTTGGGAAAACTACCATGCCATGCGCAACGCATCAGCTGCCCATGGAGCGGCCAATTACGCTGATCTTCAACCCACCTATTTCAGCCTGATCTATCATGCACCAGAAGCGTTGTATACCGCTCTCTTCCGGCCGATGATTTGGGAAGCACGGGAATGGCTGCCCCGATTGGCCGGTATAGAAAACGTGCTCATACTTTCATTGACGGTGCTGGCCCTCTATCACAGCCGTGGCAGGCTGCCGTGGCATAGCCTTCTCTGGTGGGCAGTCATTGTGTATATTGTGTTGTTGGCTATAGGCCTTGGCTATGCCAGCCCCAACTTCGGTGCGCTCTCCAGATACAAGATTGGCTATTGGCCCTTTTTCTGCTTTCTGGTGCTGAGCGGCATGCCCTGGCTGCGCATCCGCAAGCCCGACTACATGCCGCGATAGTAGTTGCGCACCTTGCCCTGCACCTGGGCGTAGATGGGCCGGCAAAATTCTATAAATAAATCTTGCGGCGGGGGTGGCGGCACAGGCCGTTGCTTGGTGATCTGAAGTTGCTCATTTGTGAGCGCACGTTCATCACCGTTGAAATTACCCCAGAACGTCGTCCATACGAATTGACCGGGAAACTTCTCGTGAAGGGCTATGGTGTTGCTCCTCGCATCGATCACGCGCATGCTCATGAGGCCTTTGGATATGATCTCACTTTTATTCTCTACATAGGTTGCCTTTACTGTACCATATACATCGCTTTTTTTGCCTTCGCCAACAGTCACCTGGCCTACCACTACGCTGTCTCTGCTCAGCTCCTGGGTGCGTTGGAAGTTGTTCGTTTGGCCCACTACAAAATCATCAAACTGAAATACAATGATCTGGTCAGGGTTTTCAATATTCTCGTCCCTGCCGGAGAAGAAGCGTACAAATTCATTTTCGTTGTAGTTGAAAAGGAACTGCTCGATCTGATCCTGAAAAAATTGCGCGCTGAGCTGGTATTGTGCGGTGGGCACCGGGGCCTGCTCTACCAGCACCTTGATTGTGGCCAGATCATGCGAATGTTGCATTTTGTTCAGCACATCCTCGTATCCAGGTGCGTATTCGTGGGCTTTTAAAAAGTGAAAATATGCTGCCTTTGCAGCCTCGCGGCTATTTTGAGCCAACACTTCCTCCCCAGCCAAATATTGCTCCTCAGCTGCCTTGCGCGTGTATTGCTGCATCTGAGCATAGAAATCCTGCGGAGTCACTACGCGCAGAGCGCCGGGCGATCGCTGTATTTCATCGTGCATGCTGTTCAGCATGCTGTAGGCATCTACCATACGCCCACTTTTGAAACGGTCGTTGGAGGTTCTGTAGCGGTCAATTTGTGTGGTGTAATACCGTACCGCTTGAGGATAGGCATTTTCCAGTACCGCACTCGATTTTTTATGTGTGGGGTTTTTACGCAGCCGCTCTACCGCTTCCATTACCGAGGTATAGTAGTCGCCTTGCTCAAAGGACTTCTTTCCGGATGTGCAGCTTGCGCAATAAAAAATAGCCACCAGGCCTGTCAGGTAAAAAAGATGCTGTGTTCTCATGATGCTCGTCTTTGACAAAAAATTGTATCAAGCAAAATTATGCCAAAGCCAAGTTTATTCATACAACATGTAGGTTATGCCATTAAATGGCGCCTTAAATTCATCTGCTCCGCCAGACTGCTGTGCCCCACGAAGAGCGTGCAATACTGGCCCTGCACTCAGGCCCTACGCACAATAAGTCTCTTCAGCCCCTTGTTTCTGATCATACGCACAGTGCTCGTTGTTTTGATTATCAGAAGTGCATATCTAGACAGGCCACCCGCACAATAAGAATCTCTCTCAGAAACAGCTAAGCTTTGAGCCATCCCTTTCTAATTCTGGAAAACAACATGAGCTTTTATTTGGAACAATCATTCCAAATTGTTTATGTTTACAAACGGAACGATCGTTCCGCTATTATAAACTAATATAAAACTGCACAATGAGTAACTTGAAAGGTAAGGTTGCAGTCGTCACAGGCGGCAACAGTGGTATAGGCTATGCCTCTGCCAAAGATTTAAAAAGTAATGGAGCAACTGTAATAATTACAGGAAGAGATTCGGGCCGGGTGCATACTGCCGCTGAAGAGCTTGGAGTAAAAGGAATTGTAGCCGATGTTGGAAGCCTCACTGCAATTGAAGGTTTAGTGGAACAAGTCAGATCAGAGTATGGAAATATAGACATACTTTTCGTAAATGCTGGAATATTTCAGCCTGCACCGGTAGGACAAATAAGCGAAACACTGTTTGATCATCAGATGGGCATAAATTTCAAGGGTGCACTTTTTACCACTGAAAAGTTCCTCCCATTATTAAATGACGGTGCATCTATAATTCACTTATCCTCCATCAATGCATACACCGGCATGCCCAATACTGCTGTATACGCTGCATCTAAGGCTGCCCTAAATTCTTATACCCGTACAGCCGCCACCGAACTAGCGCCTAGAAATATTCGCGTCAATGCCATCAATCCCGGTCTCGTTTCCACCCCGATTTTCGGCAAAACAGGGATGTCCGAAGAACAACTGAATGGATTTGCAGAAGCCATGCTGAATCGGATTCCGCTAAAACGATACGGTAAGCCTGAAGACATCGCTAAACTTGTGTCCTTCCTGGCCTCTGACGATGCCTCATTCATTACAGGCAGTGAGTATAACATCGATGGAGGCATAATCATCAATCCTCTATTGGCATGACGGTTTATTCTATTTGGAACGAAAATTCTAATAATTATATTTGTGGAAGCATTACGCTTCCACATTTATGCCCAGAGTGAAATCGTTTGATGAAAATGAAGTGCTTATTAAAGCAATGAACCTGTTTTGGAAACAGGGATATTCCGCTACCTCTATACAAGATTTAGTCAATCATTTGGGCATTAATAGGGCAAGTCTGTATGACACATTTGGCGATAAAGAACAACTGTTCAACAAGTCTTTCGAACTTTATAAACAATTGAACGTCACAGGCTTGAATTGTATCTTTCAAGAACAACCTAATGTAAAGCAAGGTTTCTCCATTCTTTTTTCCAAAGCTATACAAGAAGCCGTACTCGATGTCGACTGTAAAGGTTGTTTTGTTGTGAACACCACAACAGAATTTATTCCTGGCAATGATGAGATTTATGCGCTATTAGAAAACAATAAAGCAGTCGTTGAAAAAATTTTTTATGATTACCTTTTAAAAGGAAAAAAAGAGGGCCAGATTAGCACCAAACAGGACTTGAAATCTCTGGCTTCGTTGCTTTATACCATTTATGCAGGACTTAGAGTGGTTTCGAGGATTAACCCGAAAAAAGACGACTTATCTAAATCAGTGCATGTTGCTTTAAGTTTATTAAGTTGAAAACTGAATAGTGAGGATCTCCAAATTTTTGCACGATCCAAGTGCGAATACAAGTCCTGCCTGC
Source organism: uncultured Roseivirgaceae bacterium (assembly GCA_964596645.1). Taxonomy (GTDB): domain Bacteria; phylum Bacteroidota; class Bacteroidia; order Cytophagales; family Cyclobacteriaceae; genus CAVQEK01. The sequence continues at coordinate 29,126 of CAZQVB010000020.1, forward strand.
CATATAATTTTATAACCTTCAACCTTCCTCGCTCATCTCCTCTGTAGAAAGCTGCTTTTCGTACAGCGAGCGGTATACGCCATTGGCAGCCATCAGCGATTCATTGGTGCCTTTTTCTATGATTGCCCCGTCATCCAGCACTATGATCTTGTCGGCCAGCTTGGCCGACGACACCCGGTGACTGATGATCACACTGGTGCGGTCAGTCATTATTCTTTTCAGGTTGTTCAGTATGGCGTGCTCCGTCTTCGTATCCACGGCCGACAGGCAGTCGTCCAGGATCAGTATTTTCGGCTCCCGCACGATGGCCCGCGCTATAGAAAGCCGTTGCTTTTGGCCACCCGATAGGGTAATGCCACGTTCGCCCAGCGAGGTCTCAAACTCGTCGGGAAACTCCTTTATATTCTGATACAGATCGGCATCTTTGGTGGCCTGCTCTATTTTTTCCAGATCTACATCGGCCTGGCCAAATGCCACATTGTTGGTAATGGTATCGCTGAAGAGGAACACATCTTGCGGCACATACCCGATCTGAGCGCGCAGGTGCGACGGTTCGTAGTCACGTATGTCCGTATCATCAATCAATACCACGCCATCTGTAGCATCAAAGAGGCGCATCATCATATTGGCAATGGTGCTTTTGCCGGAGCCAGTGGTACCAATCACCGCAAGCGACTCGCCGGGGGCTATGGTGAAAGAAACATCCTTGAGCGCAGTGATGCCGCTGTCGGGGTAGCGGAACGACACCGCTTTAAATTCCACCTTGCCTTGTATGTCTTTTGTCAGATTGGTGGTGGAAAGTATGGTATTTTTCGTCTGCAAAAACTCATTGATCCTGCGCTGAGAAGCCGCCGCACGCTGAATGATGCTCGACACCCAGCCCAGAGAAGCCACCGGCCAGGTGAGCAGGTTCACATACAGTATAAACTCTGCAATGTTGCCTATGGTGATGGCGCCGCGAATCACCTCTGCGCCACCGATGTACACGGTGAGTATGGTGCTGATGCCGATCAGCGACATAATGGCCGGGAAGAATAGCGCATTCACACGCTCCAGCTTCAGAGATTTCACCCGGTAGTCGTCACTTTCTTTGTCGAACTTTTCCAGCGAATCCTGCTCCCGCGCAAAAGACTTTAATACCCTGATGCCAGAAAAGGCCTCCTGAACGAACGTAGACAAACCGGACAGGCTGCGCTGGATCTCTTCAGAACGCCTGTTAATGATATTATTCACAAAGTATATACTCAGCGACAGCACAGGCAACGGCATAAGCGCCCACAGGGTAAGCTTGGCATTGATGGAAAACATGATCGGGATCAGGATAACGAACAGCGTGATCATGGTAAGGCCGTACATGATCGCCGGCCCTATGTACATACGCACGCGGCTCACGTCTTCAGATATGCGGGCAATGAGGTCGCCGGTGTTGTTCTTTCTGTAAAAGCTCAGCGGCAGGCTCTGGTAGTGGGCGTATATTTCATTTTTTAAGTCGTATTCGATGTGCCGCGACATCACAATGATGGTCTGCCGAACGAGGAAAAGAAAAAAGCCGCGAAGTATGGCAATGACAAGGATCAGCACACCGTAGAAAACGATGCTGCTGTTGATGTCGGCGAGGTAGAGCTGCTGCAGGTCGAGCCCTTCGAAGGATTTGAAAATGCTGAGGTTTTCTATCACCAGATCGAGTGCGTAGCGCACCAGCATGGCAGGTATGATCTGGCACACGTTGGTGATGATCACAAACACGATACCCCAGATCAGATAGCTTTTGTACTTGAGTAAATATTTGTTGAGGTAACTAAGTTCTTTCACAGGAAATTTCTAAACGACAGGTGCCGTAAATGGTTTTTCACAGTCGGCGGTCAAATTGAATTACCAACAAAAAGTTGTAATTTTGCGACCTCTAAGGCAGCTTTTGCAAGCCTTACAAATCTATAACAACCATCAATGGTATTTCAATGATCCAGACAAATGATTTGGAAAAAGTGGCGACCGAGGGCGTGTTTGATGGCGTGACCCGCATGGGGCACGAACAGGTTGTTTTTTGCAATGACAAAGCTACCGGCCTCAAGGCCATTATCGGTATACACAACACAGTACTTGGCCCAGCACTGGGCGGCACGCGCCTTTGGAACTACGCTTCCGAAAGGGAAGCACTGAAAGATGTGCTCAGGCTCTCACGTGGCATGACCTTCAAAGCGGCCATTTCCGGGCTAAACCTCGGCGGGGGCAAGGCGGTAATTATCGGCGAGAGCGATCGCATAAAAAACGAAGCCTTGCTGCGTCGCTTTGGCAAATTTATCGACAGCCTGAACGGCAAATATGTGACGGCAGAAGACGTAAACATGTCGCCGGAAGATATGGAATACATCGCCATGGAAACGCGGCATGTATCGGGCCTGTCGGAGCACATCGGTGGCGGGGGCGACCCATCTCCGGTGACGGCTTACGGAGTATATGTCGGTATGAAAGCCGCCGCGAAAAAAGCTTTTGGCCATGACGGACTGCAAGGCCGCCGCATAGCCTTGCAGGGCACCGGCCATGTAGGTGTGCACTTGCTGAAGCTGCTGGCCAAAGAAAATGCCCGTCTTTACGTCAGTGACATCTCCGAAAAAAGAGCCTCGCGGGCTGCACAGGAGTATGGCGCCGACAGCGTAGGCTCGGAAGACATCTACGATCTGGATATGGACATATACGCCCCATGCGCCCTGGGTGCCACCATCAATGACGACACGCTGAGCCGCCTGAAATGTGCCGTGATCGCCGGCGCAGCCAACAACCAACTGGCCGATGAAGAGCGACACGGAAAAGTGCTGATGCAACGTGGCATCGTTTACGCCCCCGACTTTCTCATCAATGCCGGCGGACTCATCAATGTGGGCATCGACTACCTGGGTGGCTGGAGCAAAGACCGCGTGTATCGCAAAACAGAAAAAATATACCAAACTACACTGGATATCCTACAAGAGGCAGAGCAGGAGCAAATCGACTCCCAGACGGCCGCCATACGCATGGCTTCTCGCAGGATAGAAGAAGTGGCCAAAATCAAATCGTCGCTCTAGCCCATTGCGGCACAGCGGCGGTATCATGATTGAAATATTGTTCTTTGAAAATTTAAAATGATAAATCGCCATAATCTTAGGATCAAAGCCTTCAAGAATTTGTATGCCTACGAAAACTGCAGGCAGGTAAACCGGCAGCTCGCACTCGACAACCTGAGGAAGCGCTTTTCTCCTGATCTCAATGCTGAAGTACCCGCAGACAAGCAGGTGCTCGATGAACAAAAAGTAAAGGCCGAGCAGCTGTGGCAGGCGCTACAAAACGGCAGCAGCGACCAGCCCGCCCCGGAAGCCGATGAAGAAGTGCGCAACGCTGTGTCAGACGCATTTACCTTTATCGAAAACCAAAACAGCGGCGATGCCCGGCGCCTTACCGAAGATCTGTTTAAGGACATCGATTCGATCAGAAAGCATCAGGTAAGCCTGTTGCAGTTGCTGCGCGACCTCGCCTTTGTGAACCAGAAAATGGTAGACGAGCGAGAGGGCATCAGCACGCTCATTGGCAAGAAAGAATTGCTCAGCCTAAACCTGGCCAACAACCGGGTGATCAATAAGTTGGGCGAGTCGGCCCAACTGGCCGATGAGTTGAAACGATTTAAAATCAACTGGTTTCAAGATCAGGACCAGCTGCGCGACTGGTTCAAGGGCCTGCTGCACAAAGACGATATGTTCAGGTCTTATCAGCAAAACCCCGCGCCCACTTACGACGACGACTACAATATTGCGGAGCATATACTGCGCGGCATTATCTTCAAAAATGACGTGGTAGAAACTTACTTTGAAGAAAAAGATATTAACTGGCCAGAAAATAAGGCAATAGTGCGCAGCCTGGTTTTGAAATCCATCAAAACACTGAAGCAACAAGACGATACGCTGGATTTGGCTGAGATTTCTTATAGCTGGGAAGATGATTCAGACTATCTTCGCAGCTTGTTCAAGTCGACCATTAACGATAGCGATTATCTGGAGAACTTGATCACCGACAACCTCCAGAATTGGGATCTGTCGCGCGTGGCCCTTACAGATAAGGTGCTGCTCAAGTTGGCCATCACTGAGATGATCCACTTTCACAGCATTCCTGTAAAGGTGACCATCAATGAGTTTATAGAAATTTCTAAAACGTACAGTACACCCAAAAGCAAAAGCTTCGTTAACGGGTTGTTGGACGTGATTTCTGAAAAGCTAACAAAAGAAGGTACTATAAGAAAAAGCGGCCGGGGCCTTATCGACAATAAATAAAGCCCACCGCAATAGTTTGGAAACTGATTTTATATACATAAAACAATAAGCCATGGGAAATAAGACTTCCGCCCTTTTAGGATTTGTAATGGGCGCTGCCACAGGCGCCATATTCGGTATTTTGTATGCGCCCGACAAAGGCTCCAACACGCGCGACAAGCTTTCCTTTCTGCTCGATAAGTACAAGGCAGATCTGGAAGAGGTGATCAATAAAATGATAGAGTCGGAGAATGCGCCACCAAGCCAGGCCCGCGAAAAGGGCAATAAAGTGATCAGCGATGCACGGCAGAAAGCTGAAAAGCTGCTGGAAGATGTAGACGAACTGATCGTACAGATAAAGGGAAATAAAGAATAGGTGTGTCACAAGTATACCACACCTATGAAAATCAAGTCAGCTTAAAAGTTTTTACCATGAAATACTTCGCTATCCTTTCCTTAGCCGGCCTGTTGTGCATGAGTGCATGCAAAGATGCCGACAAAGAAAAACAAATGCAGAGCCTGGAAAAAAGAGTGGCCGCTCTTGAGCGCCATGAAGGCGGCGTAACGCAGCCCCTGGCCACATCGGAGGCCGCACAAGTGCCCGTAGCCCCCACTGGCGAAGAGGCCGTCATCCGTTTTGAGAGCACAGACTATGACTTCGGCACCGTGCAGGAGGGAGAAATTGTAGAGCACACCTACACCTTCACCAACACGGGCAAGTCGCCGCTGGTGATCAATAAAGCCACGGCCAGTTGCGGATGCACAGTGCCCCAGTGGCCCAAAGAGCCCATACCGGTGAATGGTACCGGAGAGATAAAAGTGCGATTTGACAGCAACAATCGCACTGATCTTCAGACCAAATACATCACCATCACCGCCAACACCAACCCGGGCACCACACAGCTCAAGCTGTCTGGCATAGTGCAGGGCAACAAAGACAAAGACAGCTAAAACCAATTAATCTTTCTTTATGATAGTACAAATTTTATTGCAGGCGCAGACCGGTTCCAATCCCATGTTTGGCAACCTCATCTTGATTGGCGGCATCATCGTGATCTTTTATTTTTTCATGATCAGGCCGCAGCAGAAAAAGCAAAAAGACCAGAAAAAATTTCTGGAAGCGATAAAAAAAGGCGACCCTGTGGTGACCATGGGCGGCATTCATGGCAGGATATCCTCCATCGATGGCGAAGTGGTGACCATAGATGTAGACCGCGGCACCAAGCTGAGAATAGAGCGATCGGCGCTCTCGCTGGATTCCAGCAAAAGGGTAGCCGCCAGCAGTGAAACTAAAGATTAAGGCGCGCCATTGAAACATGCCGAGAAAATATCACTGACCATAAAATCCATCCTCGCCAGGCTGAAAAAGGCACACTGGCGGGGAATTTTTTTGAGTTTTGCCACAGCGACTATTTTCTGGTTTTTCAATGCCCTGAATAAAGAATACACTTCCCGCATCTACTACCCGATCGACATCGTCTACGACCGCGACAGCCTCATCGCCGTAGAAGACATACCCGACGAGGTGCCGCTCAGCGTAACCGGCGGCGGTTGGCAACTGCTCAAAAAAACCGTATCCGCCAATGTAGAGCCCATTCGGATAGTGCTCGACAACCCCCTCAACACCAGCTACCTCACCGGCCGGTCGCTGTTGCCCGAATTTGCGGAGCAACTGGAAAATCTGGACGTAAACTATGTAGCCATCGACACCATATTTTTGAATATTGAGCGTGTGGTGAGCCGTAAGCTGCCCATAACTGTAGACAGCGCCCGCATACAGCTCCGCGAAGGCCACGTGATATCGTCAGATATTGTGCTGGAGCCCGATAGCATCACCTTCCGCGGCCCTCAGAGTTTCATAGAACAGATGGCCGATACCTTTGAGATACACCTGAGCGACAAAAACATCGATCGCCGCTACGATGAAGAGCTGAGCATGGATATGTTCACCTCGGTGCTGATAGAGAAGCACCCGGAAATAGTTCATGTGATGTTTGACGTAGACGAATACGTGCGGGAATCGGCTACTGTAGAGATAGAACCGGTGAACTTCCCTTACGACAGCGCGATAAATCTGAAGGAAAACTACGTAAACGCTAACTTCCTGGTGCAGCGCAAAAGGCGCAACGACGACCTGGCCAATGAGCTTTCTGTCATAGCCGATCTGGCCAATCTCGATCCGGCCGATAGCACCATTACGCTGGAAGTAATTGACCAGCCTGCTTACATACAGGGCATCGACCTGGAAAAAACCAAAGTGCGGGTTTCCTATGGGCGCTAATCCGCTGTCGGTCGGCGTTACGGGCGGTATCGGCTCAGGCAAAAGCACTGTAAGCCGGCTGTTCGAGCTTTTTGGCGTGCAGGTATACTACGCCGACGACAGGGCCAAGCAATTAATGGCTACCTCTCCCAAACTTATTGATGCCATAAAAGCTGAATTTGGTCCGGAGGCCTATCACCGCGACGGGCAGCTTAACCGCGGTTTCCTGGCCCGGCATGTCTTTGCCGACGCAGGTAGGGTGTCTAAGATAAACCAACTGGTACACCCCGCTGTGCATGAAGACTTTCTACAATGGAAGCAGGCGCAGCAACACCAGCCCTACGTACTCAAAGAAGCAGCGTTGCTGGTAGAGGCCGGGTCATACAATTCGCTGCAATACCTCATATTGGTGTCGGCCCCCGCAGAGGAGCGCCTGCGCCGGGTGCTGCTGCGCGATGAGCAGCGCAGTGCCGATCAGGTAAGGGAAATAATGGAAAAGCAACTGAGCGATGTCGAAAAAAGAAAAGTAGCCGATGTGGAAATACACAACGACAACCGGCACTCGGTGATAGAGCAGGTATTGAAGGTGCGCGCCACATTGGAGAAAATGAGCACCGGGCTGCAACTGTGATTGAGAATAGGTAAATTGGCACATGGCAGGAAATGCATCCTTTTTTATCCATGAATGAGATAGAACACAGATATACCGATGAAGAAAAGCAGCACATCTGTGAACAGGAATTCCTGCCCCACATAGAATCGATGTACAACTTTGCGTACCGCATCACCTTCGATGAAGACGACGCCAAAGACCTTGTACAGGAGACGTACTTTAAAGCTTTCCGCTTCATCGACAGCTTTCATCGCGGCACCAATGCACGGGCCTGGCTCTTTCGTATCCTGAAAAACAGCTTTATCAATGATTTCAGAAAAAAGAGCAAAGAACCCATCATGGTGGATTGTCAGGAAGTGGAAACTTATTTCAGTTCCGGCGATGTTAATGAAGTAATCACCTCTGACCTGCATGTGGAAACACTGCGCGATATGATTGGCGATGAGGTGACATCGGCGCTAAATGCCCTGCCTCTGGATGCCAGAATAATCATCATTCTGTGCGACCTGGAGGGTTTTACGTACGAAGAAATGTCTAAAATTTTGGATATACCCATCGGTACCGTCCGTTCGAGAATACACCGCGCGCGCAATTTGCTGCGCGATCAGCTCAAACACTATGCACGGGCCCTGGGCTATCAAAACAAAAGGCCATGAAAAAAAGTCAAAACGATACCGCAGACTTCGGATGTAGCCTGGTGCAGGGCAGCAAACGACCGGGGTGTGACAACTACAGCCGAAGGCTCGACATATTACAAAAGGTGATAGACGAACAGGCGACCGGTGAGGAGCTGGAGCAATATCGCCTGATCATGAACGAATGTGCAGAATGCAAATGCAAAGAATACTGTGAGGAACAGCTTGTGATCAAAAATCTGGTACAGACCAAAATAGATCGCAAGCGCGTACCCATAGACTTAATTGATACCATTAAATCGAAAATCGGACAATCACAATGACTCAAAAAGAAGGCAAGGCAATCATATTCTCGGCCCCTTCCGGCTCTGGCAAAACGACCATCGTACAGCACCTGCTGCACCAGTTTCCTACGTTGCATTTCTCCGTGTCGGCTACTACACGCCCGCAGCGCCACGAGCGCGAGATACACGGCAAAGACTACTATTTTCTGACGAGAGATGAGTTTCAGGAACATATAGACAAAGGCAACTTCATAGAGTGGGAGGAAGTGTACGACGGCATGCAGTACGGCACACTAAAGTCGGAAATAGAGAAACTATGGAGTGCCGGCAAGCATGTGATCTTTGATGTAGACGTAAAAGGCGGGCTTCGGCTCAAAGACTACTTCGGAGACCGCGCCCTGGCGGTATTTGTGCGGGTAGCCGACGTGCAGACGCTGGAAGAGCGGCTGCGCCACCGCAACACGGAGCCGGAAGAAATGCTGAATAAGCGACTGGCCAAGGCAGAGCACGAAATGTCTTATGAGTACCTTTTCGACAAAACCCTGGTGAGTACAGAGCTGGAGGAAACAAAGCTACGCGCCGAAGGCCTCATCACCGATTTTCTGAACGAATAGCCGAATCTTTTGAATGTAGGACTTTTCTTTGGTTCGTTTAATCCTGTGCATGTGGGCCACCTCATCATTGCCCAGGCCATGCTCGACAATGCCCGGCTGGACGAGGTATGGTTTGTGGTATCGCCACAAAACCCGTTTAAGAAAAATAAGTCGTTGGCCCACGAGTTCGACCGGGTAGACATGGTGGAGCGCGCCATAGAAGACAATGACCGCTTCAAGGTGAGCGATGTGGAGCTGCATATGCCCAGGCCGAGCTACACCGTGCATACCATGGCACACTTCAGAGAAAAATTTCCGCAACATCTGTTCCGGCTCATCATTGGCTCCGACAACCTCAAGGGCTTTCGAAGGTGGAAAAACCACCGCGTGATATTGCAGGATTTCGGCCTGCTGGTATACCCACGGCCCGGTGCAGAGGAAGCGGCCGATGCGTGGAAGGATGAGCCAAATATTCAATTGATCGATGCTCCCTTGCTCAACATATCGGCCACCTATGTGCGCAAGCGCATCAAATCAGGCCAATCGATCAGGTACATTGTACATGACAAAACCGCCGAGCTGATTGCCGACCGGCGCCTGTTCCTGTAGTAGAGCAGCGATGATCGGCCACGGCGCGTGGCCGTGGCCGCCGGTGTGGGAGGAGCTTTTTTGCAGAATCAGGGATTATACCGTCATAATCTCCTTTTCCTTTGCCTCTATCAGGTCGTCTATTTTTTTTATGTAGGCATCGGTGAGGCCTTGCACACGATCTTCGGCCTTTTTTACCGCATCTTCCGACACGTGTTCTTTCAGCAGCTGCCGCAGGCTGTCGTTGGCATCTTTGCGTACGTTGCGAATGCTTATTTTGCCCTGCTCTGCTTCGTGCTTGGTTTGTTTCACCAGATCTCTGCGGCGCTCCTCGGTAAGCGGCGGTATGTTGAGCCTAATTTGCTCGCCGTCATTTTGTGGGTTTAGGCCGAGATCGCTGTTGATGATGGCGCGCTCTATGTCGCTCACCATACGCTTTTCCCATGGTTTTATGGCCAATGTGCGGGCGTCGGGTGCAGTGACCGATGCCACCTGCTGCAGTGGGGTGGCATTGCCGTAGTAGTCCACCATGATGCCATCGAGCATATTGGGCAATGCCCGGCCGGCCCTGATTTTGGCCAGCGAGTGCACCACATGCTGCAACGATTTCTCCATGTTTTCTTTTGCTTCCTTTACGTATTCTTCCAGTTCTTCCATTACTGCATAGTTTATGTCTTATCCATCAGAAGCTTCCGAAGCGTAAAACGTGCCTCACAAAGCATCTTCAATATTTCAACTCTTTTTATCCAGACCGGCACGAGACTGACGCTGATCAGTTCACCAGCGTGCCTACTTCTTCACCCTCCACTATTTTGCGCAGGTTGCCGGGTTTGTTCATGTCGAACACAATGATGGGCAGGTTATTTTCCTGGCAAAGCGTGAAGGCCGTCATATCCATCACATTCAGTCCGTGCTTCAGCACATCCTGAAAGCTGATGTTGGAGAAGCGGGTGGCGGTAGGGTCTTTCTCCGGATCGGCCGTGTATATGCCATCTACCCGTGTTCCCTTAAGCACGGCATCGGCTTCTATTTCAATGGCACGCAAGCTGGCGGCGGAGTCGGTGGTGAAATATGGATTGCCTGTGCCTGCTCCGAAAATGACCACACGGCCTTTTTCCAAATGCCTGAGCGCCCTTCTGCGTATGAACAGCTCGCACACCTGATCTATCTTAATGCCCGACATCAACCGCGTAACCAAGCCGCCTTTTTCCAGCGCGCTCTGTAAAGCCATGGCGTTGATCACCGTGGCCAACATGCCCATATAGTCGCCCTGCACACGGTCTATGCCGGACTTCACCGCCGTGATGCCGCGAAAGATGTTACCCCCGCCAATGACGATGGCCAGCTCTACGCCCAGCTCCTTTACCTTGCTTATCTCTGTAGTGTATTGCTCCAGCCGGTCGGGGTCTATGCCATATTGCTGCGTACCCATCAAGGCCTCGCCACTGAGTTTTAGTAGAATGCGTTTAAACTTCATTGGAGCGGGTTTTGGTTGGGCAAATATAATATTGTGCGCGCAGTAACCTCAAAAAAAATCTGAAAAGGCTGCTGTAGTTGACTTATGGTTGGGGTATCTGCCACTTAAAATTGAATGAGCAATTGATTCTTCTCCACATTCATTCCGCTTTGCACACATATCTTTTTTACAGTGCCCTTCCCGGGCGATTTAATGCTGTTTTCCATCTTCATGGCCTGCAGCACAATCAATGTTTGGCCTTCCTGTATTGTGTCTCCTTCCCGCACGGCTATGTCTACTATCTTGCCTGGCATGGGCGACAGTACATCGGGCAATCGGTCAGCACGGGCTTCCGTCATTCCCAATTTTTGCAGCAGCCTGTCTTTCTCATCTTCCAACTGTACACTGAGCACCTGTGCGCCTATTTTTATGGAAGCTGTGCCGGTAGCCTCGTCGTAGAGCAGCAGTACGGCCAGGTGGCTTTTGTTGTCGATGATGATGTGGAAGCGCCTGGCATCGATGCGCCGAATATCAATATGGCGCGGCTGGCCATTTACTACCAGGCCGCCATTCATTTTTTCTATTCTGTAAATATGTTTTTCAGAAACCTTAGCGTTTATCATTCATAAAATTTTAAGCAGGAAGCCGCAAAAACAATTACTTTTGCGCTTCTTTTTGTAAGCAGTTATCGAGAATAAAGAAATAATATTAGTGAAATACCTGTTCCGTTACGCCATCCTTGCGCAGCTTTTTATACTGCCCTTCGCTGCCTGCCAAACTTCCAAACCTTCGGTCACTACCACCGGCACCAAAGATGCCCAGGCCGTTGCACATGCCCCGGCAGATACCGCACTCATCGTGATAGAAGAGGAAATAAAGCGCTACCGGGCAGAGCGCACCCAGGTTTTTGATCTCATACATACCAAGCTAGAGGTTTCTTTCGACTGGCAGAACCAATGGCTGCTGGGCACTGCCACCATAGAGCTGGCTCCTTATTTCTACCCGCAAAGCACGCTGGAGCTGGATGCGCGCGGACTGGAAGTGCACCAGGTACATCTGCTCAGTGGCCAAGCTACGCGGCCTTTATCTTTTACAAATGATGCGCTGAAACTCCACATCGACCTTGACCGCCAGTACGGTAAAGACGAGAAATTAGTGCTTGAAATACATTACACGGCCAAGCCAAATGAACTCGAAGCAGGTGGCAGCAAAGCGATCACCTCCGACAAGGGCCTGTATTTTATCAATCCACTGGGCAATGAGCCGCATAAGCCGCGGCAGATTTGGACGCAGGGGGAGACGCAATCCAACTCCTGCTGGTTTCCGACCTTAGATGCGCCAAACCAGCGTTGCACACAGGAAATGTATATTACTGTGGAAAATCACTTTAAGACGCTCTCCAATGGCACACTCATTTACAGCAAAGACAATGGCGACAGCACCCGCACCGACTACTGGAAGATGGACCTGCCACACGCCCCCTACCTTTTTATGATGGCCATAGGCGACTATGCCGTGGTAGAAGATGAATGGAAAGATGTGCCGCTCAGCTACTACGTGGAGCCGGTGTACGAGCCACATGCCAAAGATATTTTTGGGCATACCCGCGAAATGATGGAGTATTTTTCAGAGATACTCGACTACCCCTACCCTTGGTCCAAATACGCACAGGTAGTGGTGCGCGACTATGTGTCGGGGGCTATGGAAAATACTACGGCCTCTGTCTTTATGGAAGGCGTACAATCTACCCGGCGCGAGCTCATCGACTACGACTGGGACTACATCATAGCCCACGAGCTTTTTCATCAGTGGTTTGGCGATCTGGTGACCTGTGAGTCGTGGTCGAACCTGCCGCTGAACGAGGCCTTTGCTACCTATGGAGAGTACCTTTGGAAGGTGCACAAATATGGTAAAGATGAAGGCGACCTGCAGCTTTATGAAGAACTGCAGAGCTATCTGGGTGAGGCTGAAAGCAAAAAGGAAGACCTGATCAGGTTTTATTATAAAGACGAGCAGGACATGTTCGACAACCACTCTTATGCCAAAGGCGGGCTGATACTGCATTTGCTGCGCCAAGAGCTGGGCGATGATGCCTTCTTCAAATCACTGAACTACTACCTGACCGAGCACGCCTATAATGCGGTGGAAGTGCACGAGCTCAGACTTGCCTTTGAGCACATCAGCGGCAAAGATCTGAATCCTTTTTTCAACCAGTGGTTTCTCTCCGCCGGCCACCCCGAGCTGCGGGTGAGCCACTCCTACAACGACAGCCTTGGACTGGCTACAGTAAGTGTGCTCCAGACACAAAACATGGAACTGTACCCCGTGTACCGGCTTCCACTCAGCATCGACGTGTGGCACAACGGTAGCAGCCGTCGCCACCAGGTGGAGGTGAACACAAAATATCAGGAGTTCACTTTCGAAGCAGACAGCCGGCCTGATCTGGTTGTCTTTGATCCGGAGCATCACCTGCTGGGCACCATCGATCGTGTAGGCTTTAGTGCTGCAGACATGGCGCTGATGTACCGGAACTACCCGAACAATATGCGGCCGAGGTTGGCAGCCATTGAGTATTTTCTGGAAAATGAAGTAGAGAATCCTGACCTGTTTCGCACAGCGCTGAACGATTCTTTTTGGACCATCCGCCAGGCAGCGCTTAAGTATTTCGAAAATGATACATCCGCTAATTTTGCCCGGGTGCAGGAGCAGGTGATCGATTTGGCGCTCAACGATAGCAGCTCGCAAGTGCGCAGCCAGGCACTCGCGGTATTGAACAGCATCTCCAGCGATCGCTACTGGCAGACCATGGAGTCGGCATTGTACGACTCGTCGTATGGCGTGGCGGGTGAGGCATTGTACGGTTATCTACAGTCGTCGGCACCAGAAAAAGAGGAGGTGATACGGCATTTTCTATCGGAAAGCAATTTCAATATTATGGCCACCCTGGCCGACTACTTCGTGCAGCAACAAGATTATGACAGGGCCGACTGGTTCTTTCAGAAGCTGGATAGCAGCACGGGCACCGATCTGTGGTTTATGACCCGGCTGCTGGGCCTGTACCTGCTAGAGGCCCCGGAGCCATTGGCCAGGCGCGGCATACAGGCGCTGGCCGAGCTGGCTGAGCACCAGACACAGTACATCAACCGGCTGGCAGCATACCAGTCGCTGGAGCTGATGGCCGACCACTCTGGAGTGAACGACCTGCTGAAGAAAATAAAAGCCAGCGAGAAAGATGAGAGACTGCTGGAATACTACCAAAACTGACCTGAGACGCTCATTTGCGGGTTTTGCACATCGAACTTCTAAAAAACTTCTGTGCTTTTAGCGCGGTATACCAGCTTTTTCTATTTGTTTTTTTTCGCTAATATGCACCACTTAGCACTACAATAAACTACCTGTATGGGCGGAGATTATAAAAGGAAAGACGAGTTCAAGTCATTCATAAAGCGGTTCGAAGAACAGGTAAAGAACGATTCCCTGGAGTTTTATCTGTTGGAAGAATTTGAGGAAATCGTGAACTATTACATCGATCATGCCAGATACAAGCAAGCGTTGAAGGCCTGCAATGTAGCGATAGATCAGTACCCTTTTTCTACGGAGCTGATGCTGGACAAAGCACAGGTGCTGTCGAACCTGGAGCGCTACGATGAGAGCATTGAGCTGCTGAACAAGGCGGCTTCATTGCAGCCCAACGACCCGGAGATCATCATGATGCGTGCCTCCAACTACTCACTCAAGGGTGACTATCTGGCCGCCATTGATGCCTATTTGGAGGCCGAGCCCTACACCCAGGAGCCTGATGAGCTCTATTACAACATCGGCCTTACCTACCAAAATGCCTTTAAATATGAAGAGGCCATTGGCTATTACAAGCGAGCCATAGAAAAGAACATCAATCATGAAAACGCGCTGTACGAACTCGCCTACTGCCTCGATGTGACAGGGCAGCTGGAAAAAAGCATTTCGTACTATAAAAAATTTATAGACCAGGACCCTTACTCGCAGTATGCCTGGTACAACTTGGGCATTGTGTATGCCAAGCTGAACAAATACGAAGAGGCCATTCATGCCTATGAGTACGCTATACTCATCGATGATAGCTTCGCCTCGGCTTATTTTAATATTGGCAACGCCTATATTCAGACGGAGGCATACTCCAAAGCCATCGATGCCTTTCGCAAAACTATAGAGAGCGAAGGCCCCAGCGCCGAGGTGTACTGCAGCCTGGCCGAAGCATACGAAAGACTTGAGCACTACGACCTGGCCGTAAAATACTATCAAAAGGCCATTAAGCTGGACTCTTTCTATGACGAAGCCTGGTACGGTGTTGGCCATTGCCTCACCAAGCAAGGCAAGTGGTACGAAGCCATTCACTTTCTGAACCGCGCCCTGAAGCTGGACTGTGAGAACTCCGAGTATTGGAAGAAAGTAGGTGAAGCGGAGTACAATATCGGCAACATCGTATCCAGCCTCGATGCGTACGAAGAGGCTTCTTTGCTGGACCCGGAAGACAAGGAAGTGCCGCTCAACTGGTCGTATATATACTACGAACAAGGCGACTACGATAAAGCCGTGGAAGTAGTGCTCGATGCCATAGAGGAAATGCCCGAAGAATCGGAACTGTACTACCGTGCCACCGCCTATCTCATTTCCGCCGGCAGGTACAAAGAGGCCTTTACATATTTGGAAAATGCATTAGTTTTGAACTTCGAAAATCATGAGCGCCTCTTTGAGTTTTTCCCAAAACTCGAAACCCAAAAGGCACTTTTTAAGATCATCGATCAATTCAGAAAAAAAAATCAATGAACTACTTTCTCAAAGATATACCTGAGCGGACTCCGAAGCCCCGCCAGGTAGGCATTACTATGGCCATGGACAAGGGCCTTAGCATACGCGAGACAGAAGACTATCTCAGTGTGGCTGGTGCATATACAGATATTGTGAAGTTTGGCTGGGGCACCTCTTTTGTGATGCCCAACCTGCAAGAGAAGATAAAAGTGTACGAAGATGCCGGCATACCTACCTACTTCGGCGGCACGCTCTTCGAGGCATTTATTGTGCGCGATCAGTTCGACGACTACCGCAGAGTGCTGGACAAGTACAACCTGAAATACGCCGAAGTATCTGACGGCTCTATAGAGCTGGAGCACGAGGCGAAATGTGAATACATTCGCAAGCTTTCAGATCAGGTGACGGTGCTGTCGGAGGTAGGCTCCAAGGATGTGGACAAAATCATACCGCCTTACAAGTGGATCAAGCTGATGCAGGATGAACTGGATGCTGGCGCCTGGAAAGTGATCGGCGAGGCGCGGGAAGCTGGCAATGTAGGCTTGTTTCGGTCTACCGGCGAGGTGCGGTCGGGCCTGGTAGAAGAAATACTCACAAAAATACCCTTTGAAAAAATAATCTGGGAAGCACCGCAGAAGTCGCAGCAGGTGTTTTTCATCAAGCTGCTGGGCTCCAATGTGAACCTGGGCAACATAGCCCCCAACGAAGTGATCCCTTTGGAGACGATACGTATCGGCATGCGGGGCGATACCTTTAGCTTCTTTCTCGATCAGAAGGAAGTGAAGCAATAGGGGTGTATGGCGCATTTTCAGCTTGCACATGCTGCAGCCGTCATCCATCAGATGTTGCCCGCTGCAGCGTCGCTTTTCCGGCTTTTTTGACATCCTCAGCCCAAACTAACCATCAACTGACATCATGAGATCATTCCGCGATTATTTTTTGCTCTTCCTCAAAGGTGTGAGCATGGGCAGCGCCGATGTAGTACCCGGAGTATCAGGCGGCACCATCGCCTTCATTACCGGCATTTACGAAACGCTGCTCGACAGCATAAAATCTGTGGACAGGCCTGCATTCCGTATGCTTTTTCAAGGCAAATTCCGCTTGTTTTGGTCACACATCAATGGCAGCTTTTTGCTCACGTTGTTTCTCGGTATCGCCCTTTCGGTGGTCACACTGGCGCGGGTTATCGATTTTTTGCTGGAGGAGTACCCCATACAATTGTGGTCTTTCTTTTTTGGGCTCATCATCATTTCGGCCATTATGGTCTCTAAAGAAATTACCCGCTGGAACGGCCGTGTGGTGTCGGGCTGGCTGGCGGGTGCCGTATTTGCCTATTTCGTCACGGCGGCTACACCGGCCACTACACCCGACAGCCTGTTTTTCATCTTCATTTCAGGGGCTGTGGCCATCTGCGCCATGATTTTGCCCGGTATTTCCGGCAGCTTCATCCTGCTCATATTTGGCAAATATGAATTTATCATAAGCGCTGTGAAAGAGATGGACCTCACGGTGATCGCCGTATTTGGCCTGGGCTGCGTGCTAGGCCTGCTGAGTTTTGCCCGCTTGGTGTCCTGGCTGCTCAAGCATTTTCACGACATTATGGTGGCGGTACTGGCGGGCTTCATGATTGGCTCGCTGAACAAGATATGGCCCTGGAAAGAAGTGCTTACGTACCACACCGACCGCCACGGCAAAGTGGTGCCGCTCATCGAGAAGAACATAATGCCCACCGAATACCTGGCCAAAACGGGTGAAAGCCCGGAGGTGCTTCCGGCACTGCTCTTCCTGGCCCTGGGCGTGCTTCTGGTGGTGGCCATAGAAAAAATTGCCCGGCTGCGTGGCGACACCAAAAAGTTTAATCCTTGATGCGCTTATTTGGATTGATCGGTTTTCCGCTGGGGCATTCTTTTTCTAAGAAGTACTTCGCAGATAAGTTTGCCAAAGAAAATATAACCAATGCTTCTTACCGCCTTTTCGAAATGCCACGCATTGAAGCAGTGAACCTGGTATTTGACATGCCCGGTCTGAAAGGTTTCAACGTGACCATCCCCTACAAAGCGGCCATTATGCCTTACCTGAATGCCCTGGACCAAAGTGCGGAGAAGGTGGGCGCCGTCAATGTGGTGAAGGTGGAAGAAGATGGCACACGGCGTGGCTTCAATAGCGACTACTACGGGTTCAGGGCTTCTTTGGAAAAATGGCTGCCGCACCAAACTACAGGTGCATTGGTGCTTGGCACAGGCGGCGCGGCACAGGCCGTGAAGGCGGTGCTGCGCGATATGCAGATACCACTGAGTACAGTTTCGCGCGATAGCGCCAAGGCCGATTTTTGTTATGACGATTTGTCGCACCATCCGGATATACTCAACCAACACAAATTGATCGTAAACACCACGCCTCTTGGCACCTATCCGATCGTGGAAGCCGCACCTGAGCTTCCCTACCACCGCATGGATCACAACTTTTTTCTCTACGACCTGGTGTACAACCCGTCGGAGACACTGTTTATGAAAAAGGGGAAGGCTGTGGGCGCCCATGTTAAAAACGGACTGGAAATGCTGGAACTTCAGGCGGAGAAATCCTGGGAAATATGGAACAGCTAAAGGTGTTTGATGTCTTCTTTGAACCGGTCGATCAGTGCCTTTTCTTCATCGCTCAATCCGTCGGAAGCATCAGCCACCTTTTGTATCACGTTGATGAATTTGCTGCGCAGCGATTCTGAAAAATCCTTTTTGTTCGTTCTAATGGCGAAAAGGGCGAATTTATACGACTGTTCTACGTTGGGCGTAATGCGTTCTTGTAGTATGGCAAAGCGGTTTTTGGCCGACCACGAATCCTTGCCAAGCTCAGAGATAATGATTTCCTCAAATGCTTTTCTTTCGCTAGGTTGCAATTCGCCATCGGCCATTGAAATGCTGTAGGCCAGCTCGGCGAGGGCTTGAATAAGGACTATGTTTTCGGGCATGCGGTGTTATTAGGTAAAGTGTGGTAATGTACTTTTTTGGGCTGAACATCGTATTGATGAAGACGTGGTGAAAGTACAAATAATTACCAAAAATATAACTCCGGCATTTATTATTCCGGGCAGAACGGGCATCGATGAGTTTTACACTAAAAAGTGAATACGTACCAACAGGCGACCAGCCTCAGGCCATAGCACAACTGGTGCAGGGCATACAAGCCAACGAACCCGCACAAGTGCTGCTTGGCGTCACCGGCTCGGGCAAAACCTTTACCATGGCCAACGTGGTGCATCAGGTAAATAAACCTACGCTGGTGTTGAGCCACAACAAAACCCTGGCCGCGCAACTCTATGGCGAGCTCAAACAATTTTTTCCTGATAACGCGGTAGAATATTTCATTTCCTACTACGACTACTACCAGCCGGAGGCCTATCTGCCTACCTCAAATCTATATATTGAAAAAGACCTGTCGATCAATGAAGAGATAGAAAAACTGCGCTTGAGTGCCACCTCTTCGCTGCTCTCGGGCAGGCGTGATGTGCTGGTGGTGGCTTCGGTATCGTGCATATACGGTATTGGCAATCCGGAAGAATTTGGCAAAAACGTGGTAAAGCTGCAAGAGGGTGATCGCATACCGCGCAACCAACTGCTGTACCGGTTTGTGGATATTTTGTACAGCCGCACAGAGGCCGACTTCAAACGGGGCACCTTTCGCGTGCGTGGCGATACGGTCGATATTTTTCCGGCCTATACCGACTATGCCGTACGGTTTCTTTTCTGGGGCGATGAAATAGAAAACATACACATTATAGATCCGCAAGACGGGCGCAAGGTGTCTGAAGAGCGGTTTATCACCATTTACCCCGCCAACCTGTTCGTGACAGGCAAGGACCAGGTGAACACTGCCATATATGAAATTCAGGACGACCTGGTGGCACAGGTAAGGCTGTTTGAAACAGAGCGGAGGTTTTTGGAAGCCAAGCGGGTGAAAGAGCGCACAGAATTTGATCTGGAAATGATCCGTGAGCTGGGTTACTGCTCGGGCATAGAAAACTACTCGCGCTACTTCGATCGCCGCCCCGCCGGAGCCCGGCCATTCTGCCTGCTCGACTACTTCCCCGACGACTACCTCATGATCATAGATGAAAGCCACGTGACCATACCACAGGTACGCGCCATGTGGGGGGGCGACAGGTCCAGAAAGGTGAACCTGGTGGATTATGGCTTTCGGCTGCCTTCGGCACTGGACAACCGGCCGCTCACCTTCAACGAGTTTGAGGGCATGATCAATCAGGTGGTGTTCGTAAGTGCTACTCCGGCCGACTACGAGCTGCGCAAATCGGAAGGTGTGGTGGTAGAGCAGATCATACGGCCCACCGGCCTGCTCGATCCGCAAATCGATGTACGGCCCAGCCTGAACCAGATCGATGACTTGCTGGAGGAGATTGACGAACGCGTGAAAATGCGCGACCGTGTGCTGGTGACCACACTCACCAAGCGTATGGCTGAAGAGCTCACCAAGTATATGGAGCGGGCGGGGGTGAAGTGCCGATACATACATTCGGAGGTGAAAACACTAGACCGGGTGGAAATACTGCGCGAACTGCGCCTGGGCGTGTTCGACGTGCTCGTAGGTGTAAACCTGCTCCGCGAAGGCCTCGACCTGCCGGAGGTATCGCTGGTGGCCATACTTGATGCCGATAAAGAAGGCTTTCTGCGCAATCAACGCTCGCTGGTGCAGACCATAGGCCGCGCAGCGCGCAATGTGAACGGCAAGGTGATCATGTATGCCGACACCGTCACCGACTCCATGCAGGTAGCCATAGACGAAACCAACCGGCGCCGAAGCATTCAAATGGCGTACAACGAAAAGCACGGCATATTGCCACAAACCATTCGCAAATCTTCTGAGTCGATACTGGGGCAAACAAAAGTAGCGGACTCCAAACGCGGGCAGAAAAAATACTATGTGGAAAATGAGCAACCTTCCGTGGCCGCCGACCCCGTAGTGCAGTACATGGACAAAGGCAAACTGACAAAGATGGTGGCCGATACGCGCCGGAAGATGGAAACCGCCGCCCGCGACCTGGATTTTATGGAAGCCGCACGGCTGCGCGATGAACTTTTTGAGTTGCAGGGTTTGCTAGATGAGAAAAGTAAAAGTACGATTTGATGTAAAACCAATTATACCTTCACGACCGGCCGTCAGGCCTTTTCCGTCATCATCTCACTCAACAGGTCTTCCAGATAATCCCGGTTGTTCGATAGCCGCGGCACCTTGTGCTGGCCACCCAGCTTGCCGCGCTTTTTCATCCAGCGGTAGAAGGTGCCGGCCGGGGCAAAGTGAAATATCGGCGCTTCCAGTGCCAGGTCTTTATATCGCTTGGCGTCATAGTCGCTGTTCACCTCTTTGAGGGTGTCGTCCAGCACCTGCTTGAACTTTTCCTGATCCTCAGGGGCATTTCTAAATTCGATCACCCACTCATGTCCGCCTTTATTTTCTGCGCCAAGGTAGCGCGGCCCGGCGGTGTATTCTTCTATGATGGCGCCGGTAGCTTCACAGGCATTTTTGATGGCCACCTCCGCATTTTCTACAATCAGCTCTTCACCAAAGGCATTGATGAAATGCTTCGTGCGACCGGATATGCGAATCCTGAATGGCGAGAGCGACGTGAATTTCACCGTATCGCCGATCATATATCGCCACAGGCCTGCATTGGTGGTGATCACCATGGCGTAGTTTTTTCCTGTTTCTACCTCTGCCAACGTCAGTGTGTCGGGCACTTCCCTGCCAAGCTGATCGGTGGGAATAAATTCGTAATAAATGCCGTAATCGAGCATGAGCAGCAGGTCGCGGTTGCCCTTTTGGTCCTGTATTCCGAAAAAGCCTTCAGAAGCGTTGTAGGTTTCCAGGTAGTGCATTTTTGGTGAAGGGGCGAGCAACTTGAACAACGGCTCGTACGGCTCAAAAGACACAGCACCATGAATAAAGAGCTCCAGATTGGGCCAGATCTCATGAATATGCCGCTTTTTGTTAATCTCCAAAATGCGCTGCAGCAGCACCACGGTCCAGGTGGGCACGCCTACTATGTTGGTTACATTTTCTTGCACGGTGGTACGCGCCATCTTTTCTATTTTGCTTTCCCACTCGCTCATCAGTGCGATCTCCAGGCTGGGTGTGCGTGCCAGTTGGGCCCAAAAGGGCAGGTTTTTCATGATCACCGCCGATACGTCGCCGTAGTAGCTATTGCTGTTGGCATCGAACTGGTTGATCTGCTGGCTGCCACCGATGGCCAGGCCCTTGCCAGAAAAAATTTTAGTATCGGGGTAGTTGTTTACATAAATGGACAGCATGTCCTTACCGCCTTTGAAGTGGCAGTCTTCCAGGGCCTCCGGCGATACCGGTATAAACTTGGACCGCGCATTGGTGGTACCGGACGACTTGGCAAACCACTTGATCTCACTGGGCCACAATACATTTTGGGCTCCCTTCAGCAGCTTGTCTATGTACGGGTATATATCTTCATAGGTGTGTATGGGTACCTGAGCCTTTAGCTGATGGATGTTGCGAATATTGCGAAACTGATATTTCTGCCCAAACTCTGTGTTGCGGGCTGTTTTCACCAACTTACCGATCAACTCTTCCTGTACCTCTACAGGGTATTTCATAAAAAGCTCTATGTCGTGTATCCTTTTCTTCATGACCCAGGTCATGATGGAATTGATGATCTCCATACGGAATTGCTTAGATTTTTCTTTTTAATTCGAAGTGGCGGCCCAGGTATACGCGGCGCACCTGCTCATCGGCAGCGAGCTCCTCGGCAGTGCCAGCCTTCAGCAACTTGCCCTCAAACATCAGATAGGCCCGATCCGTGATTGAGAGCGTTTCGTTCACGTTGTGGTCGGTGATGAGTATACCAATATTTTTGTTCTTTAGTTGGGCCACTATGGATTGTATTTCTTCTACGGCTATGGGGTCTACGCCGGCAAAGGGCTCATCCAACAATACAAATTTTGGGTCTACGGCCAATGCGCGGGCTATTTCCGTGCGCCGGCGCTCACCGCCGGAAAGCACCCGGCCTTTATTCTTACGCACATGGCCCAGGCTGAACTCTTCAATAAGCGATTCCGTTTTTCGCTTCTGTTCGGCTTTGCTCAGGGTACTCATTTCCAGCACGGCCATTATATTTTCCTCCACCGTGAGCTGACGAAATACGGAAGCCTCCTGCGCCAGATAGCCAATGCCCCTGCGTGCACGCCGGTACATCGGAAGGGCGGTGATGTCTTCCTGTTCCAAAAAGATATGACCGTCATTGGGCTTTATGAGCCCTACGATCATGTAGAACGTGGTGGTCTTGCCGGCGCCATTGGGACCGAGCAATCCGACGATCTCCCCCTGTCCCACTTCTACCGATACGCGATCTACCACGGTGCGGCGTTTGTATGATTTTACCAGTCCTTCGGCTCTCAGCATTGGTCTTTATTAGTCAAACTTGATGTCTCTCACCCGCATTTGCAAAGCGGTATTGCCCATATAATTATTTTCTTCCAGTGAGTAGGCCATACTAAAAGGCATGCCACTGGCCACCAGATCGAAGTACTGCGCCAGGCCAAAGCCTATGGCTTCGTATTGCTCCTCATCATCATCCTGCACCACATTAAACTTCAGATGTTGACCTTTCAGTATGCGCGGGCGGCCGCAGGCGCGCAACCGCTCGGTGACGAACACAGGTTGCAGGTTGCCAGGCCCAAACGGTGCCATTTGCCGCAACACGTCATAAAATTTAGGCGTAATGTCGCTCAAATCTATAATGCCGTCGATCTCCAACATCGGCACAGTCTGCTCCTCAGTAATGCGCGCGGCCACTATTTGTTCAAATTTTGCCTTGAACGCTGCTATGTTGTCTACTTTCAGTGTGAGGCCGGCTGCATAGCGATGGCCGCCATACTGATCGAGCAGATCGGCACATTCGGCTATCGCTTCGTAAATGTCGAAACCATCTACCGAGCGCGCCGAGCCAGTAGCTTTGCCGTTGGATTGTGTGAGAATGATGGTGGGCCTGTAATACTTGTCGATACAGCGGGAAGCCACAATGCCGATCACCCCTTTGTGCCAGTCGTCTTTGAATAGTACAGTAGACTTAGTCATTTGCACCTTATCGTTGGCAGCGATCATTTCCAGGGCTTCGTTGGTGGTGTTGGTGTCGAACGTGCGGCGGTTGAGGTTGTGTGTGTCGAGACTTTCGGCCAGCATGTCCACTTCTTTGTAGTCGTCGGCCAGCAGAAGCTCTACCGCATTTTTGGCGTGGTCCATACGGCCGGAGGCATTTATTCTTGGGCCTATGCCAAACACTATGCTCGATACATTGATCTCATCTTTGATGCCCGCATGGCGCAAGAGCACTTCCAATCCCAGACGCGGCGATTCATTCAATTTCTTCAGGCCATGAAAGGCCAATATTCTGTTTTCGCCCATCATGGGCACTATATCGGCTGCTATGCTCACCGCCACCAGGTCCAGGTAATCGTACAGCAAGTCGGGATCGAGGTGCTTCTTGTCGCAGAAGGCTTGCAGCAGCTTGAACCCCACCCCACAGCCCGACAACTCCTTGTACGGATAGGCGC
Source organism: uncultured Roseivirgaceae bacterium (assembly GCA_964596645.1). Lineage (GTDB taxonomy): Bacteria > Bacteroidota > Bacteroidia > Cytophagales > Cyclobacteriaceae > CAVQEK01. The sequence goes on from CAZQVB010000020.1 coordinate 53,208, forward strand.
AGCCCGGCAGCTTGGGGTCGAGTATGGCATGGGCACGTGGCAGCACATCGCCGGGCAAGTGGTGGTCGCAAATGATGAGATCGATACCAAAACTGCCGGCATAGTCGGTCATCTCTACCGCTTTAATGCCACAGTCCAAACTGATGAGCAGGGTATAGCCATTGTCGCGAGCCCACTCTATGCCTTCACTGGATATGCCATAGCCCTCTTTGTACCTGTCGGGAATGTAGAAATTGAGCTCGCCGTAGAAATTGCGCAAAAAGCCATACACCAGCGACACCGACGTGATGCCATCGACATCGTAATCTCCATAAATCAGTATTTTCTCCTTGTGCTGCATAGCCTGCAGTATGCGCACCATGGCCTTTTCCATGTCTTCCATCAGATACGGACTGTGCAGGTCGTCCAGTGAAGGACGAAAGTATTGATAGGCTTCTTCGAAGGTGCAAATGCCACGCTGTACCAGCATGGAGGCGATCACCGGGCTCACATGGATGGCGGCAGAAAGCTTATCTATTTTATCCCGCAATGTGTCAGCTTCGCCGTCTAGAGCAAACTCAGGTATTTCTTTATATATCCAGCGGGTGGTCATAGCGGTAAAAATGCAAACTTATGAATATTGACTGTAAAAGTTATTGCTATAACGGCCGCGCGGGCACATTAGGATGTCGCAGTGTATAAATCGGCCGGGGCACCGGGAAACAGCCATGACTCAGTACGGGGCACGGGGGCCGTCAGTGTCAACTCATCGCGGGTGACGGGGTGCTCAAAAGTGATGGAGCGGGCATGCAGGCTGATGTTGCGATCTGCGTTGGGCTCAGGATAATTATATTTTAAATCGCCCCTGATCGGGCAACCCATCGCCATGAGCTGCACCCGGATCTGATGCGGCCGCCCGGTGACGGGAAAGACTTCCAGCAGGTGAAAATGGTCAAAAACACGCTGCAGCTTGTAATCCAACACAGCCTCTTTGGCACCATCGCGCTGCTTGGGAAATGCACGCACACTATTGGAAGATTCGTCTTTCACCAGCCAGTGCCGCAACGTGCCCGCATCGGCCGGTGGGCGACGCGCCGTAAGAGCCCAATACTCCTTGCGCACTGACCGCGTGCGAAATGCTTCGGTAAGCCTCGACAAGGCTTTGGAGGTGCGGGCAAAAACCACGAGACCGCTCACCGGGCGGTCGATCCGGTGGGGCACTCCGAGAAATACATTGCCAGGTTTGCCGTACCGCTCTTTTATATACGCCTTGCCCAATTCCACCAGTGGCGTGTCGCCGGTAGCATCGCCCTGCACCAGTATGCCTGCTGCCTTGTTCACCACCAGCAGGTGATTGTCTTCATGGATGATATGAATGGGCATAGCTGAAGAATCGTCAAGTTTGGTTTTTTTTACAATATGCGTATGAAATTGTCACAGCCGGTGCGCAAGTGCTGGTTTAAGAAAAAAAGAAGTGTGCAAAACGAATACAACTAGTCTACTCCCATTCCGGCAGGTAAAAATCGAGCGGGTTCTCTTTCATGCATTTGAAGTGCCCCAAGGGGCATTTCTTTCGGCCCGATTTAGTGCAGGGTCTGCATTTGAGTTTCTTATTTTCCAGTATAAAAAACTTGGTGCCATAGCTGTAGAAGTTGTTGGGAACCGTGCTGCCCCATATGCTGAACACCGTCTTTTTGAATGCCGCAGCAATGTGTGTGAGGCCTGTATCGTGGCCAAACACCACCGTAGAATGCTTCACCAGCGAAGCCGACTGGCTCAGGTTGAACTTACCACAGGCGTTGAATACCACTGCTTTTTTATTCAATTTCCTCAGCCCATCTTCCATATGTGCACTTTTGTCGCTTCGTGCAAAAAAGCGTTCCAGCCGCTCGCCCGTTTCGGCGTCTTCCTTGCCGCCTACCAGCACTACGGGCCGGTTGATGCGGTCACACAGTTCTACCATCTTCTCGAAAGGCAGGATTTTAGTATTGCCCGAGCCGCCGATCACATATACGGCGTAGCCTTGCCGGTGTGTCTCAGGCAGCCATTCTATCTCTATCTCATCTTTGTCGGGTATCACGTAGTCTATGCCTTCGTCGTCGTTTACCACGCCCAGCTCCTTTACCGCCTCCATATAGCGATCTACCACATGCACATTGGGCATCAGGTCTATCTGAAAGCGGGTAAACAAAAAGCGTTTGATCCACAGCTTGTTGTAGGTGGCTGAGGGTACGCCAAGGCGCAGCTTGAGCCACAGCGTGCGCTGGTTGTTGTGTATATCCACCACAAAATCAAACCGCTCCGCCTTCAGAGTGCGGATCAACGCCGGCAGCGACCCCTCCAGCAGGTGCAGCTTGTCGATGTATGGGTTGGCCTCCACCAGTCCTTTAAATTGCGCTTTGGTTACGAAATGCACTTCGGCATTGGGCACCTGTTTTTTCACACAGCGGATCACGGGGGTGGTCCACACGATATCGCCGATGGAGGAAAAGCGGATGATGAGGATTTTTCGAAATGCCATGCTTTACTTTTTTCTACTTTTAAAAAAGGCCTGCACCTCTGCCAGAGACTGAGCGTTGAATGTGCCTGCTTTGGTTAGGCCGCCTTTTCTGCCCACACTCACGCCATAGTACATGTCGGTGAGGCCTTCTGTCGCATGGGCGTCCGGATTTATGCTGAGCGTAACGCCGCGTTCCATAGCAAAGTTTACCCAGCGCCAGTCGAGGTCGAGCCGGCGTGGATTGGCGTTGATCTCCATGATCACGCCATGGGCAGCACAAGCCTCAATCACAGCCCGGTGATCGATCGGATAACCCTCGCGCTGTAGCAGCAAACGACCGGTAGGATGCCCAAGGAAGGTGGTGTAAGGGTTTTCAATGGCTTTTATCAGCCGTGCCGTAGCCTTTTGCTCATCCATCGTGAGCACGGTGTGCACCGAGGCCACCACAAAATCAAAACTGGCTAATACGTCGTGGTGGTAGTCGAGCGCCCCATCGCTAAGGATATCCGACTCTATTCCCTTAAAAATGACAAAAGGCTTAAGCTCCTCATTCAGTTGGTCTATCTCGGCATGCTGCTCCACTATGCGAAACTCTTGAAGGCCTTTGGCATAAAATGCCGATTTGCTGTGGTCTGAGATGCCCAGATACTCCCAGCCCTGTGCTATGCAGTACTCTGCCATTTGTCGCAGCGTGTGCCTACCATCGCTGTAGGTGGTGTGGTTGTGAAATGCACCCTTCAGGTCGGCGTATTCCACCAAGCGGGGCAACGCGTTGGTCTGTGCCAGTGCAATTTCAAAACTGCCTTCGCGCAGCTCCGGAGGCACGGGTTGCATGCCCAACGTTATATATGCGCTGTCTTCGCTGGCCAGGGGCGCTTCCAGCGCGAGGGTATACAGGCTTTTTCCTTCAGATACAGCATAGGCCAGATGATTTTCCGAACCCGTATGTATGAGCAACTTGCTATAAAAATCGGCTTTTGGGCAAAGCACAAACTTCACCTGAAGGTCATATTCCCGGTCTTTGCCCAGCCAGGTGAAGGGACCGGATTTTTCAGGTTCTTTTTCCAGGAAGTCCATCTTGTCCAGTGCAGCGGCACCGGCCACTAAGTCGTCGTAGCCCACCACGAGCTCCAGCCGGGTGATCACCTCGAGCTTGCGCCGGTACTCACCCGCAGGCGATACCAGCGCCTGTGGCAAGTGCTGCTGCAGGTGCTGCTCTATACGCGCTACAAGTGGCTCGGTGCGGGCATAGGTGGCCATGCCGCGGCAGGCTGCCCGAAACTCCAGCGCCTTCAGGATGGTCTCTTCTGTTTTCTTGCCAAAACCACTCAGCCGGGCCACACGACCAGCCTTGCAGGCTTCCATGAGTGCGCCGGTCGTTTCTATGCCGAGGTTCTTCCAGATGGTGCGCACTTTCTTTGGGCCTATGCCCTTAATGCCCACCATCTCCAGCACACCGGCCGGCGTCTGCGCCTTTAGCTCTTCCAGGTAATCGAAAGTGCCTTTTTGCTGGATCTGCTCCAGAGCACCGGCAATACTTTTTCCCACTCCTTCCATCTGTTTCAATTCTTCTATGGACATTGCAGCAAGCGGAAGGGTGTGCCGGTCAAGGTTGATCACGGCATTGGCATATGTGCGGATTTTAAATGTGTTTTCTTCATGCAACTCCATCAAGGCTGTGGCCAGCTTGAATAATTGCACGATTTCTTTGTTGCTCATCATGAAAACGGGGTACGGTGACTTAGGAATGCAAGGTAAATTTTTTTACCCTCTGATTGAAAAAGTAATGTAAGCCTCCGGATATCAACAGAGTATTTGCCTATCGTACATGGTAGCATTTGGGGCGATGATGATCAAAAAGAATGTAAACACAGCGGCCGGAATGGCCATCGTCTCACAGTGAAGGCCGGGGCCAATGATCGTTTCAGCTTTCTCTCCTGATAAGAAATGAAAGAAAAAATGAACGAGACGCTGCACATGAAGTTTAGCGCTATATATTAAGAAAATTGTATACTGTGCCAGCGCGTACTGTGCCAGGCACAATGCCCAAAGTCGTGACAGATCAGCATCACTAACTGTGGAAATATGAAGTTTCGAAGCATACAAAAAAAGATAAAAGCCAGTCGTGTGAATATGGGCGGACTACCGGTTGATCAGCCCTTGCCTTATCCGGGGCTCGACCAGGTCGATCCATTTTTGCTCATCCACCATGCCACCGCCCGATATCTCAGCGGCTCTCATCCGCGCGATGTGGGTGTAGGTCCGCATCCGCACCGCGGTTTCTCACCGGTTACGCTGGTATTTCAGGGGGAGGTGCACCACCGCGACAGCCGTGGGCACAGCAGCATTGTGCAGGCAGGCGGTGTGCAATGGATGAACAGCGGGTTGGGCATAGTGCACAGCGAGCGCCCCTCCAAAGCGCTGGCCGAGCAAGGCGGCGTGATGGAGATTGTGCAATTTTGGGTGAATACACCCCGTAAGAAAAAAATGGCCGTGCCCAGTTACCTGCCACTGCAGCAAAACGAAATACCTGTGCTGGACAAGTCGGACGATGGCCTCAGAGTAATGACCATAGCAGGCACCTTTGAGGGTGTATCGGGCAAAGTTGAAACCTACAGCCCCATGCTGGTGCTGCGCATTGATATGGAAGCCGGGGCAGAGAAAATGTTTGCTGTGCCGGAGCACTTCAATATGCTGGTGTATACCCTGCGGGGCGAGGTAAAGGTGAATGACACGGAAGCAGTGTACAGCAAAGACATGGTGGTATTCAACAAAGATGGTGAAGGCTTCTCGCTGAAAGCCCAGCAAAAAACCATTGCGCTGGTGCTGGCAGGCGAGCCGCTGAACGAGAAGGTGGTGTCGCACGGGCCCTTTGTGATGAACAGCGACACGGAAATATTGCAGGCCATGCGCGACTACCAGCAAGGTCGTATGGGCGTACTCATCGAAGAGTTTGACTAATTTTTTACCATAAATACTACTGCCATGAATGACAAAGGAGAGATTGCCGGTCGCGCACCGATGGAACTGAGACTGGAAGAAGGAAGAAACTACGCCTGGTGCTCCTGCGGCAAATCGGCCACTCAGCCGCTATGCGACGGATCACACAAGCCATCGGCCTTTCGCCCGGTGATGCTCAAAGCAGAAAAGAATGAAAGCGTGTGGCTATGCGTGTGTAAGCAAACCAGCACGCCCCCATTTTGCGATGGGGCACATAAGAATTGCTAAAGAGCCGTATGCCTTTGCGGCGTTAATCGAAGTCATTTGCCCTTTCGTATAAAAACATCGCCGTTGACGGCTGATAGCGTAAATGGCTGGCTGCCCCCGTTGATCTTTCCTTCCAGTGAAAACACATTGAAATTGGGCATGGCTATATGTGGGGGTGGATTAGTGTCGTCAGCTTTAATGTCGAAATCGGTGAAGGCTTCACCATTCACTGTGTTGAGCGATACAGCCACTTTGGCCGATGACGGCAGGGTAATATCTACAAAGCCGTTGACGGCTGCGAAATCGTTGGGTTTTTCCGGGGCCAGGTGGTCGTAATGCACCTCTATGTCGCCGTTCACTACATGGGCCACCACCGGCCCACTGATGGACTTCAGCACGAAATCGCCATTCAGCGAGTTCAGTGTGATCTCACCGTTCAGCCCGTTGATGGCCACATCTTTATCCATCATCGGATTGTTGTCATTCAGTGTAAAGTTTACTTTTCTGGGAATGCGAATGGTGTATCGACTCTCCAATGCTGCACCGTTTATGTTGACTACGGTAAAGGATTTACCTGTCTTTTCCACCATAAGGCCGGTATCGGTATTGTCGGAGCCGCTGGGCGTAAGGGGCCGCAGACCAGATGCGCGGGCAGGTGCGCCGGGTTTGGGTGCTGAAGGGGCACTGGCGGGCGCGCCACGAAAATCGGTTTCTATCACTATTTCATTGCGGTCGTGGCCTATCACCGTCATGTGCTCAGAGCCTACATTGAAAACCACCGTGTGGCCCGGCTCATTGGTGAAAGTGGTGGTGTACGTTTTCTGCGCCATGCCTATAACCGGCAGCAGAAGGGCGGTCAATAAATATTGAATTTTCATTGGTTTCTGTTTTAATGTTTAATGATCTGTATCAAATTAATTGGCTGATGCCCTGAGCAGCCTTTTGACGCACCACGGGCATTTCGGCTTCATTTTCCATCACCTTTTTCAACTGAGGCAGAGCGCGCTTTTCCTGCATGCGCACCAGCATATCAATCAGCTTTATCCGCAGCAGGGGCTCATCGGCGTTGGAAAGCGACACGATGAGCGCGCTGCGCACCTTATCGCGATTTTCGAACTGTACCAGCGCATCGGCGGCGGCCATCTTTACATTCACATTGTTGTCGTTTTGCAGGGTATACACCAGTGCTTCTATCACCTCTTCGTCGGCATCGGCCATCGCCTTCACCTGGTAGGTGGCCAAAATGCGCTCGCTGGGCGATTGATCATTGAGCTTGGCCAGCACTACGAGTTGTTTCATTTCAGCAAGATCTTGCTGTATGTCGTTCAGCACCACCTGATCGTGCCGGTTGGCGGTGAACAGTAAGCCCATGGCCAGGCCCGCCACCAGCAGTGTCACGGCTGCGGCTGCGGCCGCAAACCAATTAAGCCGCAAAGTATGGGCAGGCTTTTCCTCGATGTATGCAGGTAGAGGCTGCTGGTGTGGTGCTGATTCACGGGCAGTTTCCGCCATCATCATAAAGAGCTCCCCGTCTATTCGCATAGATTCGGGTATCTCTGATTTGGAAAAAAATAGTCGCAGCTCATTTTCTTCTTCCTGGGTGGTATCGCCTTCGTAATATTTGCTGAGCAGGGTCTTTATCTTATCCATTTTCGTACATTTTAATTTTCACATAGCTGCTGCGCACAGTCTTTCTGGCACGCGACAGATTCACTCTAATGGCATTTACAGTCATACCGGTCACAGCCTCTATATCTTCGTATGAGCAGTGCTCTATATCGCGCATGTGTATAATGAGCCGCTGCTGCTCCGGCAACGTGCTGAACAATTTTTGCATCAGCTCTTTCAGGTTGTTGAACGACACCGAGGCAAAGGGTGTGAGCGATTCATGCTCTGGCCGGTGCTCTGGCAGCGCCACCAGTTTTTTACCTTTCTGGTATTTCAACTTATCCAGGCATAGGTTTTTCATCATCTTCATGGCATAGGCTTCGTGGTTGTCTATCTGGTATAGCAGGTGCTTGTTTTTCCATAGTTTCAGCAACGTCTCCTGAAGGGCATCTTCGGCATCCTCTCTGTTTTGCAGTAGCGTGAGCCCCAGCCGGTATAGCTTGTCGCGGACCGGCATCACAATTCGGTTAAATGCGCTTACTTCCATAGGGTATGGTGTGAGAGACGACATGGGTGTACAATCATTACAGGCAATGGCAAAAAAATTTTACTCTTCCGTAAGTTGGAGATTTTGAACCATCGTACAAACCCCTGCTTTGTCAGTTAAAAAACCCGTCATGATCGCGGGTTCACCATTTTCCGCAGGCAATATCGGTTTTTCTCTAGTGGTGGGATATCAGGTGAAACCATTTCATGCTATCTTGAAGTTCACTTAAACCAAGATGAACCATGCACTTCAGTAATCATTCCAGGCGATCATTTATAAAGAAATCATCTGCCGCTCTGGCTGTTGGCACGTTGCTACCCTATGTCCAGGGCTTTCCGGCCATTGTAGGCAGCAAACAAAAGAAGGTGGGCATAGCGCTCGTGGGCCTTGGCTACTACAGCAGCAAGGTGCTGGCTCCTGCCTTTGCACATTGCGACACCGCCTACCTGGCAGGCGTAGTGACGGGTACTCCCGAAAAGGAAAAAACATGGGCCGACCAGTATGGCATCAAAAAAGAAAACATATACAACTACGAAAACTTCGACGACATCGCCTCCAACCGCGACATCGACATCATCTATGTGGTGCTGCCCAACAGTATGCACAAAGAATACGTGATCAGGGCGGCAAAGGCCGGCAAGCATGTGATTTGCGAAAAACCGATGGCCCTGAATGCGCAAGACTGCCGCGAAATGATAGACGCTTGTGCGCAGGCCGGTGTGAAACTCTCGATCGGCTACCGCATGCAGTTTGAGCCGTACACTCAGCACGTGATGCACCTGGGGCAAGATAAGGTGTACGGAGCGGTGAAGCTGATCGATTGCGGTGCCGGCTACAACCATACTAATTTTGATCATTGGAAACTCGACAAATCCATGGGCGGGGGCGCCATGATGGATATGGGTGTGTACCCGCTGCAAGCCGCCCGCTATGTGACCGGCCAGGAACCTGTGAGTGTATCGGCACAGACCTTTAAAAACCGTCCGGAGCATTTTGATGAAGTGGACGAAATTACAGCGTTTCAGCTCAAATTTCCCGATGGTGCTGTGGCCAATCTGGTCACAAGCTTTCACGCCAGCTTCAACTATCTCAAAACACGGGCGGAGAAGGGCTTTTTCGAGCTGGAACCGTTTTCTTCTTACAGCGGCATAGCGGGCAAAAGCAGCGACGGCGTGTTTGATTTTCCTGCCATCAACCAACAGGCCGCACAGATGGACGAGGTGGCCATGGGCGTACTGGAAGACAAACCCATGCGTGTGCCCGGCGAAGAAGGCCTCAAAGATATGATCGTGGTAGATGCCGTCTACGCGTCTATTAAATCCGGTGGCAAAACCATCCCACTCGTTTGACAGTCGCCGGCATTTCTTATAAGTTAGCAGGTGATAAAGCGACCCGCAAAGGCTAAAAACTTTTGAGCCAAAAACGACAATCTCAAAATAATAAGTGGCTATGGATAAAAAGCTATTGACCTACGACGAAGTGATGGCCATGGATCTGCCGCCGCTGATCGTGTGGGCAACCCCCGTAATGATCGGCCTGGTGATATTGGAGTGGATAGTGAGCTATAGGGAGAAGAAAGACTTCTATGACCGAAAAGACACGCTGGCAGCCACAGCCATCGGCGTAGGCAACCTGCTCACAAGTGCTGCCGTGAAGGTGCTTGTTTTTGGCTCCATCATTTTCTTTTACAATCTGGTGCCCTGGAGCGTGCCCCATACCTGGTGGGCCTACGTGCTGTGCATCATCTGGATCGACTTCTGGCGCTATTGGGCGCACCGCATTGGTCATGAGAGCCGATTTTGGTGGGCTACCCATGTTACACACCACAATTCCGAAAAATACAACTGGTCGGTGTCGTTTCGCCTGGGCTGGACACAGCACATCAAATTCATATTCTTTATTCCCGTAGCGCTGGCAGGCTTCGACCCTGTGGTTTTCTTCATTTGCCATCAGATAGAGGTGCTTTACCAGTTCTGGATTCACACGGAGTATATCACCAAACTACCCCGCCCTATAGAGTACATTTTCGTGACGCCCTCACACCACCGGGTACACCACGGGCGCAATGACAAGTATCTGGATAGGAACTACGGCTCTACGCTCATTATCTGGGACAGGATATTTGGCACTTTTCAGCTGGAGGAAGAGCGACCGCATTACGGCATCACCAAGCCCGTGGGCAGTTACAACCCCATCACGCTCAACTTCCACGAGTGGCGTGACATATGGCGCGATGTGCGCCGCAGCAAGTCTGTGAAAGAAGCACTATTTATGACCTTCGCCAGTCCGACCAAAGTGGAGGAATATCGGCAGCGAAGGGACAGTACCATTCACCCTGCCCCACAACCTGAGCCGGCCGCCGTGGCTTTGAAACAGGGCGTGGCGTATTCAACCGAATCATAGATTCTATTCGCTCTATTGAGATGCGAGACCAAACACTTTTACTCCTTTTGCTCCTGATGCTGCCGGCAGCCTCCGACCCGTACAAAAGCCAGCGGCAAAAGATGGTGCGCTCGCAACTGGAAGCCCGTGGCATTGATCACTACAAAGTGCTCAATGCCATGCGCACGGTGCCAAGGCATAGGTTCGTGCCAGAGAATATGCGTCCCTATGCCTATGACGATCGCCCACTACCACTCGGCCATCGACAAACCATATCGCAGCCCTACATTGTAGGCTATATGACTGCCGCCATAGATCCCGATCCAAGGCACAAAGTACTGGAGATAGGCACCGGCTCGGGCTATCAGGCCGCTGTGCTGGCTGAGATCGTCGATGCGGTATTCACCATTGAAATAGTGCCCCCACTGGGTGAACAAGCCAGTACCCTACTGCAAGAACTGGGGTACGACAACGTGCACGTGCGCATAGGCGATGGCTATGCCGGCTGGCCTGAGCAAGCACCTTTCGACGCCATTGTGGTGACGGCCGCCGCCGAAGAAATACCCGCGCCATTGGCTGCTCAGCTGAAAGAAGGCGGTAAAATGATCATACCCATCGGCCATGAATCCAGCCTGCAAAACCTTGTATTGGTTACGAAAGAGGGAGATGAACTCATTGAGAAGCCCTTGCTCCCCGTTCGTTTTGTGCCTTTCACTCGCGATGAATAGTTATTAGAAGCACGGTTGTACGGTGGATTGGTAGATTCGTAGAATGGGGGGTTGGTGAGATAGCTGAAAGCTCAAGGCTCAAGGCTCAAAGTAAAATTACCCAACTCAAGTTTAGACGACAGTCGGACCAGTTAAACGGTGGATTGGTAGACTAGTGGGATGGTGGGTTGGTGAATGCGCGCCGGCCCGTCAAAACAGCGGGCGTGGATCCTGATTTTCATGGTCCTAATTTCCATGGTCTGTGCCCCACAGACCATTTCGTGCGGCAGGCACCGCGTACATGCACCAACCTTTTCAGTCATCCTGAACTTGTTTCAGGATCTGTTGGCTATTGGCATAAGCCGCGAATAATGCACGCCGGCGGGTCAAAACAACCGGAGTGCGGCTGGTCCCGCGCAAGGCAGCATTGTTTTGAAAAGTTTATTCTTTGGTTCGTTCCTTTTCAGCAACTGGAAAAGAAATGACCGGCATTGATGCTTTGTAGTTTTTGAAGCATTTTAAAGCGATATCACTGCTAATATTTTTCCTTGCCTGCCCTGATTTATTCCAGTGTTTCAGCATCTGTTTACTTTTTAGACAGATCCTGAAACAAGTTCAGGATGACTCCGATTTTGAGCTTTTTGCTACCCTGTCCACCAACCCACTACTACCAATCTACCATCCCACCAATCACCAGTTTACGAGTCTACCAGTCTACGAGTCCACTAATCACCTCCGAAACTGACGAAACACCCGCGCAAGGCCACGCTAAACAGCCAAAGGTGTTTCGAAGGTTTCTCCGGACACGACTGGATAGAGGCTCTTGCATGACCTTCCTCATTTCCATGGGGCAGTGCAAACAGGCCATTCTCTCAACGGGTCATGCTGAATTTGCCTGCCCGAAAGTTATTGAAGGATTTCAGCATCCGTTTACTCTTTAGACAGATTCTGAAACAAGTTCAGGATGACTTCGACTTTGAGCTTTCAGCTTTCAGCTATTTCACCAACCCACCAATCCACGAATCTACCAATTAGCCTATCCGCTCTATCTGTGCACCCAGGCTGCGCAGGCGGTGGTCGATTTGCTGGTAGCCGCGGTCTATCTGCTCTACGTTCAGTATTTCACTTGAGCCCTGGGCGCTGAGCGCGGCAATGAGCAATGCCACGCCGGCACGTATATCCGGTGAGGACATACGGATGCCACGCAATTGAAATTTCCTGTCGAGGCCAATCACAGTAGCCCTGTGTGGGTCGCAGAGAATAATTTGTGCGCCCATATCGATGAGCTTATCAACAAAAAATAGGCGGCTTTCAAACATCTTTTGATGTATGAGCACAGTGCCTTTTGCCTGTGTAGCCGTCACCAGCAGTACGCTGAGCAGGTCGGGTGTGAGGCCCGGCCATATGGCGTCGGCAATGGTCATGATGGATCCATCCATAAACGACTCCACCTCGTATGACTCCTGCTGGGGCACGAATATATCATCGCCAATAAAGTCGAGGTTGATGCCCAGCCGCCGGAATGCCTCGGGGATGATGCCCAGGTGGTCGATGCCAGCATTTTTGATGGTAATTTCCGACTGCGCCATAGCAGCCATGCCGATAAAGCTGCCGACCTCGATCATATCGGGGAGCAGGGTGTGCTCCGTGCCTTTCAACACAGCGACTCCTTCTACATGCAGTAAATTGGATCCTACGCCGCTGATCCTGGCGCCCATATTATTGAGCATGCGGCACAATTGCTGAAGGTATGGCTCGCATGCTGCATTGTAGATGGTGGTTTGCCCACTGGCCATACAGGCTGCCATCAAGATGTTGGCCGTACCGGTCACGGAGGCTTCTTCGAGCAGCATGTAGGCACCTTTCAGCGCGGGTGCGGTGGCTTTGTAAAAATGATTGTGAAAATCAAAATCAAAGTTAACCCCTAGTTTTTGCAGGCCGATAAAATGCGTATCCAGTCGTCGCCGGCCAATTTTGTCGCCTCCCGGGCGTGGCAGGCTTGCCTGTCCGAATCGGGCGAGCAGGGGGCCCAGTATCATCACCGAGCCGCGCAGTGAGGAGGCCTTTGATGTAAATTCTTCGGTTTCAAGGTAGTCTAGGTTTACCTGATTTGCCTGAAAAGTAAAACTGCCGGCACCAAGTGGGGTCACCTCCACACCAAGGCTGGCCAGCAGTTCTATGAGGGCATTCACATCCCGGATGTCGGGTACATTGTGAATCGTGATTTTTTCGGTGGTGAGCAGTGTGGCGCAGAGAATTTGTAATGCTTCGTTCTTTGCGCCTTGCGGAGTGATTGATCCTGACAACTCAGCTCCGCCTTCAATACGAAATGAAGCCATTAATTTCTACGGCGGCGATTGTTGTTAGAACCTCCTCCACTCCTTCTGTTTCGGTTGTTGTTCTGTTGCCGGCCCTTTTTATTGTTGTTGTTGCCATTGTTGCTATGGTCCCTCTCCCGCTCTTTCTCGCGGTCGCGCTCTTTTATCAGGCTGTCAAAAAGGTTCTCGGCACGTATTGTTTCTATATCCATCGTGAGCTGCCCTTTGGACATCTCCTCAATATTATCGAGTATGGTTTTATCTTCTATATTCTCTTTATTCCATACTACATAGAAGGTCTTCATCAGTTTGCCAATGTGTATGATGGCCGCTTCTTTTTCTTCCGGGTCCTCCATGGCCACGGCAGTGTCTATCATAATCTGCACATTGCGGCCATAGTGTTTGTGCTTTACTTCTGATGTTTTGTACTGCAGTCGCTTTGGTTTGCGCTCCAGCAGGTCCGCCTCGGGCTTTGGATATGGGCTTTCGAGATCGATGTCGAAACCGGCAATGATGAACATGTCGTCCCAGGTCTTTTGCAGGTTTTCCTGCGCGTCTTTTACAGAAGGATTGATTTGTTGCATCAGGTCCACGAGCAGGTGTGCGTATTCATTGCGTCGCTCTTTGTCTTCTGTGTTGCGCACGAATTCAACCAGCTTCTGTACGTTTCTGCCGTATTCTTTTAATATAAGTTTCGGCCTTACCGAATTATAATCATTCATTGTCGCGTTTTTTTAAGGATATACTGCTAAGGATAGGGGAATGCTAAATGGCCAGTTGGCGTTGGCGTCTATTCCAGGATTTTCAACTTGGCAAAACTAAGCAATAATGTCTTTTCTCCAAAATTGGCAAATTCCACCTTGGCCTTTCTATTGGCACCGTCCATATCCATTTTCACCACTTTGCCAAAACCAAATTTTGGGTGCTCCACCTTCATGCCTTCTTGCAATCCGCTGGTATCGCTGGGCTGAAAGTTGGCCGAAGGCGTGTGATTATAGGCGGGCTGGTGTGACACAGGCGTGCTCTTGAGGCTGCTCGCCAGGTTGCTGGCGTAGCCTGCCGGACTTCTCATGATGGGTTCTTGCGTACTGAACTTGCGGTTTACCTTGATAAAGCCCGGATCTATCTCTTCCAGAAACCGGCTTGCCTCGCACGTTTTCAGCCTGCCAAAGCGGTACCTGGACATGGCATAGCTCAGAAAGAGCTTTACTTTTGCGCGTGTGATGGCCACATAAAAAAGCCGCCGCTCCTCTTCCAGATCGGCACGGCTGGCGAGCATCATCTGCGATGGAAAAAGGTCTTCCTCCATGCCCACTATGTACACAACATTGTACTCCAGGCCTTTGGCCATGTGTATGGTCATCAGCGTCACCTTGTCGTCGTCATCCACCCCTTTCTCGTCTACGGTGGTGATGAGGGCGATTTCCTGTAAAAAGGCACCCAGACTTTTGTCGCTGTTTTCCTGATTGTCTACAAACTCCTTGATGGCATTGAGCAGTTCTTGCACGTTTTCGTAGCGGCTCACGCCCTCCACGGTCTTGTCTTCATACAGCTCCTTCATGAGGCCGGAATGTTTGGCGATGTGGCTGGCGGCTTCATACGCATCTTTCCTGTCCATCACCACCCGAAAGCTTTTGATCATTTGTGCAAACTCCTCTATTGCCCCGCCTGTACGGCCGCCCACGTGGCGTTGACCTTCGTTTACAACATCCCAGAGGGTGTTTTGCGCGTCATTGGCAGCCAATATCAGTTTGTCGATGCTGCCGGTGCCTATGCCTCGCTTGGGCAGGTTTATGATGCGCCTGAGGGCTTGTTCGTCGTTGTGGTTCAGCACCAGGCGCAAATAGCTGAGCAGATCTTTGATCTCTTTGCGCTGATAGAAGGACAGACCGCCCACAATCCGGTAGGGTATATTGGTGCGCCGCAGCGCTTCTTCTATCGCCCTCGACTGGCTGTTGGTGCGGTAGAGCACTGCGAAGTCTGAGTTTCGAAACTGGTGGTGCACCTTCTCCTCAAAAATAGATGAGGCAATCTGCTTGCCTTCTTCGTTGTCGGAGTTGGATTTGATCACCTCAATAAGATCACCGTCGCTGTTGGCCGTCCATACTTTCTTCTGCAGCTGCGCCCTGTTGCAGTTGATCACCGAGTTGGCGGCATTTACGATCACTTTGGTAGAGCGGTAGTTTTGTTCCAGCTTCACCACCTTCAGGTCGGGAAAATCCTTTTCGAAGTTCAGTATGTTGCGGATATCGGCTCCGCGAAAAGCATAGATGCTTTGTGCATCGTCGCCCACCACACAGATATTCTGGTGTACGGCTGCCAGCTTTTTCGTAATGAGGTACTGCGAAAGGTTGGTATCCTGAAACTCATCCACCAACACAAATTTAAACCGGTGCTGGTATTTGTTCAGAATGTCGGTATGATCGCGAAAGAGCACATTGGTATAAAAAAGCAGGTCGTCGAAATCCATGGCCGATGCCTTGAAGCAGCGCTCCACATATGCGCGATAAATACGGCCGATGTCGGGCTTGCCGGCGGCGTCATCATCTGTTTTGAATACCGGGTCATTCACATACTGGTGCCAGGAGATCAGCCGGTTTTTGGCACCAGAGATCCGATTGAGCACCAGGTTTGGCTTATACACTTTATCGTCCAGATTGAACTCCTTAATGATTTGCCGTATGAGCGTTTTGGAGTCGTCGGTATCGTAAATGGTGAAATTGGAAGGAAAGCCGATGCGCTCAGCTTCGTAGCGCAGTATACGTGCAAAAATGGAGTGGAAAGTACCCATCCAGATATTGCGCGCCTCAGTGCCCACCACGCTCTCGATGCGGGCGCGCATTTCACCGGCCGCTTTGTTGGTAAATGTGAGCGCCAATATGCTAAACGGCTCCACCTGATGGTGGCGAATAAGGTGGGCTATGCGATAAGTAAGCACGCGCGTTTTGCCCGAACCTGCGCCGGCTATAACCATTGTGGGCCCCATTGTGCTCTCCACAGCTTCGCGTTGCGGTTCGTTCAGTCCCTCCAGGTAGTCGATGGCTTGTTTCATAAGCGCGCAATTTACAAATATTGGTTGAACCAGACGCCTTACCGGCCGGTGGCCACTGTCGATATATACTTTGCAACTGGTGGTGGCTTGGCATACTTTTGTGGTTCCTGAATAAAAAGGGCATAGTGGATATTACATAAACAAGTTTCGCAGCGTTAATCGAGCAAAGGCAGCCCGATAAGTTGGCATCTTTGAAACTTTCATTTCCGGCCGCCCTGGCGTGTGTTGGTGTTGTGCAGTACTGAAGCCCCGCAATTAATTTTATGATCGTAGTAGACAAAACCATTATTTCTGATGATGTAGCTGAAAACTACTTCGTATGCGACCTGAGCAAGTGCAAGGGAGGCTGCTGCGTAGAGGGCGATCTGGGTGCACCGCTGGAAGACGATGAATGCCAAAAGCTGGAAGAAGCCTACGATAAAGTAGAGCCTTACCTAAGCCCCGCAGGCAAAGAGGCCATAGCCCAGCAAGGCAAATTTGTCTTTGACGACGACAAAGAATTCTCTACACCTACGGTAGACGGCAAAGAATGCGCATACGCCATATACGATAAGCGCGGCATACTCAAATGCGGCATAGAGCAGGCTTATGAAGACGGAAAGATCGATTTTCAAAAGCCAATATCCTGTCACCTATATCCCATCCGCATCACCAGGTACGACAGCTACGATGCCCTGAACTACGACAGGTGGGACATCTGCCTGGCGGCATGTACGTTGGGCAAAAGCCTGAAAATGCCACTGTACAAATTTTTGAAAGCCCCACTTGTGCGCAAGTATGGAAAGCGCTGGTACAACAAACTGTGCCGCACCATCAAAGACCAGGAAAAAGCAAAAGTGAATACTTAACTTTGCGCAGCTCCTTAATTGATCACCATGCGCATCTTTGCACTTGTCTGGCTCATTCTGTTTTTGCTTTTCGCCTCCTTCCAGATCAACGATCCTGACCCGGGCATATGGGTAGCCGTGTATGTATATGCCGCGCTGCTATCGCTGGGGGTGATCTTCCGGCGCATGCCTGCCCTGCTGTACCTGGTATCGGCGGTGGCATTTATGATTGTGGGGTTGGTACTGTTTCCCGGCTCTGTGGGCGAGTGGATCGAGGCGGAGGAGCAAATGCAATCGTTGGAAATGAAGCTGCCGTTTATAGAAGAAGCGCGCGAATCGCTGGGGCTTATTGTATGCAGCCTGGTGTGCCTGGCGTATTTTTTTCACCTCCGTCGATTGAAATTATAATATTAAATTTGTGGGCTTTTTGTTTAGAAATAAAGAAAACAAGGGCACTGGCACGTGACACTATGTGCGCTCACCTGTTATTGGAGAAGCATTAAAAGGATACAACAGAATGTCGAAAATAGTATTGAAAACCAACGAAGAGATAGAGCTGATGCGCCAAAGTGCACAGTTGGTCTCTAAGACGCTGGGTATGATTGCAAAAGAAATAAGGCCAGGCATCAGCACACTGTACTTGGACCGGCTGGCCGAAACCTACATCCGCGACCACGGTGCACAGCCCGGCTTCAAAGGCCTCTATGATTTTCCCAACAGCCTGTGCACCTCCGTGAATGAGCAAGTGGTACACGGTATACCCAATGACAAGCCGTTGCTCGATGGGGATATTGTTTCAATAGACTGTGGCGTACTTATGAATGATTTCTATGGCGACCACGCCTATACTTTTACCATTGGCGAGGTGTCTGATCAGGTGCTGCAGCTCTTGCGTGTGACCAAAGAGTGCTTGTACCTCGGCATAGAAAAGGCCATGACAGGCAACAGAATAGGCGACATAAGCTTTGAAATTCAGCGACATGCCGAGCAGCATAAATATGGCGTGGTGCGCGAACTGGTAGGGCACGGCCTGGGTCGCGAAATGCATGAAGCGCCCGAAATGCCCAACTACGGTAAGCGTGGCCGTGGGCCACAGATCAAAAACGGGCTGGTGCTGGCGATAGAGCCCATGATCAATATGGGCACGCGACGTGTAAAACAGCTGGCAGACGGCTGGACCATTGTGACAGCCGATGGCAGACCCTCCGCACATTTCGAACACAATGTGGCGGTGGTAAACGGACTGCCGGAAATACTCTCTACATTTGAATACATCGAAGAGGCACTGGTGGAAGTGAACTATTAAGGCTGCGCCCCCATAAGCCGTTTCTCCCAATATATTGTTTATAATAAGTGTGCACATGCCAGCCAGGTACGGTTGCTGCATGTGCTCTTTATGTTTTTGTAGAACAAGGAGCAACCCCGTATGATAAAGCCAGCGATATACGAATTCAAAATAAAAACCATAGATGTGGATCCCCGGCAGCGGCTAACCCTGCCCGGTATGGCAGATTTAATTCAGGAAGCGGCCTGGCGGCACGCCAAAGAGCTGGGCGTGTCGTCGTATGAGTTGATGAAGAATAACCTGACCTGGGTGCTGTCGCGCCTGAGGGTAGAAGTAAAACGGCCGCCTGGCCACGAGGACACCGTGCTGGTGAAAACCTGGCCTTCTGGCAGTGACGGGCTGAAGGCGTATCGCACGGTAGAGATAATGGATCAACAAAAAAATATTTGCGCAGTTGCCCATACGGTATGGCTGGTGATCGATGTAGAGAAGCGGCAGGTGGCGGCCATGCCCGAGGTGATCGGTGCGCTGGTGACAGAGAATGATATAGATCAGTATGTGTTTACAAAGAAAATCGATAATTGCAGGGCTACTGCCCCACAGTTTACAACCAAAGCGGGCTTTTACGAGCTCGACATCAACAATCATGTAAACAACACGCACTACCTGCGCTGGGCGTTGGAAAGCTTTTCTGCCCAACACCTGCTGCAGCAGCAGCTTCAAGCGATGGAGGTAGTGTTTCGCAGTGAGGCCGGCTATGGAGAAACCATTCATTCGATGCATCATCAGCAAGCCGATGGTACGTTTGTACATGTAGTGACAGGCAACGACGACCGGGAACTGATCCGGGCACTTACCTGGTGGAGCTAGCGAACAAAGATGTCACGGGAAAGCCCGCACGCTGCTGCACCATTTCAAATTCAAATTATTTAGAATTAGTTTTACTGTCTTAAAAAATTAGGAACCTTGGAAAATTACTATCAAAACTATACGCTGGGCATACTTGGGGGCGGTCAATTGGGCCGTATGATCATACAATCTGCCATTGATTTCAATATAGATGTGCACGTGCTCGATCCCGACGCCCAAGCTCCTTGCCATGCTATTGCCACGCAATTCACGCAAGGTGATCTGCAAGATTTCGACGCAGTATACAACTTTGGCAAGACCTGTGACCTGATCACCATTGAGATAGAAAAGGTGAATACTGAGGCACTGAAAAAACTAAGAGACGAAGGTAAAAAGGTATATCCGCAGCCAGAGATCGTAGAGCTGATTCAAGATAAGCGAACACAGAAGCAGTTTTACACCGATCATAAAATACCTACAGCCCAGTATGTGAACGTAGAAAATAAGGCCGATTTGCAGCAGCATGTGGGTATGCTGCCGGCCGTACATAAGCTGGCGAAAGACGGGTACGACGGCCGCGGCGTGCAGGTAATGCGCACCGAGGAAGACTTCGAAAAAGGTTTCGATGCCCCGGGGCTGCTGGAAAAATTGATTGATTTCCGTGCGGAGATCGCAGTGATCGTGGCGCGCAACGAATCTGGCGAGGTCACCAACTACCAACCGGTAGAATTGGTGTTTCACCCCGAAGCCAACCTGGTAGAATATCTATTTGCCCCGGCACAGCTGGACCAGGCCATCATAGCCAAAGCACGCTCCATTGCTACCGATCTTATCATAAAGCTCGACATGATCGGCCTGCTGGCGGTGGAGATGTTTGTGACCAAAGAAGGTGAAGTACTGGTCAATGAAATTGCTCCGCGACCGCACAACAGTGGTCATCAGACCATAGAAGGCAACATTACCTCGCAGTTTGAGCAACATTTGCGCGCTATCCTGAACATGCCGCTGGGCAATGTAGACCTGGTAACGCCGTCTGCCATGATCAACCTGCTCGGTGAAGAGGGGCACACAGGGGAGGCCGTAATAGAAGGACTGGAAGAGGCACTGCAAACGCCGGGCGTGCACGTACACCTGTACGGAAAGAAAACGACCAAGCCCTATAGAAAAATGGGCCACGTAACGGTGGTATGCGACAACGATCAAAAACTGAAGTCTTTGGCCCGGTTGGTAAAAGGAATGATAAAAATAAAAGCGAAGTGATGGCAGAGGTAGGCATCGTAATGGGCAGTGCGTCTGACAGAAAAATAATGCAAGAGGCGGCCGATGTGCTGAAGGAGCTGGGTGTAGCCTTTGAAATGGGCATTGTGTCGGCACACCGCACGCCGCAGCGCATGATGGACTATGCCGACCAGGCCCGGGGGCGCGGCATAAAGGTGATCATAGCAGGGGCCGGGGGCGCAGCCCATTTGCCGGGCATGCTGGCGTCCGTCACCACGCTGCCGGTGATAGGAGTGCCCGTGAAGTCGCGCAACAGCATCGATGGTTGGGATTCCGTATTGTCTATTTTGCAAATGCCCGCCGGAGTGCCTGTGGCTACTGTGGCTTTGGATGGCGCCCGAAATGCCGGCATACTTGCAGCACAAATACTGGGCTCGTCAGACGAAAAAATTGGCCGAAGGCTGCAAGAATTCAAAGACCTGCTGAAGGAAAAAGTGCTGGAATCGGCCTCGGCGATGGAAAATGAGCAGAAAGCCCAATGATCTAATCAACTTCGGCCGTTGCTTCAGGCTACGTCATGTAGCGTTAGCTCAATGTGCTGAAAAGTTCGTGTAGTTGTTTCACGAAAGTTTTCTCGGGCGCCATGATCCCAGGCGGTGATCCAGTCTCAGCTTAGAATCGTCAATTTCCGGCGATGTTTTGCGCAAGCGATCCATCTTGCGCCAGCCCGACCAGGCTATGTATGCCCCAAAAAGTATAGGGCCATAGGCGAAAAAGTAATAGTAGCCTTTTATGGCTTCATTGCTGTAGAACAACCAGGCAATGAAGCCGCCAAGCACCATCATGATGAGCCCGAATACCACCACCCATTGCGCTTTTTTCACCTGTGCCTGTATTTTACCTTCTTCAAGGGCAAATTCATCGATGAGCCGCATGATGTAGGCGATCATCTCTTCAGGTAGCGACTGTGCCTGATAGTGATCGCGTATCTTTTGAAAGGAGTATCCCTGATCATACAGAGCCAGCCCTTCATCAAGGTGCTCCTCCAGTGTTTTTTCCGGTTGCTGTGCCATGATGCGAAAATAATCAGTTTTTATTTGGCAACGTGCCACGGGCCATTGTGGTATTTTATACACGCTGAGCGTGTAAGCAATTGATGCATAACCATAACCGGTGAACGTACCGCAAGCCCCACCCCTGCCTTATTTCCTTAAAAGGATTTCTACGCGTCCTTTCATCATTGCTCTAAGTGGCTGATATTATGTCACTTCTATTCAACAGGTTAACCACGACACGCTGCCTGTACGCCATTACAGGCCAGGTTATCTTTTGGGGTTAAAACATAAAATTCTTCATTCGTGTAAGTCCCGGTGGCTTTGCGAAACTTTAATGCAAAGCCTCAGCCATACCTTTGCCAATGTGAGATTTGAAATGTGAGAGCGTATGAAAGTAAAGTATGAAACCAACTTTGTGCAGATCAGCTACGACGAAGAAAATTTTGCCGTGATCGCCGCCTGGAAGAGGCCTACTACTACAGAGGCCTATAAAGATGCCTTCCGAAAAATATTGGAAATCTTCAGAAGCAACAAAGCTGCATTTTTTATCAGCGACATCTATCACCAGGGTGTGGTAGGCACCGACAACCGCCGCTGGATGATGGAAACCATACTGCCCGAGGCAGTAAAATTTGGTCTTAAAAAAGTGGCTACAATAGCGCCGGACGATATTTTCAAGCGGTTCTATGTAGAAACAGTAAGAGATAGCTCAAAACAACGTAATGAGGCTGTGGAGTTTCAGTTTTTTCCCGACCTGATATCAGCACAGGCCTGGGTGCTAAACAAAGAAATCCTGGTCTGAAACCCAGACCCATTTCCTCTGAGCCGGAGCTTTTAAATAAGCTTCCGGTTTTTTTGCGTACCAAAACCTGGATTCGGTGAAGGCACCTTGCACCCAGAGCACTGTGCATTTCTTCTGCTTACCACGCGCTCCACTGCTGTCGGATCAGACAATACATTTTTTTCTATTGGCCAGCAACAGACATCTGCCTATTGAATGAGCACCACCATGCCGGCTGCAAGGCAGAGTTTGTAAAGTGGCAGAGCTTATCACTCCATCCTAATCTTATGAGGTGCTCTTCAGCACACCTTTTATTTCATTGAGCTTCATCAGTGCTTCTATTGGCGAAATGGTGTTGATGTCGATCTTGCCCAGCAACTCACGCACCTGCTCAAACTTAGGGTCGGCCTCAAACAGGCTCAATTGATAGTTTTGTTTGGGCATCGTCTCCATCTTTTGCCTGGTCTTTTGGCTTATTTTATCCTTTTCCAGGTGGTGCATGATCTCGTTGGCGCGCAGTACGATGGCATTGGGCATACCAGCCATTTGAGCCACGTGTATACCAAAGCTATGCTCACTGCCACCCTCTGTGAGCTTGCGCAAAAAGATGATCTTATCGCCCGCTTCCTTCACGCTCACATTGTAGTTTTTAATGCGGGGAAAGTCTGTGGCCAGTTGGTTCAGCTCGTGGTAGTGAGTGGCAAACAGGGTTTTGGCGCGATGCTTTGGATGGTTGTGCAAAAACTCAACGATAGACCAGGCGATGGATATGCCATCGTATGTGCTTGTGCCTCGGCCAATCTCATCCATCAACACCAGGCTACGGTCGCTGAGGTTGTTGAGAATACTCGCCGTTTCGGTCATCTCTACCATGAAGGTAGACTCGCCCCGGGCGATATTGTCGGAAGCCCCCACCCGGGTAAATACCTTGTCGATAAGGCCTATGCGGGCCAGCTTCGCCGGCACATAGCTGCCAATTTGGGCCATGAGCACGATGAGTGCTGTTTGCCGCAGCAGTGCCGACTTACCTGCCATGTTGGGCCCCGTAATGATCATGATCTGTTGGCCTTCATTGTCGAGGTATACGTCGTTGGGTACATAGGCCTCGCCCGGTGGCAGTTGTTGCTCTATCACAGGGTGCCGGCCTTCTTTTATGTCGATACAGCGTTCATCTTCTACCGTTGGCTTCACATACTGGTTGGCTATGGCCAATTGAGCAAAAGCCAGCAGGCAATCTACAGTGCCCACACAGCGTGCGTTTTGTTGTACCGGCTGCACATAGTCGCCCGCGCACACCACCAGGTCGTGAAATATGCGCTGCTCTATGGCCACTATCTTTTCTTCAGCACTCAGTATTTTTTCTTCGTATTCCTTCAGTTCGGGTGTGATGTAGCGCTCGGCATTCACCAGTGTCTGCTTGCGTATCCAATCGGAAGGAACTTTTTCTTTGTGTGCATGCGTCACTTCCAAGTAGTAGCCAAACACCTTGTTGTAGGCTATCTTGAGCGAACTGATGCCGGTGCGCTCCACTTCCTTGCGCTGCAGCTTCATCAGGTAGTCTTTTCCCGAATAGGCGATCTGGCGCAGTTCGTCCAAATCCTGATCTATGCCGGTGTTGATCATCTTGCCCTGATGGGTGAGTATGGGCACATCTTCTCGCAGTTCTTTTTCGATTTTTTCCAGCAAAAAGTCGCAGGGGCTTATCTGATCGGCAAGCTTTTTCAGCTCCGGAGTGCCTGCGGCCATCAGCAGTGCCTTGAGCGGTATCACCTGCTGCAGTGACTTTTTCAGGTGAAGCATTTCGCGTGGATTGATGCGGGCCACAGCCACCTTGCTGATGAGGCGCTCCAGATCGCTGATGTGCGAGAGCAGGGCATCGGCCTGTTCCCGTAGCGGCTCATCGTTCACAAACTTCTCCACCACTGCCAGGCGCTCGTGTATGGGTTGCAGGTCTTTCAGCGGCATCATCACCCATTTCTTCATCATACGGGCACCCATGGGCGTCACGGTTCGGTCGAGCACATCGAGCAGCGGTATGCCCCCATCCTGCTGAGGGTACACCAGCTCCAGATTGCGTATGGTAAACTTATCAAGCCATACAAATCGCTCTTCTTCCAGCCTGGCAATGGAGGATATGTGCCGGGTTTCTTTGTGTTCTGTTTCTTCCAGATAGAAGAGCACCGCACCCGCCGCCGTGATCCCAGCGCGCATGCTATCGATGCCAAAGCCTTTCAGGGTGGTGGTATGGAAGTGGCTGGTGAGCTTTTCGTAGCCGTAGTCGAAGGTGAAAACCCAGTCGTCCAGACAGAAGGTGTTGTATTTGTCTTTGAACACTTCAGCAAAGCTTTTGCGATGCTTTTTTTCATAGATCACTTCGGAGGGGGCAAAGTTTTGCAGCAGGTTGTCGATGTATTCGATGGGGCCCGAAGCGGTGTAGAATTCACCCGTGGAAAGGTCCAGGAAGGCCACTCCCGTATCGTCGCCATTGAGGTGCACAGCGGCGAGGTAGTTGTTTGACCGTCTTTCCAGCACCTGGTCGTTGAACGAGAGGCCGGGCGTAACGAGCTCTGTTACACCGCGCTTTACAATGCCTTTGGCCGCCTTAGGGTCTTCGAGCTGATCGCAGATGGCCACCCGAAAACCTGCTCGCACCAGCCGGGGAAGGTAGCTGTCCAAGGAATGGTGCGGAAAACCCGCCAGGGCCACCGAAGATGCCGCCCCATTGCTGCGCTTGGTGAGCACGATGTCGAGCGTTTTGGCAGTGCGCTCGGCATCTTCGCCGAAGGTTTCGTAGAAATCGCCCACGCGAAAGAGTAATAACGCACCGGGGTGGCGCGCCTTTATGGCGTTGTATTGCTTCATCAGCGGTGTTTCTTTTGTCGCTTTAGCCATCGGCACGCTTTTACATGAAATGTATGGGGACCTACCGCGAAGATATTTATTCTATTTTTGCCCTAAAAACGAAGGAGGATAATAACCTACAGGTATCATGAGGAAGCTGCGCAATGATGAACTCGGCCGGATAAGCGCAGAGGATTACAAATCTGCAGAAAAAAATCCCATCGTGCTGGTGCTGGACAATGTGCGAAGCATGAACAACACCGGCTCCGCCTTTCGCACGGCAGACGCCTTTGGGGTAGAGCGACTTGTGCTCTGCGGCATTACGGCCACACCGCCCCACCGCGAAATCAACAAAACTGCCTTGGGCGCTACCGAAAGCGTACCCTGGAGCTATGAAGAAGATACCTTGCGCGCCATAGAGCAATTGAAAGCTCAGGGCTATCGCGTAGTATCTGTAGAGCAGGCTGACCAATCGGTGATGCTACCCGCATTTGAGGCAAACACCGGAGAAAAGCTCGCTTTGGTGTTTGGCAATGAGATAAAAGGTGTGGATGAAGAGGTGGTCAGTCTGTCGGATGTGGTCATTGAAATACCGCAATACGGCTCCAAGCATTCGCTCAATATATCGGTGAGCATAGGTGTGGTACTGTGGGATATCCTGAGTAAATTGAGGTTTTATGATTGAATTGGCTTTTTCAAATATGGCAAGAGAAAGATTTTAAGGTGGGTAAAAAAACCATTGCAATTTCCATTTCACTCGATCAGGAATCAAAAAATCACCAACACACCAACTCGATTTGCCATAAGCCGCTACCAAATAAATATGCGAAATTATATAAAAGAAGACGATCCTTTCATAGTGCCTACCAACGATATGAAACTGATCGAGGAGCACTTTGGCAATGCAAGCAACAAGTACGACGGCTGTAGTGTGGCCCGCATGGAAGTGCCGCCGCAGTGGAAGGAGCCCTTTCAAAATCCGGAATTTGATGAGTTCACACTCATGATGAAAAACAAACTCTTGATAGAGATAGACGGCGAAAAGATAGTGCTTGATGCAGGGCAGTCGATACTGGTGCGTAAAGGCGCACGTGTACGCTACTCCAATCCCTATGATTACCCGGCCGAATACTGGTCGATATGCCTGCCCCCGTTTTCTATAGACACTGTGCACCGTGAGAAATAATGCCATCCGCCTGTAAGTATACGATGAGCACTAACTGCTTCAGTATGTTCAATACCCGGCAAGCCCTAAAATAAATTGTAGAAATAAATCTACAATCAATTGCCTGATGTCAAGGTCATTCCTATCACAAATGGGCATATGCCCCATGGCATCAATTTTGGCTTTGCGCATGCCAACCTGCAAGAGTTAAAGCCAAACCACAATAAAATGCTACGCTACCAGCACCTACCCCTCATTTTAATCATCGCCATTTCGTACACATTGCAAGGATGTGTAACCAACCCCGTGACCGGCCGCACCAACCTGATGCTGATGTCCAAAGAACAGGAAATAGCCATGGGCCGCGACGCTGACCCACAGATTGTGGCCGAATTTGGACTGTATGAAGACGAAAAGCTGCAGCAGCTCATCGACAGAAAAGGTCAGGAAATGGCGGCCATATCCCACAGGCCCGACCTGAATTATGAATTTAAAATCGTCGATTCTCCGGTGGTGAATGCCTTTGCCGTGCCCGGCGGCTACGTGTATTTTACCCGGGGCATCATGGCACATTTCAACAACGAGGCTGAGTTTGCCGGCGTGCTGGGCCATGAAATAGGGCACATAGCTGCCCGGCACTCCGCCCAGCAGTACAGCAAATCGATGATCGCCGAACTCGGCCTGGCCGTAGGCTCGGCATTGTCAGACGAGTTCAGGCAGTTTTCAGACCTGGCCTCTCAAGGTGTGGGACTGCTCTTTCTCAAATACAGCCGCGACCATGAGCGGCAATCCGATAAACTTGGGGTAGAATACTCCATCAAGACAGGCTACAATGCCCACAAAATGGCTGAATTCTTCAAAACACTCGACCGCATGCAAGGCAGCCGCGAGACTGGCACTCTTCCTGAATTCCTGTCATCACACCCACTGCCGGCCAATCGCTACAAAAGAGTGCTCGAGCTGGCCGATGAGTTTCAGGCCGAACTCAACGCCACCAACCTGGAAGTAAACAGGGACCGCTACCTGGAACTGATCGACGGCCTGGTGTACGGTGCCGATCCCAAACAGGGCTACGTGGCAGAGGGCGTCTTCTACCATCCGGTGATGAAATTCCGTTTTCCTATACCCGCACAATGGCAAGTAAATAACACTCCGAGTCAGGTGCAGATGGCACCACCCAATGGGGAAGCCATTCTTATATTGGGGATTGGCCAGGGCAGTTCTCCACAAGAGGCCGCCTCCAATTTTGCCCAGCAAAACCAGCTGCAGGTGATCGATACCTACAACACCCAGATCAACGGGTTTCAGGCGGTGGAGCTATTTGCTGACCAGCAGCAGCAAAACGAGGTGATCAGGTTGGGCTGCTACTTTATCGCCTATGGCGGCACCATCTTTCAATTTGTAGGTGTGAGCCGGCAAAAAGATTTCAATCAGTTGTTGCCCGTTTTTAATGCTACGGCAAGAAGCTTTGCCCAGCTCACCGATCCGGCACGCATCAATGTGCAGCCGGAGCGTATACGGGTACGAGAAGTGGGCCGCTCTGCCACATTGGAGTCGGCGCTGCGCAACCTGGGTGTGCCACAAGACCGCCTTCAGGAGGTAGCCATTGTAAACAGCATGATGCTGGACCAGCAGATAGCGGCCGGTACCAAGATCAAAGTGATAGAATAACAGAGGCCATACTTGCGGTATAGTCAGCCTTAAAATGTGTCAGATATGCTTGATAAAGGGTTTTCCAAACCAAGAAACACCGCCTATGGTTGGTAAATACATGAAAACAATTTTTTAGCCTACATTTAGAGAGACTCCAACTGACGGCACTACCTATGCACACCTATGATTCTAAAGTTGACCCGGGGCAAAAAGAATTTCAGCAAAATGTAAAAAACTATCAGGCGGTCAGAGATCGGTACGATCAGATTCTGCAGTCGGTATTGCAGCGCGACAATGATAGCAGCATAAAGCGGCATAAGCAAAGGGGAAAGCTCACTGCCCGGGAGCGCATCGACAGGCTGGTAGACAATGATACTTTTCTTGAACTTTCTCCATTGGCAGCTTATGGCATCAAAAACAATGAGTTTCCCTCTGCCGGCATCATCACAGGCATAGGCGCCGTACATGGGCGCGACGTGGTGATCATAGCAAACGATGCTACCGTAAAGGGTGGCACCTACATGCACCTCACCATCAAGAAGCACCTGCGCGCACAGGAAATCGCCTTACAAAACCTGCTTCCCTGCATCTATCTGGTCGACTCGGGCGGGGTGTACCTGCCCGACCAGGATGAGGTTTTTGCCGATCGTTTTCATTTTGGGCGATTCTTTCATTATCAGGCACGCATGTCGGCTTTGGGCATTCCGCAGGTGGCCGTGGTGATGGGCTCATGCACAGCAGGCGGCGCCTATGTGCCGGCCATGAGCGATGAAGTGATCATGGTACGCGAACAGGGCACCATTTTCATCGGTGGCCCACCGTTGGTAAAAGCGGCCACCGGCGAAGAGGTAAGTGCCGAAGAGCTCGGCGGAGCGGCCATGCACACCGCCAAGTCGGGTGTGGCCGATTACCTGGCCGAAAATGATGAAGAGGCACTTGCACTATGTCGCGATCTCTTTCTGAACATACCCAAAATAAAAGGACAACAAGCCGATCGTACTGAAGCCGATGAGCCCGTGTATAAGGCAGAAGAAATACTTGGATTGGTGCACAACGATGCCCGCCGGGTGATAGACGCAAGGGAGATCATTCTGCGCCTGGTGGATAAAAGCATATTTAATGAATTCAAGGCCAGATACGGCAAAACACTGCTCACAGGTTTTGCCCGGATTGATGGTTACCTGGTAGGCATCATTGCCAGCAATGGCATTTTATTTTCAGAATCTGCTCTTAAGGGTACGCATTTTATCGAATTGTGCTGCAGCCGCAAGGTGCCCATCATATTCCTGCAAAACATCACCGGGTTCATGGTCGGTAAATATTATGAGCAGGGTGGGCTGGCCAAAGATGGCGCCAAGATGATACACGCTGTGGCCAATGCCAATGTGCCGAAAATTACTCTGGTGTTTGGCGGCTCATACGGGGCTGGCAACTACGCCATGGCCGGCCGGGGCTACGACCCCCACTTTCTATTTATGTGGCCCAACGCCAAAATCTCCGTAATGGGTGGTGAACAAGCCGCCAATGTATTGGTCACCATCAAGGAAGACCAGCTTGGGGCACAGGGCAAAACAATGCAAAAAGAAGAGGCGGAAAGGCTTCGCCAGGAGATGCATAAAAAATATAATGAAGAAGGCTCCTGCTACTACAGCACAGCCCGCCTGTGGGACGACGGCATCATTGACCCGCTGCACACACGCCAGGTATTAGCCAGATGCCTGCGCGTGGTGCACAACCGACCCTTTGAAGAAACCCGATTTGGCGTCTTCAGGATGTGAAAAATTCCTGATGGGCCTGCTCAAATAGATTGCTATGTTTTCCACCTGTAGCCTTAAATCATGCACACTATGAAATATGAAACCATTATTATGGAAGTACAGCAGGATGTGGCCATCATCTGGCTGAACCGCCCTGAAGTAAGAAATGCATTCAACGAAGTGATGATCGCAGAAATCACGCATGCCGTAGAGTACATTCATAAGCTGGACGGCATCCGCCTGATCATGCTGCGCGGCAAAGGCCCCGGATTTTGTGCAGGGGCCGATCTCAACTGGATGCGACAAGTGGCGGGATACGACCGCCATCAGAACTATGAAGAAAGCCTCAATCTCTCGCGCTGCTTTTATACATTATACACCTCGCATATAGTGACATTGGCTGTAGTACATGGTGCGGCCATTGGCGGGGCAAACGGTCTTCTCTCCGCCTGTGATGTGGCCATTGCCACCGACGACGCCGTCTTCTCCCTCAGCGAAGTGAAGATAGGCATCGTGCCTGCATGCATATCGCCTTACGTGCTGAAGCGTGTGGGCGAGTACAATGCACGCGACCTAATGCTCACCGGCAGGCGCTTTGATGGCCTCGAAGCCAAGGCTCTGGGGTTGGTCAACTACGCCGTAGCGCCCGAAGCACTGGATGCGCGTGTAGTGGCTTTTATAGAAAACATAAGAAGTTCGGGACCCCAGGCGCTGCGGGTGTGCAAAGACTTATTGCAAAATGTGAGCAATCACTGGACGCTGCGTGAGGCATTCACCAAAACGGCCAGCATTATAGCCGACATTCGTGTGTCCGATGAAGGCCAGGAAGGCATGAACGCCTTTCTGGAGAAACGAAAGCCTCACTGGGTACACGAGTAGTGAGTTGAATAGACAGCACCGCCGGCATCTTTTATTCTTTATATAAACACCCATGAAAAAAACGATTCGCATCGGCAATGCCAGCGGGTTTTGGGGAGACGACCCCACCGCCATCAGACGCCAGCTGAAGTCAGGCAAACTGGATTTTCTCAATGCCGACTACCTGGCCGAAGTATCCATGAGCATTCTGAGTAAGCAGCAATCGCGCGATCCACAGAAGGGCTTCGTGGCCGACTTCATCGAGCACATGCTGCTGGCGGCCGACGAACTGGCGCATTGCGAAACCAGGATCATCACCAATGCAGGCGGCAATAATCCCATCGCCTGTGCGCACGCACTCCAAAGCGCACTGCAGGCCAAAGGAATTAAGAAACGCATATTTGCCGTTACCGGCGACAACATCGTGGCGCGCATCACAGCGCTGCAGCAGGCCGAAGTCTCGTTTCAAAATATGGAAGATGGCCGCTCATTTCATAATGTGGCCGGGGCTATGGCCACCGCCAATGTGTACACCGGCTCCCAACCTGTGGCTGCTGCCCTCGATGCCGGTGCCGACATAGTGATAGCAGGCCGTATTGCCGACAGCGCCCTCACCATCGGGCCATGCATGGCTGCTTTCCACTGGAGTTGGCAAGACTACGACAAACTTGCCGCCGCCATGATTGCCGGGCACATCATCGAGTGCGGCAGCCAGGCCACGGGGGGCAACTTTACCGATTGGGAACAAATCACCAACTGGAGCAACATGGCTTTTCCCATCATAGAAATGCACGCCGACAGTAGTTTCCACGTCACGAAAGCTACCGGCACGGGTGGTCTGCTCAACCAATGGACGGTGAAGGAGCAATTGGTATATGAAATTGCCGACCCAGCGCATTATTTTGGTCCCGATGTGGTGGCAGACATCAGCAGCATATTGCTGCGCGACGACGGCCCGGACAAAGTGCTGGTACAGGGGGCAAAAGGAAAGCCGGCGCCGGCGCATTGGAAAGTATCAATGTCGTACCGCGACGGATACAAAGCTACAGGCAGTGTGCTGGTAAGCGGAGCAGCCGCACGCCAAAAGGTCGACGTGCTGAAGCGCGCCCTATGGAGCAGGTTTGCTATTGATTTTGAAAAAAAATCCACCCAGGCCATAGGCTACAACGCCTGCCATCAGGACCTCGCACCGGAGCACCAGCCCAACGAAGTGCTGCTTCAGTTCACCGTATTCGATCACGACCACGCCAAAGTAGAACTGTTCTCACGCTTTCTCTCTTCTCTCATTCTCAGCGGACCGCAGGGTGTAGCTGCTACCGGTGGTCGCCCAAAGGTGCAGGAAGTAATGCGCTACTGGCCTGCTCTGGTGCCTGCCAGGCTCATACCATCGGAAGTAGCCGAGGTGGAAAAGGACGGGGAAGTGCGGCCTTTGCCTTTCCGGCAGCAATGGCATGAAGCGGATTATGCCATTGCTAAGCCCTCTGAGGCTGAGACGGAAAAAGCCGGCATTGATTTTATCAATACAGAAGAGCCAACCCGCCCGGTGCCCTTGAAGAAAATCTGTTTGGCGCGCTCAGGCGACAAAGGCGATATGGTCAATATCGGCGTGCTGGCACGCAATGAAAAAATATATGATTTTCTACTCGATCGGCTCACCGCCGAACAGATCAAAATCTGGTTTCGCAGTATGTGCCTGGGAGAGGTAACGCGCTACGAGCTGCACAACCTGCTGGCTTTAAATTTTACTTTGGAACAAGCGCTTGACGGAGGCGGCACTTACTCCGGCAGGGCAGACCCACAGGGCAAAACTTTCGCTGCAGCGCTGCTTCAGTTGCACATAGATGTACCGCAAAGCGTGCTCAATTCTCTTTTATAAAAAATAACAGACAACACCGATGGACATATACTGCACCGAACACCACGACATGATACGGCAGAGCGTGCGCGACTTTGCCGAGCGCCACATAGCGCCTGCCGCCCGCCAGTTGGATGATGAGGAAAAATTTTCCATTCCCCTTGCCAGGCAAATGGGTGAATTGGGCCTGTTTGGCATGACGGTTCCTCAGAAGTATGGTGGTCAGGGTATGGATACGCTCTCTTACATAATAGCCGTGGAGGAGCTGGCCCGGGTAGACGGCTCACATGCAGCCACCCTGGCCGCACACAACTCACTGGGCGCCGGCCCGATATTGAAGTTCGGATCGCGCGAACAAAAGGAGAAATACCTGCCCAGGCTCTGCACCGGAGAGGCTCTGTGGGCTTTTGGCCTCACGGAGGCCGAAGCGGGCTCCGACTCACGCAGCAGCAAGACCAGCGCCAGCCTGGAGAAAGGAGAGTGGGTGATCAACGGCTCCAAAATTTTTATCACCAACGGCTCGTCTGAGATCACGGCCGGGGCCACTGTGCAGGT
>CAZQVB010000021.1:0-7704 GCA_964596645.1 uncultured Roseivirgaceae bacterium
CCGGAAAAAACGGTGCACGGCACCCATGTACTCCTCGCCGTGGGCCGTGTGCCCAACACTGACGACCTGGGTCTGCACCGCACCGACATCACCACCAGCGATGATGGGTTTATACAAGTGAATGATCAACTGCAAACGAGCGTAGAAGGCGTGTGGGCACTGGGCGACTGCAACGGCGAAGGGGCTTTTACGCACACCGCCTATCACGATTATCAAATTGCTTCTGACCATTTGCTTGGTGATGACGACAAAACGCTGAGCGATCGCATCCCCTGCTATGCCATGTTTTCAGACCCGCCCATGGCGCGCATCGGACTCACGGAGCAGCAGGTAAGAGAGCGCAAGATCGATGCGCTGGTTGCGCATAGGCCCATGCACAAGGTAGCACGCGCCGTAGAGATGGGCGAAACGCAGGGCTTTATGAAAATATTGATAGAAAAGAAAACAGAGAAAATCCTTGGCGCCATGCTCCTGGGCCTTCATGCCGATGAAGTGATTCATGGGCTGCTCGATGTGATGTACACCGGCCAGAGCTACAAGGTGATCCAAAATGCCGTGCACATACATCCCACCGTATCGGAATTGATCCCCACCATGCTCGCTGATTTGGAGCCTTTGAAATAATGCTTTAATGGGTGGAAAGCGCCATTAGACTACACCGGTCTTTGCAAAAGTTTCAATGGTGCGCACGTCCATCCTGTCGGTGAGGCTTTCGGAATAATGTGCCTTTTTCACCACCAGATTGTGGTCGATGAGAAACTCCGCCGGAATGGTTTTGATGGATTCGCCGGCAGCCATCATATGCATAGGCATTTTATTGCGATACGCCGTAAAGGCTGTTTGTACAAAAGTGCTGATGTGGCTCATGGCCGCTTTGTATCCGGAGGGTTCAAGGCCATAAGCCGCATACCATATTTTTTCAGGATCCGAAATAATGGGTATCGGTGCCAGCCCGCTGTGGAAGCTGCTCAACTGAATGAGTCGCGCGGGGGACTCAAAGAAAAAGATCATGGCAAAGGAGGAAGCATCTAACGAGGAGTATACCTTGGATAGGTTATGTACCCGAATGTTGCAGAAAGGACAGCCCGCGTGTCTGAAAAAACCGATCAACAGGCGCTTCTCTTTGTAATCATTCAGGTCTACCTGCTGGCCCTGCACACTCTGCAGTGAAAAATGTGGCGCCTTCAGTTCTGCTTGCAATTTTATACCACTCATATCTTAATATCTTAAAAAATGTGCCTTACCGCTTCTTGCTCGTCACCTGCATTTTGCCCCGCGTGCAACCAAAGGTTATCTTCGGGGGCATGAAATGTCTTTTTCTAAAATGATACATACGCCGAGTCAACTGAAAATAACCCTCCACAAGCATTGCTTATCCATCATTGGCGAACGCCTGGACGCGCTTTATGCCAGCACAGAAGCCATGCAGCAAGGGGCACAGAACGATGCGAAAAGCAGCATGGGCGATAAGTACGAAACCGGTCGCGAAATGCTCAAGCAGGAACTGGACAAGTACGGGCAGGCCATCGCTTCCCTGGAGGAAATGCGGGCCATCCTTCTACCAATTGATCCTGAAAAACCCGCTACAACCATACAGACGGGCGCTTTGGTCTACACCACATCCGGAATTTTTTATGTTTCCGTGCCCCTCGGTAAAGTCACCATTCAAGGTGAATCTGTGTTCACCATATCAGCGTATGCGCCCATCGTAGTGGCATTGAAGGAGGCGCACCAGTCCGGCACCTCCTTTTTTCGCGGAAAACACTTTGAGATATCTACCATTGTGTAGCAAGCTGCAACGTTAGTTGGCCGCTGCACCCACAGCTTCTGCGCCCTCTTTCCATTCCAAAAATTCGTCGAAGCTACCCAGCTTGTCCACATAGCCATCGGCCGTAATGTACACCACACGGTTGGCCAGGGTCTGGGTGAAGGTATGGTCGTGTGAGGTAAACAGTACCGTGCCGGGAAAATTCTGAAGCGCATTGTTGAAAGCGGTGATCGACTCCAGGT
Organism: uncultured Roseivirgaceae bacterium; assembly: GCA_964596645.1. Classification (GTDB taxonomy): domain Bacteria; phylum Bacteroidota; class Bacteroidia; order Cytophagales; family Cyclobacteriaceae; genus CAVQEK01. Next base: position 2,011 of record CAZQVB010000021.1, read on the forward strand.
CGAGGTGGTTGGTAGGCTCGTCGAGTATCAGCAAATTGGCGCCCTGCAGCATCATCCTCGATATCATACAACGCACCTTTTCTCCACCCGACAGCACGTTGCAACGCTTTAGGGTTTCCTGACCGGAAAACAGCATTTTACCCAGAAAGCCGCGTATGTATACCTCGTCTTTCTCATCTTCAGAGTACTGCCGCAGCCAGTCTATCAGGTTGTCATCCGACTGAAAATATTTCTCATTTTCGTTGGGCAGGTAGGCTCGGGTGATGGTTTGGCCAAATTTGTAGCTGCCACTGTCGGCGGGCAGCTCGCCCATAAGTACCCGAAACAGCGTGGTGACGGTGATGCTCTTATTGCTGATGAATGCGATCTTATCGCCTTTATTCACAAAAAGGTCGAAATCTTTAAATATGGTGGTGCCATCAATTTTTTTACCCAGTTTCTCCACCTCCAGTATCTGATCGCCCGCTTCGCGGTTTTGATTGAATATGATGGCGGGATATTTACGGTTCGAGGGCTGTATATCTTCTATGTTGATTTTTTCCAGCAACTTCCTTCTGCTGGTGGCCTGGCGCGACTTCGACGCGTTGGCGCTGAAGCGGGCAATAAATTCCTGCAACTCCTTCTTCTTCTCTTCGGCCTTCTTGTTGGCCGAAGAGCGCTGGCTAAGGGCCAACTGGCTCGATTGATACCAGAAGGTGTAGTTGCCTGTGTATATTTTGATGGCGCCAAAATCTATGTCGGCCACGTGGGTACACACCGTATCAAGAAAGTGCCTGTCGTGCGATACTACGATCACGGTATTTTTAAAATCAAGCAGGTAATTTTCCAGCCATGTGATGGTGTGGATGTCCAGGTCGTTGGTAGGCTCATCGAGTATGAGTATGTCGGGATTGCCAAAGAGCGCCTGGGCCAACAGCACGCGCACTTTCTCATGCCCGCTCAGCTCATTCATTTGCTTGTAGTGATCGGCCTCGGCTATGCCCAGTCCGCTGAGCAATGCGGCGGCATCGGGTTCGGCATTCCAGCCGTCCATCTCAGCAAATACAGCTTCCAGTTCGGAAACACGATGGCCGTCTTCCTCAGAAAAATCGGGCTTGGCATACAGTGCATCTTTTTCCTGCATTATTGACCACAGCTTTTTGTGCCCCATCATCACCGTGCTCAGCACGGGAAAGGCGTCAAACTCAAAGTGATCTTGCTTGAGCACAGCGAGCCGTTTGCCCGGCTCGATATGTACCGAGCCCGAAGTGGGAGATATGTCGCCTGATAATATTTTAAGGAAGGTAGATTTGCCAGCGCCATTGGCACCGATAATGCCGTAACAGTTACCTCCTGTAAATTTTATGTTGACTTCATCAAACAGCACACGCTTGCCGTACTGAAGGGATATATTTTGTGTTGATATCATACAATGCATATAAAATGAACCCGCAAAATTAGAAGAATAAGTGGGTAGAAAAAAGAGATGGCAGGGAAGGTCAATCAACCCAGGCGTGCCCAGCAGAATTGGTAGACTATACCACAACAATGATCATAATTATACCTTCGTCATCGTAGCAATGGCTGCTCATTCATTGTAAAGCTCAAGTGTCTGCAGCACGGCACCCTCTTCACCATGCACTTCAAACGTGATGGCCGGGTCTTCATTCAGGTTGGTGATGCGGATGATGCCGAAGTTTCTCACTACATGCATGTCGCCAACGCGGTACTGGTTCGGTTCATTTTTGGCCTCACTCCAGGTGTGCGTGAGGCCACTGGAGGTAAACTCGTACACATCATACAGCTCGGGGATCGGCATACGCGATATTTCAGCAATATGCCTGTCGCCACTGATGATGATGGCGTTTTTAGGTTGAGTGCGTTCAAGCAGGTCAAAAAGGCGCTGCCGGGCAGAGGGGAAATTGGCCCAATGTTCAAAGCCGTGCTCCTTGGGTATCACCTGAATGCTGCTGGCCAGGATATTTACTTTGGCGCTGCTATCGCTTAGCTGTTCTTCGAGCCACTGCCATTGTGCCTCACCGAGTATATCACCTGTGGGGTTGGGCAGGTACATGGGCAAGCCCGGCTCCGGGTTGTCGATGAGGGAATCGCGGAAATAACGGGTATCCAGCAATATGAGTTTTACATGACCGGCAGCGTCCAACGTGTAGGATTGATATAAACCTTCGCGGCCCCATACAGGATTATCTTCGGCCACATCCAAAAATTCCAACGCCAGCTTTTTAGATTCTTGTTTCTTAGGATAATGCCGACCCGCATCATTTTCTCCATAGTCGTGGTCGTCCCAGGTGCCATAGACCGGCATTTGTTGCCTCATTTCCTGATACAACGGACGGCTCTTTTGTTTCTCATACTTCTCAGCCAACAGGCTCATGTCTTCTGTATCGCCGTAAATATTATCGCCAAGCCAAATCCACAGGTCCGGATTTTCCGCCAGCACAGCCTGCCACCGCTGGTTGTCGTTGTCCTGATGGGCGCAGCTGCCAAAAGCCAACACCAGCGTATCCTGACGCGGCATGTCACCTTGTGCTTCTTGTCGGGGGTGTGGTTTGCAAGCGGTGTACGCCAGGAGAATCAAAAACAATAGGGACGTTCTAGACATATTGATGAAGTTATGCTGCAATATGGCAACACTGAGTGAAACAAACGCAAACGAAGGCATTAAGCCAACATTAATAACCAATATAAAGCGTGAATCTGTAAGCTGCGAATGGTGCGCAGGTCGTTTAAATATTTCATAAAACCCAGTAAACCAATGATTAGAAGGCAAGTATTATTGATTCGGATTGCCGCAACAATTGCTCCTGCTCGTGCAATGCTTTTCAACCATGCTGCCTGGCACGCTCCAGGGCAGACAGCACAAGCTCTATCTGACTGAGGCCATACCTATACCCGATGTCGAATATCTGCTCTGCCTTCGAAAACTGCATGGCTCCGATGCTGGCCATTTCCGGTGGCTCCAGCACCAGGTCGCAGAGCTGCTTGCGGCCCGTTGCATTGGCATACACCGACAGCAACAGCATACGCTCTATCATAGACCTTACGCCCCTGGGCCTGAAGGTACTTGATACCGGATTGCAGTGAAAGCCGATCAACACTTCGCACCGTGGCCGGATTACCTCAGCCGGCATGTTGTTGAGTATGCCCCCATCTACATAGGCACAGTCGTCTATTACCACAGGGTTAAAAGCGACAGGCACCGCCGAGGAAGCCTGTACCGCATCTATCACACTGCCTTCTTCAAAGTAGACGGTGTTCCCTTTCGATACATCGGTGGCATTGATCACCAACGGAATATGGAGTTGACTAAAATCGTCGTGCAACAGATATTTTTCGAAGATCTTTCGGGTCACACGTATGTTGAGGATCCCGCCCATGGCATACTTTAGCCGCACCCAGCGGATCAGTTTGGTTTCTCTCACCACATTCATGATGGCATCGGGGCTGAGGCCTGCGCAGTATAATGCCCCCACTATGGCACCGGAGCTGGTGGCCGAAACGATGCCTGGCCTGATGCCGGCTTCATCCAGAGCCTTGAGCACGCCCACGTGCGCTATGCCCCTGGCACCACCACCCGACATCACGTAGCCCAATGTTACCATAGTCGTTGTTAAAGCACTTCAGACAGTGGAAAGGTTTCTTTGAGGCGGGGCCCTTTTTCGGTCATTTTCAGAGTGCAGCACTCGTGCATAGGGTCGTGCTCGAAAAATACAATGTGCTCTTTTTCTATAGCCCTGTGCAGAAATTGCCCTTTTTCCTGTAAGGTAATCAGCGGGCGGGTGTCGTAACCCATCACATACGGCAGCGGTATATGTCCGACAGAAGGCAACAAGTCGGCAGCAAAAACAATGATTTTTTCCTTGTATTGAATGTGCGGTATCATTTGCTTTTCAGTATGTCCATCTGCAAATACCACCTGGACTCCGGGCATTGGGCTGTCGTTGTGAAAGTCCAAAAAGTGAAGCTGGCCGCTTTCTTCTATAGGCAAAATATTTTCTTCCAGAAAAGACGCTCGCTCACGGGCGTTGGGCTGTGTGGCCCATTTCCAATGCTCGCGGTTGCTCCAGTAGCGCGCATTTTTAAAGGTTAGTTCCGGTTTGCCTACTTCACCATTTTGCCATTGTACGGCACCCCCGCAGTGATCAAAATGCAGGTGGGTGAGCAACACATCTGTCACCGCATCGGCAGCAAATCCGGCTTTCTCTATCTGCATCAACAGGCCATCGGTACATTGCGGGTGATAATGTCTGAAAAACCGCTCGTCCTGTTTGTTGCCCATGCCCGTGTCGATCAGCATCAGGCGATCATCGTCTTCTACCAGCAGGCACCGCATGGCCCAGGTGCAGAGGTTGTGCTCGTCGGGCGGGTTGGTTTTTTGCCAGATCGACCGGGGCACCACGCCAAACATGGCCCCTCCATCGAGCTTGAACTCACCGGCATGTATGATGTGTAACTTCATTTTAATGTGTTTTAGCCAGGCAGAAAAAAACCACCTGCTTTTGCGCAACAGGTGGTTTCTTTCTTATGTTTTACCATTCTATTCTTTCACTACACCCATTGCACAGAATTTGTCAATGCGCTGTTGTATCATTTCGTCTATCGGCATCTGAAGCAGGTTTTTTGTTTCTTCCAGTATCACCCGTTTTATTTCTCCGCTCATCCATTTCAGGTCGTTGTGTGCTCCGCCCAGCGGTTCGTTGATGATACCATCGATGAGGCCGAAGTTTTTCATGTCTGCGGCTGTCACCTTCATGGCTTCTGCTGCCTGCTCTTTGTAGTCCCAGCTGCGCCAAAGTATAGCAGAGCAGTTTTCGGGAGATATCACCGAGTACCAGGTGTTTTCCAGCATCAACACGCGATCGCCGATGGCTATGCCAATGGCGCCGCCCGATGCCCCCTCTCCTATTACAATGCAAATGATCGGCACCCTGATCATAAACATCTCTTTCATGTTGCGCGCGATGGCCTCGGCCTGTCCGCGCATTTCGGCCTCCAGGCCTGGGTATGCGCCCGGTGTATCGATGAAGGTGACAATGGGTTTATTGAATTTTTCTGCCAGTCGAAAGAGCCGTAGCGCTTTGCGATAGCCTTCGGGGTTGGCCATGCCAAAGTTGCGAAGCTGACGCTGCTTGGTATTATGGCCTTTTTGTTGTCCTACAAATATGAATGTCTGGCCATTGACGGTGCCTATCCCGCCTACCATGGCTTTGTCGTCTGCTACGTTGCGGTCGCCGTGTAGCTCTATGAAGTCGTCGGTGATTTCATAGATATAGTCGAGTGTATAGGGCCTGTCGGGATGCCTTGAAAGCTGCACGCGTTGCCAACGTGTGAGATCGCTGAATATCTCTTTTTTCAGGGTGCGTAGTTTATCTTCCAACGATTTGACAGGTTTTGAAACATCCACCCCACTTTGCTGAGCCAGGGCCTTCATGTCGGCAATTTTTGCCTCCAGTTCTACGATGGGTTTCTCGAAATCCAAGAGCATTTGGCTTAGTTATTTACCGACAAAAGTAAAACAATATACTGGCTGCACAACGATGTAAAGCAATTTCAGAAAGGTGCAGGGAGGCTATGTGTAGGTGATAACATTTTTTCAAAACATGGTTTGCATATACGCAGGCAAGCGTCTACATTTGCAACTCAATTTTGAAACACCAACAGAAAGGTCTGGTAGTTCAGTTGGTTAGAATGCCT
>CAZQVB010000021.1:7714-36596 GCA_964596645.1 uncultured Roseivirgaceae bacterium
GTCACGCAGGAGGTCGCGGGTTCGAGTCCCGTCCAGACCGCAGAAATAGTTCTTAGAAACAAAGAAGCCTCCAATTTTGGAGGCTTTTTTTGTTGGTGCGCCTGGCATAGGCATTAAATATGGGTGCAATTCCCGAACACGCTGAACTGTAGGGAGTATTGGCTGACAAAGGTGTTCATCGCGAGATGCAATCTGGAAGACGCCAGCAGCAAAACGTATACAATTTTTCTCAATCTGTGCCGGCAGTTTAACTACCAAAATGTCCCGGTAATCGTCTATCTCCCAAGATTTTGCGTCTTTACCTGAATTGGTCATCAGACCAATTCAATGGATTGTTTTTAATGTATTCTGAAATTCGTTGAAAGGATTTGTCATCGCGAATGACGTGGTCATGATATCGGGGTTGCCATGCAAATTCAGGGTTGATTGATCGGGCGTTTTTGGTTACACCGATTTTAAAACCACGAATAATGGATGCCAGGTTTTTAGATTGTGGTCCAAATTTGTTTTTGGATGACGATTCGGGTAGTAGAGACGCAATATTTTGCGTCTCTACGTTGCGTATATCGTTGCGATAATCATTCGGGTCATTATCCCGTCCATCATCCGGTTTATCAATTACCACAATCCCATGAACATGATTTGGCATAACCACATGATTGGCCAATTTTACATATGGAAAATGTTCAGGAATTGCAAACCAACAATCATTGGCGATCAAACCAATTTCATTTAATTCCATTTTACCATCCACCACATCACCAAAAAAACATTGGCGGTTCTGGGTACAAATGGTCACGAAATAGGGTGCATTCCAGCCGTAATCCCACTGTTGCCAACGGGCCGATTCTATGCGATATTTATTTCGAAACCTGTCTGACATCACGCTGCAAATTTCTCAAGGTTCACGTAATCATTAATATAGACCACATTTCGGTCAGGATTCCAAAGCCACCAAAGCAATTCATATCTGGATTCACACAAAGCCTCTACATGTAATTCCTTTGGCAAGTTATGGTGATATTGCAAGCATAAGATTAAATTCGTCAAACCAAATTTTTAAGAATGGCCTATCAATTCAAAATACAACTGGAAGGCACAGAACAGCCGCCTGTGTGGCGTAGGCTGCTGGTGCCGGAAACTTATACTTTTTATCAATTACACATGGCGATACAGGGTGCTTTTGGCTGGGGTAATGCCCACCTCTTTCGCTTTCATGATAGGGAGGAAGGCAACATCAGTATTGGTATTATTTTCGATGATGGTTTTGGAGATATTATAGATGAAGATGCTGAAGAGATAAAACTCAATAGCCTGTTCAAAAAGGAAAAGCAAAAGCTATACTACGAGTACGATTTTGGTGACGGCTGGGAACATTTGATCACCCTGGAGAAGATCAGTGCTGAAAAAATCATACAGGCTCGTTGTCTGGGAGGCGAAGGTGCCTGTCCGCCGGAAGACTGCGGGGGCATCTGGGGTTATTATGATTTTGTAGAAGCAGTCAATGATCCGAAACATCCGGAGTATGAAGACAAGCGGGAGTGGCTGTGTATGAACGAAGATGAAGTGTGGGATGTGAATGCGTTTGACCTCGAGGAAACCAATGAACGAATGCTGGCTTATTTGTAAAATGATGTTCCGTGGCCTCTCATAGGGTAATGTTTATCTTGTGACAATTAAGATCCAGTGACAGACAAAAAATTATCACCATTAATCCTTATCAGCGAAGCGGTCAGCCTTGTGTCAGAGGTTTGTCCATTACAGTGTATGATGTGCTCAGCTATTTGAGCTGCCGGAGTAGCATTGAGGAAATATTGGAGCATTTTCCACTGCTGACCAAAGATGATGTGCTGGCAAGCCTGGCTTTTGCGGCAGATGCTGAAAAAAGATTTCAACGCTGTACTTTGTATTCCGGTGACGTAAACTCATTTATATGATGACGATACACAGCAACATTCCCCAGCAGGTAAAAGAAGCAGTTTTGACACTGGATTCCGAGGCTGAAGTAGTGCTGTTTGGCTCACAGGCCAGAGGCAATAGTCATGAGGAATCGGATTGGGATTTTCTAATTCTTAGCCGTAAGCTATTTCCGACTTCCGAAAAACGAATGTTAAGAAGCATTCTATTAGATATTGAACTAGAACATGAGGCAATCATTTCATCAATAGTACTTTCTCCAGAAGATTGGAACAGGCGTAAAGGCTGGCCACTATACGAAGAAGTTCAACAGGAAGGGCAATGGATGTAAGTAAGGAGGAATACATTCAATACCGGATTAAGCGGTCTTCGGAGTCACTGGAGGAGGCTAAAATTATGGCTCGTAATAATTTCTGGAATACCGCGATTAGCCGATTATACTACTCAAGTTTTTATATCGTAGATGCTCTTTTACGAAAGCATGATGTCAAACATAAAACGCATTGGGGACTCGTAATCAATTTCACAGATATTTTGGTAAAACCAAGATTGTAAGCCGTCATCTGCTGGACTATTACGCATATGTCTTTCAAGAACGGCAGGAGAGCGATTACGGAGAACTGGTACGATACAGCCGGGAAGATGTAGATTTGCTGATGCCGCAAGCGGAAGAGTTACATAAAACACTACGCGCACTTATTTTAAACCAGTAGTCTATTCTATCATTCAATATGTACATCACCCCCACACATATTTACTATTACTCCTAATCGCACCGTACTGGATTGAAATTCGCATTCTAATGTACCACCGTATAGTGCCGGAAATAAGGTTGCCTGCTTGCAGGCCGCACGATCTACTCCTCAGGTTCGTCTATCTTGGGTACCCGCTGTCCGTATATCTCTATCGACAAATCCTCGTTGGTTACAACTGTCACCTTAACACCTTTCTTCCTAAATAGATCTTCCAAAGATAGCCTGTTATTCTTTTCTGGTTTCGGCTCCAATGATTTATCCATATCCTTCATGATATTTTACTTTATGTTTCTAAAATATAATGTTTTAGACTACTGATATTCTATCTCAAAACGACACGATTGTAAGCATTTTTAGTCCTCATCCAGAGCCGCCCGAACCTGAGCCAGTCCTTTGGCATAAACAACTACCATATACGAGCTTTTCCACCAGTCTTTCTTACCAGCAATGATCGCTTTCTGTCTGGCCGTCTCAGTAATAACGAATCTCAGTATTTCAAAGAATGATAGCTAAGAATTCTTGCGCTACTTAGCAGTAAATTGTTGCCCAAAAGTAATTACCCCTACCCCCCCAAAGCCCGCTCCACCAGCCGACGCGACTTGGCATCCATCGGCAGTTGCAGGGCGGCTTCTCTGCCTTTGTCCGACATTTTGTGCCAGGTTTTTTGCAGTATGTCTACCACTTTATCATCCGGGTGGTCGCTGGCAAAGGCGGAGAAATAGTACTTGAGAAACACCAGACAGGCCACATCTTCCAGCGTCTGGCTCTCGGCATCTTGCTTGAGCTGCTTTTTCTGAATGATGAATTGTACCCGCTCAATTAGCTGCTCATCATACCCGCTCTCTCGCAGCAGGCCGGCTGCCAGTTCGGCGTGGCGCTTCTTTAGGAAAGAGCGCCACTGCAAATAGCCCTTTTTATCGGCAGCGTAGCTGCTGCGTGGCACCTCCCAACGCCCCACATGCTGGCAGCGCACAGCAAGGCGCAGCTCTTCTGAGGCATCCGGCTCAAAGCTCACCAGCATCTCACTCATTCTTCTTCCGTACAGCAGCTCCTTGGGTTGCTCGCTGTCTCCCCCCATTTCCATATTAGGATCGCGCGCATTGTAAGCATCTATGGCCATGCAGGCTTTTTCAAAAGAAAGGTCGTTCATGATAAATTGGGTAAAGTGACGCGAGCGAAAATAATTTTTATCATCAATCCAATGGCACTTTTTCAGGTATAGTACATAAAAAAAGACTACACAGCCACGGGCGCTTTTATGTGCGGATGCGGGTCGTAGTTGCGCAATTCAAAATCCTCGATCGTAAAATCAAAAATGCTTTTTACCGCAGGGTTCAGGTGCATGGTGGGCAGCGGCCTTGGCGTGCGGCTGAGCTGCAACTGCGTCTGCTCCAAATGATTGATGTACAGATGTGCATCGCCAAACGTATGCACGAAGTCTCCCGGCTGCAGGTCGCACACCTGGGCTACCATGAGCGTGAGCAGCGCATAAGAAGCTATGTTGAACGGTACACCTAAAAAGATATCGGCACTGCGCTGGTACAGCTGGCAAGAGAGGCGACCGCCGGCCACATAAAACTGGAAAAATGTATGGCAGGGCGGCAGGGCCATCTTGTCGATATCAGCCACATTCCAGGCGCTCACGATGTGGCGCCGGGAGTCGGGATTGTGGCGTATGTTTTTTATCAGCTCTTCTATCTGGTCTACATGCCGCCCGTCGGGTGTGGGCCAGCTACGCCACTGGTAGCCATACACCGGCCCCAGCTCTCCTTGTGCATCGGCCCATTCATCCCAGATCGACACCTTGTGCTGCTTCAGGTACGCGATGTTGGTGCTGCCCTGCAGAAACCAGAGCAACTCATGTATGATAGAGCGCAGGTGCAGCTTTTTGGTGGTGATGCAGGGGAAGCCATCGGCAAGATCAAACCGCATCTGGTACCCAAACACACTCAACGTGCCGGTGCCGGTGCGGTCGTCTTTGCGAACGCCGTGGTCGAGTACATGCTGCATCAAATCGAGATATTGGCGCATAGACAACTATTTCTAAATTGTGCCAAAATTAAAAATGTTAGTGAACAATCAGTATCTTTTCCACACCAATGCGGCATAGTGAAGTAGGAAGAAAGGCTGAAGCCAATGAGTTTACTGCGTAGGCTGATTATTAAATCTGTTGACAATTTTTGGAAGAAACACCGCAAGCGGATTGTAGGTGCCAGCGCAGCCTTTTCTATCATCATCGCACTCTATTTTGTAGCCGGCCACTACTCCGACCGTATTCTCGAAAGCATCATCAAGCGCACCATAGCGCAGAATTCCCAGGGTCTGTATCAGGCCGATTTCAACGAAATTGCTTACGTAGTGAACACGGGGCAGTTCTACCTCACTGATTTCCGGCTGGTGGCCGACAGTGCCAGGATATCGGAGTTGATGGCACAATCGCCGGAGATGCAGCTTTTTTATCAGGCCAGTATACCGGAGTTTTATCTCGATGTACGCGACTTGTGGTCGTTGTATTTTCTGCGAGAACTGCGCGTAACGGGCGTAGCCATTGTGCATCCTCAGCTCACCATCACCCAATTTGGCAATGCCCGCGACGACAACCGGCTGTCTGTAGACCTCGGCGGCTTGTATCAGGTGATCTCTGAATACCTTAAGGTATTTGAAATCAACAATTTTATGCTGCAAGATGGTCGCTTTCACTTCAGGCGACATGGCGATGACTGGGGCAACTATCAGGTGCAGAACATCTCCATAAAAATTGAAGATTTTCTTCTGGAGAACAATCCCCACAATGCCGTCACCCCATTCTTCTCTGGCAATGTTTCCATTGAGCTGAAAGACCAAAAGCTTTCCCTGCGCGACAGCATGCACATCATCACCTTCGACAGGTTTTTTCTGTCCACCTTTCAGTCAGCCATAGAAATAGACAACTTCGTGATCTCCAATGCCTTGGCCGACTCTGTAGCCAATGATGAAAATACATACGACATTCAAATACCCAAGCTGCGCCTGTCGGGTGTCGACTTTGCCAGAATGTACTACGACAATCACCTCTACATCGACTCCATAGCCTTTACCCGACCCGCGGCTCGTTTGGTGCTCAATGAAGCCAAGAGCCAGAGCGACTCCATCAAATCATCCTTTTTACGCTTGGCCATGCTGTATTTCGACCAGTGGGATGTACAGCATTTTAGCATTTCAGGCGGTTCGCTGCACACGATGCTCAATAAAAACAACAAAAACAGCACCTTCAATGTGCAGAAGATCTTTACGGAGCTCTCCCATTTTTCCATCGACAGCACCGGCAAACAACTGACCTACAGCGATCTGAAGCTGAGCATACGCGACTACACATATTTGCTGGCCGACAGCATACACCAGCTAAGCGTGGCTGAGATTGGCGGAGAGGCCAGGCCTACACGTGTCTATCTGAAAAACCTGAAACTATCGCCCAGGCACGATCTGAGCCAGACGACCGGCCAGACGCTATATCATGTAGAAACGCCATACCTGCAACTTCACGACATGGAGCTCAGCGAATGGTTTGCCCGAAAGGCAATCATCATTGATGAAATTAATTTTGACAGCCTCGCCGTGGCCATTACCACTGCACAACCTTCCCCACGTGCACCAGAAACTTTGTCTGTAGATTCACTGCTGCGAAAGCATATCACGGCGATTCAAGTAAACCGGCTTGCTGTGAACAGAGGGCATTTTGAGTGGCGTCGTCATTCCGAAGCTGAACCCGCTGCGCAGATAGACCATTTCACCATCAATATGGACGACGCATCGTGGCCTGCCATCGATGAACCAACAACAATCCCCTTCAGCATCAGCCAGCTCAACATCACCGGACGATCGGTGCTGTACCACAACGACCAACTGCACTGGTCGGTGGAGAATGTACGGATAGCGTCTGCCGCGGCAACGGCCGATCTGGCTGGCATAAAAGCAGTATATGCCAATGCTCCAGGTCAGCCTGCTTTCACCTGCGCCATAGCCACCTCCAGAGGCATTGATCTGGAGCAATTGCTCAGAAAAAAGATTTACTCTGTTCAAAGCCTTCATCTAAAATCCCCTAAAATTTACCTGGACGACCATCAGGCATCTTTGGCGAAACCTGCCGGCGAGGAAAAGCCACGAACCTTTCCAACGATCAATATTCAAAACCTCAAGATGAGCAATGCTGGTGTATGGGCCGACAATCCGCGGTGGACGGCCGATGTGGATGGGTTCGCGGCGGAAGCCAAAGGGGTGACGACCAACAACGCACAATCACTGCTGCCGCTGGATGCAGAAGAAGTATTCTTTGAGAGCCATAAGCCCGGGCGCGTGACCATAGGCAACAATGATATCAGCTTTGCTTCTTGCCTGCTGGACAGTGAACAGCAGCTGTGGCAGATGGGCGATGTGCATTACAAGCGAAATCCGGCAGGCCAGCACTGGCAGGTTGATGTGCGTATGCCTGAACTCGTGGCCCGGGGTTTCGACTGGAAAGACATTAAAGCCAATCGCCGGTTGGTGGTCGACAGTGTGCAATGTATAAACCCTGAAATTGTGGGTGCCTCTACACTGCACAGCACGGCAACAGACAGCACCAAGGAGGCCGGCAGCATGCCTCAGGTGCAGGTAGGGAATATGATGATGCGCGATGGCACCATTTCATGGGTATTGACCAGGGATGGGGCGCCTGTATTTATAAAAGCACATGAATTTGACGTCAGCAGCGATCGGCTGCGGCTGGACAGCACGTTTTTGCTCGAACCACTATCAGTACTTACCAAAAATAAGCACAGCCTTTCGGCCCAATATGTGGAGATGCACCGGCCCACGCACGATCAGTTTCTCAGCCTGAACCGCATACAATTATCTACCGCACCGGCCAACCTGGAAGCCGACGGTCTGTATTTTATTCAGCACCACAGCGACAGCACGTCGCCGACAAAGGCGAGCCTCGACAAGCTGAGTGTGCAACAGGCAGACATGCTGCTGCTGATGGAGAAAGGCAAATTGAAAGCCCGGCAGGTGGCGCTTTCCGGCGGTCATGTGCAACTGGCCTTGCACGAACCTGATACAGGCCGCGTCAGACAAAGGGGCTACATTGCCGAAAAACTGCCGTTGGGCCCGGTGGAAATAGCACAATTTTCCCTGAGCAATACCGACTTCGATGCTACCATAAGTCACGGCAGGCACCAATCTCATTTACACGTGCCATCAGTATCGGCCAGCGCAAGCGGCCTTCATTTTGATCCTGCTCAGGATGAAACCAGCATATTGAAATCACAGGCATTTACCATCGATTTGGGCAATTTGAAATACAATATACCCCACCATAAGAAAACGCTGACTGCTGAGGGGCTTGCCATAGACGTGGCCGCAGAAACTATTGTTGCCAGCAACATCGCCCTTACACCACACATCGGCAAATATGAATATGCCCCGTTCATAGGCGAGCAAGCCGACTGGATCCGGATGAGCAGCGCCGGTGTCATCATGTCGGGAGTTGATTTTGACGCGCTGCTGAAGCGCAGGGCCATCGATATAGAAAGCATTTTGTTTGAAGCCCCCGATCTCCTCGTGTTTCGCGACAAGCGGCAACCACTACAGCCGAAGCAAAAAGAAATGCCTATGGATGCTTTGCAGGATTTGGCCATACCTGTACACATCAATAGCATAAAGGTGAACGATGGCAGTGTGGTATATCAGGAACACGCTGAGGAAGCCATACATCCGGGCGAAGTGTTCTTTACACATCTCAATGTTGAGATCAATGATGTGAGCAACACAAGCGAGCGACAGGCCACCGATACACTGGTACGCATTCAGGCCTCAGCCCAATTTATGGACACCGCACGCATCGACTTTCGGGTCATTTTTCATGCGAATGAAGATAGGCACTGGCATCAAATGACGGTGGAGCTTTCGCCCTTCGACCTCACCGAGCTCAACCGCATATTGGCACCCAACGCCTTTGTGTTGATAAAAAGCGGCACAAATGAACGCCTGCGCCTCACAGCCCAGCTCAACCCGGAGTACAGCGAAGGGGAAATGCTTTTTCACTACGACAACCTGCACATTGCTCTGCTGAATAAAAATACGGAGGCACCACGCGGACTGGGCAAAGCGCTGGCCACCTTCATTGCCAACACTTTCGTCATCAACACCAACAATCCGCACTTCCTCGTCGCACGCACCGGCGATGTTTACTACCATCGGGACAGCACCAAATCGATTTTTAATTTTTGGGTGAAGTCCTTCCTCAGCGGTGCAGTGAGCAGTGTGGGCATCAAGAAAGGCTTGAGCGGAAAAGAGTAGTTTAGCTCAAAGCTGAAAGCTGAAAGGGTGAAGCAGGAAGTTTGATAATGAGTGGCAAAAGCGGATGCTGTATCTTTCTGAAAAACCTATGGTCGGTAGGGAGACGAGGTCGGACGATATTCAGATCGGCTCAAGGCCCATACGCTCATCCCACAGATACTAGTTGCAGTTCATGAGCTTACTCGCTGTAATTCCTGCGCTTTTACAATTGACATAAGACGGTCAACCTTTTTTAGGCATGGTCAGATCTTTGAGCTTTGAGCCTTCAGCTTTCAGCTATTTAATCCACCATTCCCCCAATTTCCGACTACCTTCTGACCTAAAGCCATCGAGGTTAATATGTGTGATGATTTTTTTTGCAACCGCTAAAGTATTTTAAGATATTTAACTGAAACAATCCAATAAGTGAGCCTCGACCATTTGGTTGGGGAAGAAATGAATGTTTCTTTTGACAAAGTGACTCTTCAGAGGCTACAAAATGTACAGAAGCTTTCTGACCCGGATAAGGATCACGTGTGTGCGCTACCGGATGCCTTCCTATTAATATTTTATATTCACAAAAAACTTTGTTAAGCAATGAAAACACAATATGTAACGGACGATCATGGCAATAAGCTGGCCATAATCGTGCCCATAAAAGACTATCAAAAAATGCTGGATGACCTGGAAGAAGCGGAAGATATTAAGCTATATGATGAAGTAAAAGCACGTAAGGAAGATTCCATGCCTTTCAAAGAATACCTCAAAAAACGCAAGCATAAGGATGCCTGAATTTAAACTGGTCATCTCCAATACCGCTCAAAAGCAATTAGATAAGCTTGCTGACAATATCGCGGACCCCTTGATTGAGGTTATACAAAACCTTGCCTATGACGCCAGGCCCCAGGGTTATCAAAAACTCAAGGGCCGGGACGGTTACCGCATCCGGAAGGGTGATTACAGGATTATCTATGACATTTATGACAATATACTAACCGTAGAGATTGTCGCCCTTGGGCATCGAAAGGATGTTTACAAATAATTAAAGCATCAAAATCGTCAGGGCCCATACGCTCACCCACAGATACTAATTACTCATGTCCTAATCTTCCTCGCTGTAATTCCCGCGCTTTTACAATTGACACAGTTAAATGAACACTCCCATTGACACAAAACGGTCAACCTTATTTAGGCATGGTCATCCTTTCAGCTTTCAGCTTTGAGCCTTCAGCTACTTCACCCTTCACCCTTACTTTTCACCATCCCACCAATCCACCATTACCCACCCACCACCTCAAAGGGCTGCGACAGGTCATTGCCAGCTTCATCTACAATATGAAGCACGTGCTGCCCCGTTGTGGGCTGCAGTGCCATGTGGTGGTGTTCGGAGGTGCTGCCTAAATATTGTTCATCCAGATACCAATACACTTGCGTATGTGGCTGCCGGTGGGCCAGCTCAAAGATCACAGCGCCACGGCTGCCATCCAGCTCACGCGGCACATGCACCCGCGTAAGCTGCTTAGGATAAATAAGTTGCATGATCTTGGGCGTTTGCCAAGGGCTGCACGAAGAGGCAAAAGATGGTGGGGCGCTGTATTCCGGATGGTGCTTTTTGTAATACCAGGCTTGTATGGTGGGCAATACAAAGCGCGCCTCATGTCGCATCTGCTGCACCGGATAGCAGCCACTGTGTACCTGGTGGCTGCCGCCGGCATCCAGGTGCAAGAGCATGCAATAAGAGCAGGCCGGTGTATTGTCAATATGGGCGGGTATGTCGATGTGTTGGAAGGCATGGCAATGGGGCCCCGCCTTCATGCCGGAGGCTGCACAGGTGCGGATGCTGCGAAGCGCTGCCACGGGTTTTGGGAAACGCGCCTCTGTTTCCAATACATCAAAAATATCGAACATGAGCGGTGCGGCTACACTTACACCGGTGAGTCCGGGCCTGCCCTCCCCGTCGGCATTACCCGCCCACACCCCCACCACCAGGTCATCGCTCATGCCTATGGCCCAGGCATCGCGAAAGCCAAAGCTGGTACCCGTTTTCCAGGCAATGGGCACCGATGCGTCAAACATTTTCCAGCCGGCCATCTCGTCGGGCCTGCGCAGTGCCTGCATGGCCTTCAGCATATGCCAAATGGCCCCTGCACTAAAGGCCCCGGGTGTATGGCTGTACGTTCGATCGGCCCTGTCTCTCTGCAGATAGGTGTTTGCGCCAAAATCCTGCTCCGCATATCGCTCACGGCCCTTGCGGCGGTTGTAGGTATGAAGCGTGCGCAAGGTACCGGCATAGAGAGCCGTCATTTCCCAAAGTGAAGACTCCGAGCCACCGAGTATCATAGAGAGGCCATAGTGCGACGCCGGGTGTGTCATAGAGCTGTACTGCGCACGTTGCAAAAGATGATGAAACCGCTCATAGCCATAGTCACGCAGCAGCGTCACAAAGGGCACATTCAGTGATCGGGACAGTGCCTGGTCGGCAGCAACGGCCCCATTATATTGCTTATCAAAATTTTGCGGGGCAAACCCTTGGTAAAATACTGGCACATCGGCCATGAGCTGTTGCGGCAAAATGAGTCCTTCATCCATCGCCGCAGCATAAAGCAAAGGCTTTAACAGGCTGCCGGTGCTGCGCTGTGCCGAGACGAGATCAGTATGCTGCCCGTGATCTCCTTCGGAATGCACATTGCCCACATAAGCCAATGCCTGCCCGTCGGTCACGCGCACCACCAACGCCGCCATGTTGTGCACCTCATTGCCGCGGGCTATGGCGTGATGCCGTTTCACCAGGCCGGCAACCGTCTGTTGCATCCGCGCATTGATGGTGGAGTGTAAAATCTGGCCGCGGTGGCCCTCCTGCATGGCGCGTGCCAACAGGTGTGGCGCCATGCCTGGCAAAGGCAGCGGCTTGCCGGGCAGCGGCTCTAGCTTGTACAAGGCAAGGTCGGAAGTGGTGAAATGGCCTTTTTCGTGCAATTTCT
Source organism: uncultured Roseivirgaceae bacterium (assembly GCA_964596645.1). Classification (GTDB taxonomy): domain Bacteria; phylum Bacteroidota; class Bacteroidia; order Cytophagales; family Cyclobacteriaceae; genus CAVQEK01. The sequence goes on from CAZQVB010000021.1 coordinate 19,662, forward strand.
CGAGCAGCTGATCACGCTTTTGGTGCAGGTGCTGCTCATTTCTTCCCGGGTAAATGAGGGCCGGACTGTTCGGCATCACCGCCAATGCAGCGGCCTCCGACCAGGACAGCAAGTGCGATGGCCTGTGAAAATAGCGCCAGGAGGCCGCAGACAGCCCCACTACATTGCCGCCAAATGGTGCATGGGCGGCATACAGGTTCAAGAGCTCATCTTTTGAGTGGTGCAGCTCAAGCTTCAGCGCTAGCCCTATTTCGATGGCTTTCTGCCAGTAGGTGCGTTTTCTGTTTCCACGAGCCATACGGGCGAGTTGCATGGTGAGTGTACTGCCACCACTTTTCACTTCACCCGCTCGAATATTTACGATGGCCGCGCGCACGATGGCCGACACATCAATCCCCGGATGATGCAGGAATGCTTCATCTTCGTAGGCGATGAGCGCGGCTGCAAATGTGCCGGGCACTGAGTCGGCCATGGGAAACCGCCACTGCCCGTCTTCTGCGGTTGTTGCTCCCAGTAGCTGGCCGCTTCGGTCGTTGAGCACAGTGCTGTAGGGCACACGGAATAGTGGCTGCGACAGTGGCAGCACAAACCACAGCAAGCCTACGAACACAGCAGCCGGCACAGCCAAATGCCAAAGACGCCAGTAGTTGCGGTATCGTTTCAGAAAATGCGTCATAAACATGCTGCCATAGTTTGCTTACTGGTGCACCGGCAAGAGTTTTACATGAAAACCATCATTCTGCCGCCTTCACCACCTCTACCCAGCGGCCGGCTGTGTTGGCCGATATGGTATTGTCGTACATAGCCTGGGCCTGCACCGCCGGCAGATAAAACCGCCCCATATAGCTGGCGTTCAGCATAATGCGGAAGGTCTTTTTATCACCCGCCTTCAGGTCGAAATACGTCATGACCCTGTCGTCGCGTATATCCTGATATTCCGGCACATCTTTCTGATAAAAGCCGGAGGTTTCGTCGAGCCGTGTATTGATGATTTCCCAGCCGGAAGGCATGATCTGCGTGATGGCCATCTGCTCATAATCGCCCATCAGGCCCGGGTTGTGCACGGTGACCTCCGCCATCAGATTGGTGCCCTGCTCCAGCTTTGCTACGTCCAGTACCTCGCCTTTGCCATTTTTATAGGTAATGGTGAGGTTGAGATTTTGCTCATCTGCCTGTTCATCACCGGTCAGTGGCACGCCGGTGCGGATGATGCGAACGTAAATAGGCGATTTGCCATTGTTGCGTACCACCACCTGATGCGCTTTGTCAGCATCGCGCAGGTACCATTGGCTTAGGTACTTGCCAACGTTCATATCCACATCTTTGGAGTTGATCTGCACGGTAGCCTCAGCAGCACCATCCACCGGAAACTCCGCGGCATATTTGGCGACCGCCAGCAATGTATAGGCGGTGGTGTGCGTGCTCATCCAGTTGCGCTCATCGCCCAGGTGCCGGGCTATCTTTTGCAACAGCAGAAATGCCTGCTCCTGCATGTTCAGATGTACGAGTACCTCCAGTATCATGGCCTGGTCGCGTTGGGTAGAGCCAAATGTGCCGCCGCGCTCCCGGTAGTCCTGCACTTCGGTGGTGAGGGCATTCACCATGGCTTTGGCTTCTTTGTCATGGCCGGCTACCGCATAGGCCAGGGCCAGTCGCCATTGCGCGATTGGGCGCTGCCCGGCCATGGCCTTCATCCTGTTCATGGCGCCCAGCGCAGGTTGCCCCGCCTTGGCCAATGCATACAAACGGTAAGCCTGGTCCAGGTCATTGTGGCGTTTGGCATCATACACCCAGCGGTTGGCCTCGGCTTGCTGAAAAGACAACCAGCTGTTCATCATATTGTCGGGCACGAAATAGCCTTTTCCCCTTGCTTCTATAAGAAAATGACCGGCATAAGTGGTGCTCCACAAATGCGGGTTGATGTCGGTGGGCCAATAGCTAAATGCACCGGATGGCAGTTGGAAAGACTTCATTTTGTCGATGGCCGCGTTGATGTTTTGCTCTATCTCAGTAGTGTGTGCCTGGTCGAGCTTAGTGAGGTTTGCAATAAACAGTTGGCCAAATGCTGCTGAAGTGGTTTGCTCTATGCAGCCGTGCGGGTAGGTCACCAGGTAGTCGAGGCGCTGCTCGAGGTTGAGTGGCGGCAGGCTGCTCACTTCTATGGCTCCGCTGTTGGTGCCCAACAGTCCGAGGGGCTTGTATGGCTGAGTCCATTCTTCGCCGGCAGCGAGCAGTTTGTCTTGCACGGCCGTGATGTTGGGATTGCTGGCCCGCACGTTCATTTCCACATCATACTTGGCCGTGATGCCTCCGCCAGTGGCTGTTATGCTGGTTTTGCCAACACCAATGGCTTCTTCAGCTTTTATATTGAAAAAGACAATTTTGTCGCGTTCACCCTGCATGGCTACCTGCTGTGATGCCTGGCCGGCGAGTTTCAGTTTTCCTGTGGCCTCGGCTTTCAAGCTGATGCTGTTCAGCTTATTGTTGTCGATAAATATGTTCACCGGCATCAAAATGTCTTCACCCGGCCCGGCCACACGCGGCAACGTGGCCAAAATCATCAGCGGCTGCTTCACGGCAGCCGTAGCCTCTGCATGACCATAGGCACTCTCGTGCTCTGCCACTACCATGGTGCGCACACTACCCACGTACTGTGGCATATGGAGCTGGTGCGTGGCAGATTTTCCGGCTTTCAGGTGAAACGGCCCTTTAAAGATGACCACCGGCTTGAATCGATTGGCCGGCTGCTCTTCCAACATTTTTATTTCATCGTCGCCGCCGATGGAGAGCAGCCTTTGCAGTGCCCCGGTCTGTGCGCCAAGCACCTTGTCGAACAAGTCCCAGGTTTTCACACCCAGTGCCTCGCGTTGATAGAAAGCATCCCAGGGCTCCGGTGTCTTAAAGCGGGTGAGATCCAGCAATCCTTCATCAACCACGGCAATGGTATAGGTCATTGGCCGCCCGTTCTTTTCAGTGATTTTTATATTAAAATCCCGGTCTGGCCCCAGCTCCGCAGGCATGCTTATCTCCGGCTCCAGTCGCGTGTACGGATCATTGACTTCTATCGACTGCACGCCATATAGCCTGAGGGGCAGATCATTGGCCGACTGGGCATGCGGCTGTATCAGCATCACATGCGCAAACACATTGGGCGTCATGTCGCTCGTGGCTTCAAACTCTATGGCCGTGTTGCCGGCTTCTGTATCTATCCAGGTGTGCTGTAGCATTCGGCTGCCGGTTTCCAGGCTCAGCAGCACGCGGCCACCAGCACTGCCCGGTACAGATAATCGCACCTTCTCTCCTACTGTATAGGCTTCTTTTTCCACCGTAATATCCAGCATGGTGGCACCGGCGAGTTCCCCGCCTTTGCCGGCATAGCCAGGCCAATCGATAAACACAATCTGGCCGGAAGAGTGCCCCGACACCGGGTCGGTGACGCGCAGGAAGTAGCGGCCCCAGTTGGGTTTGTCCACACGCATCTTCCAGGTGCCTTTGCCATTGCTGGTGCTTACTACGGCGCTTTTTATGGGTTTTCTGTATTCGCGACCTACATAGTTACTGATGTCTTCCCAGCTGTTGTCCCACCACCATCGCCAGTCGAGTTTATAGAGTTCTACATTGACTTCGCTGCGCGACACGGGGCGGCCCTGCGCATCGACGGTGGCTATGTGCACTGTATGCTCCTGGTTGGTGAGCAGCATACCACGCTTATCGCCATTGGGTACCTGCACACCGGCAAAAGAGCTGTATGGCAAGTAGGGAATGTCAAACTGGTCTATGCTAAAGTCGCCGCCTTCTTCATACACGCGACCTTTGAAGATGGCCCGCAGCGCACCGGGTGCGTCTTCGGCTTTGGGCAGCGCCACGTTTATCTCAGTAAAGCCTTCGGCGTTCAGTCTGCCTTCAAATATCACCTCCGGCTCGGCCTCAAAGCGCCTTGAGGGGTCGTCGAAAGTGTAGGCAGGAAAGGCATCAAAGGTTGTTTTTTTCGGTGTGAGCAGCAATTCAAATTCTGCCCGAAGGTTGCGCGCCGGAGCGCCGTGCAGCCATCGTGCTTTTAGGTCGCCGGATATCTGCCGGTCGTTTATGGTGAATTGACTGGCGGCAAAATCCAGGTTGATCTTCAGCCTGTTGGGCTTTACGGCCTCTATCTTTAAGGTTTTCTGAAATATAGTACCGCCCACCTTCACCTTGGCCAGCCAGTTGCCGGTGGGTGCCTCGGTGCTGGTGAAGGGGCGAAACACGTACAAACCATGTACAGGGTTGGCATTGACTATGCGCTCTGCCAGCTGCGACTGCGGGTTGTACAGTTCCAGTATGACGGGCTGCGTAGCCGGTATCACCTGTTGCTCATCCTGAAGAATGAAGCCGATATTGAGCGTATCGCCCGGGCGCCAAACGCCCCGGTCTCCATAGATGAAGCCTTTCAAGCCTTTCTGCACCGATTGCCCAGTCACGTTGAAGTTGCTCAGCGACAGCGACGAGCCGTCGTCTACTTTCAGATAGCCGGTCTGGTTGTCTTTTTTGGCCATAACCACAAAAGGGTTCTGCTCCAATTGCAATAGTACGCTGCCATCGCTGCCGGTACTGCCACTGCCTATTTGTTGTTGTTGAAAGTTGTAAATAGTGAGGTCTACGCCGGGCATTGGTTTAGCGGTAGCGATGTCGGTGGCAAACACCTTCAGATCGCCGAAGTCGTTGCGCTTGGCGATGAGGCCGATGTTGGAGGCAAAGAGTATTTTTTTCACACTGCGGCGGTCGCCGTAGTAGCTTTGGCTGCAGGGATTATCACGCTGCGACCAGTCATAGTCTTCGTAGTAGTAGTATTCGTAATCCCAGTAATCATCCTCCTGGTCCTGGTTGTCCCAATTGTCTTCTTCCAATGTCTCCATATCGTCCGGCTCGGTGGGGTCGGATGCGCAGAAGAAAACGGATTGTGATTTGCGAAAGCCGATCTGTACCTGATAAATAGCCCCAGGCTCTGCTTTCATTATTTCGCCCAGGTCTATGGCAAAGCGATTGCGCTTTTGAAGATCCGTAACACCCGATCCTTCCAGTGGTATGGTCTTTTTCACCACGGGCCGTCCTACCCGCCTCAATTCACGACTTCCGCCCAATTCGTTTACCTGCAGGTATTGCAGCATATTTTCTTCAAAAACTTGCACCACCGTTACGTCTACGGCAGTGAGGCCGATGGCGTAAAACGGCAACACCAGCGCCTGCCCGCCGGCAATGATGCTGCCCTCGGCATCGTCCAGACTCACGGCCGGCTTCGACTGCACCAGCGTGAGCTTCGTACTGTAATCTTCTTTCAGCTTGAACCCGGCAGCATTTTTTATCTCTTTATATATGTGCAGCTCCACAGATTCTTGCACATCCTGCGATGGGTATATTTTGAGCTCGTTCAGCTCCGTGACCATGCGCGGTGCACCGGTCATGCCTTTAATCGTGACAAAACCAAGTAGGTTTTGCCTGTCGAGCAGGGGGTCGGAAAACAACACGGAAATATAGCTGTCGGCACCCCGCACGATCTGGGTGTTCAACACCTTAAAATCGCTCAGCGAAGGTATCTCCACCTGCTCTTTCACGTCGCGCTCTACATCGATGGGTTCGCCACGCACCTGCACCACTACGGCGCTGGCCTTCTCACGGCGCACTACATCTTCTATCGCAAACCTATGCCTGTTCGTGCCGGCACCATGAAACCAGGTGACGCTCAGCGACGAACCTTCCTGACTGGCGCTGAGCATCTTTTCTACTTTTTCATTATCCGTTTCGTCGGCAGTGATTAACTGGCCGGTCACCTTTACCTGGTTGAGGCTGGTGGCGTCGTAGAGTTCCATCCCTTTCAGGTCGAGCTCAAAATCTTGCGCCAGGGTAGTGAACACAAATCTAAATTCTTCCTTATCGTCGGGCACCTCCAGCAACTCCGCAAGGTGAAAGCGGGCTTTGTATGTTGTGGACTGTTCCAGTGGCTTATCTGGGCGAAAGACCGCCGTGCGGCTGTCTTCCCAGAAGGCGGTGCCGGCGATGCCTGGCTCAAAGCGAAAGATTTTATGATCTATCTCAGCACCGGAGGATGCCTGCTCTACATCGCGCGCCAGCCGTAAGCGGATGTCGGATCGTGTAGAGATGAGCCCGGCAGTATGCGACGTGACAAGATCCACGAACATACCGCGCGCACTGCTGAAGTCGTCGACAGTGGCTTTTTCATCTTTTGTACAGGCCAACAGCAATAGCGGCAACAGCACCGCAAGAAGCAATTTTGAGGGATTCATGACAGGACGAGATAAGTTTAAAAAAGTGTAGCTATGCGGGGCCTAATATAGGTGAAGGCGCAGAATTTGAGCAGGCAGTTTTTGACAATTCATTACTTTGCTCTATTTGCCAGGACGTTTAGCATATGGCTTGTGGCGGTTTCTAAGTACTTTATCGCCATCGAAACAAAAAGCTGGCTGAGAAGGGAAAACTTCGCTGGCAGCCGTCCACCCGCCATTGGTTTCATAAGTTTAAAGCCAATTTAAATTTCTCCAACTTATTCGATGGTACTTTAACTGCCAAACAACAAAACCCTTGTGAATTGATCAATAGTTCAATTGATCAACTGAACTATTAATCTACTGATCCATTGACCTACTGACCTACCAATCTACTCACCCACCGACCTACTGACCTACCAAACTAATGATCTATTGAACTAAAACTTATGCACCACCAGCCCGCTTCTCAACTTGGGTTCAAACCAGGTGGTTTTGGGCGGCATGATTTGCCCGGTGTCGGCTATGGCCATCAGTTGCTGCATACTCACCGGATAGAGCGCAAAGGCCACCTTCATTTCTCCATTGTCTACCCTGCGCTGCAGCTCTTCCAGTCCGCGAATGCCGCCCACGAAATCGATACGCTTATCGGTACGCAGATCTTTGATGCCCAGTAAAGGCTCCAGAATTTGTTCGCTGAGCACGGTCACATCAAGGCTTTTGATCGGGTCGTTGTCGTCGTAGGTATGCGCTTTGGCCTGGAGGCGGTACCATTTTTTGTTCAGGTACATGCTCATGGTGTGTATGGCCTCTGGCTTTATCACATCGTCGCTTTCTGCGGTGATCTCAAAGCCCCCCAACAGCTTTTTCAAAAATTCTTCCTGAGAGAGGCCGTTGAGATCTTTCACTACGCGGTTGTAGTCAATGATCTGGAGTTCGTCGTCGGGGAAATGTACCGCCAGAAAGTAGTTGTATTCCTCATCGCCAGTGTGGTCTTCGTTTTGTTCGGCTTTCTCGCGCCCTACGTATGCACCGGCAGCTGTGCGGTGGTGGCCATCGGCCACATAAGTAGCGGGTATTTGCGAAAACTCTTTAATTATTTCTTCTATCAACCCGCCATCGTCTACCACCCACAACTCGTGGCGTATACCATCGTTGGCTACGAAGTCATATATCCCCGGTTTCTGGGTGAAATTATTGACAATGGTCTTGAGTGTGGGTCGCGAGGGATAGGCGAAGAATACCGGCTCGGCATGTATACTGCTGGTGCGCACGTGCTGCTTTCTGTCTTCTTCCTTGTCTGGCCGTGTCAGTTCGTGCTTTTTAATGACCCCGCTGAAATAATCCTCAATGGCTGCACAAGCCACAATGCCGGTCTGCGAGCGACCATGCATGGTGAGGCGATATAGATAGAGGCACTCCTTGGTGTCTTGCAAAAAGGTGCCGTTGGAGATAAGTTCTTCAAAGTTTTTGGCGCCTTTCTCATACACCTCATCGGCATAGGGATCCTGATCGTCGGCGAAGTCTATCTCTGGTTTCACCACATGGAGAAAGGACAAGGGGTTGCCCTCCGCTTCTTTGCGTGCCTCTTCGGTGTTGATCACGTCGTAGGGCCTGCTGGCTACTGCTGCCGCCTTTTCCGCCACCGGCCTTAGTCCTCTGAATGCTCTTATGGTTGCCATTGATGTGTAGGAATTTTTATTGAAGAAAATGGAATAATTCTGTTGGAGCTATGCGCGCAGCACCCGCACCATGATGATACCATCTATCTTGCGAATAGCGGCTACATGTGCTTCGGTGATATCGTCGTCTACATCGATGATGTTGTATGCCAGATCGCCCCGGTGCTTGTTGAGCAGGTCGGCGATGTTGATGTTTTCATCGGCCAATACCGAAGTGATGTGGCCCACCATCTTTGGGATGTTCCTGTTGGCTATGATGAGGCGATGACCACCATTGCGCGGCATGGCAGCAGAAGGAAAGTTTACAGAATTGTGAATATTGCCGTTTTCCAGATAATCACGCACCTGGTCTACCGCCATCATGGCACAGTTGGCCTCCGACTCCGGTGTAGACGCCCCTAAGTGCGGTACAGCGATCACCTGATCATTGCCCAGCATGTCGTCATCGGGAAAGTCTGTGACGTACGCACCCACTTTGCCGCTGCCCAGTGCCTGGAATAAGTCGCTCTTGTGGACCAACCCGCCGCGGGCAAAGTTCATGATCCGCACGCCGTTTTTCATAATGCCAAACTTACTGCCATTCAGAAAGCCATTGGTGCTTTCCAGCAGCGGCACGTGCAGACTGATATAGTCCGATTCGCTGAGCAGGTGGTCGAGGCTGATGGCGCGCTGTACCTCGCGAGACAAGCCCCAGGCCGAGTCGATGGAGATGTACGGGTCGAAACCGATCACGCGCATACCCAGGGCGTAGGCCGCATTGGCTACCTGCATGCCTATGGCACCCAGGCCAATCACCCCCAGTGTTTTACCATATATCTCAGGCCCTGTAAAATTGGATTTTCCCTTTTCTATCAGTGCAGGTACTTCATCGCCTTTGCCTGCCAGGGTTTTTGCCCATTGTATACCTTCTACCATTTGCCTGGACGACATGATGAGCCCGGCGATCACCAGCTCTTTTACCGCATTGGCATTGGCACCCGGTGTGTTGAATACCACAATGCCTTTTTCTGTGCACGCATCCAACGGTATGTTATTGACCCCCGCCCCCGCCCTGCCGATGGCTTTCACACTCGATGTTAGAGCCATGTCGTGCATCTTGGCACTGCGTACCAGTATGGCGTCGGGTGTGGTAAATTCAGAGGCCACTTCATAGCGATCGAGGGGCAAACGACTGAGCCCCTCCGATGCTATTTTATTCAAGGTTTGTATTTTGTACATGAGGCTGGCTTAACGATTCTCCATTTCAAACTCCTTCATAAAATCGACCAGCGCCTGTACGCCTTCTACCGGCATGGCATTGTATATACTGGCGCGCATACCGCCCACGGTTCTATGCCCTTTCAGCGTTTTCAGTCCGCGCTTGGAAGTGGCAGCTATGAACTTCTTGTCGAGCGCCTCATCGCCGGTGACGAAGGGCACATTCATAAGAGAGCGTGCTTCGGGCACCACCGTGGAGCTGAACATTTTGGAGTTGTCGAGATAGTCGTAAAGAATGGCCGCTTTGTGCCGGTTTATTTTTTCCATTTCGGCTACGCCGCCTTTTTCAAGAAGCCACTCAAATACCAGCCCTGCTATATATATGGCGTAGCACGGCGGAGTGTTGAGCATGGAATCGGCTTCTGCATGGTTTTTATAATTAAAGAGTGCCGGGGTGATGTCCATGGCGTGGCCCATCAAATCGCTGCGCACGATGACCACGGTGAGACCGGCCGGGCCTATGTTTTTTTGTGCGCCGGCATAGATCAACCCAAAATCACGCACGTCATATTCCTGGCTCAAAATGTTTGACGACATATCAGCCACAATGGGCACATTGCCGGTGTCGGGCAACTCCGGCATCAAAGTACCATATATAGTATTGTTGGTGGTGATGTGCACGTAGTCGGCGTCCCGATCAAACATATCTGCCCGCAGCTCGGGGATGTAGCTGAAGGTTTTATCTTCTGATGATGCCACCACGCGCACGTTTCCGTATCGTTTGGCTTCAGCGATCGCCTTTTTTGACCACAATCCGGTGTTGACATAGTCTGCTTTGCGCTTTTCACTGTACAGGTTCATGGGTACCATCGAAAACTGGGCACTTGCACCGCCTTGCAGAAAGAGCACCGTGTAGTCGTCCGGGATGTTCATCAGCTTGCGGAGATTGGCCATGGCCGAATCGAAAATGCTTTGATATTCAGCAGAACGATGGCTCATTTCCATGACCGACAAACCGGCCCCCTGATAGTCGACCAGTTCCTTCTGGGCCCTTTCCAGTACTTCCAACGGTATGCCGGCCGGACCGGCAGAGAAATTATATACTCTAGACATGTATGTGAAATTTAGATGAACTCATATAAAAAAAAGGCAAGCATGCATTAACCTGTGCTCCGTTTATCATGCATATCGCGACCGGTTGAGAACAGAAAAACCACATAAACAGTCCAGAGGAAATTCTGCTGAAGGTAATGGATGCTGCATTTTATTTGGGCTGTTTGTATTGATGACGGTGGATTATCTGGCGCCGTGCTTTGCGCGACGAAATTGAACCAATTTCATCAAAGATTCAAGAACCGCATTACTTTTTGGAAAGCTCTCCGAAGGAAAATACCCAACGAAGACTACCAGCCCAACACCAACGCAGCCAGTCCAGATGCCGTGCCGGCGGTAGCGATGGATATAAAGTTGACCCAATGGTTGTTCAGTGCGCCTTTGCGCTGCAGTGTGGCGCCCAGTATGGAATCGAAAACGTTGCCGGCAAAACCACCGGCGAGGATCAGCACGAAAGCAATCGCAGAGGGATAAAAGAATGCAAAAACGATGGCGATGAGAGTGCTTCCCAACACGCCATAGGCAAATCCCTCCCGGCTCACAGTGCCATCGCGACCCCGCAGGTCGGGATTTTGGCTGATGATATTAAAAAAGCGCCGTCCGTATACATTGCCTAATTCGGAGGAGAAAGTATCTGAACAGGCCACCGCAAAACCCGTGGCCGCAGCCACCAAGAAGAATATTTTGGGCTCCGGATAAAAAAGCAGCCCGATATGGCAAATCACCGGGAAGCCGCCATTGGCCAATGCATGGTCAATACCGCGCCGGCCACCATCTTCTTGTGCAATGTCGGCCATCTGTTTCTGATCAATGCCCAGACGCGACACATAGGAGCCGGCAAAGAAAAAGGTGAAAAGCAGCGCCAGACCCAACCACCCAGACCCCGCATACAGCAAGGCTGCAAACACTACTCCCGTAATGCCTCCTGCCAGGTCGATCTTTTTAGTAAAATAACTGTACAGCATAGCCAGCAGCACCAGCCCTGCGGCTATGACTGCAGATAACCAACCCTCGGAAAGTGTAGACGCCATAGATGTACAAACAAGCTAAAAATACCGCGCGCTGGCCAGAAATGCAGCGCTTTAAAGTTACAACCTTTCATGGTATTTGATACCGGCAAAGTACGTTGTAAATACCACCGATTGGCCATAGCTTGCGGCTATTGATTTCTGCTACCATGGCAAAAATGAAAACATATTTTCTTTACCTCGGCGCCATACTCATTGTGGCTTTGCTGGTGTACACCCAGCTGCCCGACAAGGTACATATACAACACTCGGTGCGCATAGTGGCGGATCAGGAGCGTGTGTATGAGTACATCAGCGACACGAGTAGCTGGCCTCTATGGCTCCTGGAAGCCGGCAATTATTTTCCCCATCAATCCAGTGATTACCAGCTTCGTATTTTGGAAGCTGAGCCATATTCATTTGTAAAAATGGCGCTGGATACAGACAGTAACGACTTTCCGGGCAGCTTTTTCTTTTTGCTGAGCTATGCTGGCGGGGCTACCACACTCACCTGGGCCTACGACCGGCGGCAATCTGTATTGGAAAAACTCAGGGGGATATGGGAGGCGTCGCCCCGCCCCGAGCAGATGATGCCCGTACTGGCCATGTTGAAAACCAGAATTGAAAATATGCCTGCCGAGAAAGAATTGATCGTGATGGAGCAGGTAGAAGAAATTCATTACCTGGCGCTGGAGGCAGATCTGGAAGGTGAAGAGGTGGCCATGTTCAATGCCAAAATGGTGCAAATGCTTGGGGCACTTCTGCAGGCAGCGCACGATCTTAATGTGGAAGTAGGCGGGCAGCCCATTTGCGTTTTTCAGCACTATGCCGACGACGACATGAGCTTCGATGCCGGCATCCCCATCTCTGCAGGACTATCTACGCCGGCCAATTCGGCATACCTGTGCAAAACCCTACCGGAAGGCCCCGTGGTAAAGGCCATGCACACAGCGGCTGACGGCCCGCTCTCATTCACACACCAACGCATTCGCGCTTACCTCAATGAGCACGAGCTGCAGGCTACCGGCCTCATCTGGGAGGAATACCTCACCGACCCCTCCCTGGCTGTAGACAGCACCGACCATACAGCCAATGTGTACTACGCAGTGGTAGATAAAAATTCAGAAGGCCCACTGCTGTAGTCTTCGTTTTATACAATAGTTTTTTCTGCAGCGGAGGCAGGTTATATTTACGGCTCATAGTAGCCGCCACCTGCCAACGTTTTTCTTTTGACCAATTTATTCAAGCCAAGTTCCGCTCCGTACATCATCGGTTTTGTCATCATTTTCCTTTCGGCTTTCATCTCGCCGAGGGTGCATTTTGTGTTTGGCCTGATATCCTATCTTGTTCCTTTCGCACTTTTATTCCTTCTGCTCAAGGTCTTGCACCTCATTCTTTTCAGAAGGAACAAGAGGTGGCCATATGTCATACTTTTCGTGATATACGCCGTAGTATTTGGCCCGAGGTTTTTTCAATTCCCCTGGCCACAAAGTTCCCAACCTGCAGATGTTGCCGTACTCAACTACAACCTTGGCCGCCTTCATGCGGTGCGCTATCACGATGGTCATGACCGCCTGATGGAATTTTACGATTTTTTGGATTTGGAAAAGCCGGAGGTGCTTTGCTTTCAGGAGTTTTATTCCAACCGCCGCGACGACCGCTGGAATGTGATCAAGTCGCTGGGAGAATTGGGCTACGCGCCGGTCACCTTTCACAAACCAGGCAATAAATACTACCTCGAATCCATGGCCATATTCACCACGCTGCCACAGATAGATACCGGCGCCATACGAGCGCATGCGGCAGGCAAGCCTCTGCTCGGGGTCTTTGCACAGTTGCAGCACGGTAAAGACACGCTCACGGTGCTGAACACCCACATCAAGTCGTTCGATGTGAAGGGCAACAACCCTTTGGCACAGCGGTCAATCAGAGGATTTTTGCATTCGGTGAAGGAGGTGCTGTACAGCCTTAGCACCACCACCCACACCCAGGTATACCAGGTGGAGCAGTTGACAGAGCGCACTGCGCAATTTGATAACCTGGTTTTCTGCGGCGACTTCAACACTATGCCCTCCAGCTATTTGTACAGCAGGCTGAAGCGGAACTTCCACAATGCCTACGAAGAAAATGGCCGGTACTTTATGTTTACCTACCTGGGCCGTACACTGTTTTTTCTCCGCATTGATCAGCAATTCTACCGCGGCGAAAGCTTTGAGAATGTGTCTTTCGAAACATTAAATTTTCACCTATCTGACCACAAGGCGCTGCTGGGAAGATATGCCTTCGATTGATGCACCACCCAATGAATACGGCACACCGTCTACTGAATGTTGCCTTACAAGCCTCGACTTGCTACATTTGGCTTCCACAACTATTGTAATCACAGCATACCAAACCACACACACATGGAATACACATTTGACCGGTACGTACATCGCTTTGCCATATGGGCTGCCGCGCGATCGGTACAAAAATCAGCAGTTGGCACCGAGCGCATAGCCATAGCCATAGAAAAAAGCGAGCTGCCCTCCCTTACCGGACAGGCAGACTTTGCCTCGCAGCAGGCATTTGACGAATGGCACAAAAGCAGTTGCAGAGTCATTACGAAAAACCTGAAGAAGCAAGGCATAGAAGGCGTAACCTATGGCCGAGCTGCACGCATTGTGAGCACGTATATAAAAGCAGCAGGAATAGTACGAATGGGTGAAAAAAGCAACCTGGCCGGCTATGCACACCCCGTACTCGATGCACGCCTGCTGGCTAATCTGAAAAAGAAATTTCCAGAAATTAAGTCGATCAAAGGCAAGTGGACGCAACTGGACGAGCAGTCGTATGACGCTTTGATTGCTAAACTGCTGGAGCTGGATGTGAAGCCGCTTTGGAAACTCGAATATTTCTCCCGCAGCAAATGAGCACCGTTCATTGGAAATTGATATTCATTGAATATAAGGGCTAGAAACGGCTAGGGATGGGCAGCTACCCATACCTCGCCGTCTTCGAAAATTTCCTTTTTCCAGATCGGCACTGTTTTTTTTAAAGTATCAATGACATATCGGCATGCGAGAAAAGCTTCATTGCGATGGGGTGCAGATACGGCGATCACCACGGCCAGTTCGCCAATAGTCTTTCGGCCCAGTGCATGTTGAATGGCTACTTTCAAAACCGGCCACTTCGCATGCGCCTGATCAATAATTTTTTGTAGCTCTGCCATGGCCATCTTTTCATACGCTTCAAACTCCAGTGCCACCACCTGCTTTTGCCCCGTGTGGTTGCGCACTGTGCCTATGAACACATCGATGGCGCCGGCGCGTGCCTCTTGCACCATTGCTATGGCCTTTTGTACATCCAGGGGTTTGTCGGTGAGCTCTATCACTGTTCTGTCTTTTTTCAACCACCGCTCACTGGCGGTATCAGTGCAACTTCATCATCGGCACCGATCACCTGGTCGGGCCGGGCATAGCTGCTGTTGATGGCCACCGACATGTGATCGAGGTGATGTAAATCGGGATAAATTCCCTTCAGTATGCGCTTAAGATCAATCACCGAAGTGCGGTCGGGGACATCCAGCACCGCCTTGTTCGATCCCACCACCTCTTTGGCAATACCGAATAGAAGAAGGTTAATTTTCATGATTTGCGCGTAATGATATAAATCCAGCCATGGCCGGTATAGAAAGACGATTAAATTAATAGTGAAATTATAAAATGCTACGCGGTTCCGCATCCGGAGCGCACAAAGATTTGGGGGAAATTCCTTGACCCATTTAACATTATGAATCCTTCGTTGTCATAATTGATATATTTGAACTACTAAGGCGGGCGTTTTGGAATTATAGGGCAGAAGCGGTGACGAAAATAGCGCTGTATTGCTCGGCTACATTGTATTACAAAAACGAAGAGCATGAAGCTAAGACTAGAAAAAGGACTGATCAAGTTTCGCCTGAGCAGAGAAGAAATGAGCTTATTTGCGCAAAATGGCGAATTGTTTGAAACGGTAATATTGAACAATGCCGGGGAAGAGCTCAACTACATCCTGCTCAGTGACCCCCTTACCGACAAGGTGCATATTCATCACAAATCATGTGCTTTACAGGTTTTTGTGCCTTCTCGCCTGGTAGACGAGTGGATCGGTTCTGATGCCGTTGGAATGGAAGAAACCTTGGTTTTCGACAACGACAGCTCTGTACAGGTAGTGGTGGAGCGTGATTTGAAACCGCGAAAATATAGCACCAGAAACAAAGCGACGGGTGATGTCGGAAACGCTTAATCTAACCGATTCTTTTGGCAGACGCATCAACTACCTCCGCCTGTCGGTGACCGACCGGTGCAACCTGCGCTGCTTTTATTGCATGCCCGCCCATGGCATAGCGTATAAACACCGATCGGAAATACTCAGCTACGAGGAGATGCTGCGCCTGGTGACTATACTCAGAAGTATGGGTGTAAACAAAGTTAGAATCACCGGCGGCGAGCCCTTTGTCCGCAAAGACCTTTTGCCCTTTCTACAGTCGATGAACGAGGTGCCGGGAATTGAGCAGGTGAGCATGACTACCAACGGTGTGCTCGCTGGCAATTATTTATCGGACCTAAAGCAATTGGGCATTCTGGATGTAAACCTGAGCATGGATACGCTTGACCCGCAGCGTTTTTTCAACATCACGCGTCGCGATGAATTTCATAACGTTTGGCGCACGTTGCAGGAATTGCTCAGTACAGGGTTCAGGGTGAAAGTCAATATGGTGGTGATGGGCGGCATCAATGAGCAGGATATAGTGCCGATGGCGCAGTTGGCAGAAAAATGGCCGGTGGCTGTACGCTTCATAGAAGAAATGCCTTTTAATGGCAGCTTCAAAAAAGCTCCGAAACTCATCTGGGACCACCGCAGGATATTGAAAGAACTAGCCACACGCTACCCCAACCTCACACCAGCCAAAACAACGCCCTCGGCCACAGCCAATAGATACCTTTTAGATGGTGCACCTGGCGAACTAGGCATTATTCCTGCCTACACACGCACATTCTGTGGCACCTGCAACCGCTTGCGCATCTCTGCCGATGGTCAGTTGCGTACCTGTCTCTATAGCGCTACTGGGCTTGATTTAAAACAGTTGATGCGGCAAGGAGCAGATGACGATGTGTTGCGCAGCGCCCTCAAACACAGCATCGCGCACAAACCTAAAGATGGCCTGGCGGCTGAGCGGCAGCACCGGCAGCAGCCTTTAGGTGCTTCCATGTCTACCATCGGTGGCTAGGGCCTAGTGCAGCCAATCATCAACTTTCTTTCTCACTATGTTCTTGATCATGCTGCCCGTATGGGGGTCGCCTTTCAGCATTGACTTGGCCAGGTTGGCGGCCTGCTCAAAGGTGATGTGTGGCGGCATGGGTGGTATATCGGGGTCGGTGATCACTTCCAGCACAAATGGCCGATCTGAAGCAAAGGCACGGCGCCAGCCCTCGGCTACATTGTCAGGGTCGTCTATACGCATGCCATCCAGCCCGAGCATGCGTGCATATTCTGCATATTGAAAATCAGGTAGTTTCTGTGACCCTTCAAATTTGGGATCACCTGCCAGCACGCGTTGTTCCCAGGTCACCTGGTTCAGGTCGCCGTTGTTGAGCACCAGGGTGATCCAGGTGGGGTTAGACCACTTGCGCCAGTACTTGGCCACCGTGATCAGCT
>CAZQVB010000021.1:36606-81440 GCA_964596645.1 uncultured Roseivirgaceae bacterium
TGTTGAGCACCACCACGATGAGCCGGGGGTCGGCCCATTCTTTATAGTATTTCTGTGCAGTCACCAGTTCGCTGTTGCCCGACATTTGCATGGCTCCGTCGCCCATAAAAGCCACCACAGGCCGACCGGGGTCTGCCCATTTGGCCGCCAGGGCATAGGGTACTCCGGCGCCCATGGAGGCCAGATTGCCCGACAGGCTGCCCTTCATGGTCGATTTTATTTTGAGATTGCGTGCATACCAGTTGGCCACTGAGCCGGAGTCAGCTGTTATGATGGCATCCTGCGGCATATATGCATTGGCCTCATGAAACACCCGCTGGGGGTTGACGGGATTGGCGGAGTCCATGGCCCTGTCTTCCATTATTTTCCACCATTTCACTATGTTTTTCTCAATTTGCTGCCGCCAGTCTTCATTATCTTTTTGTTGCAGAAGAGGCAAAAGTGCCCGAATAGTTTCGGCACTGTCGCCCACCAGGTTCAATTCAAAAGGATATCGCAGGCCTAAATTTTTTCCATCAATATCGATCTGCACACCTGGTACTTTGCCTTTGGGAGGCAGAAATTCTACATAAGGAAATCCGGATCCAATCATGATGAAGGCATCGCAGCGCTGCATCATTTCGTAGCTCGGCTCGGTGCCCAGCAAGCCGATGGAGCCCGTCACGTAGGGCAGGTCATCGTCGAGCACCGTACGGCCAAGCAGGGCTTTGGCCACACCGGCGCCGATCTTTTCGGCCAAAGCCCGCACTTCGGCTGTGGCACCAAGTGCACCGGCCCCAACTAATATCGCAGGCTTTTCACTCTTATTAATCAGCGCCGCAGCCTTGTCGAGGTCAGCACTTTTTGGTATCACGCTTGGTGCCGAGTAACCGACGCCGGAGTGCATGGTGGCGTGTTTATCCTTAGGCTCTTCTATGGCGCTTTCGAGTTGTATATCGTTGGGCACTATTATGCAGGTAACTGTGCGATGAGCCAAGGCAGTGCGTACTGCACAGTCTACGGAATGACGTATTTGTGCCGAATGGCTGATGAACTGGCAATAATCACGCGCCACATCTTTGAATAGATTAGCCAGATCGACCTCCTGAAGAAAAGATGAACCCAGTGCCGGTCTTGGTTGCTGGCCCACAATGGCCACTACCGGTTGGTGGTCCATGCGGGCATCGTATAGACCATTGAGTAAATGTATGGCTCCGGGGCCTGAAGTGGCCAGACACACGCCCACCCTGCCGCTGAACTTGGCATAGGCTCCGGCCATAAATGCGGCATTTTCTTCATGACGCACCTGTATGAAGTCAAGCTTATCTTGCTGCCGATCGAGTGCGCCGGTGAGACCGCCGATGCCATCGCCGGGGTAGCCAAATATTTTGTCGATGCCCCACTCAGAGAGGCGTTGAAGTATAAAGTCGCTGGAATCCATAAAAAGGTTGTTTGCACAAGCGGCAAACAAAGCATATGCCCTTCTGTTCGTTGGGCCAGATGATCCCTCCAAAGCACCCGGTGCCTTCAATCACACATTGCTATCGCGAATGAAAGGAAACACATGTGCACGTAATTCTACATGAAAAAACCCTCCAGGGATGCTGAAGGGTTTATAGTGCACTGCATACAATAAAGGTCGGCGTTTACTACACCTTTTGCTTCACCTATTTTTTGCTCTTTCCGTAAAGCGGGCCATAGGTGGTGCAGGCACGGAAGTCGGCACCTTCGCTGTGCATGCCCAGCATATTCCACGCACTTGGCCGGAAGATGTCACCTTCGAGCACATTGTGCATGTGCACCGGTATGCGCAGCATGCTACACAGCGTAATGAGCTCAGCGCCAAAGTGCCCGTAGCTGAATGCGCCGTGGTTGGCGCCCCAGCTGGCCATCACCGTATATACGTCTCTGAAAGGGCCGTGGCCAGTGATGCGCGGCACAAACCAGGTGGTAGGCCAGGTGGGGTTGGTGCGTTCATCCAGCGTCTTATGCACCTCGTCGGGCAGTGATATGGTATGGCCTTCGGCGATTTGCATCACCGGGCCTATTCCTTTTATCAAATTGATGCGACACATGGTGACGGGCATGTCGCCTCGTGTGGCAAATTGAGAGGAAAATCCCCCACCCCTGAAGTACTCGTACATGGCCGGAGGCCAGCTGGTGGCATTCAGGCATTGATCGGCCTCTTCGGGGGTGATTTCCCAGAATGGTTTCATGGCCGGCTTTCCGTCTTTTTCTTGTTCGCCCGTACCATCAAGTGCAGAAGAGCCAGAATTGATGAGGTGGATAAAACCATCCTTAGCCTGTCCGTCTGGCTTCCACCCGGTGACGCGCTCCACAGCCTGCGGACTCCAGTATGTGCGTACATCAGAAAATACCTGCGCCTGATTGGTGAGCAGGTGGCCCAGCAACATGCTCACGCCGTTGAGGCTGTCATTTTCTGTAGCTACAAGGTAAGGCTGCCGAATGCCGTTCCAGTCAAAGGATGAATTGAGTATGGCTTCGGTAAAATCCCCATTGGGCAAGTGATCCGTCCACTGCCGTTGTCCCTGGAAACCACTGACGATTGCATTGTGCCCCAGGGCCTCTTCACCAAATCCAAGCGCTTCGAGTCGTGGGTTTCCCGTCATAAGATCGCGCACCACCAGGGTCATTTTTACCACATAAGCCCACTCCTCGCTGCGCTCTTCCTCCGAGCGCTGCTGATCTTCAGGATTGTAATCTTTACCTTCTTTGCAATGCTCCTTCACCCAAGCCAGGGCCTTCTCAAATTCCTCCTGGTCGTATATATTTCTTTCAATCCTTCTGGATAGCTCAGTCATGTCTACATTTTCGCAGCGCATGCCGAAATAATCTTCAAAAAAGTCGGTGTCGACGATAGAACCTGCTATGCCCATAGAAACGGAGCCGATGGAGAGATAAGAGGTATTTTTGATGGTGGCTACGGCCAGCCCGGCCCGGGCAAATCGCAGCAGCTTTTGTCCAACATCGTCAGGAATAGTAGTGTCGCCCATATCCTGTACATCGCGGCCGTAAATGCTGAAGGCAGGCAAACCTTTTTGATTGTGACCAGCCAGTGTAGCAGCCAGATACACTGCGCCGGGCCGCTCCGTGCCATTGAATCCCCAGATGGCTTTTGGTCGTGTGGGATGCATGTCCATGGTTTCGCTGCCATAGCACCAGCAGGGCGTCACAGTAATGGTAAGCCCTACGCCTTCCCGATCAAATTTCTCGTCGCACCGGGCCGACTCTGCCACTCTGCCGATGGTGCTGTCGGCAATTACGCATTCCACAGCCGTGCCATCGGCATGCCTGATGTTTTTCGTAAGAAAATCAGCCGTTGTTCGCGCCATTTCCATCGTAGAGTTTTCGAGCGATTCTCGTACGCCACCCAGCCTGCCATCAATGGTGGGTCGGATGCCGATTTTAGGATTTGATTTTTGCAGGCGATTGCCCTGGTGGTTGTCAACATTCATAATAGGATGATTTTATAATTATTGAATCGAAATAATAATGAAAAGTCTCTTTCGACAAAAGGCGCCATTCCTCTAAAAAATCATCAAAGTATACTTGACATATCCAAAGAAATGCGACGTAAAAAAATGTATATCTGGTCACAATGCTCCCGGGGAAAATACGCTCGGCTGTAAATACAAACAGCATTTTGATCATCGTCCCAAACTTAAAGGAAAAATGATCAAAATGCTGTGTGCAACTCTTTGATTAGGTATGGAAGAGCGAAAAATCAGGCCATCACGGAGTCCTTCTGGCCAAAGCGCTTCAGCGTAAGGTAGTGCGACCGGATCGCCTTCAACACATTCTCATAATCGTTGTAGCTGAGGCCGTGATCCTGCACAGTCTTCCTCACTATTTCCGACAGCTTTTTGTAATGGATGTGGCAGATGTTGGGAAACAAATGATGCTCGATCTGGAAATTCAACCCGCCCAGATACCAGTTGAGCAGGCGGCTTTTTCTGGCGAAGTTAGAGGTGGTCTTCACCTGATGCACCGCCCATGTGTTCATGGCACTTTCGCTGTGCTCGGCACTTCCGTGCTCCGTGTTTTCCACCACATGTGCCAATTGAAAGGTGACGGTGAGTATGAACCCTGCCACAAAATGTATGATGAGAAAGCCTATGATGATATACCAAAAAGGTAGATCGAGCAGCAAATAAGGTATAACGACAAGGTAGCCGAAGTATACAGCTTTGGACAGAATGAGTATGGTGAGTTCCACCCAATAGCTCCTGCGCTGTGTAGGGGCTTTGTCGCGATACATGTCATTGAACTCGACAAAATCTTTATAAGTGACCCAGCTAAATGTGCCCAGCAGGTACAAAAACCAGGAGTAGATGTGCTGAAACTTATGAAACCATTTGTAAGGACTATAAGGCGACAGGCGAATGAGGTTGCCCGTTTCAATGTCTTCATCGGCACCGTACACATTGGTGAAGGTGTGGTGCTTCACGTTATGCTGCACGATCCAGTTGAACCGGTTGCCCCCGATCAGATTGAGCGTGTAGCCCATAAAACGGTTGATATACGGATTGCTGGAGTATGAGTTGTGGCAGGCATCGTGCATCACGCTCATGCCCAGGCCGGCAGTAAATATGCCCATCACCACAGTAAGCAACGCCATGCCCCAGGTAGGCAAAAAGTTCAACAAAATGAGCACGTAAGGGATAAAGAAGCCGAGGATGAGCACGATCGACTTCAGCTTCATCCTGAAGTCGCCCTGCTTACGCAGGTTGTTGGTGGAAAAATAGGCCTCTACCCGTGCACGTAAATCCTGATGGAAGGAAAGGGTTTCACCGCCCTTGTCCCGCTCAAATTTTATTATTTTCATAAATACAGTATTGGTGTTATTCTTTTAAAGAGATGTCTACTAAATGTGCATTAAATTGTTGCGCACGCAACTAAGCCGCAATATAATTCAAAATATGCTTGCAAGCATCAAGCCGCTTTTGAACGCGGCATTTTTCGTGTTCACCTCTCCACATTTTCTACAGTCACCACCTTGCACGCATCATCAAAACAAAAGGTGCTGGCATGGTTTTTTAACTTAACCGAAAAAAAAGGATACAACGCCCTCCACCGCACATTCATATTGAGACCACCACATGGCAAGTGAAAAAAAAGCAGATCAAAAAGAACTATATCGCATTGAAAAGGAAGAATGGCTCGATTCTCTGGAATACGTGCTGCAGACGGCGCCACCGGAGCGGGTAAAAGATCTGCTTTCCAGCCTCATCCATAAGGCGCGCAAGCGTGGAGTGGATATGTCGCTGCCCATGAACAGCGCCTACATCAATTCCCCTATTGTAGAAAAATATACCCAGTACCCCGGCGATTTGGCGCTTGAGAACAAGATAAAAAATGTGATACGCTGGAACGCCATGGCTATGGTGGTGCGCGCCAACAGGGAGCACAGCGGCATTGGAGGCCATATTTCTACCTATGCCTCTTCCGCCACACTGTTCGAAGTGGCCTTCAATCATTTCTTTCACAACCGAAAAGGAGGGCACTCAGACCTGGTATATTTTCAGGGCCACGCTTCTCCCGGAGTATATGCGCGCTCGTTTGTTGAGCACCGGTTTCAAGAGCAAGACTTGCTCAACTTCCGGCGCGAGGCCGATGGCAACGGCCTTTCCTCCTACCCACATGCCAGGCTGATGCCGCATTATTGGAAGTTTCCTACGGTCTCCATGGGTTTGTCTCCCATTCAGGCCATCTATCAGGCGCGCTTTGGCAAATATCTGGTTAACCGTGGATTGAAGGAGCCTTCGGACCAGAAGGTATGGGCGCTGTTGGGTGATGGGGAAATGGACGAACCCGAATCGCTCGGTGCGCTCACGGTGGCTTCCCGTGAGAATCTTGACAACCTCATTTTTGTGGTGAACTGCAACCTGCAAAGGCTCGACGGACCTGTGCGCGGCAATGGTAAAATTATCCAGGAACTGGAAGCGCTCTTTACCGGGGCCGGCTGGAACGTTATCAAGGTGATCTGGGGCGGAGCATGGGACGAACTGTTTGAAAAAGATGTAGATGGTGCGCTGGAGCAGCTCATGAATGAAACGGTAGATGGCCAATTTCAAAAACTGAGCACAGAAGACGGCCAGTATATACGCAAAAACTTTTTTGGCAAAAGCGACCAACTGAAAAAATTGGTGGAACACCTCGATGATGATCAACTGCGCAAGCTGAAAAGAGGTGGTCATGATGCGCTGAAAGTATATGCTGCCTATCGTGCGGCAGTAGAGCATACCGGATCGCCTACCGTGATCCTGGCCAAAACGGTGAAAGGGTACGGCCTGGGTGAGGCTGGAGAAGGGCGGAACATCACACACCAGCAAAAGAAACTCAATGAAGAGGAACTGAAAGACTTTCGTGACCGCTTCAAAATACCCATTTCTGATAAGGAAGTGGCGGAAGCTCCATTTTTCAGGTTTGACAAAAAGAGCGAGGAATATAAATATCTAAAAGAAAAACGCGACGCACTCGGCGGTTGGTTCCCGGTACGCGAACCGAAAGAAGAACCCATGGAGCTGCCCGATGATGCGCTTTTCGAAGGCATGTACGAAGACTCCGGCGATCGCGATGTGGCCACCACCATGGCGGTGGTGCACCTGATGTCGAAGCTGATGAAGGACAAAAAAATGGGCAAATATGTGGTGCCCATCGTACCCGACGAATCGCGGACTTTCGGACTGGAAGCGCTCTTTAAGCAATTTGGTATATACGCACCAGAAGGCCAAAAATATGAGCCGGTGGATAAAGACAGCCTGCTTTTTTACAACGAAACACAGAAAGGCGCCATACTGGAAGAAGGCATTACAGAGGCCGGTTGTATGTCGAGCTTCATAGCCGCGGGCACCGCCTATGCCACCCATCACCTGGACGTGATACCCTTTTATCTGTTTTATTCCATGTTCGGCTTTCAGCGCGTCGGTGATTTTATATGGGCTGCCGGCGACGCACAGGCCAGGGGGTTTCTGATCGGCGCCACCTCCGGAAGAACCACCCTGAACGGTGAGGGCCTACAGCACCAGGATGGCCACAGCCATCTTATGGCGCTTTCCGTGCCCAATCTCAAAGCCTACGACCCCGCTTTTGCCTTTGAAATATCCGTGATCATCCGCGACGGATTGAAGCGAATGTATGTCGACAGAGAAAACATCTTTTACTACATCACTGCGGCCAATGAGAAATATCACATGCCCGCCATGCCCAAAGGAGCGGAAGAAGGAATTCTTAAAGGCATGTACAAGTTCAGCAAGGCTGGTAAAAAAGATAAAAAAGTGATCCTGTTGGGCAGTGGCGCCATTATGCTGCAGGTGATGAAGGCCAAAGAACTGCTGGAAGAGAAATACGACGTAACCGCAGAAATTTGGAGCGTGACCAGCTATAAAGAGTTGTACGACGATGCCATAGCCGCCACGCGCTGGAACCGCCTCCACCCCGATGAGCAACCGAGAAAGACGTATGTGGAAGAATGCTTTGACGGGGCGGACGAACCGGTGATAGCAGCATCAGATTTTATGAAAGCTCTGCCACTCATGCTTAGTTCATGGTTTCCTGATGACTTCTCTGTGCTGGGCACCGATGGCTATGGCCGCAGCGATACGCGCGAGGCTTTGCGCGATCTGTTTGAAGTAGATGACAGGCACATAGCTTTTGCCGCTTTGGCGGCGCTGTACAAAAGAAAGAGCATTAAGAAAAAGATCCTCACCGAAGCCATGAGTGAACTTAATATTGATCCTAAAAAAATAGATCCGACCGCACTATAAAATAGAGCAAATATGGCCATAGAAGTAAAAGTACCTGAGATAGCAGAAAATGCCGAATCCGGCACCGTCACAGAGATATTGGTTTCTGAAGGAGACACCATCGAAAAAGACGACAGCATCATAGTGATGGAAACAGACAAAGCTTCGGTAGAAATACCCAGCTCCCACGGCGGCACCGTGAAAAAGATAAAAGTAAGCGAAGGCGATGAGCTGGGTGTGGGCGACGTCATTCTTACCATAGAAGAAGATGGTGATGATGGTAGCGACGACGAAGAAGATAGTTCAGAAGAAAAATCCTCCAAAAAAACGGATAAGAAAAAAGCTAAAAAAGGCGAAAAGCAAGATGAAGAGGATATAGAAGAAGAAGATGAGGATGAAGATGAAGAGAATGCTGACTCCGAGGACGACGAAGACGAGGAAGTGGATGAAGAAATAAAAGAAGAGAATAAAAGGATAAAAGACAAAGCGAAGAAAAAATCAGACGATGAAGAAGACGTAGAGGAAGAAGATGATGATGATCAGAATGAAGGAGATGAAGCTTCTGACGAAGAGGAAGAAGACGATGAAGACGAGGAAGAAAAAATAAAAGAAGAAAAGAAAAAGACGAAAGACAAAGCGAAGAAAAAGACAGACGAGGAAGAAGACATAGAAGAAGAAGCCGGTAATGATCAGGATGAAGGAGACGAAGAGGAAGAAGAAGCGGACGAGGACGGATCTTCCGGAGGATCAGTTGAGAAAACAACCGGAAAAAAAGGCCAGCAAAAAGAAGTGCCTGCCGCGCCATCGGTACGCATGCTTGCTCGCGAGCTGGGCATCAACATACAAAAGGTGAGCGGCACTGGCCCCGGCAATCGCATCTCCTCAGACGACGTAAAGGCATACGCCCGCGAGGTGCTTTCCCAGTCGGAATATGGCGAAGAAGCTGAGTTGCCAGATTTCTCTCAGTGGGGCGAAACGGAGCGACAACCGCTCAGCAAAATTCGCCAGACTATCGCCAAAGGCACACAGGCCTCCTGGCAGGCCATTCCCCATGTCACACAGTTCGACAAGGCCGACATTACGGGGTTGGAAAAATTTCGTAAAGAGCAAAATGAGCAAGCCGGCAAAGAAGCTCCACGACTCACCGTGACGGCTATTTTGCTCAAAATTGCCGCTCTAGCGCTAAAAAATTACCCTAAGTTCAACAGCAGTCTCGACAGCGCCAACGATGAACTTGTGCTGAAGAACTATGTGAATATCGGTGTGGCCGTAGCAACAGACCGGGGGTTGCTCATGCCGGTGATCGATCAGGTAGACAAAAAGACCATACCTGAACTGGCGGCAGAGCTGGTGCAGGCGGCAAAAAAGGCACGCGATTTCAAACTCTCACCAGAAGATATGCAGGGGGGCAACTTTGTCATATCCAATCAGGGTGGCATCGGCGGCACCAACTTCACCCCCATTATCTTTCAGCCGAATGTGGCCATTCTTGGCGTGTCGGAGGCTTCCATGCAACCGGTATGGCAAGGTGAAGGCTTTAAGCCTCGACTTATTCTACCCCTTTCGCTCTCGTACGACCACCGCGTGATAGACGGTGCGGAAGCAGCCGAATTTCTGCGCTGGATCTGCAACGCACTCCAAAATCCGCTGAATGTATGGATGGAAGGAGGTGCGCATGGCGGATGATAATAAGCGTCAGTTGATTATAATCGGCGGTGGACCCGGGGGCTATACCGCTGCCTTCAAGGCGGCTGACCTGGGCATGAAAGTCACGTTGATTGATCCGGAGAAGAATCCGGGCGGTGTATGCCTGTATCGCGGCTGTATTCCATCCAAGGCCCTATTGCATGTGGCCAAGTTGAGAAAAGAAGCTGAAGAGGCCTCCGCTTGGGGCCTCACCTATCAGCAGCCGGAAATTGATCTCGATAAAATGCGTGACTGGAAAAACCAGGTGATTAAAAAACTAACCGGCGGCCTGGGCCAACTGGCCTCTGCCCGCAAAGTAGAGCACATTCAAGGACACGCCAGTTTCGTGGATGCGCACACTCTGGAGGTAAAATCAAAAAATAAGAAGCGAACAATATCCTTTGAGCACTGCATCATTGCCACCGGGTCGTCAGCCACGGTACTGCCCGGCATGGAGCCCGACGGTGATCAAATACTCAGTGCTGAGCATGCACTGGATTTGCAGGATATACCCAGGCGCATGCTTGTGGTAGGCGGTGGCTATATTGGCCTGGAAATGGGCAGCGTGTACGCCGGCCTGGGTACAGAAGTGACGGTGGCCGAAATGACTGATGGCCTGATGCCCGGCGCTGACCGCGATCTGGTGAAGGTGCTGAAAAAGAGATTGGATAAGTTGTTTGACGACATCTTGCTAAATACCAAGGTGCAGGATGTGAAAAAGAGCAAAAAGAATGTGAAGGTAACGTTGAGCACGCCCGATGGGGAATCAACGCAGACTTTTGACAAAATTCTTGTGGCGGCAGGCAGAAAACCCAACACCTCCGGCTTTGGCCTGGAAACGCTGGATGTAAAAATAACCGAGCAAGGTTTTATTGCCGTAGACGCCGAACTACGTACATCTATGCCGCATATATTGGCCATTGGCGACGTAACGGGCCAGCCTATGCTTGCCCACAAAGCCAGCCATGAGGGCGCAGTCGCTGCGTCCATATTGGCCGGTAAGCCTGCGGCGTATGAGCCACGAGCCATACCCGCCGTGGTATACACCGACCCGGAAGTGGCCTGGTGCGGTCTCTCGGAAGCTGAGGCCAAGCAGCAGGGCTATTCTGTAAAAATCTCTAAATTTCCCTGGAGTGCTTCCGGAAGAGCAGCCACTTTCGGTAGAAATGACGGCCTCACCAAATTAATTTTCGACAAAAGCTCCGGCCGCTTGCTCGGTGCCGGCATAGTAGGAAAAGATGCCGGGGACCTGATCGCCGAAAATGTGCTGGCCATAGAAATGGCGGCCGTCGCCACGGACCTTGCCGAAAGCATACACCCGCACCCAAGCCTATCAGAAACCATCATGGAAGCGGCAGAGGCATTTCATGGCAAAGCAACACACTTTGGTGGCTGACCAGACTACACTTTGAAGGCTCACGAGCACCTTCTACCTTTCGCTAAAAAAAATCCCCGGCAATTGGCGCATCGTGAAAGGCCATTTGCCGGGGAAAATATTTGCAAATATTGAACGATTACACCGTCACGCGATCAACATTTTCCAGGTAAGCCAGTACCTGGTTGTACACGTTCTCGCCGGTGAAGCCAAATTTTTCATCCAATACCTTAAATGGCGCTGAGTAGCCGAAGTGGTCCAGTCCAAACACTGTTCCCCTGGTTCCCACCAGGCCGCGCAGGGTTACGGGCAATCCGGCAGTGAGCCCAAAGGTCGGCTTATCCGACGGCAATACCTGCTCCTGGTACTCTTCGCTTTGTTGCCTGAACAATCCCTCTGAAGGTGCCGACACAATGCGTATTTTCAAGCCTTTTTCCTCTTCCAATTTCTTGGCGCCTTCAAACAGTGTGGCCACTTCCGAGCCATTGGCCACCAGTATCACATCGGGCTCACCGTTGGCGTCTTTCACTATATACGCTCCTTTGGCTGTTTTTTGCGATTCGCTGTAGCGCGAGCCATCGGCCATAGGCGGTATGTCTACGATGTTCTGTCGCGAAAGCAAAAGTGCTGTGGGCGTATCGGTATTTTCCAATGCCAGCTTCCAGCAGGTGGTTGTTTCGGCACCATCTGCCGGGCGCAGCACGATCATGCTGTTGGTGCCATGATGGTTTTTCAGTTGCTCGAGCAATCGAATTTGTGCCTCTTGCTCTACAGGCTGGTGGGTTGGTCCGTCCTCGCCCACACGAAAAGCATCATGCGTCCACACGTACTTCACCGGCAACTGCATGAGGGCCGCCAGCCGCACCGCCGGTTTCATATAGTCGGAAAACACGAAGAACGTGCCGCAGACGGGTATCACGCCGCCATGCAGGGCCATGCCATTGGCTATGGCAGCCATGGTGAGTTCGCTGACGCCTACCTGCAGAAATGCTCCGCTAAAATCACCTTTGGTAAATGCTTTGGAGTTTTTCAAAAAACCGTCGGTCTTGTCGCTGTTGCTGAGGTCGGCCGACATCACAATCATATTTTCAATGCTCTTGGCGAAATGGCCCAGTGCGTTGCCGGAGGCTGCGCGGGTGGCTACATTCGCTTTTTGCTCTATACTTTTATAATCAAATGCGGGCACCTCACGCTCAATGAAAGATTTGAGCTTTTTCGCCAAATCCAGGTTTTTATTCTCCCACTGCTTTTGCGCTTCTTTTTGCTCCCGGGCTGCTTGCGTCTTCTCCTCTTTCAGCTTTGCCCAATACTCAGCCACTTCGGGGAATACAACAAACGGATTTTCAGGATCGGCGCCAAGGTTGGCCATTGATTTCTTGAAAGAAGCGCCTGCCTCACCCAGCGGCATGCCGTGGGTCGATGTCTTGCGCTCGAAGCTGGAGCCATCATCAGCTACTGCGCCTTTGCCCATCACCGTTTTTCCAATGATCAGATAAGGCTTTTCGGTTTGGTTGGTGGCACGCTTCAATGCCGCACGTATCTGATCATGGTCGTTGCCATCGATGGTTTCTACCGCCCAGCCCCAAGCTTTGTATTTGGCTTCTGTGTCTTCAGACGTGGTCGCCTCTGTCTCGTGCGAAAGCTGAATATCGTTGCTGTCGTAGAACATCACCAGATTGCTCAGGCCGAGGAAACCTGCAATACGGCCGGCACCCTGTGATATTTCCTCCTGCACGCCGCCATCGGAGATAAAGGTGTAGATGCGGTGCTTCATCCAGTCGCCAAAGCGGTGTGCAAGAAACTTGGCTGCAATGGCAGCGCCTACGGCCATGGTATGCCCCTGCCCCAGCGGACCGGAGGTGTTTTCTACACCACGGCTGTGGTCGAGCTCCGGGTGGCCAGGAGTGACACTGCCCCACTGACGAAAGTTTTGAATATCTTCTAATGTATAGGTACCCAGCAGCGTAAGCATGGAGTACAACATGGGCGACATATGGCCGGGATCCAGAAAGAAACGGTCGCGAGAAGGCCACGACATATCTGACGGATCAAAATTCAGGAATTCGGAGTAGAGGATCTGAATAAAATCAGCGCCACCCATGGCGCCACCCGGGTGTCCCGATTTTGCTTTTTCGACCATGGCGGCCGAGAGAATCCTAATGTTGTCGGCTGCTTTCAGTGCTACTGTATTGCTCATAACGATCTATGTGGTTAACCTTAAAAAAACGCCCAAATATACGATAGAAAAGGTTTGCCGGTGGGAAAGAATAGTGAATTTGATGGCATATAGTGCCTCAGTCCCGTGGCAATGCGTCATATACTGCCTGCAGGATGTTGGTTCGTGTGTTGAGCCGGAAAAGTTTGTTGTTTTCCCGTGTAGGATACACGCGATTGCTGAGGAACACATACACCAGGTTGTGCTCAGGGTCTGCCCAGGTAAAGGTGCCTGTGAAGCCCGAGTGGCCAAAGCTGACCGGGCTGGCCGATCGGGCCGTATTCCCATTGTTGCTGGGGGTGGCCGGTGGCCTGTCAAAGCCGAGCCCCCTCCTATTGCCCTCAGCACAGTATTGACATCGGGAAAATTCGCGCAGCGTCTCTTCTTTCAGGTAACGCCGCCCACCGTATACGCCCAGGTTGGCATACATCTGCATCAGCTTGGCTAAGTCGTTCGCATTGGAAAAAAGGCCGGCATTGCTGGAAGATCCGGGCATCAAGGCGGCGCCTTCGTCGTGAACAGCGCCATGTATTTGCTGCTTTCTGAATACAGAATCATATTCTGTGGGTACTATCCTGCTTTTATCAAATTTCTGCGGAAAGTAAGTGAGCGTGCCGGCACCCAATGGGTCATACAGCCTGCTGCGCAGCAGCGTATTATAGTCTTCACCGGTGATTTTTTCTATTATTTCCGGAAACAGGTAAAACACCAGTCCAGAATACAAATACTTTTTCTCACCCGTCTCCGATCGGCGTATGGCTTTGTGAATGCGCTTATAAAACTTAGGATTCAGGTATAGCTGATCGCCTACTTGCACGGAATATTTTTTTGACGCTTGGGTATTCAAATAGCGCCTTTTCCTCTTTCCACTCTTTCTGAACGCATCTTGCCAGTACGGAATCCAGGGCTCCAGCCCGGCCTGGTGTGCCAGTATCTCGCGAAAGGTGATGTCTTTTTTGTTGCCCCTTCGGTAGTAGGGCAAGTAGGTGCCCAGGGTAGCATCGAGGTCAAATTTACCTTCTTCGTACAGTTGCATGAGCAAAGGCAATGCGCCGGCTATTTTGGTGATGGAGGCCAGGTCGTAGAGGTCATGCAGCGCTACGGCTTGCTGGCCGTCATACGTGTGGTGTCCGAAGGCTTTGTGATAAATTATGTTTTCATCTTTGGCTACAAGCACCTGAGCACCGGGTATGGCTTTTTGGGCAATGGCAGATTGCACCAGCGAATCAATGATCAGCAACTCTGCAGACCCTATGCCCACCGCCTCCGGAGCTGTATACGCCATCCTGATGCCGGAATGTGTCACTTGTTGCCCTGTTCCTGCCGTATAACGCACGCCTACCGGCAGCTTTCCACTGATCGATAGGGCACCGAATATCGCCTGGGCAGTCAGCGATTGTGTATGGGCTGTTTCCTGATACGCCACCATGAGGCCTTGTGCTGCTTCGATGCCTTCAGCATACTGCAGGTAATAGGGGTTGCCAAACAGTACGATGATGCTCTTGCCCGACTGTGCCGCCCACTCCAACAGCGTGGTAAATTTCGATGGCACGCCAAAGCGATTACGCGGAAAGGGGCTCATGCCATGCAGACCAATGAATATTTGATCGTATTGCTGCAAAGCTCCCCACACAGCGGCCACCGTGCTGTCGCTTGCCTCCTTTGGCAGTTGGTAATGGCCCATGGGTGCGTAAAGCTGCAGGTATTCCTGAAAAACAGTGGTGTCGGCACTGCCGAGCGACAGGCTGGCGAAGCGTTCATTTTCCAGCACTTTCACCGGAATGGCAGATTTATTCTCTAACAGCGTGAGCGAAGCAGCCGTAATGCGCCGCAGCAAAAGCTCATCTTGCGCTGCATTCAGGTCGTCGGTGAGGTTGGAAAGATCGACATTCGGCTCAGCATTCAGCCCCGCCCAATATTTTAGCGCCAGTATTTTTCTACATCGCTTTTCCAACTCAGCCGGGGAGATCAGCCCGTCGGCCAGCATTTTGCGCACTGCACGGGTGGCGAGCGGCACATCTTCGGGAAAAAGCAACACATCGTTGCCTGCCAGCAATGCGGCCTTTTCTATATGGCCCGGCGCGGTATATTCCGTGACACCCTTCATGTTGAGTGCATCGGTAAATACAAGCCCTTCAAATCCTAAAGAATCTTTCAGGAGGCCACTGATCGCGTTGGCCGAGAGAGAAGTCGGCGTACCGGAAGCATCGAGCGCAGGCACATTGAGATGCGCAACCATCACCCCGCCGGTGCCGGCGCTTATCAATGTGCGGAATGGATACAATTCCACACTGTCCAGCCGATGCATGCTGTGGCTGATCAGCGGCAGACCCAGGTGCGAATCGACATCCGTATCACCATGACCCGGAAAATGCTTGGCCACTGCCAATACGCCATGATCTTGTAAGCCTCGCATCAGCTCTACCGCCCGCCAGGCCACCTGGTCGCGCTCTTCACCAAACGACCTGAAATTGATCACCGGATTGGCAGCATTATTATTGACATCGGCCACCGGCGCAAAGCTGATGTGCACACCAAGCCGCTTCAGTTGACGCGCCATGGCGGCACCGGCTTCGTAGATCAGGTGTGGCTCCTGTACGGCACCCATAGCCATGGCATAGGGCCAGCGCATGGTGCTGTCGAGCCGCATGGGCAGGCCCCATTCGGCATCCATGGCTATAAGCAGGGGCACGCTCACCGCCCGTTGCAGCCGATTGGTGAGTTGGGCCTGCCTGCCGGGACCTCCCTGAAAAAAAATGACTCCGCCGATATGGTGCTCTTGCACAAGCCGGATGAGGGAGTCTTCATATGCAGCGCTGCGGTTGCTGTAGCCGGCCACCATAAATAATTGACCGACCTGTGCTTCTGTGCTCAACGTACGCATCACCGAATCGACCCATGGGCTGTGCGTATACTGCAGAAAAGCTGGCTGTGCCTCTGCCCGCAGGCAGAATAGAAAGAATAGTAAGGAGATGAAACTATATTTGGAAACTGCGTGCATATTCAAAAACTTTACCGCTAAATAAGCAAAAATGCATCGATAGCAACGAACCGCCATGTGCCTTTCCTGATGGCTATACTGGCGAAAATACCGGCGGCTATGCATTTCACCATGTTGAAAAAGTATATTTGGCTTTGACCGACCCTACAGCACAAGCCTATGAGGATTAGTACACTTCTTTGTCTTCTGACCATCGTGGCCATATCAGCCTGCAAAACACAACGCTTTAAAATTCAAGACAGCGCGGCAAGCAAATTTTTCATAGAGTCTCCTGTTTTCCGGCAGGGCTTTACAGGCTTTATGTTGTACGATCTTGCTGAGGCCGACACCATTTTCCAGCACCAGGCGCATCATTTCTATACGCCAGCTTCCAACATGAAGCTCTTTAGCTTTTATGCCGGTCTGAAGATGCTGGGCGATTCGCTGCCCGCCGTGGCCTACTGCGAGCGCAATGACACGCTATACTTCCGGCCCACCGCCGATCCCACCTTGCTTCATCCCGTGTTTGCCCATCAGCCGGTGCTCGATCTACTGCGCACGAGCCATAACGCTCTCGTCTACGTCTCCCGACCTATGGATGACGGTCGCTTCGGTCCGGGCTGGTCGTGGGATGATTACTCGTATTACTATTCGGCAGAAAAGTCTGCCATGCCCGTTTATGGCAACATGTTTTGGGTAGTGAAAGACTCTTT
Source organism: uncultured Roseivirgaceae bacterium (assembly GCA_964596645.1). Classification (GTDB taxonomy): domain Bacteria; phylum Bacteroidota; class Bacteroidia; order Cytophagales; family Cyclobacteriaceae; genus CAVQEK01. Next base: position 53,321 of record CAZQVB010000021.1, read on the forward strand.
GAGTGAGAACCTTGACTTGTTGCCGGAGGCTTTTCGTCCAAACGTGGTTTTAAAAATAGACAGCACGCTGGACTACTACAACTACGCCCGCAACGAGTATTTCAATGAATTCACCCTTACGCTGAATGGCCGGGAAAAGCACTTTGAAGAAACCATACCTTTCAAAACCCACGAAGAAACGGCCGTGCGTCTGCTGGAGGATACGCTTCGCCGCCCCATTGCCATGCGCAGCAGCCTTGCAGGCTGCCCGTGGACGATGAAGCGCTCGCAGCCCATTGACACGCTGATGAAACATATGCTGATACCGTCAGACAATTTTCTTGCAGAGCAGATCATGCTCATGTGTTCGGGCTTGCTCAGCGATACGCTCAACTCCAGAAAAGCGATGCGCTTTGTGCATGAGAAATACTTGCCCCAGTTGCAGAACAAATTGATTTGGCGCGATGGCTCCGGCCTGTCGCGATACAACAAGGTAACACCCGCAGGCATGGTACATCTGTTGGAGCAACTCTGGTGGGACGTGGAGGAAGACAGGCTGTTTTCGCTGCTGCCTGCCAACGGAGTACGCGGTACACTGCGCCGGTCGTTTCCCTCCGATGTGCCTTACATTTTTGCAAAAACAGGTTCGCTCAGCTACGTGTACTGCCTGAGCGGGTATGTGAAGTGTCGCTCAGGCAAAACCATGGCTTTCAGCTTTATGAATAATAATTATGCGCTACCCACCAGCGTTGTGAAAGCTGAAATGGCCAAAGTGCTGGAGGCCATCAGGGATCAATATTGAATAAATGGATATGTATAAAAAATTGATATTCTTTACTTTATCATTAGTCATCTCAAGCATTGATGCAATACAGGCGCAAGACGGGCTGCGCCTTGCCAAGCTCAAATACAGCGGCGGTGGCGACTGGTATGCCAACAAAACCGCCTTACCAAACCTCATAGAATTTTGCAACAACCAGCTGGATATGAATCTGCATCCGGAGGAAGCGGTGGTGGAGGCGAGCAGCCCCGATATTTTTCTTTACCCCTACATCTACATGACCGGTCACGGAAATGTGGTGTTTGCACCGGCAGAAGTGGATAATTTGAGAAACTACCTGATCGGCGGAGGCTTTTTGCACATCGACGACAACTATGGCCTCGATCAGTTTGTGCGGCTGGAAATGAAAAAAGTGTTTCCTGAGCTCGAGTTTGTAGAGCTGCCATTTGATCATCCGCTCTATCATCAGAAATTTACCTTCGAACAGGGCCTGCCAAAGGTGCACGAGCATGACGGTAAGCCGCCCCAGGGTTTGGGTCTTTTCTGGGAAGGCCGGTTGATATGCTTCTATTCTTACGAATCGGATTTAGGCAATGGCTGGGAAGATGCCAGCATTTACAACGACCCTGAAGCCATCCGCCAGGAAGCGTTGAAGGCCGGAGCAAATATTATTTCCTTTGCCTTTACTCAGGATTAATATGCACCTGTGCCGTGCAACACGCACATTGCTACATCAGAATAGCAATGGCGACAGCAATTTTTGATAAATATCTATCGCCTCTTCGAGTTCTTCCAGGCATATGTACTCATCTGCCGTATGTGACCGTGCCGAGTCGCCCGGGCCAATCTTTACGGTTGGGAAGGGCATAAGCGCCTGATCTGAGCAGGTAGGTGAGCCATAGCAGTGCAGCCCCATGCGCTGTGCCGACAGCACCACCGGGTGCTGCGGATCGATGCCGGAAGGCTGAAGCCGGGTAGAGCGGGGCGTGATCTCAGCGGCCATGTGCTGCTTCAATATGGCCAATATGTCGTCGTTGCTGTAGCGATCGGTGCTGCGCACATCAATGGTAAATCGGCAGGAATCGGGCACCACGTTGTGCTGCCTGCCTGCCTGCACCACCGTCACCGACATTTTTACCGGCCCCAGGGTGGCCGATTCTTCCGGAAACCGGAAATCTTTGATCCATCGTATGTCATCGAGGGCCTTGTAGATGGCGTTGACGCCTTCTTCCCGCGCAGCATGGCCCGACCTGCCTCTGGCTTCACAATCCAACACCATCAGGCCTTTTTCGGCAATGGCCATTTGCATCTTCGTGGGTTCGCCAACTATCCCCAAAGCAAAATTGGGCAGATCTTTCAGTGCCAACTCAATACCTGCCGCACCGCTGATCTCCTCTTCGGCAGAAGCTACGAAGCACAAGTTGTATTGGGTCTCCACGTCGTAGTAGTGCAGGAATGTGGCCAGCAGGCTCACGAGCGCGCCACCAGCGTCATTGCTGCCCAGCCCATACAGTCGGCCCTGCTCTACCTGCGGGTCAAATGGGTCTTTCGTCCAGGACGCATTGGGCCGTACGGTGTCATGGTGGGAGTTGAGCAGCATCCAAGGCTTATTGGTATCGCTGAATTTGCCAAAGGCGATCACGTTGTTTTTTATCCGCTGCACACTGATGCCCCGACGGATCAGAAAGTGCTCGATGATGTCGGCAGTGGACTTTTCTTCTTTGCTAAAAGAAGGAGTTTGTATGAGATTTTTGAGTAATGCTACGATCTCGCTCATCATGCGCTATAATGTAATGCAGGTGCCGGGCGATTGATCTTTCTGGTGCATCAGCCCCAGGCCGGAGTGATGGCAAATGCGCACCTGCCGCACGCCTGTTTGCAGTGCAGCGAAGGCATTGTCAATTTTTGGGATCATGCCGGTGTGTATAATTTTCTCCTCTTTCAGGGTTTGGTAGTGCTTTTCATCTATCGAGCCAATCAGGCTTTGTGGGTCAGTCACATCGCGCAGCACGCCTGGCAATTCAAAACAAAAAACAAGCTCTACGTCATACATGGCCGACATACCTACGGCCAATTGAGAAGCGATGGTGTCGGCATTGGTGTTGAGCATTTGCCCTTGTCCGTCGTGGGTCATGGCGGCAAATACTGGTGCAAAACCCGCCTGCAACAAGGCATCAATCCCCGCTGCATTGACTTTGTCCACATCACCTACCCAGCCGTAGTCCATGCCGTCTTTCAAGGGGCGCTTGTGGGCGCGAATGGTGTCACCATCTGCCCCCGTAAGCCCGATAGCGTTACAGCCGTTTTTCTGCAAAAGCGCCACTACATTTTTGTTGGCCACTCCGGCCAGCATCATTTTCACCACTTCCAGTGTGTCGGCATCGGTGATGCGCCGACCGTCCACCATTTGCACCGGTATGCCCAGGCGACGGCTCATTTCTGTCACCGATTTGCCCCCGCCGTGTACGAGAATTTTTTTGCCGCTGATGTGGGCGAAATCCGAGGCCAGGTTTGCCATAGCGCCTTCATCTTCCACCACTTTGCCGCCAATCTTTATCACGGTCAGCTTATCCATGATACGCCTGCAATAATGTTCTCAATACGGCCTGAGCGGCGTATACGCGGTTTTCTGCCTGCTGCACCACTATGCTGTCGGGGCTGTCGATCACCGCATCGGCCACCACCACATTGCGGCGTACGGGTAGGCAATGCATGAATTTGGCGTTGTTGGTGAGCTGCATCTTGGCAGCATCTACCATCCAGTGCGCATCGTCAGATAATATTTTTCCATACTGTGCATACGACGACCAGTTCTTGGCATAGATAAAATCTGCATTGCTGTAGGCTTCTTCGGGGTTGCGCACCACCACGGCATTTCCGGTAAATTTTGTATCCAGATCGTACCCATCCGGATTGGCGATCACGAAGTCATAATCCATTGTATTCATCCACTGTGCAAAGCTGTTGGGCACAGCCTGCGGTAAAGCCCGCGGATGCGGCGCCCACGTAAGCACCACCTTTGGCTTTTTCACTTTTTTGTGCTGTTCTATGGTCAGCACATCGGCCAGCGACTGCAAAGGATGCACCGTGGCAGACTCCAGGTTTACCACCGGCACACCGGCATAGCGTACAAAGCTGGTAAGCACAGGCTCGCTATAATCCAGCACACGGTCGACAAGACCAGGAAACGATCGCAAGCCCACCACATCGCAATAGCGGCCCACCACAGCGGCGGCTTCTTTGATGTGCTCAGCCTTATCGCCGTTCATCACTACGCCTTCTTCGGTTTCCAGGGCCCAGCCTTCACTGGTGAAGTTCATCACCATCACGTCCATACCCAGATTTTTGGCGGCCTTTTGTGTGCTAAGCCGGGTACGCAGGCTGGGGTTGAGGAAGATGAGGCCCAGGGTGCGGCGTCTGCCAACCGCCTCATCGATAAATGGGTCGGTTTTGTATGCGGAAGCCAAAGACAACAACCCGCGCACATCGCCGGCGTCATGTACATTTAAAAAATTTCGCATGTCGATTGTATTTACAAAATATTAGAATGCCGTAGCCTTTAAGTCAAGTCCCGCCTGCTCGGAAAGCCCAAACATCAGATTCATGTTTTGCACGGCCTGCCCCGAAGCGCCCTTCAGCAGGTTATCGATTACACTGATCACAAGCAGTTTGTTTCGGTGTTTTTCCAGATAAACCAGGCCTTTGTTGGTATTCACCACCTGCTTCAGGTCAATGTTGTAGTGGCTAAGATGCACAAAGTGGTATGGACGGTAGTATTCATGAAACAATTCCCTGGCATGCGCTAAAGTGAGGTCGGAGTCAAGGTACATGCTGGCCAGTATGCCGCGGGTGAAGTTGCCACGAAGTGGTATGAAATTCAGCGGACGGTCGAAGCCGTGCTGCCAGCGGCGCAGGCTTTGATTGATCTCGATCAGGTGCTGATGCTCGAAGGGTTTGTACACCGACAGATTGTTGTTTCGCCAGGAGAAATGTGAGGTGGGCGATAATGACTGACCTGCACCGGTAGAGCCGGTAGTAGCATTGATGTGCACTTCGCTGTTGAGCTCACCCGCCCTGGCCAGGGGCAACAAGCCTAGTTGAATGCAAGTGGCAAAGCAACCGGGATTGGCCACATTATCGGCCTTTCGAATGGCTTCTGCCTCGGCCTCGCATAGTCCGTACACAAATGGCCGAAAGTGCGCGGGGTCATCTATGCGAAAATCCTGGCTTAGGTCTATGATCTTGAGCTGGCTGCGTATTTTATTTTTTTCAAAGAAAGCGCGTGACTGGCCATGGCCGGAGCAGAGAAACAGCACGTCTATGTTGTCGTCGCGAAAGGTGTCGGTAAATACCATGTCGGTATCGCCGAGCAGGTCATTGTGCACCTGGCTGATCGCATTGCCTGCGTTGCTGGTGCTGTGCACGTATTGCAGTGTCACTTCCGGATGGCGCAGCAGCAACCGGATCAGTTCTCCTCCGGTATAGCCCGCACCGCCTATGATGCCGACATTAATCATGGCCCTGCTCCTTTCCTATCTGGTTGTAAATCATCACCTGGTTGGAGAGCATTTTGGAAAATCCCTTTACATCGTCGCCACTCCAGCCCGCATTCATCTCCCCATAGGCGCCAAAGCGCGACGACATCATGTCAAAAGGTGACTTTATGCCCTGAACGGTAAAACGGTAAGCAGACAAACGCAGGTAAACCTCACCGCTCACGCGCTCCTGGGTGTCAGTCAGAAATTTCTCGGTGTTGCGCATTACCGGCTCCAAAAACTGCCCCTCATGCACGAGCATACCGTACCAGTTGGCCAATTGTTCCTTCCAGTATTGCTGCCACTTGCTCAGCACATGCTTCTCGAGCTGGTGATGGGCCTTTATGATCATGAGCGGACCGGGGGCCTCAAAGCCCACCCGGCCCTTTATGCCAATAATGGTATCGCCTACATGTATATCGCGACCGATGCCAAATGCGGAACCCAGCCTGTTGAGCGCTGCTATGGCCTCTACAGGATTGGCGTACTGCTTGTCATCAATGCCCTTCAGTTCACCTTTGTGGAAGTGCAGCGTTACATTCAGGGCGTCATTGCGGGTGCAGGGGCTGGGATATGCATCATCAGGCAGGGCCTGGTGGGATGTGAGCGTTTCCCGGCCGCCGACAGAGGTGCCCCAAATGCCCTGATTGATGGAGTATTGCGCTTTGCTCCAGTCCATCTCCACCCCTTTCGATTTCAGATAATTGATCTCCTGCTCGCGAGAAAGCTTCATATCGCGTATTGGCGTGATGATCTCCTTACCGGGAATCATGATGTGAAAGATCATGTCGAAGCGCACCTGGTCATTGCCGGCACCTGTGCTGCCGTGCGCCACGGCGTCGGCATTGAGCTCTTCGGCATACTGTGCTATGGCTTTGGCCTGAAATACCCGCTCCGCACTCACCGACAGCGGGTAGGTGTTGTTGCGCAGCACATTGCCAAAAATTAAATATTTGATGCAGTCGTTGTAAAACTCGTCGGTGGCGCGGTAAGTCTTGTGCGAGGCCACACCGAAGTCGTGGGCGCGCCGCTCCACCTTTTCCAGCTCCTCCGCACTGAACCCCCCGGTATCTACCAGAATGGAGTGAACTTCATATCCCTTTTCGTCGGTGAGGTACTTTACACAGTAGGAAGTATCCAGTCCACCACTGTAGGCGAGTACCACTTTTTTCTTAGTCATTGTATGGCCTTTTTATTGTCAATATTCTCATTTTCCTTTTTAAACTTCTTGAGCAGGTGCTCTTTGCGTGCCTTAAGCCAATCGCGGTATTTGTCTTGGTAGTCTTTAAAGAGCTTTTTATTGAACTTATTTTTCTCTTCCGGATCGTACAGCATGCCGGTGCACAGGCAGTGTTTGCGGTTGGTGCGGGTGAGTATGTCGTAGTTTACACAGCTCTGGCAGCCTTTCCAAAACTCCTCGTCGGTGGTGAGCTCCGAGAAGGTGACGGGTCTGTAACCCAGTTCGGAGTTGATCTTCATGACGGGCAGGCTGGTGGTGAGCCCGAACAGTTTGGCATTCGGGTATTTTTTTCTGCTGAGTTCAAAGGCCTTCTTTTTCACCAGCGATGCCAGCCCCTTGTTGCGAAAGTCGGGAGAGACAATGAGGCCTGAGTTGGCGGCAAATTTCTTTTCGCTCCACGACTCTATGTAGCAAAAGCCGGCAAACTGCCCTTGTTTGGATATGGCGATCACTGCCTTGCCATCGCGCATTTTTTGGGCAATATACTCCGGCGAGCGCTTGGCAATACCGGTGCCTCGTGCCTTGGCAGACTCTTCCATCTGCCGGCATATTTCATCGGCATAATTTACATGTTGCTCAGAGGCAACCACAATATCAAATTCTGTCATTAGAATGATAATGAGGGAATAAATAATAATACCAGGGGGAAAAAGAAGCTAATGCGCGCAGGCTGCCGCGTAGGCAACCGTGATTAAAACATGAAGACCCCAGAGGGCCTGAGCCTGAAAGGCTTGTAAAAATGCAAGTATGAACGGATGATGTACAAGGCGGATTCGTTAAAGCCCCGCAAAAATAGTTATAATTCTATTTTATTAGAAAATCGCAATAAAATATTTTGGTGCCCGACAGCTCAGGAATATTTTCTGTTGATGATCTCGCTGAGCACTATGGCATTTTTGAAGCCATCGGGCTCGCGCAGCATCTGGGCGTATTTGCCGGCCAGGGGTTTGCTTACTGCGCTCGCCGGCGTGGGTATGGTGCTTTTGGTGCGGTATTCATCGATTCCCTTCAGCGGCTCCAGTTTTTCCAGCGACTTGCCCTTGTACTTGTTGTATTTGTCTTTCATCTCAGCCGTCTTTCTTTCCGCCACTTCGCGATATTGCTCTACCCTGGGCGGTGGTGGCGGCAGCGTGGTGGGTGCTGGCGCATTGCGTTGCGGCTGCGGCTCGCGCTCGGGCTCGGACTCCGGTGCGCCACCCAGCATACCCCGCTCAAATTCCTTCATCATCTCCTCGAAGTCAAACGGGGACTTGCGCCTGCGTGGCGCTTCTTCAACATCGTGACTGGGCTGCCCTGTGGGCCTTGGCTGGTTCTTTTTGCCTATGCCTTTCATGATGCGCGATACTACGTAAAGCAGGAGAAAGACGATCCAAACGTATAATTCCATGTTGTCCATACGCGGTCAAATATAGAAATTTATTAACTAACTTTGCTCACTTTATTCAAGGCGCCGGCGTGCTGTTGTGCGCATTTTTCCAACCATTTTTCAGGTTCCTCAGGCACTATATGCAACTCACCAAGTTAGAGATCAAAGGATTTAAGAGTTTTGGAGATAAGGTGACCATCAACTTTGGTGAGGGCATCACCGGCATAGTGGGGCCCAACGGCTGCGGCAAGTCCAATGTGGTGGATGCCATACGCTGGGTGCTGGGCGAACAGAAAATAAGCAATCTTAGGTCGGAAAAGCTGGAGAACATCATCTTCAACGGCACCAAGAAGCGCAAAGCTACCCAGATGGCCGAGGTGTCGCTGAGCTTTCGCAATACCAAAAATCTGCTGCCTGTAGAGTACAACGAAGTCACCATCACGCGCCGCTTCTACCGGTCGGGCGATAGTGAATATCTGCTCAACGGTGTGAACTGCCGGCTCAAAGACATCACCAATCTATTTCTCGACACCGGCATCGCTTCCAACAGCTACGCGATCATAGAGCTGGGCATGGTCGACGACATACTGAACGATAAAGAGAATTCGCGCCGCCAGCTCTTCGAAGAGGCGGCGGGCATATCGAAATTTAAGGTGCGCAAAAAAGAAACAATGCGCCGCCTGAAAGAAACCGATACTGACCTGGAGCGTGTGGAAGACCTGCTCTTTGAGATAGACAAAAACATGAAGTCGCTGGAGCGACAAGCCAAACAGGCCGAGCGGTACTTCCGGTTGAAAGAGGACTATAAGCTTTTCAGTATAGCCCTGGCGCAGAAAAGCATACGCCAGAAGACACAGTCGCTGGAAGTGGTAAGTGCACAAATACAATCTGAAAATGATCGTAAGCTCAGCTTGAGTAAACAAGTGGATGAAAAAGAAGCCAGTTTGCAACAGCTCAAAACGGATCTGCTCAAGCGCGAGAAGCTGCTTTCGTCCAGGCAGAAGACGCTGAACGAGCATGTGGCTAAAATCAGGCATTACGAAAGTGAAAAAAAAATAAAAAACGAGCGGCTGCGCTACCTGAACGACAAGAGTGAAAGCCTGAGAGAACAACTTGAGCAAGACAAGCAAAGCAATCAACGCTCGGAGTTTTCACTGAAAAGCCTAAAGCAGGAAAAAGGCATAGCCGAAAAGCTGGTGGCAGAAGTTCAGGCAAAACTGAAACTATTGGGCGAAGAGCTGGAGGAACAACGCCGAAAGACCAATAGCCTGCGCGAAGAACAAGACACCCTCGACAAGCTGACGCGCCACCACCGTGATGATGTGTATCGGCTGCAGAAGGAAATAGAAATAAAGGAAATACAGATCAGCAGCTATAGGCAAGAGCTGGAAAAAACCTCTACCGACCGTCATGAGAAAACAGCCAATATGGCTGAGTTCGAGCAGAAAATTGAGCAGTTGGAAGAAGCACTTTCACAGAAAAACAGCCTTCTAGAACAGTTGCACAGCTCCGAGCAACGGCTGATGTCGCATATTGAGTCTGCAGAAAAAACGCTAGAAGCCATAAGAGAAGAGCGTAACCAAACCAGTAGAAAACTTGATGCAAGGCAAAATGAATACAGCCTCACCAAGTCGCTGGTCGACAACCTGGAGGGCTTCCCTGAAGCCATACGTTTTCTGAAGAAAAAAGCCAACTGGAACAAAAAAGCCCCCCTGCTCTCGGACATTATCGGGTGCGATGAAAAGTATCGCATCACCATTGAGAACTACCTGGAGCCCTTCATGAACTACTACATTGTAGATTCGGAAGAGGAGGCCTATCAGGCCATCAACCTGCTGAGTGATGCCGCCAAAGGCAAGGCGCATTTCTTTATTCTCAATCGCTTTGAAAAATTTCATCCGGCCGAACCACATATTTATGACAATGCCATACCGGCCACAGAAATAGTAGAATACGACAGCAAATACCGTAAGCTGGTATCGTACATGCTCGACAGTGTATACATAGTGCCCGACGGCGAAGCGAATATGCCCAAGCACAGCGAGAATGTGTTCATAACACAAAGCGGCAAAATAATAAAGCGACACTACAGCATATCGGGCGGCTCGGTTGGACTGTTTGAGGGCAAACGAATAGGCAGGGCCAAAAACCTGGAAAAGCTACAGACCGAAATAAAGAAGCTGCAGCAGAAAATTGACCATATAGACGGCAACATGAGCGCGGCAGTGGAAGAGCTCGCCAACCTACGCTCCTCCACACGCAAAAACGATGTTTCCTCACTGCAGAATGACATCAATTTATTGAACCAGGAGCTGGTATCTTTTATAACCAGAAGGGAACAGTTTGCCAACCTGCTCAGCAGCAACACCCACAAAAGGGAAGATATTCAAGAGCAGCTTGCCACACTGCAAAGCGACCTGGAGCGCATAAGGCCTGAGCACGAAAATCTTCAAGCTATACTGGAAGAAAAGCAAAATAACCTGCTGATGGTCAGCGAACAATATGAAAGCAACAAGTCGTTGCTGGACCTGAAATCGAGCGGGTACAACGATGAGAACATCCGCTACCACCAGCAGCAAAACAAGCTGGACAGCCTCAGCCAGGAAATAACATTTAAGGAAACAGCCTACGAAAGCAGCAAAGAGCGCATAGAGAAGAACAGGCTGGAACTTCAGAAGAACGACGGTGAAATAAGCAAACTCCTGGACAGCAATGAAATACAGGAGGACGAGCTGGTGGACATGTACAGGGAAAAAGAAGCGATAGAAGCCGGGCTGAACGAAGCAGAAAAGGAATATTACAAAAGCCGTGGCGACATAGACCAGTTAGAAACTGACGTGCGCAACCTGCAACGCGGCCGGGAAGGCGTAGATGCGCTGGTGATGGAGCTGCAAGAAAAGCGCAATGAGATAAAGATAGAATTGAACGGGCTGAAGGAGCGCATGTCGGTGGAGTTTGGGGTTCAGGTGGCCGACCTGGAAAAAGAAGCCGATGAAGCATCTGCTGAACAGCAGCAAACCGCCGAAATGAAGGAAGACGAGCTGCGCAGCAAAGTATCGGAGGTGCGTGATAAGATGGAGCGCATTGGCCCCATCAACCCGATGGCGATGGAGGCCTATCAGGAGATCAAAGAAAGGCACGACTTCATCATCACCCAAAAGCAGGATTTGATGGCTGCAAAAGAATCGCTTATGACCACCATCGAAGAGATAGATCTGGTGGCCAAAGACACTTTCCTACAAGCTTATGACAAAATCAAAGCTAATTTTATCAAGGTGTTTCGATCGCTGTTTACCGAAGAAGACGATTGCGACCTGAAACTCTCCCAACCGGACAATCCGCTGGAGTCGTCTATAGAAATCATTGCCAAACCAAAAGGAAAAAAGCCGTTGTCCATCAGCCAGTTGTCGGGTGGGGAAAAGACGCTGACGGCCACATCATTGCTCTTTTCAATCTACCTGCTGAAGCCCGCCCCTTTTTGCATATTCGACGAAGTGGATGCTCCGCTCGACGATGCCAACATCGACAAATTCAACAACATCATCCGCAAGTTTTCTGAGGGGTCACAATTTATACTCGTCACCCACAACAAGCGCACGATGTCCAGCACAGACATCATCTACGGCATCACCATGGTAGAGCAGGGCGTGTCGAGGGTGGTACCGGTAGACCTGCGCGAGCTGGCTTAATTGTTTTAAGATGTTGAAGGTTTTTTCGCTTACTTTTTCCATTCGATGATATTTGACTGACCATGGACGGCGCAAAAAAAAACACGGCTTGGAAATCTTTTAATTTGAAGCCGAGTCAGTAATACATTTCAAGTACAGGCCATAGATGACACAAACACAATATGATGTAGCCATAATGGGTGCCGGACCTGCCGGCGCAGCTTGTGCGCTGTCTCTTGCGGCCAGCGGGTTGCGCATTGCCGTGCTGGACAAGGCCACCTTTCCGCGCGATAAAATTTGCGGCGATGCATTGAGTGTAGATGTGGTGAATCAGCTCGACCGGCTCTCGCCAGCCTTGAGCGAAGAATTTGAGGAGTTTGCCAGGAAGACGCCTTCGTATGGTGTGCGCATCATAGCACCCAGCTTGCAGCATATTGATATTCCTTTCGAAAAGGACGGCAGGCAGCAATGCGGGTATGTATGCAGCCGGATGGATTTCGATCATATGCTCTTTCGCCACATGAAGGCGATCAAGGGCATATCCGTTTTTGAAAACACTACAGTGCAGGCCATAGCAATGAAAGCGGGGGCTGTGGAGCTACAGTTGCAGCGCGAAGCGATCTCGGCAGGCATGGTGGTAGGCGCAGATGGCGCACAGTCGATGGTAGCGCGGCAATTGGCCGGTCAGCGCATGCAACGCCGGCACCACAGTGCCGGTTTGCGCATGTATTTCGAAAATGTGGGCGGATTTAATGACGGCAATTTTATTGAACTATATTTTTTGAAAGACATACTGCCAGGCTATCTGTGGGTGTTCCCACTGTCCGGTGGCCGGGCCAACGTCGGCATTGGCATGCTGTCGTCTGTGGCAGCGGAAAAGCACAGTTCCCTTCGTGAAACCATGCTGACACACCTGAGCGAATGCCCGGGCCTTAGCGAGCGATTTCGTGATGCCAAAGCACTGGAGCGGCCAAGGGGTTTTGGTTTACCTTTGGGCTCCATCCGGCGGCCACTCTCCGGTGAGCGCTACCTGCTCACCGGCGACGCAGCAGGATTGATCGACCCATTCAGCGGTGAAGGCATTGGCAACGCGCTGCGCAGTGGCAGGTTTGCGGCAGCGCACATTGCCCAGTGCTTCCAACATCAAGACTTTTCTGCTCATTTTAACAAAGCCTACGACCGCGCCATATACAAAGCAATGATGCCGGAATTGCGCCTAAGTCACCACATGCAAAAGCTGTCGCGCTATTCTTCCCTGCTCAATTTTGTGGTGAAAAAAGCAGGGCAAAACCCGGCGGTACATGAAACCCTGGTAAAAGCCCTGGCGCATGTTGAGGTGAAGTCTTTGCTGCTCAACCCAAAATTTTATCTTCAGTTATTGATGGGTGGCTACAGATTGTAGATGTTGGAATACTTCATGGCTTGTAGCATGGCTAAAGTACTGTGCGTGGTCGATCGCCAGGTGGAGCAAAAGCTTTGGCTGAAGCCTGCGCCCATGTGCTGAAGCCTAAGCAGCCTTGTGCACAGGCAGCCGGAAGGAAAAGATGGTGGAATGATGGGGTTTGCTGCGCACTTCTATGGTGCTGTGGTGCAAGTCGAGAATGCGCTTAACTATGGCCAGGCCCAGCCCGGTGCCTTTCACATGACTGGCTTCTTTATCTACCTTGTAGTAGCGGTTGAAAATGGAAGGTATGTCGCGGTCGGCTATGCCTTCACCTGAGTTTTCAATATCTATTTTCACCGCGTTTGGCTCGCCCGTCACCTGTAGCCTGATCCAGCCTTCACTTGGCGTGTATTTCACCGCATTGTCGAGCAGATTTTGAATCACCCGGTCGATCATAGAGAGGTCGGCATACACCATCGGCAGTTGCCCTTCCAGTTCCGATTCTATTTTAATGTTTTTCTCTCGTGCCATCAATTCAAATTTTTGCCCGGCATCCTGCAGCAGTTCACCAATAAAAAATGACTCCTGCCGCACCACTACCTGGCCCGCCTCCAGCTTCGACAGTTCAAAAAGATCTGTGACCAGACTTCTGAGCTTTTCACTGCTGTTCAATATGATGTTCAGGTATTTTTTTCTCTCCTCCGCAGTCAGCTTGTCTTCTTTCAATAATAATGTCTCGATGTACCCATGCACCACGGCAAGCGGGTTGCGCAGGTCGTGCGACACATTGGCGATCAGCTCCTTGCGGAGCGTGTCTACTTTCTTCAGTTCTTCGATGTTGTGCAGTATGCTGTCTGCCATTTTGTTAAAGTTGCGCGACAACAAGCCCAGCTCGCCTTTGGTATATTTTTCCGGCACACGCGCCTGCAGATCACCTCGCTCGAAGCGATTGACGGTGGCGATGATCTTTCGCAGGTTTTTGGTGAGCAAGGCAATGAGCACCAGCCCTATGACGAAGGCAGCGAGTAGTGCAATGACAAATGAACGTGTGCCTACCTGTAGCCAATAGCTGCTTTGCAGTGTGCCTGCTATATCTTCATATTTTTCGCTGGCCAACACGATATATACATACCCCTGTATGGCGCCATACTGCTCCACACGGGTTGCCGAAAAAATGGTGTGGTGGCCGGGGTTTCGCGGATCGTCGCCCAGCACATATTGCTCACCCCCACCTGCTATAAATTCATCCAGCGGCTCTAGCGATACACGACTAAGTTTCACTTTTTTATCCAATACTACATAACTGAGAATTTCGCCGTCGGGGCTTAGCAGGTACACTTCTATGGCCGGGTTCACGGCCATCATGGAGTGCATGAGTTTGTCCAGCGAAGCTTTATTTACTTCTCCATCCACAAAGGGTGATATCTCCGCCAGCAGATGGTCTGCCACGTCGGCATTGAGTTTTTGCGTGGTTTCATTGAAATACCTGTTGGCGGCCAGGGAAGTGATGAAAGTGTAGGCCAGGCCAAGCAATATAAATAGCAGCAAAAAAGTGGCAGACAAGCGCCAGAAGAGGCTGTTTTTAATGTTCGTGATGTTCATGTTTTTATAGTTCGTCGTTGAACCTGTAGCCTATGCCCCAGGTGGTGAGTATGTAGGTGGGCTCGGCCAGTTGGGGTTCTATTTTGGCCCTCAACCGGTTAATGTGTGAGTTTACGGTGTGTTCGTATCCGTTGAATTCATAGCCCCACACTTGTTTGAGCAGTTGCGAGCGGCTGTAGCTGCGGCCAGGGTGGTTGGCCATCAGCATCAGCAGGTCAAACTCTTTGGGCGTAAGCTCCACGCGCTGTCCGTCGAGCTGCACCTTGCGCTTTTCGGTGTCTATTTCCAGTGTGTTGAACTGAAGCAGGCGCTTGCTGCTGTCGGCAGACTGCTTTTGATGCCGCTCTTGCCTGCGCAAAATGGCCTTGACCCGGGCTATAAATTCACTCACGCCAAAGGGCTTGGTCAGATAATCGTCGGCGCCCGACTCCAGACCGTTCACCTTATCGAACTCTTCGGACTTGGCCGTGAGCATAAGTATTGGCGTGAAATCATCCTGCGCCCTGAGCTTTTTACAGATGGATATGCCATCCATGTGGGGAAGCATCAGGTCGAGAATCATCAGGTCGTAACTGCCATTGATGGCCATCTCATATCCATCGCGCCCGTCGGTGGCCACATGCACTTCGCAGTCGAGGTCTGTGAGGTGTATATTGAGCAGGCCGATGATGTTTTCGTCGTCTTCAATAATGAGCACCTTCTTCATAAGCATGAGAATTTCTTTAAATCTACAGTATAAAATTCACGAAACTATCACGGTGGCCAATGGGTGCTGTGTCAGGGGCAGCAAAACAACTGGCCGCTATGCCACCCGTCGAAATGTGATAAAAATGTGATTTTTCTGTGACCTGTCTGCAACATCTCAGGGGTAGCTTTACAGAAAACCAAATTATTAATCCCTATGAAAAAGATGTTGAAAATCGAAAAATTGATGATGCCGCTGGCCCTGTTGGCCCTATTCTTTATTTACTCATGCGATGAAGATGATGAAGACCCGATGGCCAACCTCACGCTGAGCATCAGCGGACTGGAAGATCTGGGCAGCGGCTACGCCTACGAAGGCTGGATCATGGTGGACGGCAGTCCGCAAACCACAGGCGTATTTACGGTAGATGGCAGTGGCAACCTGTCGAAAAGCAGTTTCTCACTCGACGCCGATGCGCTTGACAAGGCGACCGCCTTCATCCTGACGGTGGAGCCAAGCCCCGACCCCGATCCTGCCCCTACCGCCGTGCATATACTGGCTGGTGATTTCTCGGCAAAGTCGGCCAGCCTGTCGGTAGCTCATGGGGCAGCGCTGGGCAATAGCTTTAGCAATGCTGCGGGGAAATATATATTGGCCACGCCCACCAATGGCGACAACAACGACGAAAAAAGTGGCGTTTGGTTCCTGAATCTTCCGGGCCCCTCCGCCGGTCTTACCCTGCCGACCTTGCCCACCGGCTGGGTATATGAAGGCTGGGCCGTAGTGGGAGGTACTCCCCTGAGCACCGGCACCTTCACCAATGTGGCCATGGCCGACGATGATGCACCCTTCAGCGGCAACATGGATGCACCACCATTTCCTGGAGAAGATTTCCTGAACAATGCCCCTTCAGGAATTGTATTTCCTGTCGACTTAAGCGGTGGCAAAGTAGTGATCAGCATTGAGCCGGTGCCCGACAACAGCCCCGCGCCGTTTGTACTGAAGCCCCTGGCCGCCGACGTGTCGCCCACCGCCATGGACCATTTAGTGTATAATATGTCGCAAAACCTGTCTTCGTTTCCCACAGGCACTGCCAGCAAATGAGCTTGGTATCAGTGATGATGTAGAAGATTGGTGCAGTTGAACAATCACTGACCGAGAAGGCCCGCCACATGGTGGGCCTTTTTACTGTCCATTTGGAAGTGTTTATTTAACTGTGTCACTCGTTGTTTACCTCCTACCCCGTCTCGTGGCCCCTTCCGGCTTTCACCTTTCCGAAATTATAATTTAATCCACGGAACCATATTCGCACCCTGCACGCCAGAACTCACTGAAGTGAGTGATTATTTATTTTCTTTAAGCTTTCAACTCTTTTCCATTTCAGCTTTGAGCCTTCAGCTATTTAATCACTGGTATTATATTTTTTCCTTTCAGCTTTCACCTTTGAGCTTTCAGCTATTTCATCACTAGTCTTATTTTTTTTCCTTTCAGCTTTCAGCTTTCAGCTTTGAGCCTTCAGCTCCTACAATTCACTCGTCCAGCTGATGTCGTCTTTCACTGCCTTCAGCGTCAGTGGACTATCCAGTTCTATAGTCGTTTTGTCACCTGGGAGCAGGTTCAGATAGTTGCGCGAAAAGTTCGTCTTGCCAGACTTGCTCTGGAGCAATAGTCTGTGGGCCGATGCTTCGCTGCGCACATGCAGGTACAACCGGCCATTTTCTATGATGTAGTCCAGCGATAGATTAGGTTTGGGAAAAGATAGTTTATCGGGGTTGCGGAAAAAGGCCCTGTCGCTGGCCAGCACACTATCTTTGGCGGTGATTCGTGCGGCTATAAAGTGCTCAGCGGGTTCTATGTTTTTCTTGATCTCTTTCAACTGCTCCGCATACAGCAGCTCAGTCGCACCAGCCGGCAGAGTCAGATTCAGCTTCTTTTGGTGCTCTACCTTTCCACTCAGGTCCATCAGGTGCACCTCCAACTGTGCCTTCAGTTTTCCCTTGCCATCGTGCAGGGCATACACCTTCACTGAGTCGGCGGTAAGCTGTATGGACAGTAGAACAGGAGCTAAGGCTTGCTGCACAGCGAAATATGCCGCTTTCTTTCTTCTTTGAAAATCGAGCAGCGAGGTGGCAATGGCAGGATGGGTATCGTTAAGTCTATCCAGCACCAGTCCACGACTCAGCGGGCTTTGCAGCCTGGCGCGTCCAATAGCTTCCATGAGCTGTGCGGCTTGTGTCCGCTGAGTTTTCTCAATGTATGCGTTTTTGTCGGGAGCTTTACGCCATTGCGCCGCATAGTCTTTGTATTCGCTGCTGTGCACCGTGAGCATTTCGGCTATGGCCTCAGCCGGCACATTCTCGCCTTCCATCATTGGCATTGATGCTCTGGCATCTAAAAGTTGTATGGCGCCGATGGCAGATGCGGTGGTGTTCAGTTTTATATGTGATAAATAAGGGACGATCCATGCTTTCTGATCCTTCGGGATTTGTCGCGCCGAAGCGGTTTGTTCACCATGCCAGTATGAGAACAGTAAAGCCAGGCTGGGGTGATGCTGCAAGGCGCCAAATTCCAAGGTTTCGTTTTGATCGAGTTGTTGCCACACCAGCAAGCCGTATCGATCGCACAATGTGTACAACAATTCGGGCTTTTTCGCCGATGACCGCAAGATGATCGTGTTGAAGCCGGCCATCAGGGCATCTTGCACCAGCGATTCGTACTGAGGCTGGCAGTCGTTGGTGAGGCATAGCGGCTCTTCAAAAACAACGCCTTTGGTATAAAAAGCCTCTTCGTTGATCATAATAGAAAAAAGAGAATCGCTGTTCTGCATCAATTGTACACTGCGCAGGCCCACGGGCAGAGTATCCACCGAAGGTGTGAAGTCTTCACCACTCAAATGTGCCGAAAGCGTGTATATTTTTTGCGCGCCTTCACCAGCGGGCCACCAGCGCTCCGGTTTGTCAATGAGGATGTCGTAGTGCAAATCGGACGTACCGTGTCCGATCATCACACGGGTGCTGAATACCGTATGGCCATCTATATCAAAAGTCAATTCTCCGTATTGCGTTTTGGCCGATGCCACACGCGCCTGTACACTAAGCCTGGCCTCTTCTCCGCTCAGGTGCATGCCCAGAAGAGAGACATCACGCACCAGGGCGCCGGACCAGCCCTGCAGGTATATGTGCCCAAGCAGGCCGGCCAATGGCTCCTCTTGTGCCTCGGAACTGTGAAAAACAAGTAAAATTTCATTGTCTTTCGGCTTTACATTGTGACCCACGCTGTAGGTGCCGTCTCTGGTTTTGAGCACATCCACCGCCTCGTTATTGATGTAGATCTCTACGGCCGATTGGGCACCGCGCACCACCAGCTCTAGTTGCTGATGTGCAAACAGCCCCGGCTCCACATCAAAGTTGATGGCGTACTCCCAGTCGGCAGAACCCACTTTAGTGTCGTCACTGCTGCCCAACCACGGATGTACGATCTCGCCCAGGTTGAACAAATCGGACACCAACGCTCCCGGCCTTGAGGCATGCATCCACGTGTCGGTACCGGCCATGCGAAAGCGCCAGCCGTAATCCAACGGCTGTGTAATGACTTGCGCTCGTGCATGTTGCACGCAAACCACACATCCAAAGAGCAATAGAAGCATGAGGGAGTATTTCATATATGTCTTGGGTTTTTTAGCATTAAGTATGTTGCAGCAGCAAAGGATAAAGCAATGGCAAACGGCGCAAGAACAGCAATCTGGTCGTCATTTTAATACACGCCGGATAATTGGAGGCCGGGCAAATGCCTGCCATGCCTGTTGGGCTTCATTCGGCGATATGGCGCCATCGTACACCAGCATGCGGTATTTAAGTACATATCGCTGGCCGGGCCGCATGACCCAGTCGCTTTCCTGTGCCGGATTAAAATTGATAAACACATTTTCTTCGCCTTCGTTGGCACCGACCGGCCATATACGTAGCAATTCAGGATAATCATGGTTGGCAGGATGCGTCATAAAAACTATGCCGCTGGTACCGGCTTCTGTGGGGCCCCGCACGTCGATCCAGCGGGCACGGGTAGCGTTGGCGGTTTCTTTGTCCTTGCCCTCAGAAGTGCGCAGTTGTGTATTTCCATCGTGCCAGCTAGCTGTGGCTCTATAGCCAAAACCCTGATAGCGATAGGCTTTAACCGTAAAAACTGAATCGGTTGCGGGATGATAGGTGGTGGTGAAATCGACGATAAAAACGGGTCGGCTGCCGATGTTGGCGTCAAAAACTTTGACGTCCCACACTTCTGTGAGTGGTTTTTTAAAGCCTTCCGGAGCTTTACCATTCAGATCAATGTACTCGTGCACCGCCCGAAAGGCGCCAAATAAGTTGCCTTTCGTGGCCGACGTCAGTGCCACAGGCTTCACGGTGCCTTCACCCTTGTACAAATTCCAAAAGTCAATCTCCCGGCCTTCAAATTCCGCCTTCGTCCAGGGGTTCCAAACGCCTACATGGTGATAGTGGTCTGGGGGCTGTATGCGCGTAAGTGCAGCGCCGGAAGGGCTGTAGAGTGGGTGGATAAAGCCTCCACGGGTGTACAATTGAGAAACGCCGGCCGGAGGATCAATCTCCTCAAACTGGTAGGTGAGCACGGGTTGCTCGGCAGACAAGAAAGTGAGTTGACCACCTGACAAAGAATAAGAAATGGGCTGCACAGCAGGTGTGATGCTTGCGTGAGGGGTAAAAAGCAATTGAAAGCGACGAACAGCGACGGGCGATGGCGCCATACGCCACCACAGTCGCGGAGGATCGCCTGGTTCTATCTGGAAAGCAACCGGGTTTGTGGTATTTCTTGTTTTCTCCACCAGTCGCACGCGTCCCGACAACGAATCGGCCCAAATTCCTTCCAGGCTGGTCTGCACCAGGGTTTCCTGTTCACCACTTTCCATGACTTCAAATTCTGCGATGACCGGCTGGCCAGATGTGAAAAGGGATAGAATGCACAATATGAAGAGCAAAGAAAATCTGGTCATGGTCGCTGTTTATTTTGTTTTTTCAAAAGGGCTGCAATTCAGCCAGCGTGACTTATAAAGCGCGGCAAATTTATACATTTATTCATCACAGCCATGTGAGGCATAGCCCATGCCAGTGGGCTTTCGCATCCTGTCACAACGCCGGGTCTGTCGCTTGGCGTCACGCCCATGCAGGCTCCAAAGCCAGATGACGGCCGATCCGAACTTGAACCCATTGGTCTGCCTTTGAGCAATAGGCAGGTCATGGGATGAAGAAATCAAAATACTTTATGTCAATCTGGCCGGCCAGCTACCGGCTGCTGCACAGCACTATTGCAGTTGATTCATTTTACCATTTCTTTGTATACAATTTTCACATTAGAAAATATGTTTTGGCAGTAAAGCACGTCATCATGAAGCATCTGCTCACATTATTTTTCACCCTTTGTACCCTGAGTGTGTACGCGCAACAGGGGCAGTCTTTTCCGGCTCTTTCTGCCGTCACTATTACAGATGAAGCCGTAGAGCTGCCCAGCGCCACAATGGGCAAATACACGCTGCTGGGCATGGCGTTTTCCAAAAAATCGGAGGATGCGCTGGAGGGATGGTTCACACCGGTTTTTGAAACCTTTATAGGTGATAAGAAAAGTACCAATCCGCTGGAGCGTATGTTCAGTGAGTTCAGCTACGACATTCACCTGTACTTCATTCCCATGTTTACCGGCATCAACACGCCGGCGGCATCGGCAGCAAGAAAGAAAGCGCTGAAAGAGCTTGATGAACGACTGCACCCTTACGTTCTTTTTTATAAAGGATCGCTAAAACCTTATCGCGATGCGTTGAACATGCAGGCCAAAGATGAGCCCTATTTCTTTCTGCTCGATGAAAATGGAAAGATCGTATACGCCACGTCGGGCAATTATTCCCCTCAAAAGTTAGCACAGATCCAGGAGGCAATTCCGTAGCGGAGGGAGCACACCCATTTATGTTGAATATTTTCCACACTCCTTCTACGCATTCCTTTCACATGCTGTGCAAATCATTGAAATTTTCTGATCAGATAGGATAAATGGTGTCAGGTGCAATAATTGTAATGTCGGTGCTGTCACGATACCTATATTTTTCCTGATCATTTTTTTGAAGCTCCTATGCGTCCTAAGGCTAAAGAAATCATCCTCTACACCGCTCTTCTTATTATTGGTGTCTATTTCCTGATATTGGGCCTGCATACCGCACGCTCCTTCTTGGTCCCGATCTTCATAGCCGTACTACTGGCCCTGGTGATGCTGCCTGTAACGCAAAAATTGGAGTCGTGGCGTGTACCCAAAGGACTGTCCGTGCTTATTTCCGATCTGCTTATTCTAGGCTTTTGTGTGGGGCTAATGTTTGTACTCGGCGCCAAACTCAATACCATGGCCGAAGACTGGCCCCAGTACGAAAAGCAGTTGAAGCCACGCCTGGAGCAGGTGCAGCAATTCGTCCAAAACAAGACCGGTATAAGCCCCAATGAGCAGGAGAAAAAAATTAAGGATTCTATTCAGAAGAACGGCTCAAAAGCTTCTGCTTTCTTTGGCTCTTTTCTCACCGGCTTTCTCACTGCCGCCGGCAATTTCTTGCTGGTGTTCATTTACATCTTCTTTTTTCTTTTCTACAGGAAGAAATTTAAAAGATCCATTCTCAAGTTTATACCCAGCGATCATCAGGACAAAGGCGAGGAAATTTTGCACAACTTTGGCAGAGTGAGTCAGAGCTACCTGTTTGGCCGGTTTTTGCTCATCGTTATACTTGCTGTGCTCTATGCCATAGGCCTTAGTCTGTCGGGTATAGAGCAGGCCATACTCATAGCCATCATTGCTGCTGTGCTTTCGCTCATACCGTACATCGGCAATATGATCGGGGTGGTACTTGCCGTGGTGCTGGGTGCCCTCACCAGCGACGACGTAGGGTCGGCACTCATTGGCATTGCCATCACATTCACCATTGCACAATTTGTAGAGAGCTACATATTGGAGCCTTATGTGGTGGGTCAGCAGGTAGACTTAAACCCTGTGCTGACGATTTTGGGTGTAGTGGCCGGCAGTGCGGTCTGGGGCGTTGCAGGCATGATCATCGCCATACCAGTGATGGGCATCATCAAAGTAGTGTGCGACCAGATCGACGTGCTCAGGCCCATCGGCTATCTGCTGGGCGAAGAAGGCATTGAAGAAAGCAAAGGGCTTACGGACAGGGTGAAGAGATGGTTTTCTTAAACCATAGCTTAACTCATCAATAATTATTTTCCAACCGCAATATTCAGCCTGAGCTACTTCTCATATGCTCCCTCAATATTTCTATTGATCATTCTGCGTGATGGCCATTGGCGTTGGCGGCCTTTTGCCAATCATTTGTGACAAGCTTATTTCTTGTTAGACTAATGAGGCGCGTTGGTACTAGGCTCTTTGCTATTTAGTCAGTTTTCTTGTTTCTTCCTCAGTCGATCCATTGTACTTAGGTACGGGTCTACTTTTTACTCCCTCTTCTGTTTTTACTACACCATTTTCTCTGATGTCGTTAATCAACCATTGCATTTCCATGATTTCCCTGCGTTGGGCTCGAATAATTTCGTCAGCGAGTTTTTTCACCCTTATATCTTTTATCTGGGCGCGATCACTTGTTAAAATTGCAATTGAATGATGGGGAATCATACCCTCCATATAGTCCACATCCGAAACAGTTACCTGACTTCGGACAAGTGTGATGCCACCGGCTATGAGTACAATACCTAGAGAAATGACGGCAATATTTACGCTACGTTTCTTATACATATTGAGCATAAACAACAGCATGATTATAATCATAGATCCGGTCATAATTACTGTCATAAAAAGCCTTGTTTCACTAAACCAGAAATGATCAATAATTTGATAGGAATGGGTATACATTAGAAAGAACATTGCTATCATAGCTGTAGCAATCATTGTGAAAAATTTTACATAATCACCTCCACTGTGTTGTTTTTTATCCATTTTTGTAATTTTTATAGTGAATTATATTCTAAAATTTATTGTTGTTTAAAATCTTCTAT
This sequence comes from uncultured Roseivirgaceae bacterium, assembly GCA_964596645.1. GTDB lineage: Bacteria > Bacteroidota > Bacteroidia > Cytophagales > Cyclobacteriaceae > CAVQEK01. The sequence goes on from CAZQVB010000021.1 coordinate 76,609, forward strand.
AGAATAATTTATCTATTCTTTTGACATTGAAGGGTTGTCGGTGGATTTTTCCACCACCTGCCTTACAGCATTCATTCATTTTACTTGATAGTTTCCTGTACCCCCCCGCAAGTGAGCATCGATTCTCCGAAGTAGGGATTGCGGATTTCCTCTTCAGTACTTAACCAATTCGCGCCCTTATTATCGTCTGCCATTGGGCAAAACTGAACGTACAGTGTCTGATCCAATGGGTCAAAGGCTTTGGTCAAGTCAATCATTCCTTCAGATACCTGCTGAAATGCAGTTCGTAGTTCGGCTATCGTTTTTAGGTGCTGAACATGTTGCAGTGCATTTTTCAGGTCGCTGCTGTAGCTCATCCAGGCATCATGGGATGATCCCGTAAACATAGACATATTTACTTTTTCCAGAGCAGTTTTCAATGCACCCGCGGCGCTCTGAGCAGCAGCCAAATCATCCTGTACTAATGCATCTTTAAATCTTAAGTACTCTGTGTAAAGGGGTTGCAATGCCTCTTTAGCCTTTTGGCTGATTGCCACCGATTCGACGGTCTTAGAACTTGCTGCGGAAGTCATCTCGTCACCTCCATGATCATGGCCGGTCATGGCCGGGCTTCCTTCCGGGTTCATCATGCTTGGCTTACCGGCGAGTTGTGCTGCTGCATCAATGCTGAAGGTGCCATTGACTGCTATTTCTTCACCCTCTTCCAGTCCACTCTCCACAATGAAGCTGTCAACTAAACCAGGCCCAAGCGTCACCGCTCGCATTAAGAAGCTTACTCCACTACCTGTAGTATTTTTCACATAAACTACCGACCGTGTGCCCGTCCACATGACTGCAGTTTTTGGAACTACCACGTTGTTTGACTTTTTAGGAAGGGTCGCCTCAACCGTCCCGGAGACAAACATCTCCGGTTTTAAGATAAGCCCTCTGTTGGGAACCTCTACCCTAGCCTGGGCAACTCTTGTTTCAGGATCAATCACAGGATCAAGAAAGGTAATTTTACCTTCATAAGTCTCTCCAGGCAGTGAGGCCACCGTAAAGTTTACCTGATCACCCTTTTCGATCCAGGGAATCTCCGACTCATATACATCAAACAATACCCATACTCTTGAAAGGTCGGCGATCTCATAAATGGCCTCTCCCCTCCGGATATAATCACCCCGGTTGACCATTTTTTCAGTGACATAGCCCGAAACATCAGCTTGCACAGCAAATTCCTCTTTCGGTGTACCCGCTTTGAGTATTTGCTCGATCTGGCTTTCAGTAAATTTCCAGTTTTTGAGCTTTTCTTTGGCAGCGTTAAACAATTGTGGCTGCGTCTCCTTTATTTTTTGTGCTTCAAACAATTCCGCCTGTGCGGTAAGCAAATCCGGAGAGTATATAGAGGCAATGGCCTGCCCTTTCCTGACAAACTCACCGGTGAAATTGACCATCAGCTTTTCAATCCTGCCCGGTATATGAGAAGATTGAGAAAAAACAAGCCTCTCATCTTCCTGCACCTTTCCGTTCAACCTCACCGTCTTCACCGGATCCATGGTGCCTACAGTGGCTGTTCTTATATCAGCCAGTTGCATTGCCGTTGGAGACATACTAACAGCCATCGGGTCTAGCTCCTCACCATCATCAGTATCCATTGGTATCAAATCCATACCACAAATAGGACAGTCACCTGGCTCACTCTGACGAATCTGAGGGTGCATAGAACAGGTCCAAACGGCTGATGTGCTGATGGGCTGTTTGTCAAATAAATTACTGTGTTGATTGGCTGATGGCTTCATTAACCAACCAATGAAGGCACCTACCAGTAGTGTTGTGCCAATCAAGACAAATTTATTTTTGAATATCTTTTTCATAGTCGTTTCGTGTTCATTTTTGATTTGGAAATGATAACGCTCAGGAGCTTTTGAATAGAAAGTAATAAGGCTTTCATTTCTGCTGGAGGTGTCGGATAGCTTTTTGCCCTTTCGCACAGTAAAAGCCAATATTCAGTTTCTTCAGCTTCTTTATGTGAGATTTTTAGCTTGTGGATAAAGTCAGCTTTGCTTTCGCCACGTTGTGCTTCTCTAATGTTGGCGCCAATGCTTGTTCCGGATTTTAACAACTGACGGGCGATTACGTATTTCCTATTGGTTCCCAGTAGTTCAGAATATTCAATGATGAGTAAAGCAAACTCAAAGCTTATCAGAAGTGCCTCATTTCTACTTTTCATTTTTTTTATGTTTAACTATTACAATAATTTTTCCTAGCCCAACTTAAAGCAGCAAACCAACCCATCAACACATCATCACACCAACCCATCAGCACATCAATTTGCAGTTAAGTAATTGAGCTTAGCCAGGGCAATTTGATACTGCATTTGGGCCGTTGCCTTCATCTTTTCATATTTTAACAACTGCTGCTGCATACGCAGTACTTCTTCAAATTTATTTCCTGAATTGCCGTAAGCCGTAAACAATAGATTTAAAGCTTGATTGGATACTTGAATTTGTTGATTATACAGCTCAAGCAGTTCTTGTTGTTGCTGAATTTCAAACCAGGCCATTTCGTAGCTTGACATAAGGGTATTGGCGAGCTCCTCTTTTTGAAGCGCAAAGCTTTCCTGCATGAGCTTTGCTTCTTTTACAGCCGCTTTGTATTTGCTTCGGAAAATGGGAATGCTGACAGAAACCATGGGCATCAATGCATTTTTGCCATTGTCCTGCGGAGCAGCCATGTCGGAGGCTAAATCCGTGCGGTCTCCAACCAGCACATAGTCCAGGCCCAGACCAAAATTTGGAAGCCCCTGTCTATAAGCTACCTCCTCACTTGCCTCACTGGAGGCTATTTTTAAGTCCAGTTCTTCCAACACCGGGTTGTTCGTCAGCAAGGAATCCTTTCTGAAATTATCAGGCAAGGCTTGAGCAACAAGAGAATCTTCCGCGATTACCAATGCGTCTTGCTCTCTGTTGAGCAGTTTGTTAAACCGGGTCAGCAGAGGAGCTTCTTTAGCGTTCAGAATGGCAAGGTCGGTTGTGGCATCTTTCATCATAATATCCACACGCAACACGTCCACCATGGTACCCGTCCCGTTTTCAAACTTTGCAATGGCAATTGTTTTATAAGACTCCAGTATTTCAATATTTTCCCGCTCAATTTCCTTCCATTTATTAAGTTCATAAAGCGGATAATAGGCTGCTGCCACCTGGTAGTACAAGCTGTTGCGAGCGTCTAAGAAAGCTTGATATTTTGCTTCCGCCATTAAAGCTGCGGCATCTCCCTGCGCGCTTAGCGTTCCGAACCACGGAAACATTTGATTAAGTGAAAATCTGGCCCTTTGCGGCCCTACCCTCGTTTCCACAGGTGAAATGAAATAACCAAACGTGAAATCAGGATCCGGTAGAGTATTTACCTGCTCCACCTTCTGTATGGCCGCTTCAAATTCCAGATATTTGGCCTCTACGCCCGGATTATTTTCCGCTGCTATTTTAAAATAGTCATCCAGGGTCTGCGCCTGACTTACGCTGATTCCGAGAAAAAAAAGTATTGCGATATTTATAATGATCTTCATAATAGTGTCTTTTTAAGTTTTCTTTCTTCTCTCATAGCATATAAAACCGGTACGATAAAGTAGGTGACTGCAGCGAAGAACATGCCTCCAACTGCCGGAATTGCCATTGGGATCATAATGTCTGCCCCGCGGCCAGTCGAGGTAAGTATAGGCAGCAAGGCAATGATGGTGGTGGCAGATGTCATTACAGCAGGTTTTATTCTTCGTTGGCCTGCTTCTACTGTGGCCGCTCTTATTCCTTTCAGTTTGTCAGTTTTATTTCGATCAAAACTTTGATCTAAATAAGTAGCCATCAACACCCCATCATCTGTGGCAATACCAAACAAGGCAATGAAACCAACCCAAACAGCCACGCTCAAGTTGATAGTTTGTATTTGGAACAGGTCACGGAAATTGGTGCCGAACAGGGAGAAGTCAGCAAACCAAGGCTGGCCATACAACCACAGCATAATAAAGCCCCCACTAAATGCCATGGCAATACCTGTAAATACCATCAATGAAGTGGCCACCGATTTGAATTGGAAGTACAGGATCAGAAAGACGATGCTTAATACTAGCGGAACGATGATAGAGAGCCTTTTTTCAGCCCTTACCTGATTTTCATAGCTTCCTGAAAACTTGTAGCTCACCCCGGCAGGAACGACCAAATCACCTATATCAATTCTTTCCTGAATGGCTGCCTGTGCATCGTTTACAACTCCAGCTTCCGAGTATCCGTCCCTTTTGTCAAATAGTACATAACCCACCAAAAATGTTTCCTCGCTTTTGATGGCCTGTGGCCCCCTCACATACTCAAAGTTCACCACCTGGCTGATCGGTATTTGTGCCCCCGTTGGCGTGGATAGCAGGATTTTGCCCAATGCTTCGGGATCGTCCCTGAGCTCACGCGGGTAGCGTACCCTCACAGGAAAACGTTCACGTCCTTCAACCGTAGAGGTAATCTTCATGCCTCCAATGGCTGTTTCAATGGTCTGCTGTACGTCTTCCACACTTAGCCCATAGCGTGAAATTTCATCCCTATTTATATTGAGGTGGAGATAAGGTTTGCCTACAATCCTGTCGGCAAACACGGCTTCCGCTTTTACCGAAGGAACAGTTTTGAGCACTTCCTCCAGTTGCAGCCCGAAATGTTCTATAGTTTTCAGGTTCGGGCCATAGACTTTGATCCCCATAGGTGCTCGCATACCAGTTTGAAGCATGACCAGACGGGTTTCTATAGGCTGCAGCTTAGGTGCTGAAGTTACTCCCGGTATTTTGGTGACCTTCACAATTTCATTCCAGATAT
>CAZQVB010000022.1:0-30523 GCA_964596645.1 uncultured Roseivirgaceae bacterium
ATGTAGCTGCCGCCCACCACAATGAGTTTTTCCGGCACTTTTTCCAATTGAAGGATGGTTCTGTTGGTGAGGTAGTCTTTTTCCTCAAAATCCTCGATCAGCCGTGGTCGTGCCCCGGTATTGACAAAGATTTTGTCTGCCGTATATTTTTCGTTGTTTATCTCCAGCACATGGTTGGACACAAAGCGGGCATGACCGCGTACGATATCCAGGTTTTCAGCTTCCTGCAGGCGCTTCTCCAACCCTTCCGACGATTTTTTCACCAGCTCATCCTTGCGTTTTTTTATTTGCTTCATATTCACCTGAAGCCCCGACACTTCTACACCCAGCGCTTTGCTGTTGGCAGCCAAATGGGCAGCGCGCGCACTGGCTATCCAAGCCTTGGTGGGCGAGCAACCCCAATTGACACATGAACCACCAAAAGCTCCCTTTTCAATGATGGCAGTTTTGTAGCCATTTCCTGCGAGCTTAAGGGCCAGGGATGGGCCGGCTTGCCCGGTGCCTATGATGAGGGCGTCGTATTGGTGCATAGTATTGTATTGAGGTGAGGAAAGAATGAAATAAGATAATGACAAAAAAAAGCCACTTCCACAAGGGAAAGCGGCAGGTTGGGAGGGAAGTTATGTTTTTAGGTCTGAACCGGCAATGGCCTACACTGTTGTGGGTTGAGAACCTCTTGTTGCTTTATTGTCTTTGGCAAGTACCCAGAAAGCGTGGATCAATCCCGGGATGTAGCCCAGCAGTGTCAGCAACAGGTTCAACCAAAATTTGCCACTGAGACCAAATCGTAATATCACGGCCACTGGTGGTAGAAGAATAGCGAGTATAATTTCTAAGATGCCCATAGTTTTTGCGTTTTACGGCAAGAAATCAATGACTATGCCCGGGGATGTGAATTTCGTAAAAACGCGGTTTTTGAAGTAAATGATGGCCATTGTGTCAATATGAGCCTTGCTGAGGCGTGGCTATATTTCCACAAATTTTGGGGATTGGGGATAGTGCGGATGTGCACATCATACCGTGGGAAGTTGGTGAGTTTTGGGAGGTTGACAGGACGGTCAGGTTGTAAGCCAGACAGGAGGGGAGGAGCTTGCTATGAAGGCATAAGGCAAAAAAAAGGCCTGCAACGGGTGCAGGCCTGGTGTATTTACCTATTCCTGATGCTATTTATCAACAGAAGCCATATGCTCGATCAACTCCACTACTTTGTTGGAGTAGCCCATCTCGTTGTCGTACCAGGATACAACTTTTACGAAAGTCGGGCTGAGCTGGATGCCGGCGCCTTTGTCGAAGATAGAAGCGCGTGTGTCGCCGATAAAATCGCTGGATACCACTTCATCTTCTGTGTAACCCAGTATGCCTTTCAATTCGCCTTCAGATGCTTCTTTCATCTTTTTGCAGATTTCTTCGTAGGTGGTTTCCTTCTCCAGCCGTGCGGTAAGGTCTACCACCGACACATCAGCGGTTGGTACACGCAGAGCCATACCGGTCAGTTTTCCATTCAACTCGGGTATCACCTTGCCTACGGCTTTGGCTGCACCGGTAGATGATGGAATGATGTTCTGGTATGCACCGCGACCACCCCTCCAGTCTTTCATAGAAGGTCCGTCTACTGTTTTCTGGGTGGCTGTCACCGCGTGAACAGTGGTCATGAGGCCTTCCAGTATATTGAAATTATCGTTGAGTACTTTGGCAATTGGCGCCAGACAGTTTGTGGTACAAGACGCATTCGACACGAAGTTCATGTCTGAAGTGTACGACTTATGGTTCACGCCCATCACGAACATCGGAGTGTCGTCTTTGGATGGAGCCGACATAATCACCTTTTTCGCACCGGCGTCGATGTGGCCTTGTGCTTTCTCTTTGGTGAGGAATATACCAGTAGACTCCACCACATAGTCAGCACCTACATCGCCCCATTTCAGGTCGGCAGGATTTTTCTCTGATGTTACCCGTATTTCATTGCCGTCTACGACGAGTTTGCCATTTTTCACTTCAACAGTACCTCCTTTGAAGTTACCGTGGGTCGAATCATATTTTAACATGTACGCCATATATTCGACGTCGATCAGGTCGTTGATAGCCACAACTTGTACGTTGGAGTTGCCTGCAGCGGCACGAAATACAAGTCTGCCTATTCTACCAAAACCGTTTATACCGATCTTAATCATAAACACTAAAGATTTAAGGATTGAACAAATTACCGTGCACAAAAGTACACCGCTTACAAGAATAATCAACTGACATTGATCATGAAATTGTTTCTAAATTTTCAAGATTTCGCAACATTTTCATGTTTTTGCGGCAGTTGCCAAAGATATATAGCCTGCATAATGTAGCGCCCGACCGGCAGCCTTACATACCGCTGAGGCATCGCATACAGACTAACCTTCGTTATCCCGAAAATTACACTTGCCTACACCCCCATCAGTTGATCGAGCATGAATGTATGGCGCTTCTTTTAACAGAATATCTGGTGTGATTTCTTCTTTTTTAGGCTGATTCACACCTGCCATCCCGGCTCCTGTATATAGGGAGACCAAGAGCTTTCTAGTAAAAACACCTCAACGCGGCACCACCTTGTACAGCTTATCCGATCGGCGGATTTTGGCAGGCATGGGAATGGAACACACATCGCCCTTTGTTGCCTTTGTGCGTTGTTGATCATCAATTCTGATCTCCACCGCCTTGCACTCAATCACTCCGGTAGTCGGCCCCGTGATCAGCAGCTCATCGTTGTCGCTCACATGCTGAGACTCTATCACGAATTCGGCGGCGCCGGCCTGAGCAAAATAGTTGCTGCACTTGCCTATATAAATCTTGCGCTTCGTGGCCTGCGAACCATATTGCCGGCTCCACTCGCCGGTATGACTGCCCATGTAGTAGCCCTCCCAAAAGCCACGGTTGAATACCGTCTGTAGCTGTTGTTGCCACATATTCATTTTCTCTTCGGTAAACGTGCCCAGGCTTACGGCTTCTACAGCCTCCCGATACACACGGGTGGTGGTGTGCACGTACTCCGGCGACCGGCCCCGGCCTTCTATTTTCAACATATCCACACCGCTGCCCAACAGCTTGTCCAGGAAGGGGAGAGTACACAAATCTTTGGGCGACATGATGTACTCATTATCCACGAGTATAGCCTTGCCAGTTTCTTTCTCAATCAGTTCATATGCTTTTCGGCACTCTTGCCGGCATGCACCGCGATTGGCCGATTTGTCGCTTTGGTGCAGGCTCAGGTAGCACTTGCCCGACACCGCCATGCACAAGGCGCCATGGGCAAACACTTCTATGTGGATGCGTTTTCCGGATGGGCCAATTATATTTTGCAATGCTATTTGTTGGCAGATGTGGGCTACCTGCTGAAGGTTGAGCTCGCGTGCCAGCACCAGAGTGTCGGCGTACTGGGCGTAAAATTTCACACTCTCAATGTTGCTGATATTTGCTTGTGTAGACAAGTGAATGGTGTGCCCCATTTTTCGAGCCATCGTGATTACCGCCATATCGGAGGCTATCACCGCATCTACACCGGCCTGAGCAGCGGCGGATAGTAGTTGGAAAATATGTGCCAGGTCATCGTCGTATGCTACAATGTTCAGCGTGAGGTAGGCACTTACGCCCCGGCATCGGCAGCGATCTACTATTTCGGGCAGATCATCTGGAGTAAAATTTTTGGCAGAGCCCGAGCGCATATTGAGCTTGCCGACACCGAAGTATACCGCATCGGCACCCGCGTTGATCGCCGCAGCCAATGCTTCGAAGTCGCCGGCCGGTGCCAGTATTTTTACTTCTTTATTTTCCTTCATGGCAGCAAAAGTACAGCGACCACGGCATCTAAAAACTGATCGCCATCATCTGACAGCCGGTACGACTACATCTCCGGAAAGCGAAGCGTAAAGGTAGTGCCTTGCGCTTCCTGTGACTTTACCTCGATGCTGCCGCGCAGCTTGTGCAGCATTTCCCGCACTATATACAGACCCAGGCCAGAGCCGTGGGAGGCCGTAGTAGCGCGATAAAACATGTCAAATATTTTTTTAAGCTGATCTTGCGCTATGCCAATGCCATTGTCGGAGATGATCAGTTGATGTCCTTTCCCCTCGCGCTTGTACCCGATTTCCATTATTAAATGGTGTTTTTCCGGATCGTGGTATTTCAAAGCGTTGCTCACCAGGTTGCTTATAATGATCTTCATGCGGTAGAAGTCGGTACAGAAGGCGGTGTCATCATCAAATTGATACCGCAGCACCGGCTGCTGTACTTGCAGGTTTTGCTGCTCCATCATTACTTCCTTTAGCAGCTCCTTCAGCAGTATTTTTCTGGGTTTCAGCGGTAGCCCCTTATTTCTGGAAAACTGTGTGAGGTCCTTGATCACCTCTTCGAGCCGGTTTACGCTGCGCTCTATGTGGTCGTAGTGTATGCCAAACCGGTTTTCGGTATCTTCTACGCGGGCCACATGCACCAGTCCCACTATGGATTTGAGCGGGGCACTCAGATCGTGCGATGCACTGTATACAAATCGATCGAGCTCCTCGTTGGCCTTGATCAGGCTGCTGGTGCGTTCATTTACTTTTTCTTCCAGCTCTCTGTTTATTATCTCTATCTGCTCCCGTTGCAGGTTTATCTCGTCGTTCTGCGCCGTCAGTTCTTCATTCTGCGCTTGTATCTCTTCACTTTGCTCTTGCAGTGTTCTCAGCACGCGCTGAAGCTCGGCGGTTCGCTCCGTCACCAGCAACTCCAATTTACGCCTTTGCCTTTTTATGGTGTTCACCCTGTAGTAGTAAGCACTCAAAGCCACCGCTATGGCTAAGAGCAGGATGGCAAATTTAAACCACAGCGTCTGCCAAAAGGCCGGCACAATGATGATGAGCACGCTGGCTTCGGTGTGCTCGTCGGGGTTGTGCTCCATGTATGTGCGTACCCTGAACTTGTAGCGGCCGGGGTTGAGGTTGGTGTAGGATGCGGTTCGTTTCGTTCCCGCCAACTGCCAGTCTTTTTCAAATCCTTCAAGCAAATATTCGTACCGCAGGGTTTTAGGATTCGACAAGTGGATGCCGACATAGTCGATGTTAAAGGAATTTTGATCGTGCTGTAGACGAATGCTCTTTTTGTGCATTGCGGTGGTGTCCAGATGATGCGCGGCGTCTTGTTGGTACAGTGTGAAATTGGTGAAATGCACACCGGAAACAGCGCCCGAATGTTGAATTCGGTTTGTATTGACCACATTAAAACCATCGTTGCCACCGAAATAGATAAGGCCCGCACTGCTGGCAAAGGCCGCTGTATTGGAGTAAGGCGGTTGCATGGCACCATGCGCGGTGCCTATAGGTGTGATGCTGAGTTCGGGCAGGTTGTCTTTTATAGTGTAGGCGATGCGCTCCAGCCCCCGGCTGCTTGCAATCCACAGGGTGTCGCGCAGGCATACCATACTGTAGGCTTCGTTGGCATTGATCGTATGGCGCAAGGCAAATTCTTTGAATGCCTCACGGCTGGGTGATAGGTATACAAGCTTCTGTTCGCACAGGAACCAGAAGTTGCCCTCCGTATCCTGAGCGGCTTGTCGCATGTATACTTGCTGAAAATTTTTAGGATATATACTGCTCAGCACGTGCCGGGCAGTTACCGTCTCACTTTCGGGTTCTACAAGTAAAAGACCTGTTTGGTGTGTGCTGATCCACACCCGACCGGAGTTGTCTATGAAGAGGAAATCGACCGAAGGAGAGTTCAGCGCATTGATGGCCTGAATTTGTGCTTTATACGAGATATACTTCCCCGTACGCGGATTGTACATGGTCAGTCCTTCATCCATCAGGCCTATCCACACCATGCCTTGCTCGTCTACCTGTACACGAAAAGTATAAGCGCTTTCCTGGTGTCGGTGATCAATCGGCAGTTTTTGGGCTTTTTTTGCATCCACATCAAAAACGAAAGCGCCATCGCCGTAGGTGACGCCATAAATTTTCTTGCCAAGGCTGTCGGTATCCAGCTTGATCACTTTTGCGCCTGGCAGGTTGTATTGCCTGTTGGCGTATAAATAATGCTCCAGATGCCCTGTGCCGGTATTCAGCATCGACAGGCCCTGGCCGTCTACCGCCATCCAAATATTGCCTTTATAATCCTCGGCAAAATCTGTAATACTTTTTCCTGCCGGCGCATGTGGGCTGTGCGGAAAATGCTTGAAATGATCGACCAGCAGCCTGTCTTTGTAGTGAATGCTCAAACCATGCTTCAAAGATCCAAACCACAGATTGCCCACCTTGTCTTCATAGATGGTCCTGATGTTGTTTGCAGCCAACCCGTACGGATCGCTCTCGGCCGACGGCAGCAGCGTAAATACCGGCAACGCTGATTCATCAACCGGCTTAGTGGCCATATTTAAACCATCGTCTGTGGCTACCCACATCATACCGGTACCGTCAATGTGTATGTCTTCCACCCAATTGTCGCTGATGTAGTGCAGGTTTTGATGCTCTGTGTACTGCACCACAGCAGAATCTGCTATACTGATTCTGTACAGGCCGTTGCGGTAGGTGCCGACCAACAAGCTGCCAAACCAGTCGAAGCTAAGAACCCGTACATGACGCCCCGCCACCTGCGGAAAAACCGGTTCGAACACCCAGCCACCTGGCTTTTCATGGAGCCGAAACACGCCTTTTTCCGATCCGAAAAGGATGGAGCCATCCGGAGTGGGCAGGCAATAGGTGAGGGCGGTATTGGAGACGGCCAACAGGTCAATGGTTCCTTCTGCATAATTCAGCAAAAAAATACTGTCTTGCCTGTAAAATAGAACGTCAGCGCCATTCAGCGCCTGCACGTCGATGATGCTTCGGGAGCGATAGTGGCGATATGCGGGCTGTTCGAGCACACGAATGAATTGATCGTGAAGTTGATCATACATATCCAGTCCGCCGGAGTTGGCCACCCACAGGTTGCCCGCCTGGTCTTCCAAAATATTGTAAATGCGGTTGCCGCTCAGGGTGGTGGTATCGTTCTCTTCGTGATAATAATTGACAATATCGTACCCATCATACCGGGCCAATCCATGCGAGGTGGCTATCCAACTGAAGCCCAATGAATCTTGCTCTACATCATAGATGTAATTGGAAGGCAGCCCGTCGGCGTTGTCTAAGTAATCAAACTGATATTTTTGTATCTGATTTTCAGCGCGTTGAGCGTGAATAGATAAAGAAGAAATGAAGCACAAAAAAGTGGCAAATGCTATTGAACGAAGAGCCTGCATAAATCCAGCGTACTTCTGTATTTATAAAAAATCTGGTGCTGAAATTAATAAATTAAAAATCATGGCGCCGATTATAACGAAATAATTATTGGCGTTGACGTCCTGCAAAAAAAAAGCCCCTGCACTTTCTACAGAGGCTTTCTATACGATGGAAAATTGAAATGTTCTAAAAGCGCACCTTCAGGCCAATATTCCAGGTTCGGCCAAAGCCGAAATAAGCAATATTTCTGTAGCTGCCATTTACGCCAATCTCACCATACTGCTGGTCGACGGCATTGTCGGGATTAAATAATATGGTGGATTCCGACTCTGATATATACTGTTCATCCAGCACGTTGTTGATGTTGGCATTGATGGTCATGTCTATGCCGCCGAAGTCCAGGTTGTAGTATAGCCCCAGGTCTACCAGGCTGTATGCGGGCAGTTGCCAGGCCTGATTGCCGGGCGTGGAGAATGCGCCAATACTGGCCAGGTCGAAATCGGAATACACGCGATCGGCAAAGTAATACGATGCGAAAAACCGGAGGTCGGGCAGCAGCTCAAATGTAGCGTCGAGGGCCAGCGTAGTCTGGGCGGCATCGGGCACTTTCACGTCTTCCATATACAGTGTCTGCTCCCTGGCCTGATTGGCGTAAATATCGTCTTCGGGCACCCATACCGCATTGAAGTTGTCGGTGTATCGCCAGTTGCCATAGGAGAACATGCCATTGATGGTCAGCGACTTCAGTGGCTTATAGCTGAAATCCAGTTCCAATCCCTGATGTAGTTGCTCTATATTGGTAAAGTTGGCGTTGCCATCCACCTGCAATTCATCGCCGGTGACAGGATCTAGCACCACCTGCCGTGAGCCGCGGGATAGTTGCCTGTTTCCCCAGTAGGTGTGGTAAAGGTTTACATTGGCACTGAAGACGGAGGAGCGGTAGCCATAGCCCAGCTCTAAAGCATATATGTTTTGGTTTTCCACACTTTCGTTGATGTCGTTTCTGAAGTTGAGAAAGACATTGTCGAAGATGGGCTGTTGGGAGAAGTACCCGCCATTCAGGAACACATTGTGCCGGTCGTTGATGTTGTAGTTGGCGCCGGCTTTGGCTGTGCCGCCGAGAAAGTTCTGCCAATCGGTCTCCTGCTGTGGGTCGCTGTCGAGGTAGTTGAAATAATCGATGCGCTTGAAGCCCTGGTTGGAGCCGGAAAAGGAGCCAAATAGGGAAAGCTTCTCTAAGGTATATTCCAATTGCGCATACAGACCGAGCCAGTTCACCAACCCGTCGTTGTTGTAGTCGATCTGGTTGCCATCTTCCCGGCCTTCTGCAGTTATGTATTTTACCGGCATGTTGATGTCGTCGTCGTCAAAATAAGCATCCAGACCCATCAGATCCTCCACACGCCGGTAGTGCAGGCCTTTGTAGTAGCGTGCATCCAACCCGGCGGTAAGCTTGAGCTGATCGGTGAACTCATGGGTGAGGTTGGAGAGCAGGCCAAACCAATTGTGCTCGTTCATAGATGAGCGGAGGATAAATCCGTTGCGATTCGACTCGGCTACGGACTGGCCGGCAAATGGGCCGCTATAACCAGGATTTTCTGTGGTGACTCCCGGGCCGGACCAGGGCACCTGATCATTGCCAAAATCGGCAACGCTTTGGCCGGAGTTCCACCGGTCTATGTCATTCCATCGCACTATGCCGCGTTCGTTCTTGAATTTGCCCGACGTGCGAAAGCTTCCATTGATGCGCCCCAGATCGCCGGTTCCCCCACCGCGGCCTAATGACGCATACACCGAAGTGCCAAGCTCTGTTTTATCCGATATCGTCCAGTAGTGATTGAGAAAGGCTTTGGGTTTGTGATAAAAGTTTTTTCGCCAGGAGAAAAGGTCGTCTTTGTATTCACTATCGTCGTAGTAGCCCCACTGTGGATTGTAGCGTATGCCCCGGCTGTCTTCGCCAATGATGGTGGCAATGTTTACACCGTCGAAATTGCTGTATTCCCTTTGAAAGTGCCACTGCGGCGCGCCGAGAACAGTAAGATGCAAAGAGTGCTTTCTGTTGAACTGCTTGGCCAGCGAGGCAAAGTACGAGTAGCCCCTGAAAAGGGTACCGTCGGCATAGCCATTGCCCCGGGTGTGCGTGCCCTGCATGGTGAAGGCCCAGCCCGTTTCGCTGAGGCCGGTCGAAAGCATAAGGCTGTATTTTGAAAAACCATCGTTGCCTACGGACACGCCAAAGGCTCCGCCCTTATCAAACTCGGCCGCGTTGGTGATGATGTTGATGGAGCCACCCACAGAGGATACCGCCAACCGGGTAGCACCAAGGCCGCGCTGTACCTGCATGCTGCTGGTGACGTCGCTGAGGCCAGCCCAGTTAGACCAGTACACCCAGCCGTTTTCCATATCATTTACCGGTATGCCGTTGATCATCACGGCGGTGTTGCGTTGATCGAACCCGCGCACATTGATGCGTGAATCGCCAAAGCCTCCTCCCTGCTTGGTGACGTATACAGACGGTGTAGAGCGCAGTATTTCGGGGAATTCCTGGTTGCCAATTTTTTGCTCTATAGTTTTGCCTTTGATGGTAGTGACCGCTACAGGTGTTTTGCGGTCGATGGCCACCGAAGCAATCACTTCTATTTCTTCCAGCCCTATCGATGATGCATTAATTGAAATGGTGCCCAGTTGGGTGGTCTGTCCCGGCCGTACATTGACCAGCCTGTCTACCGTTTCGAAGCCAATAAATGATATTTCCAGATTGTAATTGCCCGGATCGAGATTGGCCAGCGAAAACTGCCCGCTGAGGTCGGAGGTGGTGCCAAACGATGTGCCTTTTACTACCACGTTGGCACCTGGTAGTGGCTCGTTGGTTTCACTTTCGTAAATCTGCCCGCTAATGCCGCCGGTTTGCGCCAGCGCCTGTAGGGCCAATAGCATGATTAGTACGATGGGTAAGCTTCTCTTCATGTTGGCTAAGGTTAGTATGGGTTTGATAAGATAGGAAACAAAAGTATCTCTTCGGCATTGCCAGTCATTTGCGGCGCCGTTAATTTTCTGTTATGTAATTGTAACAAGCCCTCGGCTCGGCCATTTATAGCGAGTTGGATCAAATTGAGCTGGCATTTATAACAAGCATCATTAATTTTGCCGGTCGCGGAGTGGTAAAGCCCAAGCGACAAGTTGTGCGTTGTGACCAATGTGTGTACTATAAAAGCCTTTCGCGAAAGCAACAGATTTTTTCGTCGCACGCTAAAAGGCACTGGTGGAAAAAAAGGTTGACCTTACCGAAAATGCAATTAATTCTTGTAATAATACAATTACCAGATCGGTAGAATCAGGGATTAAGCCAAGTACCAATAACTATGAACACTTTGAAAATTAAGCTCATCCTTTTACTACTCCCACTTGCCATCAGTGGATTTGCGCAGACGGTGATCTGGCAGGAAGATTTCGATGGACTTCCGGATCAGACTACAGTGGACAACGGGGCGACGAAATGGTCTGTCAATCAAGGCAGTTTGCGCTTTCCCAATTTTACCAATGGCACATACTTTGGCGTATTTGATGGTACCTTTTTGGCACGCAATCTTCACGATGCGAGTATCAACGGCAATCAGGCGTCGAGCAATACTACCTTAACGACGGAAGAAATTGATATTTCTGGCGAAAACAACATCTTCATATTTGTAGAAGGCTATTCGTCCTTTGTGGGCGGCAGTGGCAGTTTCGAAACGACCGATTTTGTCCAATTCTCTTATAGCCTCAATGGTGCCCCTTTCACGCTATTTGCCAACAATGGCGACGTCAACGATGACTTTGTTATCATCATATCCTCTTCAGACTGTGGCAATACAGGTTTAAGTGGAAATACGCTCAGGATAAGAATCCGCTTTAGCAATTCATCGGTAGGAGAATATTACCGTGTAGACAACATCAAAGTAGTCAGCGATCCTTTCCGACCCGATCCGGCCGATTTTGATTATGTATCCACAGGCAATGGCGATTGGAACAACACGAACACCTGGAATACTTCTGGTGTTCCCGACAGCAATGACGATGTGCTCGTTGAATGCAACGCGATCGTTCGCTTAAAGCAAAACAGCCATCAGGCACAGAACATCACCATCAACAGTGGGGGAGCACTGATTTACGAGCAAAACGGCGCCACTATGACCCTTTCTGCAAACGGCACCATTACCATTCGCGACGGCGCCCTGTTCAGGAATGGCAGCGCCACCACCGGCACACAATACAGCAACGTAGCACTGAATATGAGCGGCGCGTCCACCATCTACAACAGCAGCTTCTACAACCAAACCGGCAGAATAAACATTAATGGAAATAACTCATCCGTCACGCTAACAGGAAAAGGTGAAATAGAGGCAAGCGAAATATCTTATAATGATGACAATCAGCATTTTATCAATCGCAGTACCCTCATCCTTACCAACAGGCTCACCGGAAATGGCGACAACAAAGCATTTACCAACGATCAAAATGCGACTCTGAACTTCACGGGGCAGAATTTTTTCAACAACAGGAATGTCGATTTTCGTGCCGATGCCGTGTCAAATGCTGTTTGGTATCATGCCGAGGGTGATCAGAACATATACAGGGCTACTGCAGGTTATCATCATCTGGTGATTGCCGCCAGTGGCGTAAAGAGAACAACAAATGGCAATTTCGCCGGCCAATCCCTGCTGGTGAATGGATCCCTGTTGATTCGTGATGATGCCAGACTGGATCTCGCAAACGACATTGGCCTGGTGCTTGGTGGCGATTTCTACAACAGCAGCAGTCATAGCGATGGCTTTAGAGAGCGCTCCGCCAATGTCACTTTCAATGGCTCTGGTGATCAAACAATCTACCGCGCAGCCGGCGCTGAAACCTTTTCGGATTTCACCATCAATAAACCGGCAGGCTCCCTGCTGCTAAGCTCAGAGGTGATCGTTTCCGGCCATGCCGACTTTGTGGCCGGCATAGTCTCCACCTCACCAACGAACATCCTGCACTTTCAAAATAACGCCACCTCCAATGGCGGCAATGCCAACAGCTACGCATCGGGACCTGTGCGCAAAGCCGGTAATGATGCTTTTGTTTTCCCCATAGGCAAAAATGGCAAATGGGCACGCTTAGGCATTTCTGCTCCCAATACGACCTCTACACAATACACCGCCGAATATTTTAATAACTCCTACGCCACCACCGACGTCACCGGCGATCTGGTACGCGTGAGCAACATTGAATACTGGGATCTTGACCAGGCCGTAAATGATGACGATGTGCAGGTAACATTGTATTGGGAAGACAGGGACTACAGCGGTATTCAAAACAGCTCCGATTTGCTGGTGGCACACTACAACTCCGGCTTGAGCGCCTGGGAAAGTGTCGGCGTGGCGCAGGTGCAGTGGGGAGCGAGTGGCAGCATCACCTCCGGCATAGTGAATAATTTTAGCCCGTTCACCTTTGGCACCAACTCCGATAACAATACGCTGCCCATTCAACTGCTCTACATTGAAGCCCGAAACGATGCCGGCGATGTGCTGCTGGAATGGAAAACAGCTTCCGAGATAAACAACGACTATTTCAGCATTGAGCGCTCTACCGACCTGGTCCATTTTGAAACGGTGGCCGAGGTGGATGGTGCTGGTACCAGCCTGCAACCCCTGCTCTACCAATGGCACGACCGGCAAGCGCCGGCAGGCAAGGTGTATTACCGCCTGAGGCAAACGGATTACGATGGCACATCGACATTGTCTAAAGTAGTAGGCTTAGTCACACAAGCAGATGCGGTGAGCGTGGGGCTGGTGGAGCAAGAGTCTAGGTTGGTGGTCAACGGCCTCACCCCGGGGGCCGATGCCACTGTGGTGCTCATGGGGCTGCATGGTCGCGTATGGCAGCAGGCAAACCTGCGAAGTGATGCTACAGGCGCCGTATCGTTATCTATCTCAAGTATAGGCTTAAGTCGAGGTGTTTATATTGCTCGTATTCAAACAGATAAGAGTGTACATGCGCAGAGAATCTTCCTGCCATAAGCAAAAGGTCTAACCCTTCTTTTTATTTTTCAGTGGAACAAGCAAGTACTCCAGTCCGTTGGTTTTGATTTCATACATGGTGGCCATGAGCATACCCAGCTTACCTGGCGGGAAGCCTTGCCGGGCAAACCATTCCAAATAGTGGACAGGCAATCGGGCGATGGCCGTACCTTTATATTTGCCGAAGGGCATAGGGTACAGCAGCAATTCTTCCAGTATATGTGGGTCCATGTGGTGCGGTTTATCCTTTGGCCGGTGCAAAGATATTTTTGATGGCCTCGTAAAAGTAGTGCTGTATGGAAACGATGCAAAGGCATGTTCAGGTAGAATTCGATAAGCGAAACAAGTGCCATTGAATTGCCAAGCCATCGGTAACTTTTCCTTTTATTTGTCTCATTATTTATATTGGCCCTGGTGGCCGATAAAATTATGAACAGAGTCGCAATCATTATTTTATTCATCGCAGCTGCATTGTCCGCTGGGGGCTGCTTTACACAGCAAAGTCAGGAAACCACTGTGAATTGGCGCCTGGAGCCTGTTTCTCCCCATGACAGCGTGGTGCTTACCACAGGCCGTCACAGGTTCTTCTGCCCCGTGAGGCAAGATACAGTAGCCTGGAACCTTAAGGCCGTGGGTTCGCCCGCGGTGGTGGTGAAAGACGACAAGATTTATATGTTGTTTGTGGCGCGCGACACATTGGGCAGGTATGGCGGCACCGGCCGCGTAGGCCTTGCTGTGAGCCACGACGGCTACACCTTCGAAAAATATCCTGTTCCGGTGTTTTACCCGGAAAACGACCGCTACAAAGGCATAGAGTGGGAGGGGGGTATCACCAGCATACGCCTGGTGGAAGATGCCACCGGCCAGTATGTAATGACCTACGTGGCAGACAATGGCACCCAACGGCAGCTATGCGTGGCCACTTCGCACGACCTCATCGCCTGGCGCAAGCATGGCCGGGCCTTCAGCGAAAGCGATCATATCAGTACCAGTGAGGCATTTGGCAATGGCAACATAGCCAGCGCGGTACACGAAGCCACCATGCGGGCAGTGAAAATAAAAGGGAAATATTGGATGTACTGGCACATGGTGAACGTGTATGCGGCCACTTCCGACGACCTCATTCATTGGAAACCACTGCAAAATTTCAACGGCTCATATAAACCGGTAATGACCGAGAATGCAGACATGAACGCATCGACATATTACACGGCCGGGCCGGCTGCCATAGTGTCGGAAGAGGGCATTCAACTGTTGCACAACCAGCACATCCGCACTACGTATGGCGATTCTTTGATGGCGCGGCAGATGCTGCTCGACGCCGACAATCCGATGCAGGTACTACACGCCGCTCAGGCGCCATATCTCACCACACGGTTGGGCAGAAGCGGGCGGGAAGCTGGTGAAGGAAGCGTTTCGGGTTTGGCATTACATGAAGAAGGATGGTATTTTTACCGGGAATCAGCGCCCGGTGGAATTTATGTACAGGAAATGAAGGAGCCCAAAGGCGATTCGCAAGTGCTGAATGCAGGAGAGTAGTAGATTTTTGAAAATATTGTTCAGGCTATAAACGAGGTTAGATGACTATTTTTTGGATAATATTTGCCCTTGGGCTGTTGGGCATCAGCGCTACCATCATATCCCTTTTTCGGTCGGAGGTATGGTATGTGAGGCTTACTGATTTTCCGCGTGTGCAGGTATCGGCCCTGCTGATCGCCTGCCTGGTCGCGTTGGCCTTTGTGTTCGACGGTGGGGAGCTTTGGCACTGGATTTTGATGGTCTTACTGGTGTTCAGCTTGTTTATACAAGTGAAGCGAATATTTCCTTATACCTATATAGCGCCTAAGCAGGTGATTCGGGCCCAGGATCCAAGTCAGGAAAATTGCATCTCACTATTGGTGTCCAATGTGCTCACCCCCAACAGAAATTCTGACAAGCTGCTGGCCCTGATCAAAGAAAAACAGCCGGACATCGTCATTACCCTAGAGTCTGACAGTTGGTGGGAGGAGCAACTATCGGAGATCGAGAAGGACTATCCGCATTGTGTGAAGGTGCCGCAGGACAATCTGTACGGTATGCACCTGTACTCGAAGTTGGAGCTGGTGGAGTCGAAGGTGAAATATCTGATCTCTGATGAAATACCTTCCATACACAATATAGTGAGGCTGCGCAATGGTGAAGAAATAAAATTGTATAGCCTGCATCCGAAACCGCCAAGCCCCACAGAGAGCGATACCTCAGAGGAGCGCGATGCCGAACTGCTCATGGTAGGCAGGCATATAGAGGAGCACGACGAAACAGCCATAGTGGCGGGCGACCTGAACGACGTGGCCTGGTCGTACACCACAGAGCTTTTTCAAAAGATCAGCGGGCTGCTCGACCCGCGCAAGGGCAGGGGCTTTTACAATACTTACAATGCCAAATATCCCATATTTCGCTGGGCACTCGATCATGTGTTTCATTCCGACGACTTCACATTGGTGGCACTGGAGCGCCTGCCTTCCATAGAGTCCGATCACTTCCCCATGTTTGTGACCCTCTGCCTGGAAAAATCTGCTGAGGCTGTGCAAGAAGAACCAGAAGCCGATGAGGAAGATGAAGAAGTAGCCGACGAAAAGATGATAAAAGCAGGCGCCAATCAGGGCGATATCCGGATGTAGCGTGCATAACGGGGCAATTTGGATTAATGATACTACAGAAGCTTGTATGATTGAACTCGATCAATTAAAGCTATCCCACCCGACCTTAGCGCTGCTGTACTGATTTTTTGCACGCTGGGATGTCTATTTTGAAGTTCCGAAATATTGATTTGCCTGTGATCGGTAGTGGTCGGTTATTTTTGTGCGGCCGGTGTACCGGGCATTTCAACTTTTTTATTTTGAGGGCACTCTACAAAACCGTCGCGTTAGTATTTTTTTCGCTATGCAGCATGCAGGGCACTTTGCAAGCGCAAATCGGCATCGACAATGATGAGCAAGAGCGACAAATATGGTTTTTTGCCTTCAATTATTTTAAAATCAACGACCGCCTCACATTCAATCAGGATGTGGCCTGGCTGCAAACACTCAATTACGACCGCGACTCCAGGTTGTTTCTCCGACCGCAGCTGAGCCATCAACTGCGCGAATGGCTGTCTTTGAATGGCGGGCTCATTCTGCTGTTCAATTTCCACCATGCATCGGGCAGCCAACAGGAGGTGCGCCCCTGGGTGGGTATTTCTGCCAAGGCCCCACAGTTTGGCCGCTTTGCGATCACTCACTACCTGCGTACCGAAGAGCGCTTTGAGCACGAGAGCCGCAAAGCCTGGAAGGAAGGCTTTCGATTCCGCTACAAGCTCAGCACCAATTATCCCCTCAACCATGCGCAGCTTGTGGATAAAACGGCCTATGCACACGCCGGGTACGAAATGTTCAGCAACGTGGTGAATAATATAAAATCTCAGGGGCTGGCGCAATTTCACCGGTTCGATGCCGGCCTCGGCTACCGGTTTAGCGCCAAAAGAAGGCTGGAAGCTGTGTACATTCATGTGTTTGGCCAACAAGACGATGCTCCTGGCTACGCACTCAGCGACACCATCCTGCAGCTCAAGCTGCGTAACTACTTCGGCTTTTGAGTTGAAAGTATCAGGAAGAATTCATCAGGTACTGAGGCAATCATTTACTACACGATCATTTGCAGGCAGTGTGGCTCTATGCACACATCAATTTGTTCAAATTCGCCCACGATCTCGCCATCGACCTGAAGCGTGTGCTTTTCATTGAGCAGTATGGTGGCCTTTTCGCACGATATCACGCGTACATTGTTGTCGTGATATTCCACTGATCGTTTGAACACAGACAGCAGCGTGCGCAGCAGGCTCCATAGTGTGATGTCGCGAATGATGCATATCTCAAATTTTCCGTCATCGAGCTGCCCTTTGGCATTGATCACTGCACCTGTGCCATAGCGCCTTGCATTGGCCAGCACTATCATGTAGGCCTTACCCGATCTGCGCCGGCCATTGACGGCGATGCGGTAGCGCAACTTTTTCTTTTGCGTGAATTCCTTTATAAACTGGTGTGCGTAGCCCAGCCAACCGCGTTTTTGCTCTTCTTCAAAGCGCTTTACCACCTTGGCGTTCAGCCCGATGTCGCTGAGGTGAAGTGAGTAAAAATCGTCGTTGATGCGGAGCATGTCGATCTTGCGCACGTTGCCAGCCTTGATAATGCTCCAAACGCTGCGCAGCTTTTCGGCAGTTACCAGCGACTTTATTCTATCGGCATTGCGCGGAATACCCAGTTCGCGTGCCATGCCGTTGGCTGAGCCGAAAGGGAAAATGGCGATTTTCACCGGCTTGTGCATAATGGCCCGCGCCACCATATTTACCGTTCCGTCGCCACCCACTGCCACTACAGTGTCTACCTTATTTTCTTTTATAAATGTTCGGATATTCTTCCGGTCGTCCTTTCCTGTGGTTTCTAAAAAGTGAAAGTTGAACGACTCAGCGCGTGCCTGCTCTTCTACAAAATCGTAAAGAGCGTCTTTGTCGGTGCCGCCAGATATTGGGTTTACAACGAATAAATACTGGATGTTTTGCATAGAAAAAAAGGGATAACCGCGGGTAACTATGAGAATTGTATGCCAGAGTGGCGAAGATAGCAAGAAGCACGCATAGCCTCTATGCTGCCGTACATGCTGGTTATTTACTTTACAGATGCTTCAGCGCCAATGCGCATTATTTGCTGCTCCGGCTTCCGTTGTGGCTGCCATTGGCTGTGAAGCCCGTTGCCTTCACGTAAGGCTGTTCAAACCACTTGCGTGACATCTGCGCCACATAAAGTGTGGAAATATGTCGCTCAGGTGCTGTTCACTGCAATGACTTTTTGGGATGAAATCAGGATTGACTATGGGGGCTGAAGGCGATTATTGTCTTCATATTTTATGATATTTGAACGGTCATCGGGGCAAGTTTGCCATTTCACTTAATGTAAAGCTTATATGAAAAAGTCAGTTTTTTTATTCTTCACCCTGTTCGCCCTTGCCTGTGCGCCAGAAAGGGATGTAAAGCAGGAAGCACAAGATTTTTTGGACAACTACAGCGAGCGCTATGTAGCGTTATATAAGGCCTCAGCCTATGCGGAGTGGGATCTGAACACAAGAATAGTAGAAGGCGATACGGTGGCCTCTGCCAAAGCGCGCGAGGCCGGTGAGGCCCTGGCGGCCTTTACAGGTTCTGAAGAAAACATTAATAAAGCCAAAGCCTTTCTGGCTGAAAAAGATGGTCTGGACACGCTGCAGATAAAACAGATGGAAGCCATACTGTATATGGCAGCCGACAAACCACAAATAGCCGCAGATGTGGTGAAGCAACGCATAGAGGCAGAGACAGCGCAGACGGAAAAGCTGTATGGATTTGAATTTACCTACAACGGCGAGCCCATCAGCACCAACGATATCGACGATCAGCTGAACGTGGCCGTAGATCTGCCCCTGCGCCAGGAGATATGGGAGGTGAGCAAAGAGGTGGGCAAAAACCTGAAGACCGGCCTGGCCAACCTGCGCGACCTGCGCAACAGCACGGTGCAGGCGCTCGACTACGACAACTTTTTTGCCTATCAGGTATCGGCCTATGGCATGGAAGAAAGCGAAATGCTCGCACTGTGCGATCAGCTTGTGAGCGACGTGTGGCCGCTGTACCGCGAGCTGCACACCTACATGCGCTACACCCTGGCGGAGAAGTACAATGCACCGGTACCAGACCTGTTGCCCGCACACTGGCTGCCCAACCGCTGGGGCCAGGATTGGTCGGGCATGGTGCAGGTAGAGGGTTTTGATCTGGACAAGCAACTGGAAAGCAAAAGCCCCGAATGGCTGGTGCGGCAGGCAGAAGATTTTTATGTGAGCCTGGGCCTGGAACCACTTCCGGAGGTGTTTTATAGCAAATCGAGCTTGTACCCGCTGCCCGATTCGGCCGGATATAAAAAGAACAATCACGCCTCTGCCTGGCATATGGATCTGCAGAAAGAAGTGCGCAGCCTGATGAGTGTGAAGCCCAACGCCGAATGGTACGAAACCACCCACCATGAGTTGGGGCATATTTACTATTTTCTGGAATACGCCAACCCCGACGTGCCTGTACTTTTGCGCGAGGGTGCCAACAGGGCTTTTCATGAAGCCATCGGCAGCATGTTGGGCATGGCTGCCATGCAAAAGCCTTTTGTACAGCACGTGGGCCTTTTACCTGCCGACGCGGCTGCCGATCAGACGCAGCTATTGCTCAAAGAGGCCCTCAATTATGTGGTTTTTATTCCCTGGTCTGCAGGGGTAATGACGCACTACGAAGCCGAACTTTACGGCGATGCACTGCCTGTGAATGAATTCAACAAGCGCTGGTGGGCGCTGAAGGAGAAGTATCAGGGCATTGTGATGCCGGCCGATCGCGGTGAGGAATACTTCGATGCAGGCTCCAAAACCCACATCAACAACGACGCCGCTCAGTACTACGACTATGCGCTGTCATTTGCCATCATGTTTCAATACCACGACCACATAGCCCGCAACATTTTGCACCAGGATCCGCGCGCCACCAACTACTACGGCAGCAAAGAAGTGGGGCAGTTTCTGCACGAACTGCTATCGGTAGGGGCTACCGAAGACTGGCGCGGGCTGATGAAGCGCACCACCGGCGAAGAGATCAGTGCCAAAGCCATGCTCAACTATTTCGAACCACTGATGGATTATCTGAAAAATGTCAATGAAGGCAGGGAACACACTTTGCCCGAAAGTATCTGACGCATTTATAACAAAAAACCTCTCCCAACTTTGCCGGGAGAGGTTTTTTTGTGATTAGGCCATTGTGCTTATGCGTACCGGAACTCCGCCAACAATGGCGACTGGATTTGATCGGCCGATACTAAGTCTTCCTCCAGCCACAGCACCTGACCGCCATGGTTGGCCGTTTCTATAGCGGCCAGGTTGAGCAGATCGGTAGCTTCTGCGCCATTCTGCTGTTTTATTTTATGCTTCTCCGCATCGTAGCTGCCCATGAGCTGGCCGTTGCGGCTCACATACAGTTTTTCTATTTTACCCTCTATAGAGGCAGGCACCACCACCGAAGGATCATCCGACGCCAGTCCCTCAGCCAGCTTGGTGCCTACATTTTCCTCTTCGCGCTGCTCGCCACGGTTTTTTCTTTCCAACATGATGAATGCATCACCCGTCAAGTCCGCATCAGACGCATCGTCTTTGTGCGGAATAGGCTGATCTTCCAGATGCGCATAGTGATTGGCTTCTTTATAAATAGGAAATATGTACTCGAGGCTATACACCAACAGAGGCAGATTTGCACCGCCCAACACGTCCGTTACCGCACGATCTACTGCCTGGCAGTACTTTAAAATTTCCTCCTTTTTGAAATTGGCGTTGCTCAAACCATGGCCGTGGTATATTGTCCCTTCGCCTTCGCCCTGGCCACTGCGCAACTGTAGGGATTTTTCTTTATAATCTCCGCCCACCACATCGGTAAGCCCTTTGGGGAAGTCGCCCTGAGCCGTCACGTCCACCGCATTTTTATCATTGCACTGCAGTAGACGCACCTCGTCCAGCGAAAGATCCAATATATAATAGTGATGGCGCGACTGGAGTGAAGGCAGCATGGGCAGAAGAAAGCATCGCTCATCTACTTTGTGAAAAGATTCACTGAGCATGTCGGGCACATGAAAAACCCATATATCATCGGGGGTCCGAAAAAAAGCAGTATTGCCCAATCCATTGTGCCAAAGTTCGTGGTCGGTGTCCTGGTAAGCTTCTAAAGGCTCGAGCAGCTTTTTGATCTCTCGCTTATCGTCGAGGCGTTCTTCCAGCGCACCGCGCAGCGCTCTCAGTTCATTTTTAAGCGAGGTCATATCCATATTGATCTTGTTTGTCTCGCCCGGTTTGGCTGCTTTTATGTATAGGGATATACAAGTTTGGCCTTGTTGATTTGCCAATGTCTCAAAAGCTTCTTTATCGAATTGCGTGGTCATAATTATAATATTTGGTTAATAACAGTGCAAAAGAAAGCAATACCGTGCCAGAGGTATTGGCACAGCCTGATGCGGCATTATCACCTGACAGTGAATATTTTACGGCAATTTTGGACGATGGTATTTAACTTATGGCATCCCCTAAGTGTGGAGTGCAGGCCACGCTTGGGCGTATGATGGGAGGGAGGCTGGTGACGACAGCAGACGAAACGGACGGCTTTATGCGTTGTACATTCTTATAATTCTGTAAAGGCTATGCCTTTGATCTGTCGGCCGTGTACCATATAAAAGTTAATTTACTTTGATTGGGTGGTTACCTTAAATAGATTTATAAAATATCCAATAACCAAAAAGTTGACAATGATGCTGATAAGAGGAACGAGTACATTTATTTTTTGCCTTCTGATGGCCATTTCCATGCTTTCAGTCGCGCAAGAAGAAGTGGAGAACCCAACGCCCACATTGGGGGCACAATTTGGCGAACTGAAAGAAGGTGCTGAAACTTACGCTGAGTATAAAGTAATAAAAATATCAAAACTGAACGCTTTCTGGCAAACCGTTCAGGATTCCATCGGATCATACAAAGCCGAAGTAGGCGCATTGCAGTCCAGTCTGACTAATCAGCAAGCGCAGATAGACCAGCTGAACGACAAGATCGGCGAGTTGCAGGCATCACTGGATGATGCTAATTTTTATCGCGAACGCATTTCCTTTCTTGGTCTGCCCATGGTGAAGGAAACCTACAACATCATCACTTGGGGCATTGTGCTAGGCTTGGCCATATTGGCCGTGGTGCTGTATTTGGGCTACAAGCGCTCGCACAAAGTGACCAAAGAGCGCACAAAAGATTTTAAAGAGCTGACGAAGGAGTTCGATTCTTTCCGCCAGCGCGCACAGAGCCGCGAGGTAAAACTGGGTCGCGAGCTGCAAACCCTGCGCAACTCCAACGAAGAGCTGCGCGGCCGCGGTGCCTCGCGCCGCGAGCGGGCAAGTCAATGATATATAGATATACCAATGGTAACAAAAAGCCCCGGTGATTCATCCGGGGCTTTTTGTTTTGGATAGAAGTGAAATTGTAATTCTCATGAGGCATGCTCAACACCGTCTGGAACAGGATTTATATGATTACAAGATGGACAGGATTTGTGTTTGTCGGATTTATGTATGGCTGCTGAGCAAATTCAAGATGCTGGAAGTGGTTATCTTGTTGATCATTTAATCTGGTAATCGTGATCAAAGAATATAAATTGTCTGGAACAGGATTTATGTGATTTTAAGATGGACAGGATTTGTGTATGTTGGATTTATGTATGGCTGCTGAGCTAAATTCAAGATGTGGGAAGTAGTCATCCTGCTGATCATTTAATCTGGTAATCGTGATCAAAGACGATAAAGTGTCTGGAACAGGATTTATGTGATTTTAAGATGGACAGGATTTATATATGTTGGATTTATGTATGGCTGCTGGGCCAAATTCAAGATGCGGGAAGTGGTTATCTTGTTGATCATTGAATCTGGTAATCGTGATCAAAGACGATAAAGTGTCTGGAACAGGATTTATATGATTACAAGATGGACAGGATTTGTGTTTGTCGGATTTATGTATGGCTGCTGAGCAAATTCAAGATGCTGGAAGTGGTTATCTTGTTGATCATTTAATCTGGTAATCCCAGCCTTCTTTCCCTTGTTATACTCTATCCATTTAGGTGCATAATGTTAACATGACATGAGCAAATCAAAGAAATCAAAGCTTATCATCAGAATAGTACTGTTTGCAGGAACTGCAGTCTCTCTTTTCTTCGTACCCTGGCTGCTGGTAAAAGCGTGGATACTACCATTACCGGATACTGTTCAAGAACAGGTAGATGAAGCTATTGGTCATGGATTTGATGGAATAATTGTCTATGTAGATCAGGCTGGTGCACCGCCACAGTTTTATGCTTCAGGTTGGCACGATAGAGATGCGAAGTTACCAGCCAAAACTGATGCCTTATTTAAGATTGCAAGCATCAGCAAGCTATATGACGCTGTGGCTGTCACCAAATTAGTAAGTGCAGGACGGCTTTCTCTGGATAAAACAATTGATGATTATTTACCCGGACTTGAGGGAAGCATCGAAAACTCAGACAAAATCTCTTTGAGACTAATGATACAGCATAGAAGCGGTATTCCAAATTTTACAGACGCTCCAAATTTTTGGGCAGAACCAACAGAGACTTTCGAAGAAAGCCTGTCATTGATTAAAGACAAACCGGCCAATTTTGAACCCGGTGAAGACTATGAATATAGTAATACGAATTACCTGTTAATCAATAAGATAATGGATGAGGAGCTAGGTTATGAAAATTTTCAATACATAAAAGAAAAAATTTTGAGGCCGCTTAACCTCAACAATACGTTTGCATCACTCAGTGACGTAGATATAGAAAATGTAATGAGCGGCTATCATGTAGGATATCCGCATGATTTAAAAACAAATGATTTTGGCATGCATGCCACAGCAGAAGACGTAGGTACTTTTCTCAGAGCATTAAACGATGGATCATTGTTTGAACATGGAGAGGAGGAAATATATTCGTCCATTTATGAGTACGAGCATTCTGGTTGGGTGCCGGGTTATCAAAGTTTTGCCGTATACAACAAGGAACTTGATGCTGTAGTTGTGGCTTTCTACAGTACCACAGATGATAAGCTTTATAACTGGAACTTGTCAGAAATCATAAACAATAGGATTATGAAGATCCTGAAAAGACAACAACGATAGTCACACAGCCGTGTGCGACAAAAAGATGGTGGCTTAATGTGGCAAGAGTTTTATCACCGTAATGACGACTGATCTAAACATATGCTTGGCATTAAGACAACGCGAAGGCTAAAGAAAAGAACAAACCAAAGCGCCTGGCTTCATTGTTCGATATGTTGTATAATACACATTATGTTAAATAGGATTAGCGTGATCAATTTCATTGACCTCCGCCGCACAGCGCAACACCCATCTGCTGTAGTCTCCACTTGAGGGGTTCACCCTCGTCGTCGAGGCCCAGGCGGAAGCCGCTTAGTTGTCGGCGGCCATCGGCACCGGATACCGAATACAGGCTGTCGATAGATGACAGTCGCGCTTGCAGCATGTGCGCGGGAAGCTGGCCGGTGCTGTCGTGCCAGACATAGGCCGCTACATGCCGCTGTATATAAGCCAGTGCTTCTTGCGCACAATCCTGTTGCCACTGATGGCTGCTGTCATTCACATACCGTTGGCTGTAGCGCCTGATCGTCTGCTCATCGGCTTGTGCATCATAGGCGCCGTCGCTCACCACTTCATAGGCCATTGCCCATTGCGGAGCCCAGCCCCCGGCTACTCTTTCGCCCAAAATGTACACCGCAGTATTCCTGAGCGAATCGATGAAAATTTGCCGAGCCTCGGCATTAGCCGCCGTATCGATGCCTGTATAGCGGGTTTTGCCGAGCAAGTGCTCTATCATAATCAATTCTTCGCCGCTGATGCTGTCATTTTTAGTGATCTGCTCCAGGGCAAACAAAAGCTCATTCTGATAAAAGCCCACATGTGCGATGGGCACATCCATGATCAACGAAAAGAACTCACGCAGACTGGCTTCTGCATTTTCCGTGGCTTTTTGTAATATATCCCGCTCAAATGCCTTGCGCACAAGTTCATCCAGGCACATTTGCTTCACATCTTTCACCACATTGTAGTCGCGGCGCACGCGGCGCTGCACCACCAGAAACTCGAAGCCTTCCACCCCTTTCTCGGGAATAAACCACGGGTTGATGGTCGCCGAAAGAATCTCGGGGCTAAACCCAATGAATACAATGCGCTTTTGCGAAGCGTCGTAGCGAAAATTATCCTCATTGAACTTGCCAAAATCGAAACCCGCTTTCACCCAACCCCGACCCAGCATCACCAGATTGCTTTTCTTGAACTCCTTTCTAAGCCGGGCATTCATCTCTTTTTCATACAACTCTAGCAAATCTTTTAGAAACCCCTCCCCTTCCGGAAGTTTAATCCTGCCTTCAAGCACAGCTTTTACAATCAACTCTTCTCGTCTGTCATTCAGCCTGTTATCCAAATGCCTGTCGCGAAAATCCTCTCTTTTATCCAGGTATAGCAGGTACAGTTCGTACTGTGGCCACGTGCGTGCATCGCCCATGAGTACTTGGTACCGCTCATACACGTGGCGCTTTTTCAATTCGCGCGCCTCTATCTCGCTTTGCATGATCGACATCACCAGTGAATATTCATTGTGCAGATTGTACAATCCAGCCTTCAAATCGCTCAATTCCTCCTGGCCTTCTTCCACCGCTCTGTGCGTGTACGATCGCACCACTTCGCCATAATATTCCGCTGTAATCAACTGACCGATCTCCTTGATACTCTGCACGTCTACGGGTGTGTTCTTCAGCTTCATGCGGGTGGGCAGCAGTATGCCGAAGGGGTCGAAATACATGAATACGACCACAGCAGCCACCACCAGTATGGCCTGGAGCAAAAAGGGTATCGCGCGCAATATTGTCTTGAACCACATAGGCTAGTCTGCCTCCAGATTGAGCGGTGGAAAAAGGGCGGTGGTAGGTTCAAACTCAATGTACACCACTTCAAAGCCCAGGTTTTTCAACAGGCTTTCCATCAGCAGGCGTGTCTTTGCCTGCGTGGCTTCCACTATGCCGGTGTATGCCAGATTGTTGCGAATGTCGAGCTCCGCCCTTCTATAGAATTCCTCATAATCGAGCACATCGAACCGGTTGATCCAAGAATCGCTCAGGATGGTGCTGTCTACCACAAACCGCTGAAAAGGGTATTGGAAGTCGATGACCTCTACCGGTGGCAGACGCAGGCTGATCTCCTTGCCATCAATATCCACATCTTCTTTGCGTAGTCGTTGCAGGTCGATGCCGGTTTTTACCGTGGCCTCAGTATAGGCTACGAAGTTGGCCTCATTCAGGCGTATGAGCCCCAATATACTTTTTGTCTTGGTGCCCACCACCGTTTTGTCAATGATCGTTTCCGTTGTGGCGAGCTTGGCCACGGATTTTATCTTGCTGATCACAAAGGGGCGGTCGGGTTTTTTGCATCCTGCGAGTAACCAAACACAGAGTAAAATGGCGAAGTATTTATTCATACCCTTAAGCCTTGGCGTCTGCATTGTGAAAATCTCCTTCTTCGTTGGCCACATCGCCCCCATCCCGCGGCTCATCATTCAGTCTTTCTCGCAGTTTGTTTACTTCACCTGGCTGTGCAGGCGGTGGCATCACCGGCTTCGCCTCTTGCACTGCTGACCGGGCTTCATTGTGCATTGGCAATACTCTGCTTCCCTTGAGGCTCTCAAGCGATTTGTTGCCGAAGTAAAAGGCGATCATCATCAGGAAGGCAGTTTTGAAAAAGTCGAAGGCATCGATGAAAACCTCATTGGGTGGCCAGGTGCTCTGGCGGCCAAGAGAAGCCACCAGCATGGCGAGCGCACCCACCGCCAGGCTCAGCGCAAGTGTGCCGCGCACGGTGCCCTCCGGCAGCCCCAGCGTATGCTCGTGGTTGGGGTTGTGCATGCGCTCGTCCACCTTTTCGCCGCGCGCTTTTTTCAATCTTATCTCCGCCCAGTCTTCATTGGTGAGCCCCAGATTGATGTTGTGGAAATACACCGACCACGTGTAGTAGCCCACCAGTATACCCAGCCATATCAACACCATGTCGATGGCCACCACATTGTATATGTGGGCCATGTCGCGGGAGAGCTTCATGCTGATGTAAATGATCAGCAATAAGATCAGCAGCTCTGTCATGCCAATGAGGCCCAGCAAAAGCCAGTTGAGCCTTTTGGTATTTTTCCGGCATGCTGTAAGTCGATGTTGCAGGTCGTCAGTCATAGTTATGCGGTTAATGCGTTTACCCAGGCTTCGTCGTGTATGATCAGCTGCACGGGCGTGCCATTGAGCAATGCCTGAGATAAATAGGTGTACAATCGTTTGTAGGTTGTGCGGGAATTACTGAGAAAAGTGCTTTTTGCTGACATACTCAGGCTGTCGGACACCAACAGGCAGCCGGCGGTATGCGTGTGATCCCCGCCGCTGTGAATATAAACGCCTTGAAAATTGGGCACAGCTTTGATCTCGATATGGTAGGTGAACCAATCGGAGAAGTTGTTCCGGTATTTCAAGGTGAGTGGCGTGTCGGCACGATTAAAATCCAATGTGTATATGCCGGCAGGTATGCGTGTGTGGCCGGCTATCTTTTCATCGCGGTGGGTATCTTCCAGGGTGTAGCAGTAATACTGGCCGTTGAGATACATCAGCCCAACCGTGGTCTGGCCGTCATCGCTATATCGCAGTACGCTGAGTGTAATGCCTTCAAAATCGGGCGGCACGGGCTGGACCGCACGGGCTGCAGCTGGCGGCTTCTCACGTACCGAAGCCGCTGTTGGTTGGGCCTCCGCCATATCATCTGGCTTGCCGCGCAGATAATCTACCGCATTTTTCACCACCTGAACAATAAGCCCCGCAAGGCCCACCAGCCAAAGCCAAACTTCGCTGAGTACATCCGGCCGTTGGGCAAAAAAGATGACGGCAAAAGTGACCAGCCCTATCAGTACTAATATGACAAACTTGTTCATGACAGCGCTTCGGGTGAAATATAGTCTTTGCTCACCCAGCCTTCCAGCTGTGTGCGCACACGGTACCAGCCATTGTGCTCATCCATGATCTCCACAGCCGTATTGTACGGCAGCGGCAATGCCACTTTTCCATAGGCTTGCCCTGCACCACTCCGTATGTTCAATAAATTGGCCGCCACCCAGCCGGTTGTAAGGTTGCCCACCACTGCCTGCGGTGCATCGGATCGGTCAGAAAAAATTTTATTTCTTAGCTCCTCGATGGGAAAGGCAGGTCCGGGATCCTGTTTGCGCTCGGGCGATATCTGGTCGTGCCCCAGTATTTCCTTTATGTCATAGGCCTCGGCCAACAGCAGACAGATCTCGTGGACCGCCACTATTTGCGCATCGGTGTATTGGTGCCAATACTGATAGATCACTTTTGGATTGAAATGCCGGGCCTGTATCACCTCATCTTCGCTGAGCGTATAGCCGCGTGCCAGCAATAGTGGCCGGGAATAGGTGCCGTCGGGGTAGCGGAGTAGCCAGCCGGTATTATCGATCTCTATGCCCACCGCCAGGCTGTTGTACCCGCTGCGGCCACCGTAGCTGCTCTTGCCCGCATGCCAGGTGCGGTGATCAAAAGGCGCTAGTTGTTTCACCTGACCCTCTTTGCCTATCACCAAGTGTGCGGAGGCATTGCCGCCTTTGGCATTGCGGGTAGTAAGCACCTTTATCGCATCGTCGTAGCTGGTCATGGCGGTGTAGTGTATCACTATGGCATCGGGAAGACCGGCTGTAGTGCGAAATGGCGGGGGATAATAATTGGGCGTCTGCTTAAAACTGACATTGCTGCCGCGCAGAAGGTGGTCTGCAATCTTCATTGTACGGGTGGTTAGGTAGGCCAATCGTTGAATATAGTAAAAAGTATGTCAGCCAGGCCGCGCCAACGCCAATTATTGATGCTGCCATTTACCGCGTTGCTTCTCCACAGTGCCACGAAGTGCGGCTGCATTAGCAGTGAATCGTTCTTAGATAAATGCTTCATTTATTTATCTTTAACCTGTAAAATATGAAGTGATGCTAAAAGAACTAAAGGTAATCTTGTCCATACTGGGTGCATTGGTTGTACTGGTTTTTATGCTTTTCCTGGTCAATCAGGTGCTTACTTTTTACCACAATCTGCAGGCGGTTGATTCACTACTGGCCGTGGTAGTCACCGTGCTGCTGACGGCGGTTTTGCTTGGCCTGCTCATAGCGCCAGTGTTGATCTATGTGCGGCTGCCAGCTTCCATGCCCTTCCCCGATCATCCTGCCGACCTGGAAGCCTATCATTTTGCTTTGCGCAACCGGCTTCGAAGCAATCCTACCGTTCGGGAACTGCAGCTCGACCCGCACAACCCGGAGGACTACCTTCTTATTCAAAAATCATTGTGCGACAAGGCCAATCGCGTGATCAACGAGTCGGCCACAGCCGTTTTTCTCTCTACCGCCATTTCGCAAAATGGTAAGCTCGACGCATTTACTGTACTGGCTGCCCAAATACGGCTCATCTGGAAAGTGGCCCACATCTACTGGCAAAGGCCTTCTATGAAAAATATATGGCAGTTGTATACACATGTGGCAGTGAATAGCATGGCGGCAGTGGGCATAGAGCAGCTCGATTTGTCGCGGCAGATAGAGCCTGTGATCAGCGCTTTGCTGAAAAGCCCTGCCCGAACCATACCCATCGTAGGCGATGCGGCGCACATCGTCACCGACAGCATTTTGGAAGGCTCCATCAATGCTTTTCTCACCTTGCGCGTGGGCGTACTTACACGCAACTACTGCCTGCCCGACCAGCTCACCCTGCGCGATATCCGGCGCAATTCCTTCATCGAAGCGTCGGGGCTGCTTTCGCGGCTGGTCATCGTTTCGTCTAGTAAGGTGATAGAGAGCCTGTTAAAAGCCGGGCGCAATATGGGTTTACGCACGCTGAAGTCAGGCTACGGCAAGGTGGGTACTGCCGTGAAAAAAGGTGCGACCGGTTTCACCTCCATGTTCGAAAAACGACCGAGGCCGGGAGAAGTGAAATGATGAAAGTCATATAAAATGATGCTAACCCAGTTGCTTTGGAGCCTGCTAAAAAGCAAAACCAATGCGCATGCCCAAATCCGGTGAAGCCTGTACCCGATCGCTCATATTCACTGTAAAGCCTGTGTTGTTATCAAACCGATGCACATCCATGGCATTTACCGGTTCTTCATTGCTGCTGTACTGAATAAAGCGCACGGCATAGCCCAGGTTCAACTCCAACACCACATGCCGGGCCAGCACCACCATCGCTCCCATCTTCATGCGCGGCCCAAACTCATTGAGCCGGTGATGCAGGGTGTGCAATCGATAATAAGTGCTGCTGCCAGCCCCAATCAAATATACCCGATCAGATGACACATTGGCACGCGTGTAGTAAAGGCCACCTGCCACATACACCAGTATTCTTTCGGGAGATGGATCGGATTCGCCTGCAAAATAGTACCTGTAGTCAACACCCAATCGTACACCTCCTTTATCATAGTCGTCGCGCGATTCTATACTCGGGCGGCGAATGATCACTCCAACATCGGCTTCCAGTGAGGCGCTGCGGTTCAGCCTGTGCTCATACTCAAACTGCAGTGAAGGGTAGTAATACG
>CAZQVB010000022.1:30533-61644 GCA_964596645.1 uncultured Roseivirgaceae bacterium
TAAATAAAATTCCATTTCAGCGCATGTGCAGGTATGCCTCCTACCTGAGTACTGTCTTGCGCCTGCACAAGTGGCGTGGTAGCCAAAAACAAGACCCCACAAAGCAGGTGTGTTATCCGGGCTATGGTCATTGCACCTGTATTTTGCTGAGCAGACGCAGCGTGTCGATGTCGCTGTAGTCGTACTGAAAAATGCCATCTTGCCCGGTGAGGATGAGCCTGCCGCTATGGGGTATCACGTCGTAGGCATGCCATTGCGTGTAGCGGTCTATCAGTTTCAGGTCATCGGCCTGGGTAGCATCATACACGGACAGGCCGCTTTGGCCATTGCACACAAACAACCACCGCCCATCTATGCCCAGGCCGTAGGGAGATGGCGTGGGATATACTTCTACTAACTCAGGAGTGGTGAGGTCGGATATGTCGATCACCTCCAGGCGATCTTCCACATTGCCGCGGCAGGTCGATCCTTTTCTCAACGTGACATACGCATAGTCGCCTTGTGCTACCACCGGGTCGCAGGCCTCTATGTGGTTGTACCGCGATACCAGCTTGGGTTGCGCAAAGTCGGCTACATTAAAAATGTACATCGCTTCCGGTGCACCCACCAGCAGATACCCGCCAAATGGAAACAAGGTCTCTGGCGCCGTGCCTGCTTGAAAGACATTGATTAGTTCAAGTGAACCATCAGAACCCACGTCATATCGCTCTATTCCTCTGGGAGTTATGGTAAACAAATCACCACTGACGGTGGTGAAACGCGCCATGCTGCCGCCCGTGCCAGAGCTGCTGAAATTGAATTCGCTTTGGCTGTTGTCATCACAGCTCACCAAAAGGCCGGTGGCGAAAAGTATCGATAGAAAGAATCTGTTCATCAGAAGTAGCATTTAGGATTTTCTATGGTGGTAAAGCGCCAGCCGATCACCTGCCCTTTTTCCGGCTCTACGCATTCAAAATAATAGCCCCGTTCCGGCGGCACGTCAACACTCCACACATCCTGTATCCTGCTTACCTCTTGCACGTCATTTTGGTCGGTGATGCGCAGGCCGACCAGGTCGGCGCGGTGATTGACGTATAGCACGTCTTGCACCACCGACATTTCGGTGTTTCCTGCTAAGGCCAGAAAACCCAGTGGCTGTGGCGACTCAGGGTTGCTGTTGTTGTATAAGTGAATGCCCTCACCGACCTCATTGATCAGCAAATAGTGTCTGTAAGAATATATCTTCCCTACTTCTTTCGGAGTGCGGGCAGCCTCTATCTGTGTGAGTTCGTTGAGGGTGCCATAAATGGGCTGATAGCCCTGCTGTGCACCTTCGGGAAATTGCGGTGGCTGCTCTGCATCCCACCAACAGCCGGTGAGAAAGCCAGGCAAGGCCAGGAAAAAAAGTAAGTGCAGGAGTGACCGGGGGTTGGCAATAGTTGCTCTTGTCATGTGTGCGGAATTGGTATGTAGTATGGATTCCAATTCAGCCTTTAGGGTTGTAAGGCCATCAGAAATATTTATGAAAAACCCATGGCCTTATTCACTGCTGGATATGCGCACGCGCACCTTTGCTGTTTTGCTTCCTACCTTTCACATTTTTTGCTAACCTTGCCCTGCATTACCAGTTAATGAAGCATTTGGTAGGTATTTTTTCATGATATATCAGCGAATAGTAGAAACAGTAGAAATATGCCATCGCCACGATGTGCGCCACGTGATCGTTTCTCCCGGCTCCAGATCGGCCCCACTGGTGCTGGCTTTTGCGCGCAGTAAGCTATTTGAAATCATTGTAGTACCCGATGAACGCGCGGCTGCATTTATAGCGCTTGGCGTGGCTCAGGCTACGCAGCTGCCAGTGGTGGTCGTTTGCACATCGGGGTCGGCCGGGCTCAACTTGTCGCCGGCCATTGCAGAAGCGTTTTATCAACACGTGCCGCTGTTGGTATTTACGGCCGATCGGCCACCGGAGTGGATAGACCAGCGTGACGGCCAAACGTTGCGCCAAAACCACCTGCATCAGAGTTTTGTAAAAATGGAAGCTGTTTTCCCGGAAGAGGCTGTGGAGCAAGATCAAAAATGGCATGCGCAGCGCCTGATCAATGAAGCCATCAACACCGCCACAAAGCAGCCAGCCGGGCCCGTACACATTAATTTTCCCTTTCGCGAACCGCTCTACCCCGATGTTGTGCAGAGCGATGCCACCACTGGTGCCGTAAAAATAATAGCGCAAAAGCAGCACATGCCGATCGACCTGCGCGCCTTAAGCAACTCAATTCTGCCTGAGATAACGCAGTACAGGAAAATTGTGATATTGGTAGGACAAACCGGTTACGACAGTCATCTGCACCGTCTGCTGCGTGAACTATCGATAAAAAACCATATTCCCGTCGTTGGTGATGTGCTCTCCAACCTGTACGATGTGCAGGAGGCAATTGTGCACGCCGACACATTTCTCATAAACAAAGATGATGCATTCTGTCGCGCGCTGCAGCCCGACCTGTTGATCTCCATGGGCAGGTCCATCATCTCCAAAAATCTGAAATTGTACCTGCGCCGTTACCAACCGGCCGCCCACTGGCATGTGTCGGAGGGCGGAGAGCAGATCGATACCTTTCAAACCCTCACCCGCAGTTACAGCCTGTCCCCTGCTGTATTCGCCGAGGCACTTTGTCAGATGGAAAACATGCAATCTGATGAAGGTTTCGCGCGGTTGTGGCGAGCGCGGGAGCTGGATGCGGCGAAGAAAACAACGGAAATTTTAAGCCAAAGTCCATTTGGTGAGTTTCGTGCAGTACAGCGCATACTGCAACATCTTCCTGCTCGCAGTTGCCTGCACCTGGCCAACAGTATGCCGGTGCGCTATGCCAACTTCTGCACCGTACCGGCAGGCAGGCACGTGGAAGTATGGTGCAACCGTGGCACCAGCGGCATCGATGGCTGCACAAGCACTGCCGTAGGAGCCGCGCTGGCCGACGATCGCCTGCACGTGTTGATCACCGGCGATATGGCCTTTTTTTATGATCGCAACGCGCTGTGGCTCAGCAAACTGCCTGCTAACCTGCGCATCATTGTGCTCAATAATTTTGGTGGCGGCATATTTCGCATCATCAACAAACCAGAACAGCTACCAGAACTGGAAACCCTCTTTGAAGCCCGGCATACGCTTACGGCCGAGTTGACGGCACGCGACTACCATATAGACTATTGCGCATGCCGCGATGGGCAGGCACTTGAAAACATTCTGCCTGAATTTTTTATTGGACAAGGCCCCAAGCTTCTTGAGGTGTTTAGCGAAAGCAAAAAAAACAAAAGCATATTCGAATATTTCAAATCTCAAATCATACGCTGACATGAAACTTCACCATTCCTGGGAAACCATTAAAGAGTACAAGGAAATCCTTTTTCAACAGTACGACGGCATAGCCCGCATCAGCATCAACCGGCCGGAAAAGCACAATGCCTTTACGCCGCTTACGGTGAGCGAGATGATCGATGCCATGAATTACTGCCGCGACGAAGCCGGTATAAAAGCCATCGTGTTTACAGGCGAAGGCGGCAAAGCTTTCTGCAGCGGTGGCGACCAGAGCGTGCGGGGCCATGGTGGGTATGTGGGTCAGGATGAAGTGCCCCGGCTCAACGTGCTCGATCTGCAAAAGCAAATACGCAGTATACCCAAGGTGGTGATTGCCGCTGTAGCTGGCTGGGCCATCGGCGGTGGTCATGTGCTGCATGTGGTGTGCGACCTCACCATAGCCGCAGACAATGCCCGCTTTGGGCAAACGGGCCCCAAGGTGGGCAGCTTCGATGGCGGCTTTGGTGCCTCCTACCTGGCGCGTATTGTCGGCCAGAAAAAGGCGCGTGAAATATGGTTTCTCTGCGATCAGTACAACGCCAGCGAAGCCCGCGAGATGGGCCTGGTGAACACGGTGGTGCCGCTGGAAAAACTGGAAGAAACGTACGTAGAATGGGCCAGAAAGGTGATGGAAAAAAGCCCGCTCGCCATCCGCATGCTCAAGTCGGCTTTCAATGCCGAGCTCGATGGCCAGGCCGGGCTGCAGGAGCTGGCCGGCAATGCCACCCTGCTCTACTACCTAAGCGATGAGGCCAAAGAAGGCAAGCAGGCCTTCATGGAAAAGCGAAAGCCCGACTTCGACAAATTTCCCAAATTTCCCTGATCGCACCACAGCTTCATGACTGCCCAGCTCATCACTCGCTACGCCTCTATTCCCCTCCTGGGCGGTGCGTCGACCATGCGTGGTGGGCTGAACACGTTTGAGCAGGAGGTAGTAAATTTTATAGAAGACTGGCAATCGGGCACGCCCTCGTTTACGCTGCACACGTCAGGCACCACGGGCAAGCCCAAAGCATGGATGGTGACACGCCAACAGATGGAGGCCAGCGCCAGAATGACGCTGAAAGCACTGGAACTGCAAGCCGGACAAACGGCGCTGCTATGCCTGCACCCGAAGTACATCGCCGGCCGTATGATGATCGTGCGCGCCATAGTAGGTGGGCTGCACCTGGCGGTGGTGGAGCCTGTGGCCAATCCGTTTTCATTGCTATCCAAGGATGTAGCCATTGATTTTTTGGCGGTGGTGCCCCACCAAATGCACGCCATGCTGCAGGATGTGGATACATTGATCCGGCTGCACAAGGCACACGCTGTCATAGTAGGTGGTGGCGCTACTGAGGGCACGTTGGAAGACAAATGTGAGCGAATACAGGCCCCCACCTTCAGTACCTTCGGCATGACGGAAACCGTATCGCACATTGCGCTGCGCAGACTGAATGGGCGAGAGCGCAGCAGCGTGTACAGCCTATTGCCCAATGTGGAAGCGGGTATCGATCAGCGTGGTTGCCTGTGGGTATGTGGTGCGGTGACAAATCATAAAACCGTGCAGACCAATGATCTGGTTCGGTTTCATGGTGAGGCTGCCTTTGAGTGGTTGGGCCGTGTCGACCACGTGATCAACAGTGGGGGTATAAAAATTTTTCCGGAGCAACTCGAGCGAACACTACAGCCACTCCTGCCCGGCTGGGGTGTTCACAATGATTTTTTCCTGACGGGCCTGCCACACGATACACTGGGCCAACAAACAGCGCTGGTGGTAGAAGGCACACTGCCCGTCTCACACCAGTCCGTGCTGGAACATTGCCGCCTGGCACTGCCAGACCGGCAGGCACCGAGGTGTATCGTGGAGTTGCCCCAATTCACACGCACCAATGGCGGAAAAATCAGGCGCCGGGAAACCCTGGGCAGCGGCAGCGCAGACTAAGTACAATGTTCATTCCAGATGATGCGAAGCCGAGGTGAGCCCACTTTCTTTGGTATTGCTCCCTTGCATACGTCAGCTTGCATATGTGAGAAAGCGCCGGTCATGTGCACGATCGCACCGCTACGAAAGGCTGCAATCTGTGCATTCTTACAGCAACCAACGGACTATTTTAGTATCAATTTAGTGCAGCACCTCCACGTCAGCAGGTGCGGTTACTTTGGCTTGTTATCTTTTCAGGTTGAAATAATCATTCATAAAATGCTTGCTCTCAATGATCTGGCTTATTTGACTTCAATTTATTGTTGAGAAATACATCGAACCACACGGCATTTACAGCAATTGTTGAATCCCAAAATCCTTAAAAATCCCTTTGTATGCCGCTTTTCAGCCGGCTTTCGAGATGGTGCCATAATTGGCTTTTGCAGCGATTAAGTAATTTCCTCAGCGCCAATACGCGTTGAAAACTGCCAACTTGTTCTTTGCAGAAGTACCGTTTTAATAATGTTCATAGAAACAATGATCATTGAAAGGCTGTACATAAAATTCTGTAAAATGTCTCCGCTTTCTGCCTTCTCAGAGTAAGGTCGCACATAATTTAAGCCCTCCAATTTTTATTTTCTCCCCCTACTCCCCATGCTTTTGTGGCGGGTGTACCATTTCCAAAAGTATTGCTTATCAGTTTGTTAGCAGCGTCCGCTTAATTTGAAGATTCAGGTAAGTGGAAAGAGTGCAGGTGCGGTGGTTGGGTTACCTTTAGAACTATATCAAGATTTAATAGCAAATTTCAAATACCAAACGTTTCGCTTCTCATGAAATATTTGTTGGCAACTTATCTGATTTTCCATGTGGCATATTGTGCCAATGCACAAGTAACACAGGATTTCGAAAGTGTAACTACAGCGACCCTTGTGCAGGACTGCTGGATGCGGGGCGGCAGCATGGCGGTAAGAAACTCTTATGTGATGAATGGAACGCAGTCGCTGGCGTCGGGCACCATGAGCGCTACCACCTCTCCCCTGCTGGTATCGCCCTGGCTGCAGTTGAGCGGTACGGGCAATATCACCTTTCGCGCCCGGGCTACAGGCACAGGTGGCTCGCCTACACTTACCGTATATCTGGAAGAGCGGCTATCTGGTGGCATTTCGGCACTTTCTACCATACCACTCACTACCTCTGGCACCACCTACACCATCGCTATTTCCAATACAGGTGTCTATCGAATCCGCTGGCAAACAGACGCCCTCTTCAACGCCAATGTGCGGGCCATCTATGACAACATCGTGATCAACGCGACAGACGTAGCCAATCGGGCGACAAACCCCGGCGATGGCAATTGCGAATGCTACCCGCCGAACCTGGATACCGATGCTGCCGTGGCACAGGAAGATGACGGCTCCTTCATAATCGATCCCGTTTCCAATGATACCAAGACAATTTTTGACATTGATCCATCCACGGTCACCATCATATCTCAACCGGGCAGTGGTGCTGCCACTTCCGTAGACGCCAGCGGCAACATCAGCTATACGCCTGTTAAGGATTTCAACGGTGTAGACACGCTCATCTACCAATTGTGCGATGTGGCCAACATCTGCGCTACCGACACTGTTTTCGTCACACTCACGGCGGTGAATGATGCACCGTTTGCCATCAACGATACCATTACCGTATCAGAAGATTCCGGCCCGCACATCATCGACGTGCTGGCCAATGACAGTGACTCTATCGACACCGACACGCCGATTCTTACTTTACTCTCGCTGAGCAACGGCAGCGCACCGGCCACAACCGGCGTGGTATCCAACAAAGCGAGCATTGACTTTCCGCTACACTACTTCGGCACCTACATCGCCGACTATGAAATGGAAGATCCGGAAGGGGCTAAGGCCTCTGCCAAAGTGGTGGTGATTGTGGAGCCGGTCAACGATGCACCGACAGTAGAGGAGGTGACTTTGGAGATAACCACTTTCGAAGGTTCGGCCACACTCGATATGTCTCAGATAGTCAACGATGTAGATAATGCATTTACTGATCTCACCATTACTGTGCCTGCTAGTTCGCTGAATGGCGGCAGCGTCACCTATATCGATGGTGTGCTTACGTATCTGCCAGCGCCGGGGTTCAAGGGCACCGACGAGATCAGCATTACCGTCACCGACAGTGAAGGGCTGTCTGTGACGACCACCGTGTATATAAAAGTTGATTTTGAAGAAGAGCAGCTCGCCATCTCCCAGGGATTTTCGCCCAATGGCGATGGCATCAACGACTATTGGCACATTCGCGGCATCGACACCTACAGCATCAATCAGGTGACAATTCTCAACCGCTGGGGCGATGTGGTCTTTCAGCAACAAGGCTACAACAACGATGAAAAAGCCTGGCGAGGGCAGGCAAACAGTGCGGCAGCCTTTGGCAACGACGGACTGCCCAATGGCACCTACTTCTACTCTTTGGAACCCGGCAACGGTGATCCTGCACTTAAAGGCTTTGTAGTTATCAATCGATAATAAGACACCATGACATTTTTGAAAAATTTCCGTTTGTATGTCGCTTTCCTGTGCCTTGTGGGCACTACTGCTCAGTTGCAGGCACAGCAGGAAGCGCTTTATTCCATGTATATGTTCAACGGGCTGGTGATCAATCCTGCCTATGCCGGTAGTCACAGTGCGCCGACCGTTACGGCTCAGATTCGCGAGCAGTGGGCGGGCTTTCAGGGGGCGCCCTCCAGCCAGAACATCACTGCCCATATGCCACTGCCTTTCACACGTACCTCACTGGGCTTTATGATCTCCAACGACAAGGTGGGCGTGACGGGGCAAACCGGCCTGCAAGGCATTTACGCTTACCGTGTACCCATGGGAAAAGGTCAATTGTCAATGGGCTTGCAGGGCGGCATCACCATATACAATTCAGAGCTCACCAGCCTCAATATTGTTTCTGGCGGAAATAACGCCGATATCGATCCTTCCTTCGCGCAGGACATGAGCAGCGGCATTTTGCCCAACTTCGGCGCCGGGCTTTACTACCACACATCCAACTATTATGTGGGCTTTTCCATACCGCACCTGATCAACAACAGTTTGGAAAACATAAACGAGCTGATGTCGGTGGTGCAGGAGCGGCATTATTTCCTGTCGGCCGGCTATGTGTTTGATGTTGGCTTGCATATAAAAGTGAAGCCGAATGTGCTGGTAAAAGCAGTGCCAGGTGCACCTTTCCAGACAGACTTCAATACCAACGTACTGCTGAAAGAGCTCATCTGGATAGGCGCTTCGTACCGTACCTCGGGCACGGCAGCAGCCATTATGGAAATCAACATCACCAAGGAAATGTCCTTTGGCTATGCCTATGACTTTGCCATAAGCGAAGGTGCACAAAACGTGCGCAACGGCTCGCATGAATTTATGCTGAGCTATCGTATAAAAAACCGAAAAGATCTGTACCTCACCCCACGCTACTTCTAAAGATGAACCCGACAATGAAGAATATGAGAACAAGAATATTTGTTGCAGCATTCCTCTTGACGGTGGTAGCCTATAGCCCATCGGCAGCACAGTCGCCTGCGGAACTTAGCATGCAAAAGGCCGATTCGCTATACGCATTTATGAACTACCAGCACGCCCTGCGTATTTACGACAAAATGTATGCAAGGCGCAGCACGGATGTGCTAAGGCTAAAAATAGCCCGTAGCCTGTACAAGTTGGGCCAAACCACTGAGGCCCTTGTCTGGTACGAAAAAGTAGAAAATCGCGAAGCGGCCTTTGAGGATGAAGACAAGATGCAGTATGCCCAGTTGCTGCACAGCAAGGGCCGACATGAGGAAGCGATGGCATGGGTAAGTGGCGTAGAGGAAAGCAACACACACGCCGTATTGCAAGCCAGCGTGTCGCAGTTGCAGCGGTTTTATGGCGATTCCATTTTTTATGGTGTGCGC
Source organism: uncultured Roseivirgaceae bacterium (assembly GCA_964596645.1). GTDB lineage: Bacteria > Bacteroidota > Bacteroidia > Cytophagales > Cyclobacteriaceae > CAVQEK01. Next base: position 39,726 of record CAZQVB010000022.1, read on the forward strand.
GCCATGAACATCAATACGGTGAATGCTGAATTTGCGCCGGCCTATTATCAGGAGGGTGTGGTGTACACCAGCAATGCGCTCACAAAAGAGAAACGAAAATTTCATTGGGACGACAGCAAATTTCTGAACCTGGCCTACAGTGCGCGCACAGAAGAAAATGATCTGCAAAGCCCGGTGGCATTTGCTGAGGGCGTTACCGGCAAAAACCACGACGGACCGGCCGCGTTTTATGACGATGACCGTCGCATGGTTTTCACCAGAAATACGGAAGTGAAGACCAAAGAAAACGTGCAGATCAACAGGCTCAGCCTGCACTTTGCTACCTATGACGCGCAACAAAAGCAATGGGTGTCAGAAGAATCATTTGCCTATAACAGCGCCGAGTACAGCACGGGCCATGCCACCATAAGTGCCGATGGGCAGTTGATGATTTTCGCCTCCGACATGCCCGGCACACTGGGCCAAACCGATTTATACCTGTCCAAAAAAACTGAAAACGGCTGGTCTCAGCCCGTCAATCTGGGCTCGGACATCAATACCCCGGGCAAAGAAATGTTTCCCTATCTCGATGTCGACGGCCTGCTCTATTTTGCATCCAACGGGCATCCTGGCCTTGGCGGACTCGATATCTTCATGGCGCTGCCCATTGGCGACGACTTCACCCCGGCGGTGAATATTGGCTACCCGGTCAATACTGCGCACGATGACTTTGCGCTCATCATCAAGGAGCAAAAGGGTTTCTTTAGCTCCAACCGAGCCGGCAACGACGACCTGTTCGCTTTCACATTCAGCGGAGTCAATACAGATTTTGCCATTTTTGATGCTGAAACCGGAGGCCCGCTGGAGGAACTGACCATTACGCTTATCGATAAAAAGGATGAGAAAAGAACAGTGTATCAAATACCATCATTCCTGGCCCACCTGGTGTTGTTGCCAGGCGAATACACTTTTGAAGTAAGCTGCGCTGGCTATGAACCCCTTACCTTCACCAAAAATGTACACCGAGGGCAGCCTTTGCTGGAGCAACTGCACATGGTGGCCCTGGCAACCACTCCGCCTGTGCTGGCCCAATCTTCGTCGACTTCCAACCCCGGCGAGAAAGCCAACAGCAAGTCCGGCAAAGACCATTTAACATTGACCGAGCCATATGCCGGCGATTTACTCATTTTCAAGACCGCTGAAAACATCGATAAAATCTTCTTTTCCACGGATCAAAATGTCTTTGAATTGGTAGAGCGCCACGGTGCTTATGCGCTGCTCAGTCCTCAAGCGAAGCATGTGCTGAATATGGCAAACACCCAAACCCCGTTGAAAGAAACGGAACAGGTGAAGGCGGCTCTGGAAAACAACCGCTTTATGGTGCGCACCGTCAAGACGATCAATCGCATTTTTTACGACTTCGACGACGAGCAGATACGGCATGATGCACAGCCGGAGCTGGATAAACTGGCTGCGCTGCTCCTGGAAAACCCGCAGTTGCGCGTGCACCTGGGTTCCCATGCCGATCCGCGTGGCAGCGACGACTACAACTTTCAGCTTTCACAAAAGCGGTCGGAGGCTGCCAAGACTTACCTGATCAACAAAGGCATAGCACCGGGTCGACTCATCACCTCTGCCTATGGAGAGGCATTCAGGATCACCGATTGTGAAGAATGTACCGAGCAGGAGTTTGAGCTGGAGCGCAGGGCAGAATTTAACTTTTTCTTTGCCACGGAGCTGTCGGCCGACACCATCAGTACCGTGCGCAACTACAGAGCTGAGGAGCATTCCGCTAATGCCCTGGCCGCCTACTATCGCCAGCTCGATAAGGTAGAGGAAAAGGACGATGTCAGCGCCAAAATAGCCCTGGGGGCATTCAAAACTTATAAAGAGCAACAGTGGGATTTCCTCCAAGACCTGGGCGTGGTAGAGCGTGTGGAGCGCGAAAACGGCCTCACCTATTTCTTCTTAGGCACCTACGACGACCTTGCCCAGGCCGACCTGGTACGGCAGGAGGTGGTGGCACGCGGCATTAAAGATGCTTTCCTGCTGTATTTTTATGGTGGGGAGCGGGTGAACTATAACCAACTGCTGGCCTTGGGAGTAATAGAAAAGGATTAGTTGATCAGGCGTGTGCCGAACAAAAAGCGGGAAGACCAGTATTCTGATTCGGGCAGTGTGGTCACCATTACGCCACGTGAAGAGGAAGTGTGTACAAATTGCCAGTCGCCCAGGTAAATGCCGGAATGCGTAATCGGATTGTTGCTGCGGTAGGTGCCGTGGAAAAATACCAGGTCGCCCGGACATAGATCTTCCGGCGATGCTATGATGCTGCCATAACGGGCCTGTTCGTTGGCCGAATGCGGTAGTTGCACACCATAGCGGTCGAACACTATCTTGACCAACCCGGAGCAGTCGAGGCCCTGAGCGCTGAGGCCACCCATACGATGCCTCACGCCCTGAAAAGTAAGCGCGAAATCGATAATGCTGTCGGCCACCAGGCCCGCCTCTACAGTTTGCTCTATACCCTGACCACGAAACTGTACCAGCCTTTCGCCAATGGGCGTACCTTCCAGTTTGTGCAGCACCTGCTCAAACTCCGATGGCTGGCGATGTCCCAAAAGGGCCCAGCCGGCCATGATCAGTAGTGCAATGTGTAAGCGACTTTTTCTAAGCAGCATATGGCGATGTTTGAGCTGTGCAATGCACAACGCATTTAGATTGCAAAAATTCTGAAAAATATCGATACGATACCTACGCTATAGTCAACATTTAGCACATTGATGAATTTGGAATCTGTTTGTGAGCATTGTACCATTGCTGATCAGGCAATAGCTGGCCGTTCCGCATATTCGGTTTTTATCCTGGAAATTGTTTGCTTTAGATTGCATGGACTCATTCCAGATACATACCACCTAATGTTAATTTGTGCATATGTGAATAGTACATATCAGCGCAATAGTTTTTATCACTGTTTGAATAATCTTTGCCGTATACCCTCGCAGCAAAAGCATCATTATGATCCTGGACAGAATACAAATTTCAAGAATAGTAAAGAGAAGCCATTCGAGAGAAAATGATGAAAGGTATGTTGTTATATGGGTAAAAAAAGAAGTAGATGAAATTGTAATTAATCAATCGAAATACGCGAATGTTTCCAATTCAGTTTTTTTCCTTCGCCCCAATTATCAATGGCATATTTCACTGGATGACAACTCTAACACATCGGGCTTTATTCTTTATATACCGAAAGTGCTGTTAGAAGATCCTACTTTCAAAAATCTTCACATCACTGAGGTTCGATTGTTCTGCGACGGTGAAGTGCCCAGGATCATTCTCGCACCAGGCATCGAAACTAGGATACAATCAATTCTTGAAATGCTGGATGAGTTGATCAGCACAAACCTGAAACACCGGGAAGATGCCATCGTCGCCTTGTTAAAAACATTCTTTATTTATTGCGATGGCAAATGCAACATAAAATCTGTGATTACTGACAACAATTCAAAAACAGCGCTGGTATATAAGTACAAAAAAATTCTCGATCAGCATCATCTCCAATACCATAAAGTAGCCGACTATGCACAGCTGCTCAATGTATCCGATAAATACCTCAATGAATGCGTCAATGATGTGCTTGGTGTGAACGCCAAAAGCCTCATTAGTGAACAGCTCGCAATGCGTTCGAGGCACGCCATAAAATTTTCTGATAAAAGTGTGAAGGAAATAGCCTTTGAGCTGGGATTTTCGTCACCCGAGTATTTCAGTGCTTTCTTTAAAAAGCATTATGGCCATTCTCCGCTGGAGTTTCGAAAATTATAAATGACAAAACCTGCGGATTTACCGCGATAATCACATGTTACTGGCGATATGTCCAAAGTATCTTTGTAAAAAAAAGATCGCACTATGGACAGAAAATTATTCATCAGGAAATCAGCCCTTGGCTTAGGTGTAGCGTTTGTTCCGGCGTTGGTTCAGTGCCAGCCTAATGATGACCCACTGGAGAAAACCCTTCATCAGAAACCGCTGATAATAAGAGACAATGAAGGTGAGGTGTATAATGTACTGGGTGATGTGCAGACCCATAAACTATTGGGCAGCGATACGGGCAATCAATTAGTAGAATGGGTGGATAACGTAGAACCTGGAGTAGGTATTCCTCCACATATTCACACAAAAGAAGATGAAATATTCAGAGTGATAGAAGGGCAACTTGAGATGATGATTGACAACAAAACCATCATTCTGAGCGCCGGTGATACCGCCTTTGCGCCCAAAAATGTGGCCCACGCGTGGACTGTTGTCGGAAGTGAAAAAGCCAGGTTTATCACTTCAGCTTTTCCCTCGGGTATTGAGAGCATGTTTGCAGAACTTGCAAGCCTGCCCGCCGGACCACCTGACTTTGAGCAAGTAGCTACAGTCTGTGGAAGATACGGAATATCATTTGTTTAGATAATGCGTCGCTATTCGGAAAAAAGCACCGTGAGTGGTCGGAAACAACAATGCTTCGGCATCTCCCCAATAACGCCTGCATTCATTATATCCTTCATTCAAATACGACAATGGATGCTACCTCTTAAACTTGCTCTGAAGCTGGCTCAGCTTATCGTGAAATGAATCAGGCTTTTCTTCTTTTTTCTTAAACTGCTTTTTAGGTTTTTCATCAAACGGATTGCTGCGCATGGATAGTGAAATGCGCTTTCTCGAGGCATCCACGGCCATCACTGTCACCTGCACTTTTTGCTGTACCTTCAGGTAGTCGGCCGGATTCTCCACATACTTATCGGCCAGGTGGCTCTTGTGTACCAAGCCATCCTGATGCACGCCGATATCCACAAATGCGCCGAAGTTGGTCACGTTGGTGACCACACCATTGAGCGTCATGCCCACTTTCAGGTCTTCCATGTGGTTTACACCTTCCATAAATTCCACCACCTCAAATTGCTCGCGCGGATCGCGACCGGGTTTTTCCAGCTCTTTCAGTATATCCTCCAGGGTAGGCAAGCCTACGGTGCCCGATACGTATTTTTTCAGGTTCACTCCTTTGCGCAATTCAGGCTTTGTCATCAGATCGGACACGGCGGCATGCTGATCAGTGGCCATTTGCTGCACCAGGCTGTAGCGCTCGGGGTGCACAGCACTTCTGTCAAGCGGGTTCGCGGCATTACCAATGCGCAAGAAACCGGCGGCCTGCTCAAATATTTTATCGCCAAGGCGCGGCACTTCTTTCAACGCCTCGCGGGAGGTAAACGGCCCGTTGGCATTTCTAAAGTCCACTATATTTTTGGCCAAAGTGGCACCGACGCCCGATACGTACGAGAGCAGCTCTTTGCTGGCGGTATTTACTTCTACACCCACACCGTTTACGCAACTCATCACGGTGTCGTCGAGGCTTTGGCGCAGGGCGGCCTGGTCTACGTCGTGCTGGTACTGGCCTACTCCGATCGATTTGGGATCGATCTTTACCAGCTCGGCCAGCGGATCCATCAGCCTGCGGCCTATGGACACCGATCCGCGTACGGTTACGTCCTTGTCGGGAAACTCCTCGCGCGCTATGTCGGATGCGCTGTAGATGGAAGCTCCGCTCTCGTTCACCATCACCACCATCACCTCCTTGGGCAGGCCTATAGCCTTCACAAACTGCTCCGTTTCGCGACCCGCAGTGCCATTGCCTATGGCGATGGCCTGTATGGCGTATTTACTCACCAACGACTTGATCAGTCCGGCGGCTTCTGCGATACGGCGCTGGGGCTCGTGCGGATAGATGGCATCGTGGTGCAGGAGCTGTCCCTGTCCGTCGAGGCAGGCCACTTTGCAGCCGGTGCGAAAACCGGGATCTATGGCCATCACATTCTTCTGCCCCAGCGGTGCGGCCAAGAGCAATTGGCGGAGATTCTCTCGAAACACGGCAATGGCTTCTGCGTCGGCTTTCTTTTTGCTTTCCAGTCGCACCTCCGTCTCTATGCCAGGCTTCAGCAATCGCTTATAGCCATCTTCGGCTGCTGTACGTACATGACTGCCGCAGGCATTGTCGGCCTTCACATACTGCTTTTCCAATATGGCCATGGCATCTTCCTGTGCCGGGGCAATGTCGAGACTGAGGATCATTTCCTTCTCTCCCCGGCGCATGGCAAGCAGCCTGTGTGAGGGCACATCTTTCAGTGGCTCCTGCCAATCGAAATAATCGGAATACTTCTGTCCTTCCTGCTCTTTGCCTTTGAGCACCCGGGAGGTGATCACGGCCTTTTTCTGAAATAGCGACCGTATGGCCGCGCGTACAGCCGCATCTTCATTGATAATCTCTGCAATAATATCACGTGCACCCTGCAGCGCTTCTTCGGTATTGGCCACTGATCTTTCCGGAGCCACATAGGCAGCTGCTTCTGCCGATGGGTCGCCGGAGCGCTGTTCCAACAGCCAGAGGGCAAGTGGCTCAAGGCCTTTGTCGCGGGCCATAGAGGCCCGTGTTTTTCGCTTGGGTTTGTACGGCAGATACACATCTTCCAGTACGGCCATGCTCTCGGCCGCATCTATGGCAGCCCGCAGTTCGGGCGTCATCTTGCCCTGTTCTTCTATGGATTTTATGATACTTTCCCGGCGCTTGTCCAGCTCCCGAAGCTGGTTCACACGATCGCGTATGGCGGCTATGGCCACCTCGTCCAGGCTGCCCGTGGCTTCTTTGCGATAGCGCGCTATGAAGGGCACTGTAGCTCCGCCATCCAGCAGCGCCAGGGTATCGGCCACCTGCTTTTTTTGTATGTGCAACTCTGCGGCTACTATTTGTGCGTACGTGTTTTCCATCACATTTCTTTCTCTAAGTGTTCGATATGTTTGCGCCCTCAGGCACAAGGGCGCCAAAATTAATGATTGATTTTTTATACCGATGAAAACAAAAAAGAAAAAGTCGTGGAAGCGTGAACTGGCCGAGTGGGGCGTCTTTCTTGGCATTATTGCCATACTTTATACTACCGGGCTGCACACCCCGGTGCTGGGTTTTGTGCAAGGGCTGGTACTAAAAACGGGCCTGGTAAAGCCTGACATAGATGCCGGCAACCATTATGGCCAATTAGATGATGATTTCGACATCGTCGATTCGGCTGGGGAAACGGTCAGTTTTTCAGCGTTTGACGGGCAGGTGGTGTTCATCAATTTTTGGGCTACCTGGTGCCCGCCGTGCATAGCCGAAATGCCCGACATCCAGGATTTGTACGAGGCAATGGGTGATCAGGAAATTAAGTTTGTGATCATTTCGCTGGACGATGATTTTGACAAAGCGAAGGCATTTGTGGAAAGAAAGGGCTATACGTTTCCCATCTACGCCCCACATGGTGCGTTGCCACAGGTGCTGCAGTCGCAAAGTATTCCCACCACATTCGTGATCGACAGGCAGAGAAACATTGTGGTAAAGCGCCAGGGCATGGCCAAGTACAACAGCCAACGATTTCGCAACTATCTGGCAAAGCTGGCCGAAGGCGGCTGACCTTAACAGCAAGCCACTGCACCGCGCATATGTGGTTGTTAATTTTTTATGACGACCCGACGCTACGACGACTATTGATCTGTCATCTTGCGCCACTGCTGCTGGACAGTATGGCAATTTTTAGCTAGTATTGCCGCCGCTCAAATGGTATGTTGGTATGAAGCGAAATATAAAATGGGTGATGTCTCTGCTGCCTATGCTCGCCACCCTTGTGGCCCTAAGCCTGTTGGTGACGCTACTCATAGATGGGTGCGGCAGTAAGCGAAAAGAGCGCAAATTGGAGGCTTTTGATTCAGAGCGCTGGGCATCTGGCAGGAACGGCTGCGAAGGGAACAGGCTTGAGATGAAAGATGACCTGCTCCGCATGAAGTATCAAATGCGCGGCCTCGACACCCAGGAACTGGTACAACTGCTGGGCCGGCCCGACGCCACCCAGCTCTCCGACCGCAACCAGAAATACTACATCTACTATCTGGAGCCCGGCCCTGACTGCACACAGCCGGCGGCAGATCCACTGTCGCTTTTTGTGCGGCTGTCGGCGGTAGGCATTGCCAATGAGTTCACCCTGCGCAACTTCAGCTCGATTTGAAACAAAGCGACGCCGCCCCCACAATGCCGGCGTTGTTGCCCAGCGTGGCGGTACGTATGTTCAGTTCTTTCAGGTAGTACTGGGTAAGGCCGGCCTGCAGGCTTTTTTGCATGGCGGGCATTATGGCGTCGAAAGCAGCCGATAGCCCGCCACCGATGAGCACCGTTTTGATGTCGAGCACACGTATAGCCGACACGAGCGCCTCGCCCAGCAGAGTGCCCATTTCACTAAAAATCTGTTTGGCCACCTTATCTCCTTTTTCGGCGGCGTCCAGCACCTTCTTCGGATCAAGTTGGGTCATCTGGTTAAGCACCGTCTTATTGGTTTGCATCAAAGCACGTGTGCGCGCCATCAAGCCGCGTTTGCCAATATTCTTCTCCAGGAGCTTGCCGTTTTTAGAGAGCATGTGGCCTATTTCCATGCCGTTGCCATCGCCGCCTGTAAATATTTCATGATTGATAATGGCGGCCCCTCCTACCCCGGTGCCGAGGGTAATGAATATATAATCTTCCGGCATCTTTTCTCCGGAAAAATAGTACTCGCCCAGTGCAGCGGCATTAGCATCATTTTCGAGGTGAAATATTTTATCGGGAAATCGCTCGATGAGGCGTTTTTTGAGCGGCACCTGGTTTAGGCCTGGTATGGCCGGGAGCTCAAGCGGGGTGCTGCGGTCTTTAGAAAGTGTGCCGGGGAGCCCGATGCCTACTTTTTTTATCTCCGGATGTTTCTCAAACTCAACCTCCAGAATGTTCAAAAATTCACCTGCAAAATCATTGCTTTCACGCGCCTTGGCAGTGGCATATTTTACTTTATGCTCTAAATTTCCATCGGTGTCTACTATGCCAATTTTGATGTTGGTACCTCCTACATCAATTCCCATAAATTTTTCCATAAAAAATAGTTGTGGTTTTATCCCGGCTGTGAAAGTAAATAAAAATGTGCGATTGATTTTACCCGATAAGTACCTTGCGGCCGGATAGTAAACGATAAAGCATAAAAACAAACCCATATGTCAAAAGCGCTGAAGCAATTGAATGACGCCCTGGAGCGGATGACTGACCCGGAAAAGTTTCATGTTCCCGGCCTGTGGCTGGGCCACAATGACGGCTCCGTGCATGAAGTGTCGTACCGGCAGTGGGTGCAGGATGCCATACAACAGGCGTTGGACACCGGCGGCCACGCGGAGCGTTCACACAACGGAACCGGACAAGTGGTGTATAACTTGCTGGTTCGCTTTTTTTCCGCTTTCGACCACGACCAGGATGGCAAATTGGGCGAAGGAGAGGCGGACACCACATGCAATGCACATGGACTGCGCGAAACCGGTACGTTTGTAAAGACCATAGCGCTGCTGCCCTACCTGCTGCGCCTGGGCATAAACACACTTCACCTGCTGCCTGTCACTGCCATTGGTCACCTGCACCGCAAAGGCGATCTGGGATCACCATACGCCATTAAAGACCATTTTGCGCTGGAGCCCACACTGGCCGATCCGCTCATTGAGCTCGACATACAAACACAATTTAAAGCATTGGTAGAAGCTGCTCATTTGATGGGCATGCGCGTGATCGGCGAATTTATCTTGCGCACAAGTGCCATCGACAATGTCTGGATTCCACAGCAGCCGCAATGGTTTTACTGGCACAAGCGCGATGTAGACTTCTATCCGCCCGCCTTCGATGCAGAAAGCTTAGAGAAAATAATGAAGGTGCCCGAGGGGAAGGGTGAATACATTGCTCCGACGGAAGAATATCGCTCCAATTTTACAACGCCCCCCGCTCCGGATCACGTCTACACCGACGAGCAGGGCCGGTATGTGGCCAATATTGATGGCGTGCAAACGACTGTGCCCGGTGCCTTTGCCGACTGGCCACCCGACGATCGCCAGCCACCGTGGACGGACGTCACCTATCTGCGGCTGTACGAATACCCTGAAAGCGACGAAAACGACTTCAACTACATCGCCTACAATACCATACGGTTTTACGATCCGGAGCTCGCGCAGAGTGAAAACGAACAGTCTCAACTCTGGGAAAAGCTGCTGGGCGTGATTCCGCATTTTCAAAAACAATACAACATCGACGGTGCCATGATCGACATGGGCCATGCGTTGCCCGAGCGGCTGAAGGTGCGTATGATAGCGTCGGCGCGGGAGATCAACCCTGACTTCACTTTTTGGGACGAGAATTTCGACAATAAAGAAGGTACGATGCGTGAAGGCTACAACGCGGTGATCGGCGACGGGTGGTATCACATCACTACGCAAAATGGCTTTCAAAAAATAATTGACGACGGCCTGAAGGAGCTGCCTCTGCCCTACTTTGGCACTGCCGAAAGTCACAACACGCCGCGGTTTGGCCACGACCAACTTCAGAAGAAAAAAGCAGCCTGGGCGGTGCACAACTTCCTGCCACGCGCCATACCCTTTTTGCATCAGGGCTACGAGCTCAATGAATACATACCAGTGAACACAGGGCTCAATTTTGATGAAGAAGCACTGGCACATTGGAAAGACAAACCGCTGCCCCTGTTTCACAAAGCCGCCCTGGATTGGACCAGCCCTATTAATATAGTAGCGTTTATACAGTCATTTGCACAACTGCGAAAAGACCACCCTGGCGCATGTATGCCCGGGCATGTGTATTGCCAGGAATGTGACAACCCGCAAGTGGTAGTGGTGATAAAAGAAAATAAAAATGGTCGATACATGCTTGTGCTCAACTGCGACTTTCATCATGCGCAAAGCATACAGCAGTGTAAGCCATCGGGAATGGGAAAAATACACGACCTGATGAACGACAACTGTCACGACGGCGAAGCAGAACTGACATTGCAGCCCGGTGAATTTTTGATTTTTTCCTGGTAAAGGAATGAGAAACGGCCAATGCTGCAGCGACCGCGCATGCGATGCGAAGATTCACTGATGAGGACTGACCATGGTCATGTTTTCGGTAACAATAAATAATTAAATTTGCGCTGCTTTTTAGAGCAACCTTTCGAAAACCTATTTCAAATCTTAAATAGAATCAGAAAACCATGAGTGACGTAGCAACTAAATTCCGATCCGGAGTGCTTTACGGCGACGAAGTGTCTCAACTTCTGCGCTATGCCAACGAAAACAACTTTGCCATGCCCGCTGTGAACGTGATCAGTTCGCATACGGTGAATGGCGTAATCGAAGCCGCTAAGGCGGTCAATTCACCTGTAATCATACAATTTAGCAATGGCGGCGCCGTATTCTTTGCCGGCAAAAGCCTGAATAACGAAAATCAAAAAGCTGGTATTGCTGGTGGCATATCCGGAGCGCATCATGTGCGCATGATGGCCGAAGCCTACGGGGTGCCCGTGATATTGCACACCGACCACTGTGCCCGCAAGCTGCTCCCATGGATCGACGGCCTGCTTGATGCCGGTGAGGAATTCTATAAAGTGCACGGCCAACCCCTGTACAGTTCGCATATGCTCGACCTGTCTGAAGAATCGCTCGAAGACAACATCGAGACCTGCAAGCGATATCTGGAGCGTATGGCAAAAATAGAAATGACCATAGAAATAGAGCTTGGCGTGACTGGCGGCGAAGAAGATGGCGTGGACAACACGGACGTAGACAGCTCAAAGCTGTATACGCAACCTGAAGAAGTGGCCTATGCCTATGAAGAACTGAAGAAAGTGAGCGACAATTTCACCATTGCAGCGGCTTTTGGCAACGTACACGGTGTATACAAACCCGGCAACGTGAAGCTGACCCCGCAGATATTGAAAAACTCTCAGGAGTACATCCAGGACAAATACAACACAGGCAAAAATCCGGTGAATTTTGTGTTCCATGGCGGCTCAGGATCAGAGAAAGAGAAAATACACGAAGCGATCGACTATGGCGCCATCAAGATGAACCTCGACACCGACATGCAGTGGGCATTTACCCAGGGTGTGAAAAAATACATGGACGACAAAGACGGGTACTTGAAAACCCAGATTGGCAACCCGGAAGGCGACGACAAGCCAAATAAAAAATACTACGACCCTCGCGTATGGTTGCGCAAAGGCGAAGATGTATTTGTAGAAAGGCTGAAAGAAGCTTTCGAAGACCTGCGTTGCATCAATCGCAATGCTTAAGTAAATACATAAAGCAAAAAAAAGGGAAGCCGAAGCTTCCCTTTTTTTTGCCCATTGCGCTATGGATTTTTACTGCGAGCGTATAGCGAAAATACTATCGCACCGGAACCTGCAGCCGAAGCAGCGTGCTGTTGGTATCGGTAGCCGGTTCTACACTCACGCGGCCATTCAGACAATCCATGGCCCGGCGGATGATGTAAAGGCCCAATGCTCGGGTTCCTTTTAGCGTGTTTTTCGGAACTTCTTTCTCGTATAAATATGGCTCATACCCTGCTTCCAACTGGCCAGCTATAAGCACCGAAATCTCCACCTCTTCGCCAAGCTGTGTCACGCCTATCCGCACCTCCGACTGCCGGGGGGCAGCCTCGAGTGCATGGCGCAAAAGATTGTGCAAAGCGTACGACAGACATTTCTGATCGCAGCGCACCTCCAAAGGGCCATTGGTTGGTGTGGCAGATACCTGAACCAGCAGTTGCTTGCTTACCGTAAGCATGTCGTAGTCAAAAAGCACGGAGCCTATGGTCGACATCAATTCGACAGGGCTATTGTGCGATTGGTATTCTCCACGCTCCAACTGTACTATCCAGTCGTGCATGGATAAGAGCTGCATGGCCTTATCGCATTTGTGCCGAATGATGTTGAGCAAATGTGCGGCAGAATCTTCGCTGTCGCGGTCGTCCTGCAGCAGGTCGCACGCCACCTGAATGCTAGTGATATAATTCTTGATTTCATGATGGGCCGCATTGGCCGACACTTCCTGAATGGCAGAAAGTGCGGCATCTTGTGCTGCTATTTGATGATAGGCATTGATGTCGGTTACCGATAGGTCTGTCATAATGTACACATTTGCATGTTGATGAGATGAAGATGTCATACGTACGCGGTCCAGCATGACCAGAAGCGTGGTGCCTTGTGCTGTTTTTATTTGCACACGGGCAGGTCGGGCTTCGGTGCGCTCTTCCGCACCATTGCTATCCGCCGGCTCAGGCACAAAATGCCCCATAGGCAAGCCTATTAATTGATCCTTCTGCGCCATCAGCAGCTTTGCACAGCCGGTGTTGCAGTTGAGCATTCTTCCATCGGCATCGGCCACGGCAGCAGCCAATGGAATTTTTTCCAGATCGGCCAAGTAGATGTCCGGATTATTTTCAATTTTACCTTTCCATGCTGATAAACCTTCGCGAATGATCATCCATGTGTGATCTTGCTCAGAAGAAATCATAAGCCAGTGTGGTCTTTTTTTAGGATTTCAAATATACACGAGTATAAGCTATAAAAATATTTTGAGTCATTATTTTATTTTTATTACTTCGGCTTATAATTAAAAAGCTACTCATCATGCAGAACTCAAGGATAAAGCAACTTCGTAAAATGCTGGAGTTGTCTCAGGAAGCCTTCGCCGAACGGCTGAAGATATCACAAAGTGCGCTTAGCCAGATTGAGAGCGCCAAGAAGCAGCCCTCCTACGAAGTGTATATGAATATCTGTCAGGAGTTTAAGGTATCGCCCAACTGGCTCACCTTGGGCATAAAGCCTGTTTTCCTGAAAACCATTCCACAAGCCGCGGCCGGCAAGCTCAAAGACGCACCCGACAAACCCGGCGTAGTATGCCTAGTACGCCAGGAGGCACATGCAGACTATTTGCAAAATATAGACAATGAAGATTACGTCACCGCGCTGCAGTGCTACACCCTACCCGGTTTTGAAAAGGGTGTGCACCGAATGTTTGAGATCGATGGCGACAGCATGGAGCCAACCCTGTACCACGGCGAGCTGGTGATAGCGCAGAAGGTAGAAAAGCCAGAAACCATAGGTGGTGGATACATTTATGTGCTGGTCACTACCAGCGGTATCGTAGTGAAAAGGGTGTTTCTCTATGAAGATGGCTACAGCGCCTATAGCCTGAAGAGCGATAATAAAAAATACTCCACCTACCACATACAAAAGAAAGACCTGGTAGAGGCCTGGGAAGTGCGCTCCAAAATCACGTCAAATTTCCTGCACAGTCAGAAAGAAGATGTTCGGCGCTTTAGTGATATCGAAGAACGCATGGCAAGGCTGGAGAAACAACTGGCGGCGCTTACGAAGCTTGGCGATACTGAAAAGCAGGGGGAGAATTGATGGTGTAGATAGATAATATACGAGGCGTGGCATTATACAAACACTGAAAAAAGCAATTTTTCGTAAGCTGATCCTGCCGTAAGACCATTAAATTTTTCACTCCCATTCGAGCCTATACGCAGGATTTACAGACTATCATGTGTCCGCCGATCCGCGCTTCTACTACCACTCCGCCATGACATCACACATCGTGTTTTGTGCCGTCTACTTTTCTTTTACCAACGGTCTTTTTGGCTATTTTCTGTTTATTCTTCGCTCTATAATCAGCTATAAATTTGCTTAACCGTTTACGGTCCTCTGCCGTCAACGGTTCGCTGTTAATGATGAAGTCTACGCCTTCTGGCTCTTTTACATATCCCATTTGCTATTCTTTATAATATCTTTCTACTAGTTTTCTGGCTGCATGCGTTGGTATAATCATTTTGTGACCTCCAAAGTGATATGCCCCCAATGTTCTTTCATAATGCTCAATCAGCATTGTTTTAGCTGAAAACGATACGAAACCATCATGGCCATTTAGGAATGACAATTTACAGGCATGCGCCACCAAATTGCCAGCTACTCCTTCATACAACTTTTCCTTACCAATGTTGAACGGAGCACTTTCCAGCAAGTTTATAAAAATGTGGTCAGGTTCTATGCTGAGGCTGACTATTCCTTGTATGACGTTGGGGTTGTTTGTAATTGTTAGCTTGTAAATCTCAAGAGTATCACTGTTCAGTTCGTTTTTCCAATTGAAATTCCATCCGTTCTTCTTGATCACAGAATTCAAATCGGATTTGATCAAGTGGGTTACTTCTGTAGGGAAACTGTCGCCAGAGATAGTATTCCTTATCGAATTTGTCAAGTCATCAACATGAAAATCCAGAAGCACCTTATCTTTTCCCATGAATCTAATCTACGAAAATGGTGGCTATTTTGCAGAAATGTTTGAAAGCATGTATGGCTCACAACAGATATTTAATCGTTTAAAACCGGCACACAAATTAAGGAGCAGATGCTTTTATTCGTAGCTAAAGGACTTCTTTCGACCGTTCTTTTTATACCTGTACCACTGCCCCACCCGCTCGCCGTCTTTGTATTTACCTTCATATTGCAGTCTGCCCTTATCGTCGTAAAATTTCCAGAGACCTTGTTCGCTGCCTTCCTCAAAAGCTCCTTGCTGCATCAATTGGCCCTCAGGGTGATAGAATGCCCACACACCATCTGGCAGGCCATCGGCAAAACCTCCGCGCCGTTTTAAGCCGCCATCTTCGTAGTAGAAAGTCCAGATACCAGTATAAAGCCCATGGTGAAACATACCCGCTTTTTCCAGGCCGCCATGCGGGTAATAATATTTGGAGCTGTCTTCCTGCAGGCCTTGCTTCCACATTTCTTCGGCCAGCAGTGCTCCCTGCTGGTTGTAGTACACAATCACGCCATCCAGCTGCCCCTCTTTATAATTTTCTCTGGCGCTGATGGTGCCATCGGGGTAGTAGTGCACCCACGCGCCAGTTTTCTCATCATTCAGCGTGTAGCCTTCTGTCTGTAGCGCACCGTGAGGATAATGAATACGCACAGCTTGCTGGGCAGCGGCCGGCATGGCTATGGCAACGCACAGAGCCAGCACAGGCAACGCCAACACAATGCCTGGATACCGCCTTGAAAATAGTGGATTATTTGTGGATAAGTTTTGACTTAACATATACGTAAACGTCGCTTTTGCCTCTATCTTTACTCAGCACAAACTACAAAATGGCAGCAAAGTGCTGATCAATTGAACCTATGCTCGACAGGCAACTATACAAATTCTATCTTTCTTATAAACTCAACGGCGAAATACATTTCGAATGGGTAGAAGGCATCAACTTACGACACGCCAAAGATAAACTCGAATTCATGCATACCGATGCCTGCGACTTGATGGACTGGACGCACGAGAAGGAAGAAAATATACAGCAATACCTGCAAAAGCATCAGCACGTCGCCGTTCACCTCCAGCCTCCTTTCGTGAAGGAGTAGAGCGTTGTCGAAGCCATTGCGGCGGCAATATCTCCGCATTACTCCACCCCGCTTTCTTGCTCATAAAAAATTGTTGCGGCACGATCCAGGTATTGCTGCAGCACCAGTCTGTGACCAACCGGCAGCTTGTGCAGCGTGCACCTGCTCACTTGCCGGCACAGCGGATCTACGCGTTTCTCTGGTATCACCAGATCGTACGCACCGATAAATATATGCAGCACACCTTCCGACATATTGATGATTTCGCCCAGCTTACCGGTGGGTATGTGCAATTTGCGAGCGCTCATCCATGTGTTGTACACGCGCTGCCGCTGTTCCCTGGTGCTCATAGCCTGGGTGGCAAATTTGCCGAGGCCACCCCGCAGCAGGGCCATTTTTTCCATTGTTTTCAGGTAAGCATAAAACCAGCGCGGCCTGTCCACGATCAGTCGAAAAAAACTTCGCATCATCTTGTATCTGGTGGCCAAAGTGTACCACGGACTGTTGGTGATGCCATCAGGCGCTACAAGATGCACCTGATCTACCTTAGTCGGTAAGGCAGCCAATGTGGCCATCGCAAAGCGGCCTCCAAAGCTGAAAGCCAGCAGATCGAAGCGATCAATGGCCTGACGCTCAAAAAATTGTGACATGAGTGCATGCCACGCATGCGGTTCCAGCGCTTTGGCAGTGGGCATTGTACTCATACCGTGATGAAACAAATCGAATGAATAAATGGTATGTTGCGGTAGCCGGTGGAGCAGCGGCAAATAAAGGCTGCTGCTCTGCCCAAAGCCATGAAAAGCCAGCAGTGCACGGGGGCCATGTCCCCACTGTACACACGACAGCGTAGCCCCCTGATCTGAAAAATTTATGCGTTTTCCCGACATGTTACTTCATCCCGCTTGTAGCATCATGCGCCCACTGATTGTAAAATTTGCACCGTTGCTCATATTTCATTCAAAATTAATATGCTCAGCACAACTTTTAGCGGCATTCTCAGTATTATTATCCTGTGCGAAACTTAGAATAATAAAATAGTTTCCTTAGTTTTGCGCGCCAAACGGCAGCAGGGTACATGGAAAAACAGGAAAGCAGAGAGCGCATATTGGCCGAGTCGGTTGGCATGTTTTTACAATTCGGCTTCAAGAGCGTGACAATGGATGATATAGCCCGCCACCTTTCTATATCAAAGAAAACCATTTATCAACATTTTAGGGACAAGGATGAGATCATAAAGCTGGCGACGGAGTATCACATAAAGCACGAAATACAGGAGGTGCAGACCATACAGCAACAGGCCGAAAATGTGATAGAGGAGCTTTTTATGCTGTCGCGCTGCATACGGGAGAAGTTAAAGAGCACCAATTTAAATGTGCTGTACGAATTGCAGAAGCACTTCCCGGCAGCCTGGCAGGTATATCAGAAGTTTAAAGAAGAGGTGCTGTTCAGAATGATCGTCGACAACCTGACTGCGGGGATTGAACAGGGATATTTTCGCAAAGAAATAAACGCCGACATATTGGCCCGGCTGCGCATGGAAGAGATCCAGATCGCCTTCAACCGCGACATCTTTCCTGCCATACAATTCGAAATCAGCACAGTACACGAACAGTTTTTCAATCATTTTATACATGGAATACTTACAGCAAAAGGACTCGAAACCTACAATCAGTACTTACAAACCAGCCAAACCAATGCGTAATTTTCAAATGCTGGCATTGCTGCTGGGCATAGGCCTGTGGGGCCTGGCTCCGCTAAAAGCACAGGTACAGCAGACGGAGCTCGTATTCGATCTGGAGCAGTGCCTCGAGTACGCCTTCGACCACAGTGAAATGCTGCTGATCGCAGGCCTGGAGACCGAGCGCAGCCGTATGGATGTGGGCGAATACAGGGCTCAGGGGCTGCCCCAGGTCAATGGCAACCTGTCGCTCAACAAAAACCTGAGAATACGCACGACCTTTGTGCCCGCCATAATCTTTGATCCGAATGCTGCAGAAGGAGAGCTGGCCCCGGTACAGTTTGGCACACCCTACGACGGCGACTTGGGCTTAAGCATTAGCCAAATGCTCTTCGATGGCTCCTTTTTCGTAGGCCTTAAGGCAAGTAAAATGTATACCAACCTTGCCCGCGAACAACAAAAACTTACCAAAATAGATGTGGCCGAGCAGGTATCGAAAGCATACTACGCCGTGCTAATCAATGAGGCCACACTGGAGCTGGTACAAACCAACTACGACCGCATAGATACGCTGCTGCGCGAAACAAGGATTATGTACGAAAACGGATTTGCAGAAAAAATAGATGTGAACAGAACCCAGGTAGAATTTAACAATATAAAGACCAACCTGGAAAACACAAGGCGCAGCCTGGAAGTGAGTAAGAAGCTGCTGAAGTATCAGATGGGCATGCCCATAGAGCAGCCATTGGAAATAGCCGAAGACATTAGCGACTTAAATTTTCAATACGGAGAGACACTCCTGTTGGAACCTGACGTGAACCGGCGCGTGGAATATGCACAGCTCCTCACCCAGGAGGAGTTGGCCATGCTCAACCTCAAAAACAACCAATTTGCCTACCTGCCAACGCTCGACCTGAACATGAACATAGGGCAGAATGCCGGAGTGGAGCAATCATCTAACCTATTCCAGTTTGGCAACAACAATTACTGGTTCGATTATCAATTTGTAGGCGTCACGCTCAGCCTGCCGATATTCGACGGTTTGCGCAAGAGCTACGCCATCAAGAAGATACGGCTGGAGCAGAAACAATTGCAGTTACAAAAGGAAAATCTTGAAAACAGCATCCACCTCACCGTGCAGCAGGAAAGAAACGAACTGGTGAACAACATCGACAACCTGCAGAACCAGCAGGAGAATATGAAACTGGCCGAAGAAGTTTACACCCATGCCAAGATAAAGTACGAAGAAGGTGTAGGCTCCAACCTGGAAGTGATAGAGGCCGACAATGCCTATAAGCAGGCCCAGACCAACTACTTCACGGCGCTGTATAATGCACTGCTGGCCAAAATAGATTATGAAAGAGCCCAAGGAATATTGCTGCCGGGCATAGCGGCTGCACCATAATAAGATAAGAAACCATAAGAAAAAAGATACGAAATAGAAAAAACCGAAATATGAAAAATTCCATTGCAATCACTACACTGGCGCTGATGATCATATTTGGCGCCTGCCAAAAGAAGGAAGACCTACAGGCAAAAAAAGATGAACTAAAATCGCTCAAGAGCCAACAACAAGAGCTAAGGGCTGAGATAGAAACGCTGGAAAAAGAGATAGCAGCGGCAGATCCTGCCTTTGCCAGAAACAACCGCCGCGCCGCACTCATCACTGCCGTGCCGGTAAAAAAGGAGGATTTTCAGCATTTCGTAGAAGTGAGTGGCTCGGTGGAGTCGAAGCGCAATGTGCAGCTCAGCGCCGAAAGCATGGGCAACATCACCAACATCTACGCCACCGAAGGCCAGACGGTGCAGCGCGGTGCACTGCTGCTCACCATCGATACCGATCTGCTCACCAAAAATCTGGACCAGGTGAAGACAGAATACGAGTTGGCCAATACGCGCTTCGAGAAGCAAAAGAACCTGTGGGACCAAGAGATCGGCACTGAAATGCAATACCTGGAAGCCAAAAACAGAAAGGAATCCCTGGAAAATCAAATGGACAACATAAGAACGCAGATCGCTCAGGCTCAGGTGCGCGCCCCATTCAATGGCACCATCGACGAGGTGATGGTGAATGAAGGAGAAATGGCACAAATCGGTGCGCCGCTGGTGCGCATCGTGAACCACGCCGATATGTACGTAGAAGCGGATCTGTCAGAGTCATTTATTGGCCAGTTCGATATAGGTGATTCTGTGAACATTCATTTCCCCTCACTCAACACCACTATTGCCACTACCCTGTCGGCCGTTGGTCAGGTGATCAACCCTCAGAATCGCACATTTCGTGTAGAGGCCCGGCTACCCGACAAACGCGATTTCAAAGTAAAGCCCAACCTTCTCGCTGTACTGAAACTGAAGGATTTTGAAGCAGACGATGCGCCGGTGATTCCTTCCAACCTGATACAACAGGACAACCAGGGCGACTTCGTGTACATCGTAACCGATAGCGGCGAAAACAAATACGCCCATAAAGCGCACATAGAGCGCGGCCTCACCTACGACAATGCCACCCTGGTGAAAGAGGGGCTGCAGGGCAACGAACTGCTGGTGCAGGAAGGCTTTAGGGATGTAGCAGATGGCAGCAAAGTAAAAATTGTAGAGAACGTACTGTAAAAGATATTTTCTATGGAAAACAAACCCATTGAATCAACAGAGAAAAAGCAAATAACCCGTGAGTTTGGGCTCAGTACGCTGTCGATCAACAACCGTACGAGTGTAGGCATACTCACGTTCATCATTATACTGATGGGTGTGCTCTCGTACATTTCTATACCGAAAGAGAGCTATCCGGAGGTGGTGTTTCCGACCATTTATGTGGGCACCCCCTACCCCGGCAACTCACCCATCGATATAGAAAACCTGATCACCAGGCCGATAGAAAAGGAGCTGAAGTCGATATCCGGCGTCAAAGACATTAAGTCTACGTCCGTACAGGATTACTCCACCATCGTGGTGGAGTTCAACCCCGACGAAGACATCAGTGCGGCGCTGCAGGAGGTGAAAGATGCCGTAGACAAAGCCAAAAGCGAACTGCCCACCGATCTGGATCAGGACCCGCTTGTGCAGGACATCGACCTGACGGAGTTGCCCATTTTGTATGTGAACATCTCGGGCGACTACAGCATCAATGAGTTGAAAACCTTTGCGGAGTACCTGCAGGAGGAATTTGAAAAGCTCGCAGAGGTATCGCAAAGTGAGATAAAAGGTGCGCTGGAGCGCGAAATAGAAGTAGCTGCCGACATCTACAAAATGGAGGCAGTCGACGTGAGCTTTCAGGACATCAGCGACGCCATCAATGCTGAGAATGTGACGCTATCGGCCGGCAACATACTCACCAACGACTTTCGGCGCTCTCTGCGCATCGATGGTGAGTTTAAGTCTGTGGAGGCCATAGAAGATGTGATCATCAAAGATGAAGACCAGCGCATAGTGTACGTAAGAGATGTGGCCGAAGTACGCGACACCTACGCCGAGCGCTCCAGCTACTCGCGCAGCAACCTGCAGCCCGTAGTAACGGTAGATGTAGTGAAGCGCAGCGGAGAAAACCTGCTGCTGACAGCGCAGAAGATAAAAGACATCATCGCAGAGGCAAAAACAAACCGCTTTCCCGAAGACCTGCACATCACCATCACCAACGACCAGTCGAAATTTACCAAAAGCATGGTGAGCAACCTGGAAAACAGCATCGTGACCGGGGTGATACTCGTGGTGCTGGTGCTCATGTTTTTCATGGGCCTGCGCAACTCGCTGTTTGTCGGCATAGCCATACCGCTGTCTATGTTCATGTCATTCATGCTGCTGAATGCCATCGGCTTTTCGGCCAATATGATGGTGCTGTTTGGACTCATATTGGCGCTGGGTATGCTAGTAGACAACGGCATAGTGGTGGTAGAAAACATATACAGGCTGATGCAGGAAGGCATGAGCCCCATCCGTGCGGCCAAAGAAGGTGTTGGTGAGGTGGCCTGGCCCATCATCA
>CAZQVB010000022.1:61677-80070 GCA_964596645.1 uncultured Roseivirgaceae bacterium
CCACACTGGCGGCTTTTGTGCCCCTGGCTTTTTGGAGTGGCATCATGGGCGAATTCATGAAATACCTGCCCATCACACTCATCATCGTACTCAGCTCCTCGCTCTTTGTGGCGCTGGTGATCAACCCGGTGCTCACCTCTCTGCTCATGAAGGTGGAGGAAGACAAGGTGAACAGAACGAAGCTGTTTATAGTAGCCGGGGCATTTGTGCTGGTTTCCATACCTTTTTACATCACTGGCAACTTCGTGATCGCCAACCTGCTCATGCTCATAGCGCTGGGTGCGCCGTTTCAGGTTTTCATACTCAACCCGGGCGTCAAATGGTTTCAAACCCGCTTCATACCTTTTGTTGAAAGGCTCTACGCACGCACGATGCAATTTGCCCTGACCGGCAAAAAGCCGTATGTCTTCTTCTTCGGCACCATTGTGCTGCTTGTATTGTCAATCGGGCTCTTGATAGTAAAGCAGCCTCAAACAAGCTTATTTCCGGAGGGCAGCCCCAACTACATCAATATATTTATAGAAAAACCCATTGGTGTGGACATTGAAGACACCAACGAATTCACCAAAAGAGTAGAAGAGGAAATCGTCGACATCATAGAGCCATACGAAGGCGCCGTGGAATCTTTCATCTCTCAGGTAGGCGAAGGCGCCAGCGACCCCAACTCCATGGAAGGTCAGCAGGCTACACCCAATAAGTCTATGATCACCGTATCATTTGTGGAATATGAAAAGCGCGGTGGTGTGGATACGCAGGAGGTGATGAAGGAAATACGCGAAGCCATGCAGAAATACCCCGGCGTGGAGATCACCATAGACAAAGACCAGTCTGGCCCACCGGTGGGCAAGCCGATCAACATTGAGATCAGTGGCGAAAATTACGATCGCCTGATCGCCATATCGGAAAAAGCTATGGAGATGATAGAATCGGCCAATATACCGGGCATTCAGGAAATGAAATCGGACCTTGATGTAGGCAAGCCGGAGCTGCTTGTAAAAATAGACCGCGACCGGGCACAGCGATTCGGGCTTTCTACCTACACCATTGCCAATGAGCTGCGCACGGCCCTCTTTGGGTTTGAAGTGACGAAATACAAAGAAGGTGAAGACGAATATCCCATCCAGCTGAGGCTGATGGACAAGTACCGCTACGACGTAGACGCACTGCTCAACAAGCGGGTCACCTTTCGCGATCAGAAGGGCAATCTGAAGCAAATACCCATATCTGCCGTGGCCGATGTGGAGTATTCTTCCACCTACGGTTCAGTAAAACGCAAAGACCTGGATCGCGTCATTTCGCTGTATTCCAACGTGAATGAAGGGGCCAATGCCAATGAGATAGTGGCAGAACTGAAGCTGATACTAAGCAACCTGGATATGCCCGAAGGCTACGAGCTGAAGTTTACGGGCGAGCAGGAAGAGCAGGCCAAGTCCAGCGCCTTCCTCATGCAGGCCCTGCTCATCGCTGTGCTCAGCATATTCCTGATCATTGTGGCCCAGTTCAATTCTCTGGCTGCACCGTTCATCATTATGGCCTCGGTACTGTTCAGCACCATTGGCGTATTTCTCGGCCTGGTGGCATTCGACATGGATTTTATCGTGATCATGACCGGCATAGGCATTATATCTCTGGCGGGCGTGGTGGTGAACAATGCCATTGTGCTCATCGACTACACCAACCTGGTGCGGCAGCGCCGGCGATCTGAGCTTGGCCTGGCCGACGATGAGTACCTCTCCTACGAAGAACTGGTCAACAGCATATACGAAGGCGGCAGGGTAAGGCTGCGGCCGGTATTGCTCACGGCCATCACCACGGTGCTCGGCCTGCTGCCGATGGCTACCGGCACCAACATCGACTACGTGTCGCTGCTGGCCAACTTCGACCCCAACTTCTACTTCGGCGGCGACAACGCCGATTTCTGGGGGCCCATGGCCTGGACGGTGATCTTCGGCCTTACGTTCGCCACCTTCCTCACGCTGGTGATTGTGCCCGTGATGTACCTGCTCACCGATATGGCCACCATGCGCCTCAAAGGGGTGAAACATGAGAAGAAGGCCGGTAAAATAGAGCTACAGGCGTAGGCGTTTGTATTGAAGTTTAATTAATAAAACAACTGTCCGTTCCGGTACTCCTGCCCACCAGGCGGGGCTACCGGAACGGCATATAAAGAGCGACCGGAAGGTGAAAATGCAGCCTCCGGCCATGTGTGTGTATGGGTAAAATATTGAATGTAATTCTTCTCGTCGTCATTTTCTTAGCCATCGATATCTACGTATATCAGGCACTGAAAACGGTTTTTCACAATAGCGCCCACTGGTTGCGGCGCAGTATATATGGCCTGCACTGGGGCCTTACCGTATTGAGCATACTTGCGGTGATCGCCTACAACTTTGCCATACCGGAGTTCATTCCGCGCAGCTACAGGAGCACCATCATTACGGTGCTGGTCATGAACTATTTCTCCAAAATATTTGGCGTGTTGGTGCTGATCATAGACGACCTGGTGCGCCTGGTGAAATGGGTGATATTGAAAACGGGTGCCAATGCCGCGCCGCCGGCAGACCATGGCACAGGCATCAGCCGGTCGGAGTTTCTCAGCAAAACAGCCCTTGTGGCCACTGTGCTGCCCATGGCCACCATGGGCTTTGGCATAGTGTCGGGCGCACACAACTACACGGTGCATCGCAAGCGGGTGTCGTTGCCCAACCTGCCAAAGGCTTTTCACGGACTGCGCATCGTGCAAATCTCCGACTTGCACACTGGCAGCTTTTACAATCGCTCAGCCGTAAAACGCGGCGTGGATCTGCTGATGGACCAGAAAGCGGATGTGGTATTTTTTACCGGCGATATTGTAAACAATGATTCTTCTGAGCTGAAGGGCTACATCGACGTGTTCTCGAAAGTGAAAGCGCCCCTGGGGGTATACTCCACGTTGGGCAACCACGACTATGGCGATTACAAGAACTGGCCCTCGGAGGCTGCCAAGCGCCAAAACTTGCAAGATCTGATCGACGGGCACCGCGAGATGGGCTGGGACATACTGCTCAACGAAAATCGCACACTTACTGTCGATAATGAGTCCATTGCTGTAATTGGTGTTGAAAACTGGGGTGCAGGCCGCTTCTCCAAATACGGCGACCTGAAAGATGCCTACAAGGGCACAGCGCATTTACCCGTAAAGCTCCTGCTCTCGCACGATCCCAGCCATTGGGATGCACAGGTACGACCGGAGTTTCCAGACATCGACATCACCTTTTCCGGCCATACCCACGGCTTTCAGTTTGGCATAGAGGTGGGCAGCTTCAAGGTTTGGCTTCCTGGGCTATCCTGGCCGCATAGGCATATGGCCCGAGATAACAGTGCTGGAGCTGGAACGGGCACATAGCTGACAGCGACTTGGCAGTATGGCTATTGTACCTTTTTCCAGTTGTCGGAAGACGACACGGAGATGGTGCCGTCTTTGAACACGAGCAGGTAGTCGATCATGGCGTTTTTTGTACAACCCTGAAAGCTCACCTCTGAAGTGCTGTTGTACACGAGCGGGTATGAGTGGCCGTATTCTCGCTCAAACGACACAATGGCACCGTCGTCGTCGATGATAAAGCCCCATATCATTGGTATTTCTTTCGCCTGGCAAGAGTCGCCGGCAAAGCCTACGTAGCCATATTCGTATACGCCGGTGCCGTCGGCGGCAAGCAGTAGCCGCCCCGGTTTGCTCCCCTTGTATTCTCCCAAAAATTTATCCGGCACATGATAGGTAGTTTTCACACGGGCGCCATCGTAGTGCATATATCGCGCGTCATCCACGCCACCGGCATTGGGTAAAAAGTAAGCGATGAAGAGCAAAATGAGCATATGCATGGCAGCTTGTTTTTTCGGACAAAGCTATCTTAAAAATCCAAAATTGACCAGCTTGATTTATACTGGCTTATGCTCTTAATTTGGCGCTCGTTTCAAGATTCATCCATGCTCATTTATACATTACCCATCATAGCAGCCCTCACCGGCTGGATCACCAATTACCTGGCCATAAAAATGCTCTTTCATCCGCGCGAAAAGAAAAGGATTTTTTTCGTGGAGATCCAGGGCATTTTCCCGAAGCGGCAGCACATACTCGCCGCCCGGCTGGGGCAAATTGTAGCTAAAGAATTGTTCTCTTTTCAAGACATAAAGCGGCACTTCACCTCCACCGGTACGGCAGGCGAGATCAACCATGTGCTGGACGAAAAGCTGGAGGATTTTTTGGAAAACAAACTGAAAGAATCGATGCCGATGCTGGGCATGTTTATGAATGCCGATATCAAAAACAAGATCAAAGCCACACTACACGACGAGTTCAAAGACATACTGCCCGACATACTTACCCGCTATTCAGAAAAGCTGGAGAGGGATATCGATATTGAAAGCATTGTGTCGTCCAAGGTGGCGGCCTTTTCCAGCGACAAGCTGGAGCAAATCCTTTTTTCCATTATGAAAAAGGAGTTTCGCTTTATAGAACTGCTTGGTGGCGTGCTTGGCTTCGTGATCGGACTCATACAGTTGGCGCTCATCTCAGTGTCATAGTGCTTCCCGTACTGCAACAGCCCGCTGATTATTTACTTCTGATTGTTGCGTTCTCGATCTTTACACCATTTTTTCTTTCTGCAGATAATAGGGTTTGTACAATTTGCAGCGTACAATGAAGTCGGCGTGCGTCAGTACTGAGACATTCAGTTGGCGATGCTTTTATATTTGATACCGATCATGTACTTTTAGAATTATCGTGTGCATCCCTTCAGATGCACCAGTTCTTCATAATGGGTGTTTCTGAGTAATTTTTGTTGTTTTCAACATTATTGATCATTCCCGGTTTGTAAAAATTGGTGTAAGGTTCACGGGCATATCAATGGTATAGTTCTCTTTATCTTTTAGGAAATGGTTTAATGGCAAGCACATGAAAAAACTTCTGGTTCCTTTTATTTTGTTGGCGGTTGTAGTGGCCTCTGGCTGTATGCGCAATGAGTATACGGTGGAGTCTGACTACAGCTATGGTGGTACTTTCAAGAAGTACAAAACCTTCGATTTTATGACCGAGATAGGGTCGGGCAGAGACTCAGTAAAGCAGCGCGCTGTGATACAGGACGCTATTCAGCGGCGGATGGAAATACAGGGCTATAAGTTTAATACAGACAGGCCCGACCTGTTGGTATCTTATAAAATGTTTTACGGCGACTTCAACTTCTTTGGCTACAACCAGCCCGACTTCGAGTCGTGGCTCACCTACGAAAATGAAGATGAAGAGTACAATCCAGTTACCTACAACATGTACGAGGGCACCATCATCGTGATATTGTGGGACCGTAAGAAGCGACGTGTGGTATGGCAGGGCTACGCCACTACCATGTTTGGCAACCCCTACAACAACGACAAATACATCAAATGGGCGGTAAGATCGATATTTGACCAATACCGTGTATTTGGCGAGGAGCTGGCTGCGCAGAACAGGTTGAATTAGAGCGGCCCCTGCCTGCCACCGGCTACAGATCTCTTCCGTCATAAGACGTAGCGTGAGTTAATAGCAGACGAAAGCAATGAACATATAGAAAAACCCGGGAAATAGCCGTTATATGGTCTTTTTCCGGTTTTTTTGATTAATAGCATATTCATCAATGCAAGTGAGCCTGGCTTACTAACCGGTGTGCTGATGCTACAGCCACTTGTCTAAAGTCTTTCAGTGATTGAGCTGAGGAGTGGGCGGTACAGCCCAATTAAGCAAATCGAGCGAGCGCGAGAGGGCAATTTTGTGGTTGCCCCTGCCCAAGTGTGACTTGCTTTCTGTCTTGCCAGAATATAGACAGTAGAAATGACCATTGTACTTGCGCCAGTCGGCAATGAATGCGCCAGTGGCCACTTTATGTGTATTAAAATCTTCCCTGGGGAAGTCTATGATTTTTTTTACGCTCCACTGTAACCAGTCTTTCAGGTCATCCCCGTTCCCGTTCATTTGCATCAGTACGATTACAGGTACTTCTTCATTATTGGGTCTGCCTGTGGTAAGCAGATGTACCTTGTCATCTATTTCGATAAACTGGCCATTTTCGAACCAACCGCTGTTTGGTGACCCAATAATTTGCCAGTGATCGCTGTTGATGCTGTCGGCCACAGCTATTTTAGGTGTTTGATGATCTTTGTAAACGAGATAAATTTTATCTCCGCGCGCCATGATGGCCGCATCAATGGCTCTGGTGCCAGATACTATATTTTGTGCCAGAGGTTTATCTTTTTCCCAATGCTTCAAATCTTTGGAGGTGGCATAAAAGAGGGTATTGTTTTTCCCTTCCAGATCGCCCCATGAGTTGTACGTGAGGTAATAGGTGTCGTCAATGAGAGTAATATTGGGCGAAGCCATACCCAGCCAGCCTTGCTCTTGCCCACTCCAGTTGATGATGGGTTCAGAATAGGTCATAAAGTCCTTGGTGCTTACTTCCACCACATGGCTTCTTTCCTGACCATTGTCAAAATAAAAGGCCCCAAAAAAGATATAAAAAGTCTCTTCATCTTCTTCGTAGTACATCGCCACGTCCTTGGTAGCCCAACCATCGTGGTGATAAACTGGATTGTTAAGCTTTTCCCATGGCAAAAAATTTTTCTCCTGCTGCGTACCACAAGCGTTGAGGTGAAGTGCAACAACCAGGCATATCATCAGTAGCTTTAGTGTCATAGCTTTATGTTAAGGCCCTGGCATTTAGCCAAGGCCTTGTATTTTTAAAGATTATAACCGTCGTTTTGAGTCAGGTTAATGTTTCGGTCGAGAGCATCTTGCGGTATGGGCCATTGCAAGAACTCTGGCCTAAAGGTGGGGGAAAGATTGATGATGTCTTTTTTCTCATTAAGTGTTTCCACTGCCTTTCCTGTTCTTACAAGGGTATTATACCGATCGGCCTCATAGATGAATTCCGCATTTCTTTCCTGTATTACCTCATCGAGCGTAAAAGATGCCTTCGGTGCAAGGCCGGCCCTTTCGCGCACCATGTTGGCATATTGCGGGTCGCCCGTTGCTTCTGTCAATAGCAAAAGTGCATCTGCAAATCGGTAGATGATCAGGTTTCTTGAGCAATCATCGCCAAAGCACTCCCCTTCATTCCAAAGATATTTCACCTGATAATAGAAGTCGGTATTGCCGGGTTCTGTAAAAGGATATTCTGTGCCTTTCACAAAGGTGATGTCCCGCCGGGCATCGTCAGCCTCAAAAGAATCGTAGGCCTCCTGTGTATAGCGAAAATCATTGAGCCTGTCGGGATCCATGGCCCCATTACAAAATGAAGACTCAGGCGCCTCCGCCGGTTCCGGGCAAAAAGATATTTCGAAAATAGATTCTGGCGCATAGCGGGTACCGAAAGCCCACAGGGCAGCAAAATCTTCAGGCGACAGCACACCATTGCCCGTATTGTCAAGTGTGTAATTGGACGAAGAAACGATCTCCTGAAGGAAGGGCACTGCCTCAGTCTTTTTGCCCTGATACATATAGACGTGCGCCAGGAGCATTTGAGCAGCTTCTTTGGTCAACCGGCCCTGCTCTGTAGAAGCCAAACCTGTTTTGGAGGGCAATGCAGCAATGGCCTCTTGCAGATCAGCCTCCAAAGCAGGCCAAATGGCCGAAAGCGGAGTGCGGGTATTGTTGTATGCCTCTTCCGGAGTTTGCACTGAAGTAATGAAAGGCAGGCTTCCCCAAAACCTGATTCCTTCAAAATAGGCAAGTGCACGTATGGTCATTGCCTCAGCCTTCAGTCGGTTGAGCTGCTCCTGTTCTAGAAAATTAGGGCCAAAAGATTCCAAATCCCTGATGGCGTGATTGGCCCGGCTTATCATTTCAAACATGCCATTCCAGTTCACAATATTGCGGGGGAAGCCAACCAAAGAAAGGTTTTCAAATTCACTGGTAGGCTCAAACACATTGGCGCCCGACATAAAGGTATTGTCGCTTCTGGCCTCATTGTAGTAAAAAAGGCCCTGTGAGTTGTAGATCGGATTGAACAGAGTATTGTACAAGCCCGTGATGGTAGCTGTAAAATCCTTCTCGCTTTGATACACGTTGCCATCGGAAAGAAAGCTTAGCGGTTCCCGGTTCAAAAATTCATCTGAACATGAAAATGTACCTGCGAGTATCGCACTGACTATTATATATTTTAATTTTTTCATTTTTAGGGAATTTTAAAATCCAAAGTTGATACCGAAAGTATAGGTGCGCGCTGTAGGATAAGCTCCAAAATCTACTCCTGGCGTAAGCGCATTTCCGCTGCTGCTCAGCTCAGGGTCGTAGCCATTGTAGTCGGTTACAGTGAGCAAGTTGTGCGCGTTAAAGTAAATCTTGAATGCACTAAAAAAGTCATTCTTGATCAACTGGCTTAAATCATAGCCCAAGGTGAGGTCTCGAATCCGAAAAAAGGTGGCGTCTTCCACGTATACCGTTGAAGCGTTATTTCGCCCGACCACTACCTGACCGTTGCGAAATCTGGCGATAATGGGAAATCCATCTCCGGGCTCCGAAGGTGACCTGTACCGGCCTCTGGCAATGCCCGTCATATTGCGGCTGGCTACCAGCGTATTGGCCTCTTGTGCCAGGCCATTGTAAATTTCTCCACCCTGCTGACCGTTGATAACGATCGATAGGTCAAAGCCCTTGAAGGAAAACCGGTTGGTCATACCATAAATGAAATCAGGCTGCGGGTTGCCTAGTATTGTGCGATCGTCCGCTGTAATAGTGCCATCTTCGTTGGCATCTACAATACGCGGATAGCCCAAAGCCAGCACCTGTATACCTGGCAAGGCGGCATCCAACTCTTCCTGATTTTTGAATACACCATCTATTTTGTAGCCGTAAAAGTTGCCAATGGGCTCACCCACCTCTGTAATGTGACTGACGGATACTGTACTGTAACCGTCTATAATAGGCACATCATTGCCACGCAGCTCCAGCACCTCATTTCTATTCACGGATAAGTTGAAGTTGGTTTCCCACTTGAATTCTCCCACTAGATTTTGCGTGTTCAATGTCACTTCAAAACCGGTGTTGCTTACGCGGCCCAGGTTGGTCAGGTAAGAATTAAAGGCAATGCTGGTGGGCAGTGGCACGTTGAGCAGCAGGTCTTGCGACTCACCATTGTAGTAGTCCAATTCCAACCTCAACCGGTCTTCAAAAAATCCCAGCTCCAGGCCAATGTTGTACTGTGCTATTTGCTCCCAGCCAAGATTAGGATCTGGCACGTTCAGATAATCGTATCCCGTGGTCAGTGTATTGTTGAAATAGTAACTGGCACCAGTGCCTATGATGGAGCGTGCCGAATAGTTGCCAATATTGAAATTGCCGACTATACCGTAGCTGGCGCGCAACTTGCCATAAGACAGCAGGCCATCTTGAAGAAAATCTTCTTCTGAAAAGAGCCAGCCAACAGAAGCGGAGGGAAAATTTCCGTAGCGTGCATTTTCTGCAAATCGTGAGGACCCGTCTCTTCTGAAAGTAGCCGTAACCAAATACTTGTCACGAAAACTATAATTGGCCCTTGCAATAAATGACAGCAGCGACCACTCATTGATTGCTGCATCGCCACTGTTCACTATGCCGTTGTTGATGGTAGAAACAGCATCGGAGACAAACTGACCGGCATCGACCCGTTCAAATTCGTTGTGATCAACCTGTGCGGTGTAGCCGGCCAAAAAGTTTACATTGTGCCCGCCGGCAAGCTCTTTGGCATAGTTTGCTGTGTACTCTGCCAGCAAGTTTCTGGAGCTGCGTGCTATGCTGTAGGCAAAACCACCCAGATTTTCGAACACACCTTCTTCGCCCACATACCCTGCCTGAAAGAAATCCTGCTCGCTATTTGAAAGTGATACACCAAAATTTGCCCGCAGGTTCAATCCATCTATTATTTCATAGTTCAAATAGGCATTGGAAAGAATGCTCGTGGTCATTATTTCATTGTCGGTGCCCTTGAGCATGGCTACCGGGTTCAGTACACTCCAAATGCGTGCATCGCTGGCTTCCCGACTATTTGCAGCCGCGCTGAGCGATCCGTCAGGTTCGTATGGAGCAAAGATCGGTGGCGTTACTATGGCATTCCAGGCCGGGCCATTTCGCTGGTTATCATTAGCTGAGCGTATGTCCCTTTCATAAGAAGGTGCCAGATTTAAACCAAACTGTAATCTTTCGTGTAAGTCTGCGCTTATGTTCGATCGCAGGTTGTATCTCTGATAGGCTGTTTCCATCATAATGCCCTGCTGATCCAGCACATTGCCCGATATATAATATTTCACATTATCTGAGCCACCGCGTACTCCCATCTGCACATTGACCATGGGTGCGGGTTCATAAATTTCATCCTGCCAATCGGTATCGGGAAATAAGGGATTTCCATCGGCATCTACAGGATTTCGGTATTGAGGTTGTACATAATTGTTGTTGCCCGGAGGCGCTTGTGCATCGCCTTCAAGCGGCAAATTGCGGCTTAGTTTCCATGCATTATCAAGCCCTTCACGATACGCCTGTAACCATTCGTCACGTCCCAGCAAGTCCAATTTCCTGGCCACGGTCTGGATGCCATAGCTGGCATTTACTTCAAATTGGGCTTTGCCTGCTGTTCCCTGTTTGGTGGTGATGATGACGACACCATTGGCGCCCCTGGAGCCATAAATAGCCGCTGAGGATGCATCCTTAAGCACTTCCACCGAGGCAATATCATTGGGATTGATGGTAGCCAGATCGGCTCCTACAAAACCGTCCACTACAATGAGTGGGCTATTTCCTGCTGATAATGAACTAAGTCCGCGCACCCTGATTTCCGGAGCAGCACCCGGCTGGCCGGTTGTCTGAATGACCTGAACGCCGGCAAGTTTGCCGGCAAGTGCTTCCTGGGTAGTAGCCACCGACCGCACCTGCAAATCATCTCCATCCACTTGCGCTACTGAGCCTGTCAGGTCGCGTTTCTCTTGTGTGCCGTAGCCTATCACTACTATTTCTGCCAAAGATTGTATATCGCTGTTTAGTACAAGGTCTATCACTGACCTGTTGCCTACCACCACTTCTTCCATTACGTAGCCTACGGAGCTGAATACGAGTACAGATTCCGTGGCAGGCACTTCAATGGTATAGTTTCCCTCCACATCGGTGACGGTGCCCTGTACCGTGCCTTTCACCACTACGTTGACGCCGGGCAGGCCCTCGTCATCTTCGCTGGAGGTGACCCGGCCGGTGATGGTGATGCCGTCGATGATTACTTCCAGCGCTTCAGACCTTGATGGCCGTCCCTGGTTGTTCAGGGTAACAATGATGCTTTTGTTGATCTGCCTGAATTTGAGATTGGCTTGCTGAGAAATGTCGAGCAGTACATCCGACACCTTGCTTGATGCTCCATAACGCTTGTTCAGCCTTACCTTGCCGCTTATCTCATTTTTTTCATAGGCAAAGTGATATCCGGTTTCCTTCTCGATCTGCCGAAAAGCCTCGAGCAAGCTTACATCATTAAACTCCACGGAGATATGTTGCTCCCGTACACTTTTTACCGACTGGGCCTGTCCTTCTGCGGCAATTGATAGACTAATAAAAATTAATTGCACAAGCAGCCCGTATATACTCCATTTGCTCAACATGGCTATTTGCCTTAGTAATGTGTTTTTCATAATTTTATAGGGTTAATTTTCACAAAAGTTAATGGTCGGGGTTTTGATGATATTGGTTCCTACGCCGTCATCAGACCCCGATTTTTTTGGTTTTCTTTATGAGCTGTTCCACTGCATCATCCTGATTAAAATTTAAGTGTCACTTTTTTACCATCCATTGTATATTCCATATCATGGCCAAACTGCAATGCGTTCAGCACATTCTCGAGATTGTCATTGTCAAATATTGCGGTAAAGCTCCATTCATCATCAGGTGGCTTATTTGTGCTGATGTCTACACCATACCAGCGTTCTAGTTTGCTAATGATTTCAGGCAAGTCGGCTTCTGTGAAAACCAGCACCCCATCTTTCCAGGCAATTTTTTCACGTGCCTCGTAAGAAGATTGAGTAAGCCGATTATTCCCCACTTCAAACGCCGCCAATTCACCGGGTAGAAGGAAAAGGGAATCAGCAGGTGTCGTTTTACCTGCGGAGGCCACCTTTACTTTACCAGTGACCAACGCCACTTCCATCCTGTTTGCCCCGGGCAATGCGCTTACATTAAAAGCAGTACCCAAAGCCGTGATGGTGAGATCGCCAGAAACTACCTGGAAAGGGCGGGCGGCATCATGACCGACCTCGAAGTACCCCTCACCTTCCAACTGCACCACCCGCTGGTCGGCATCAAAAGATGCTGGAAATAACAATTTGCTTCCCCCGTTGAGCACCACCCTGGTACCATCGTCGAGATGAAAGGTGAGTTTCTGGCCGTATTCGGCAGACTTGTCCAGCATAGAATTCGCCGGACTCGACGCCTGTGGTTTGGAGATCATTTTGGGGCCATCGAATAAGAAAAACACCGACAGAAAAACAGCCACCACGCTTGCAGCCATCATCATTGCAACCCGCCTGTAGTGCCGCTGCTTTGCAGAATGCTTGTGCAAATTGCGGGTTGTGTGGTGCTGCTTATCGGGCTTCAAAGAAACGCGTGCGGCAGGAACCATGGATTCATACAGTTCTTCCATGGCAATTTTTTCATGAATATCTTCAAGCCTCTTGCTCCACTGTACCAGCTTGCCCGGTTCCACTTCTATTTTCTCCCAGGCTTGCTTGAAGTGTTGGTCAAGTTCAGCTTCACTGCCCGTTGCCTTGGCCCACCTCAACACCTCCTCGACCTCCTGGTGAGAACACTCATTATTAAAATACTTTTTCAGCAAAGCGATGTCCACGGGTTTGTGTTTTCATATTGTACAACCAGAAGCATCTTTACCCTGAATGCACGTCTTATTTTTTTTGTGTTCAGGGTAAACCTCTATTCGATTGTATATTGTACACAGGTGAGCCATAGATGGCCGCAGGCGCTGTGCCCAAAGTATGAAAAACGATCTGGATGATATCATTGGCCGCTTGAGGCGCGACGACAGGGAGGCGTTCAATCTGCTGTACTACATGTATGCTGAAAAGATATACAAGTTCAGCCTCACGTTCTTCAACAGGCAAGCCGACGCCGAGGAAGTTGTACAAGAAGTATTTGTGAAGATCTGGATGAACAGATCATCCATCATTGACCCTTCTACATTTAATGCTTACATCTACACCATCGCCAAAAATTTGATCTTTAACAACCTGAAAAAAAATATTTACAGAAAAAAGTACGAGTCTTACTATTTGATTTTTGGCACAATACAAGAACAAACCACTGAAAACGATGTGCTGTATGAAGAGGCCCGTAAACGGCTGGATAATGCACTGGAAAAGCTTCCTGAAAAAAGAAAAGAGGTTTTCCTTCTTAGCCGGCGCGATGGATTGAAGAACGCGGAAATTGCAGACAAACTCAACGTGTCGATAAAAACAGTTGAGACGCATATGGGGCTAGCGCTTAAGTATTTACGAGATGTTTTTGGTGTGATGAGAGATACTTAACACCATCACCTACAGGCACTGAGATAATATTATTAATGCTTATTCCGACTAAATAGGCATAAAGAAAAGGCCTCCGCACTGGAGGCCTTTTTTGTTGTTGACTATGATCTTAATTACATGACGCGATTACCAAATATACACCCTCTCCTCTTTGGGTACGTACATCGGGTCGCCCTGCTCTACATTAAATGCGTCATAAAAGGGCTGCATATTTACAATGGGGCCTACAGCCCTGTACATGCCCGGCGAGTGCGTGTCGGTTTTAATCTGTTTCACCAGCGCTTCATCTCTGAACTTGGTGCGCCATATGGTGGCCCAGGATATGAAGAATCGCTGGTCTTGCGTGAACCCGTCGATCTCGCCCGGGTTGCCATGCTCCGCCAAATGCATCTGCAGTCCATCGTAGGCAACGTTTATACCGCCAAGATCGCCGATGTTTTCTCCCAGTGTGAACTTTCCATTCACATATACACTATCGAGCGGCTCATAGGCATTGTACTGGTTCACCAGCATTGTAGTGCGCTCTTCGAATTGCTCCCGATCAGAGTCTGTCCACCAGTTTTTAAGGTTTCCCTCTTTGTCGAAACGTGAACCGGAATCGTCGAAACCGTGCGAAATCTCATGACCTATCACCGCGCCTATGCCACCGTAGTTTACAGCGGGATCGGCTTTGTAGTGATAAAAGGGCGGCTGGAGAATGGCGGCCGGAAATACGATCTCATTGAACAGCGGACTATAGTAAGCATTGACCGTCTGCGGGGCCATGTGCCACTCCGACTTATCTACCGGCTGCCCGATATCGGCCAGATCCTTTTCCCAATTCCAACGGCGTACGTTCAGCACATTTTCAGCGTAACTGCCGCCATCTTCATAGCTAGATACTTCCAACTTGCTGTAGTCTTTCCATTCATCGGGGTAGCCAATTTTCACTTTAAATGTGGCCAACTTTTCCAATGCCTTTTCTTTGGTAGAATCCGACATCCAGGGCAGTTGCTTGATGCGCTCGCCAAAGGCGGTTTTTATGTTTTCCACCATCTCCATGGCTTCATTTTTTGCCTCAGGCGGAAAGTACGTATCCACATACAACTTACCCAGGGCCTCTCCTATCGAGCCACTCACATGGTTCAGCGCGCGCTCCGACCTCGGCCGCATGGCAGGCGTGCCATTGAGGGTTTTGCCGTAAAAGTCGAAATTGGCCTGCTCTAAGTCACTGCTCAGGTAGCCTGCCAGGTCGTTGTATTCCGTCCATTTTACGTAGGCCTTCAGCGTTTCCAGGTCTGTGTTTTGCCAGATTTTGTTCAACGTGCGGAAGTAGTCAGGCTCCGTCACGATCAATGTGTCGGCTTTGCCGGCGCCTATTTTCTCCAAATATTCCTCCCAGGGTAGTGCAGGCATCATTTGCTGTATCTCTGCTACACTGCGCGGGTTGTTGATGAGCGTGGTGTTGCGCCTCATCTCTTTGTTCATGCGTGCCTCGGCCATTTCTTTTTCCAACTGAAATATATTCTCGGCCATCTTTTCGGCTTCTGCCTCAGTGTAGTCGAGAAAGGCAAACATGCGTGCGATGTGCTTCTTGTACTCCGGCCTTATGCGCTTCGAGTCAGCATCGTCTTCCAGGTAATAATCGCGCTGGGGCAAGCCCAGGGCGCCGCGGTCCAGATACACCGTATTGATGTCGCTGTCGTTCAGGTCGGCTCCCACCGACACGGAGAAAAAGTGGCCATAGCCTTCAGGTTTTACCTCAATAAGGTGCTGTACCAGTTGCTCGCGACTCTCTATCTTTTCTATCGCTTGCATTTTTTCTTTCACCAGCGAGGAGCCTGCGTTATCGATGGCGGCTGTGTCCATGGCGGTTTCATAGAAAATGACCGCCTTTTCCTGATCAGAGCCGGCAGTGATA
Source organism: uncultured Roseivirgaceae bacterium (assembly GCA_964596645.1). GTDB lineage: Bacteria > Bacteroidota > Bacteroidia > Cytophagales > Cyclobacteriaceae > CAVQEK01. The sequence continues at coordinate 77,132 of CAZQVB010000022.1, forward strand.
TTGCCTTCTTCTATGGCTGTCTCCAACACTTCCAGCAGATTATTGTCATTTTGCTTGCGAAGCTCATCGAAGCTGCCCCAGCGGCCACGGTCGGCCGGCACTTCTGTTCTGTCTTCCCAGCGGCCGTTGACAAACCGGTAGAAATTCTCGGCCGGACTGGCCGTAGTGTCTAAATTGTTCAGGTGAATAGCCTGGAACGTGTCTTCCTGTGGCTCCGAAGCAGGCTGGCAAGCATAGGAAGTTGCCAGTACGGAGGCCATGATCATGGCGTGTTTCATCATGTTTTTTCCTTTCATTAGTTAAGCAATGCTAATCTAGCGGATAATGTCAATTTGATGAAAATGTTTTACGCCAGTGGAAAATATTGTGGATGGACATCGCTGTTGGCACATTAAAAAAAGAAAAAGGGAGAAGCTGCACGAAGGGCGGCAGCTTCATTTCATACTTTCACGATGCTTTGGCAGGCTCCACATACCATTGAATGTTGCGCACTACATACATGGTGATGCCCAGTGCGATGAACAAACCAATGCTTCCAAACAACAACGCATAGGCTTCCATCTGAATGAGTACAAATAAGAATGTGTAGATGAGCGCTAGCGCCAAAGCCAGGAATATTGCAATTCGCTTTCGTCCGAGGGTGGTGCGCGTGTACAGAAAGATCATGGTGATAATGGCCACAGCAGATATCAGGTACGCCATGTTGAAACCAAGATGCTCGGAGATGGACAGCAGCAGTGTGTAAAACAGACAGAGCGCCAGACCGATGAGGATGTACTGCAGCGGATGAATGCGGGCCCCTTGCTTTACCTCCATCAGAAAAAATGACAGGAAGGTGAGCACAATGATCAGAATACTGTATTTGGAGCTGCGCATTGATTTTTGATAGTGGCTGGCCGGCTCGAAGAGCGACACACCAAAGCGTGCTTTTTCCACATCATATTCATCGTTCGTCCACTGCTGCGGAAAGTTGCGATTGAAATGCAACACCTTCCAGTCGGCGGTAAAACCCGACGCATCGATGTCGGACGACTGTGGCAGAAAGGCACCCGTGAAGCTGGGGTCTTTCCAGGAAGAGGTAATGGTGGCCTCTGATTGCTTGCCCAGTGGCACAAAAAACAACTGCTCGCTTCCTTTCAGACTGAGCTGTATCTCAAATGGATAAGCCACCCCCGGCTTCAGCTCCTGAAAGGCCGCAGTAATGCCGGAGTCGAACAACTTGCCCGCCCGCGCACCAGGAGAAAATGGAATCTGCTGATCGCGCCACTGCAATACCACATTGGCATTGATGCCACGCAAATCTTCAATACCCACCATCAACTGTGCCTGCTGCCACAGCACGTCGGCAGGGTCTATGCCCCACTGGCCAAACTGAAATGGTGCGAAGACCCCAGAAATTTTGATGTCGGCGGTGTATACCGTCACGTCGAAAATGCCCCTGTGCCGCTGCTCAGGCTTTATGTCGGAGGCTATATTGAGCGCTTCGGGTAGAAAATAAGCTTGTTGTATAAGCACCTTCAGTTTACCGTCATCCGTCTTCTGATAGCTTCTGTACGGAATAATGACCACCGGCCCGTCCACCGTCTGCGCCTGCGACCAACTGGCCGACACATCGGTGACGGCCTCGTGCATGCGCATCTCGCGTTCGCGGATGAGCGAGTTGATCATGGACTTGGGTATGAGCAGTAGCAAAATGAGTATGCCTACCGACACCATTTTGAGGGTGATGGACTTGCTGGCCTTTTCGTTGATGCGTTCAATGAAGTTTTTCGTTTCCATAAGTTGTCGAATTGTTTATTTGTGAATTAAAAGTTCTTTGTATTTCAAAGCACATGGGCAAAAAAATTAGATGTTTGTATTTTTAATGATGTACTCCAGTGCGTCTATATGATTCTTAAACGCAGCACTTCCGGCGCTGGTGATCACATATACAGTATTGGGCTTGCGGTCAATAAATTGTTTGGTCACCCGCACATAGCCCTCCTTTTCCAGGGCTTTCATGTGACTGGCCAGGTTGCCGTCTGTCACTTCCAGCGTTGACTTCAGCGTGGTAAATTCCGCCTTGCCGTTGGCCATCAGCATAGACATAATGCCTAGTCGCACCTTGTGGTCAAATGCCTTATTGAGGTTGGCAATGGGATTGTTCACCGCTCGTATTTTAGGTACATGGTAAGCCCGTATACAATGTGCAGCACGCCAAATCCTATGGCCCAGAAAATCAGTCCATATCCGGGCAAAAGAGCGCAAACCAAACCCAGCGCCACTTCCAGATAGCCGAGATATCGAATGTCGGTAAAAGTATAGTGGCTGGCCTGGATGAGCGCCAGGCCATAGAATATGAGAAATGAGGGCGCCACAATGCCGTAAGAACCCCGGCTGGTGAGTATGAGTATAAATATGCCGCCGGCGATGAGTGGTATCAGTAGACTTTTCAAAAAATTGCGCGATCCGTCGCCCCAGAGTTCCACCCCTTTGGCGGCGGCCTTACGCCGGGCCAGCAGATATCCGGTAGCAACGGCCAGGCACAACACCACCAAAGCCACCACAGCAAGTTTCACAATGACAGCCCGCTCATCGATGTACACCTGGCGGTAGGTCAGGGCTGAATGTGGCACGTACACCATGCCGTAGGCCACCCATGCCCCCACAAGCGCATAGCAACCTGCCAATACGCCGGATAGTCCGCTCAACGATATAAAGCGCGACGAGCGCTCCATCATACTTCGGATGTGCCGCAGGTCGTTGATGTAATCCATCTGGTCCTTCATAGAAAGTACTTTGTGTTTCAAAGCTAATGTAAAAGTTGGAATATGCAAATTCAGGATTTTTTGTTTTTGTGTTTTATGCTTGGATAGCGGTAGTATGTACGCACTGTAGATGCCATGATTGGCGATGAGACCAATGCCGGCTACGACAAAAACGGCAACATAAACCAACTG
>CAZQVB010000023.1:0-2725 GCA_964596645.1 uncultured Roseivirgaceae bacterium
GGGCGCATCGTTCACCGGCGTCACATTGATGGTGATGGTGTTGGCGGATGCCGCATCGACAGTGCCGTCATTCACCCTGAAGCCAAAGCTGGTGTAGGGTGAGCCGCTGCCATTGAGCACGGGCAGGAACTTGAGCAATCCGCCATCCAGTTGTGCCTTGGTCACTTCGCCATTGGCGGCCAGTGCTTCGCCTGTATCGATCACGCCGTCGTTGTCGGCATCGATAAATAAGGTGCCTGTAGCCGGAATGGTTGGGATCGTGATTTTATCGAGAATGTCGCCATCCACATCGGCATAGCCGAGATCAGCGGTAGCGATTGTCACAGGTGTGTCTTCGTAGGTGGTGATGGTTTTGTCGGCGGCTGTCGGCGCATCGTTGGTGGGCACGACATTGATAAAAACATAACTGGAATCGCTTATGACGGAGGCCCCATTGGTGAAGAGCACCAGCACTTTGCGCTGCGTCGTCGTCGGATCATTATTGACGTTGAGGTAGGTGAGTGTCTGAAACACCTGGTTATACGCAGCAATGGTATTGGTTCCGGAAAGGGTTAAAGTTCCACTGTTGTATGTCTTCACTATACCGCTTGGGCCTGTAGTCACATCCAATATTTCGTCGGCACCATCCAGCGGGTTGAGGATTTTGATGGTGACGCTGGTAATGTTGGGATTGGAAGCATCCCGAAGGTTGCCCGCAGCAGGAATCAACGCAATGGCGCCTCCATCTTCCGTGAACGTAGTGGTATGATCTCTACCCGGCGTACTGAGGCCGTTGAGATCTGCGACGGGGCCCTCGCAATTTTCCACCAGTATGGGGCCCGACACATTATTGTCGTAGGTACACTGGGGAATGATGTAATCGGAAACATCCAGGGCACCGGAAATAGACGAGCTGTTGGTGACCACGTACAACGAAAAGCTGGCAGGCTGCTTGAGGATTTTAAATTCAAGACTGGCCGCGCTGTTCGGATCAAGTCCCTGCTCTAGGATATCTACCCCAAGAAGCACTCCACCGTTGCCCGGCACGCCGTTGTAAAAGCTGATTGCGAAGTTCTTGGGCAGGGAAAATCCGGATGAATCGGAATTGGTGATGGCGTAATGAATGGTAATGCTGTCGGTATCGCAGGTGGTGAGTACCGAACTGGTGCTGGTGCTTACACCGGGAAACAGTGGCGTAGCATTACTCGAATACAAAGTGGCCTGCACCATACTGGCGTTGAGTGCCCGTTTTCCAGAAAATGCTATGGCATGATTTTGCTCTATTCGCGGAATTTTGAGGTCGTCATTGATGTTGGTGACATGGTAGTTGTACTGGTTCCACACCTTTCGTGCAGGCGCCCATGGTGTTGAGTTCGATTCAAAGATTTTGAGTTTGCCAAGCTTGTCATCCCCCCCCACTTGGCAGGTAGTGCATATTTCAGCCGCACCGTCATTATCTACATCTGCTACTATGGCTGTTTCTGTTCCTGTATTTGACATACAGGTAGCAGTCACCAAATCTACCGGTGAAGCGGTGCTGCCATCAATGACCCTCAGATTGCTTTCATCCCTGTATACAATTTCAGATTTGCCGTCCTGGTTAAAGTCAAACATCGTGATGCCTGTCTGCCCGGATTCATCTGTGGTGACCAGGCTCCATTTTTGCTGTAGGGTGGTTGTACCATTATATTCTAAAGCAAGCAGCCTTTGCGATCGGGTCACTCCAATTTCCGGGGCATTGTCGTTGTCAATGTCGCCGACGAAAGGCGGCCCTATACCTTCTTTACCCACATTTCCTTCCAGATTTGTCCTATTGGCTATGATCGTGGTGGTGCGGGGGTTATAGACATAAACTTCTCCAAGCGTGGTGCCCCTTACAGAAACGATCACATCGAGCTGACCGTCGAGGTCTATGTCTGCCACGGTGGTAAAGCCGTCCGATTTACCTGCTACCGTCCTGGCGGTCATGCTGTTGCCGGCTGTGCCGTTGGGATTGGTAATGTTGACCTCATACACGGTGTTGCCGCCTGCCAGCTCCAAACCTGGCGTTGGTCTGAGATCGGCCGCAATGCTGGAGGCAACCGCCCCCGATTTATCGCCGTCCGACTGGGAAATACCCATTTGGTTGGCTTCCCCACCGTCGGCGAGTTTCACACCGGTGCGTGCATTGAATATTTCATTGTAGAGATAAACTTCTGCAATGCCGTCTTGATTAAAGTCTGCAAGTGCCAGGGAGGCACCGAATTTTTCGGCCGCTACCATACCCGAGCGTACCTGGGAATCAGATGTCCATAGTAGCGATCCATCTTCAAGATTGTACGCTTGCAGGCGTCCTCTGACAGACGCACTATTGACGCTATAATCCAACACATTGATAATTACTTCACCAAGGCCGTCACCATCGATATCTCCGATCACGTAACTATTGGTGCCTGCACCCCAGGAAAAGTAGGGTGTGACGATGGTATTTTCCAGTCTTCCTGTGACGCCGTCGAAAACCAAAATATCCCTGGTGAGTCGTGTGGGGTTATTTTGCCAGTTATTCGAGCTAAGTGCTATGATTTCAGGTTGGCCGTCACCATCTACATCTCCTACCAGGGGTGTGCCGTACAGCATCACCTCGGCATCCGATTCGAAGGCCTGAGCAAAGTTAAAACTGGTGAGTGTGCCGGTGTATTGACAGCCCGACTCACACTGATTGAAGAAGGCCTCGTCAGCGCAGGCACAATCGCTGTCGTAGTAGTCG
>CAZQVB010000023.1:2735-3471 GCA_964596645.1 uncultured Roseivirgaceae bacterium
ATCAGCCCGTCGCCGTCGTTGTCTATGCCATCAGTACAGTTGGCTTCCTGCCCGTAGGCATAGGCGGTGGTGAAAGCCAATGCTATGGAACAGATCATTTTTGTAAAGCGCCTCACAAGCAGAGGGCTGCTTTGAGGTAAAGAAACTGCCAGTAAATCCTCTCTCATCTTCGTTGCTGATATAAGCTCAATTTTAATTACCTGTCTTGCCAAATGATTGCGTTGGTGCTATTCCTACAGGTACACAGGCACAACCATTTTTCCGCACGGCAATATTAGCTAAGCTTATACTTGCTGAGTGGTCGGAAATTTTAGATGAAAGGTTTGGGGAAAAAGCTGAAAATTGGCGCAGGGCTCTGAGTGCGAAATAAAAATTTTTCAGATGTGATAAAAGCCCCCCATTATTCATTCAGTGCCCTTGGCATCATCAATCGGTCCCAAAAATACACTACTGAAAAAGTGTATTATTTTCGGAATTTATAATCTTTTTTAGGGCTGATCTTAAGTAATAATTGTAGTGAGATAATCCAGATCATTATCACTCCCGATAATAAATAATATTTTCTGACCCTTACTTGCTTTTGTCTGACATATGGACGTGATACCGCGGGGCCATCGGCAGGGATTAATGCACCGAAGCAGGCTGAATTGCCTTTGCAGACGTTCATCTTTAGCGAAAGCCAGCGAAAAAGAAAAGACCACCCCAAAAGTAATTTAATGCTATTAAGTTTTCATTG